>JBMFSH010000038.1:0-21878 GCA_049967655.1 Acidobacteriota bacterium
TCGGGCTTCGCTCGCGGTTCGGGGCGGCAAGGCCATGGCCCTCCCCGTCCAGGAGACAACGCCTTTCCCCCGTGAACCCGAGCGGTAACCGGAGGCACCCGCGTTTCTATCGCGGAATTTGGGTGTGCTAGGATGCTAGGCAGGGGAGCGGGACCATGGGATACGCGCTGGACCAGGCCGCCGAGCATCTCATCCACGCCCTGTGTGAGGCGGTGGTTCTCAAGCGGCGCCTTGCCCCGCCGCCGGATTCCAGGGAGGCCATCATCTGCCACGACCTCATCGAAGATCTCGCCGCCGGCCTGGGCCACCACTGCGGGATCAGCGACCAGAGGGTCGAGGGAAGCGAGGCCCTCGGGCGCTTCATCTGGAACGTCCTGCGCTGCAGCGAGACATGGCACATCGCCAGGGTCTTCCAGAAGACCCCCGGCATGGAGGCCTACCTCATGGCCCCCTACTTCAGTGCCGGAGACCTCCAGAAGGCGAGGGGATCCCCTTAGTTCCGGACCAATTCGTGGTCTATGGCACGCGCGGCTTGCGGTGCCTCAGCCGCCGGCTCCGAGCTGCGGCGGCGGAACCCTCTTCAGATCGCAGAATCCCACCATCCTCTGGCTGGCCTCGTCCCAGAGGTGAAGCCGCAGGGATTCCAAGCTCCGCCACAGCGTCAGCGGCTCGACGCCCTGCAGCGCGGGGAATGCGTCGAGGCACCGCTGGAGGTTGTAGTTCGGAATGCGCGGCCGGATGTGGTGGACGTGGTGCAGGCCGATGTTCCCGCTGAACCACTGGAGGACCTTGGGCAGCTTGTAGAAGGAGCTTCCCTGTAGCGCCGCCTGCAGTGGGTCCCAGGCCTCATGGCGGGCCCAGTAGTTCTTCTCGAACTGGTGCTGGACGTAGAAGAGCCAGATGCCCCCCGCGCCGCCCATGAGGAGGATGGGCATCTGGATGAGGAGGTAGGTCCTCAGTCCGATGGTCCAGGTGGCCGCGCCCGCGATGGCCACGAGGAGTAGGTTCGTGAGCAGAACGCTGGTGCGCTCGGGCCGCTTCGCGCCTTTGGGAAAGAAGCGGAACGAGATGAGAAACACCCAAACCGGTCCCAGCACGAACATGACCAGGGGGTGCCGGTAGGCTCGGTAGCGCAGCCGCCTCAGCAGCGGAGCCGATCGGTACTCCTCCACCGTCATCGTGGTCACGTCGCCGACGCCGCGGCGGTCCAGATCGCCCGCGGTGGCGTGGTGGGCGTTGTGGGCTAGCCGCCAATCCTTGAAGGGAGTGAAGGTCAGCACTCCGGCCACGGTGCCCAGGACGGAATTGGCCCGCCGGGACCGAAAGAAGGAGCCGTGACAGCAGTCGTGGAAAATGATGAAGATGCGCACCTGCAGGCCCGCCGCCACCAGGGACAGCAGCAGGACGATCCCGTAGGGGGCCCCCCGCCGGACGAGCAGGACCATCACTGCCCACAGGGCAAGGTAGGGCACGAAGGTGTCGAGCATCTGCCAGAGCGCTCTTCTCAGGCTCGGCAGCTCGTAGCGGGACATGGCCCTGAACCACTCGGGCTTGGCCGAGCGGCCCCCTTGGGCCTGCGAGGAGGCTGAACTATCGGAATACACCATGATTATCTCCTGACCATTCCCTCGCGCTCCCTCGTTGAAATGGTGAAGCTCGGTGGGTGGCGCATCATAATGAGCAACAATGCCATGGGGGCCATGTATTCCCCGCGCGCCCCATCAATCTCGCGGGGAGCCAACGCCGATGGTGCAGCCGCGGCGCGTCAGCGCTGCTGGGCAGCGCCCAGGCCGACCTTCCACCGGGAGCACCTCGGTTCGCGGGGAGAGGCCGGCCCGGGAACCTCCACTTTGCTCTGTCGCAGAGGAGGAGCGCCTACCGCGGCGGGCCCTGCCTGGGCCAGAGGGGGACGCCGGTGGCCGGGTCCCGCAGCTTCAAGACCGCTCCGCCCTTGGTCACCTGCGCTGCGACCATCATCTCCCGGCCCTGCATGGCCATCTTCGATCCCTTGATGCTGACCTCGTCCCCAGGGGTCAGCTTGACGGTCTGTTGGTCCAGGTAGGCGGAGGGCCCGAGGTGGACGAGCAGGGTCCCTTCCGCCGTCTTCAGCTCCAGCACGACGAAGCTGCGGTCTCTGAACTGCCGCTTCTCGATGGTCTGGACCGTTCCCGTCACGGTCTGCACCGTGTCCGTGTCGTACATCAGGCGAGGCCCGCCGCGGCCGCCGCGGCCGCCCATGCCGCCGCCCCACTGGGCCCACGCGCCGAGCCCGCACAGAAGCCAGCCCACCACCGCCGTCGCTACAATGACTTTTCGATTCATGCTCGCTCTCCTTCCCTCGAACGCCCCGTGACGCTCCCCTGCGGAGCAGTCGCAGGAAGCCATGGACAGCGCGGAAGGGCAAAAGGATTAACGGATGGGCTCTCCGCAAGCCGCGATTGGCTTTCCGCAGAGTGTGTTTGGTTTACCGCAGAGGGCTTTTGGCCTCGGTCAGCCCAGCTTTTTCTCGAAGCAGGCGCTGAGGGGCCGCTGGGCGTACTTGCCGTAGCGGGGGATCCGGTTGTAGCTGCACTTCACAAAGAGGTGGATGGCTTCGGGCTCCCGAAGCCCCGTCACGAGCCGCACGGTGTGATAGCCCAGCGCCGCCGCCTTCTCCTCGGCCTTGCGGAGGAGTTCGTAAGAGAGCTTGCGGCCCCTGGCTTCGGGGCGCACGTAGAGGTGGCCGGCCTCGGCCACGCCCGCCTCGTCTCCCTCGAAGGGGCCGAGGGCGATGGTGCCCACGGCCTTCCCGTCCAGCCTGGCCACCAGGAAAGCGCTGCGGGCCTGGCGCGCCGCCTCGGCGGACCAGGGCTTGGGTCCCTCATCCCCGTACCGGTTCTTGAGCTCCTGCGTGAACTCGGCGATGAGGAGCTGGGCCTCCTGAGAAGCCGCATCCTCACTGTTCACCACCACCTGAGCGTCGGCCATGGCCACCTCTCCTACAAACACCCCCGATTACAAACGGCACCCCCCGGAGCTTGGAACGCCTCCAGCCTAGGCCCTGCCGCCCGAGAATGCAAGGGCACAGGCGCGAGCCCGGAAGGAAAGCGCCACTCCAGTGCGGCTACGAGTGGGTTCCCCCCTCGCCTCTGCCGGATGGGGTCCGGTGCGCTTAGTCCTTGGCGCGTCCCCCGAAGGGGTCGCGGGTGGGAGCGATGAGGATCTCCTCGACGCAGGCGATGGCGGGCTGGTCGATGGCGGCCAGGGCCGCCTCGGCCACCATCTCGGCCGACATCATCTTGTCCAGGGGAAGGGCCGCCTTGCCCCGGAGGGGCTCCCAGGCGTGCGTGGCCGTGGGCCCGGGCAGCAGGGCGGTGACGCGGATGCCCCGCTCGCGCACCTCCTCGCGCAGCGCGGCCAGAAACCCCATGAGGCCCCACTTGCTGGCGCAGTAGGCCGTCTCGCCAGGGAAGCCTTTGCGGGCCGCCACGCTGGAGACGGCCACGATGTGGCCTCCCCCCTGCTTGGTGAAGTGGGGGAGCAGGGCGCGGCTCAGGAAGAAGAGGGAGGTGAGGTTGGTGTCCATCACCGAGCGGAACTCCTCGGTGGAGGAGTCCTCCAGTCGCGTGACGCGGAAGATGCCCGCGGAGTGGACGAGCACGTCCACGGCGCCGAAGGTCCTGAGCGCCTCGGCCACTACCTTCTGGGCCTCCTGCTCGCGCGTGAGGTCGCCGGCGATGGCCACCACGCGCTGGCCGCGCTTGGCCATCTCGCGCTCCATAGTCTGGAGCCGCTTGGCGTTGCGGCCGGTCAGCACCACCGTGTGGCGTTCCTGGGCGAGCCGGCGGGCGATGGCCTCGCCGATGCCCGAGGTGGCTCCCGTCACCAGTGCTATTTTTTTGTTGTCCATCTGCTCGCCTCCTTGCGCAGCGCCGCTCCTGACTCCGCAACCCCGGCCACCGATTGTAACCCGGTCGGAGTGCAGGTAACAGTTTCCGGACCCCAAAGACGGAAAGGGCGGGCCGCAAGGCCCGCCCTCCGAAGAGCTGCACCACTCTCGGGGACTAGCGCTTCATCCAGTGGTCCACGATGGGGGCCAGGCTGCCGGTGGGAGCACCCAAGGGCAGCACGGGCTTCGCCGAAGGGAAGCCGAGAGAATCGGACAGGTTCACCTTGGTTAGGTTCACCGGTTTGATGCTCGTGTGGTAGAAGGCGTTCACGGTCTTGATCGCCTCGTTGGCCAGGATGGCGTAGCCGGTGGCGGTCGGGTGGACGCCGTCCAGGCCGAAGAGGCCGCCCAGGTAGGCGGTGGTCAGCTTCGTTCCGTCAGGAAGCTTGTAACCGTGCTTCTTGGCCTTGTTCAGGAAGGCGTGGAAGTCGAAGACGGGGAAGCCGAAATGCGCCGCCGTTTGGGCGATGACGGCGTTGTCCGCGTCCACAATGGCCTGGAGCTTGGGCACATCGGAGGCGTAGAGGACCTCGCCGGGACCCAGGGGGCCAGGTGCTGTGCCAGCCAGAATAGCGTGAATGTGTTGGTGGCTGTAAGGAGTGACGTAATCCTTGGGGCCGATGCCGAGGGGGGCCAGCGGGATGCCCATGGCGGCCAGGGCCGAACCCTTCGTGAGGGCCGGCACCACGGTCACGTCTGGGATGTTGAAGATGAGCATCTTGGCGCCCGTTTGCGCCATGGAGCCCACGATGGCGGGAAAGACCTGCGCGAAGACGGAGGGCGGCACGGTGTAGTTCGGATTGCCCGTGAGGGCTCCGCCCAGCACGTCGTTGGCGCCGATCCAGAGCAGCACGAAGGTGGGCTGGAGAGTTGCCGCAAGGCCCACCTGACTCTTGGGCGTCTGGCCCTGGAGATAGACCGAGGGGAAGCCGAGGATGATGTCGGTGATGCTGGAGGGGGGGATCTGGGGCACCTTCGTAAGGCAGTCCACGGAGGTTTGCCCGGGTACCGCCAGGTCGGTGGGCTGGCTCGTGGGATTCAGGAGCGTGCCCATCTGAGTCGACACCTCTCCTACCATGGGGAAGCCCGTCAGGGCGTCAAAGCCCTTGAGTTTCAGGGCAGGTGGCATGCCGGGGTAGGAGATGAGGGGAAGGGTCATGGGATGGCCCGCCTGCTGGGCGAACCGCGCGGCCCACCCGACGTCTTGACCATACTGGTTGAGGGAGCCGTTGTAGTACCCCGCCGTAAGGCTGTCGCCGAGGGCGACGATGCGGCTGAAGTCGGGCGCGGTGCCCTGGGCGAAGACGGACCCCGCGATCAGGAGGCCCGCCGCGATGATCCCAAGAACTCTGCGAAGGCTCATGTCAGGCTCCTCCTTAGAACTTGTAGGTGACGCTGAAGCCGCCGATGCCGACGTACATGTCGTGGTAGCTGCCAGGGACGTAGGGGGTGGTCAGAGGCACGTTCTGGTTGTGGAGGCTCACGTACATCAGGAAAGAGTCGACGGCCCAGGGCCCGCGATGGTAAGAGACGCCGCCCGATACACCGATTCGGTTGCTGTCGGGCAGCTTGGGATTGACGAACTGAGAGGGGATGGCGCTGGCATCGTAAAACGCACCGGCATTGAGGAGCCAACGGTCGGTGAGCTTGTATTGGTAGCCCAGCATGAACTTCCAGGCGTTTTTCCAGTTGTCGGGCTGGACCTGGTTCTGGGCCTTGCCGTAGGGCGGGTTGAAGAAGAGGGCTGTCTTGTTGCGGATGTCCCACTGGACCCATCCGGCGTCGAATTCAAGGCTCCACTTGGGGGCGAGGTACACCACACCGGCGCGGTAGGAATTGGGAAGGGGGAGCTGGAGGCTCGCCTCGGCGTAGGCTGGAAAGAGGCTTTGGAACTTCGTAGGGATTCGGTAGAAGGTCACGGGGCCCGTCTCGCTCCGCAGCACCTTGCTGTGAAACTGGAAGCCCACCTGCCAGTGGTCGTTGAGCTTGCCCAGGAGGCCTACGCCCCAAGACTTGCCGTTGTAATCATCGAGGTTGGCCACGGCCATGCCGGGAGCGGGCGTGTAGGTGTAGGGAGGCTTGTTGATGGGGATGGCCGGGAAGAAGAGGCGCGTCCGCTGGTAGAGCTCGGAGCGCACGTTGCTCACGCTGAACCCCAGGCCCCACTTTGGGCTCAATTGGAAGGAGAGCGCGGCCGTGTAGTAGACGGCCTTGTCCAGAGTCCGCTCTGCCAGTGCGGCACCCGGCCAGTTGGAGGTCCACTCGGTGGCGACGGCGTGCGGGGCGTTAACGCCGAAGCCCAAGGTCACGGGCTGGTTTGGAATCTTGTACGCCAGGTAGAAGTATCCATCGCCGTAGTTCTTGGTGGCCGGGTCGGAGCTGCCGATGCCGTTCGGCCCGCTCCACTGGCCGTGGTTGTGATAGACCATGCCGCCCACCATCACGCTCGTGGGCTGGAAGGCTAGGCCGCCCAGATTGAAGTAGAGGGCGCTGGGGTCGTTGGCCTGAGCGGTGAAAGCAGTCCCCTGGGCTGCGGCCAATGCTCCCTGCTCCTCCAGCAGCGTGCCCGAGGCCCACAGGCCCGTGGTGAGGCCGAGCGCCGCCGCCGCCAGCAACCATTTCATACTCCTCGCTTTTTCCATTGGCACCTCCTGGAATCCGTCCACCAACTCCCAAATGATCGAACAGAACGTACTCAGCCTACACCAACGCGCTGCGAAAGGACAGGGTCGGCTGGACCCTCGGCGCAGTGAAACGTTCCAGTGACCCTCGAAGCGGTTCCCCCTGGCCATGAGAGTAATGTCCGAGTCGGGGGGTGTCAAGGGGCCCTGGCCCAGGGAAAGCCCTCACCTGAAGGTGCAGGATCCCTTCTCGGTCACCGCGGGTCAATGAGGATGGGCCTTCAGGAGGCTGGTCCCCATGGGAGGTCCGCCCCTCCTCAACGCCATCGGCACTGCTCGGCCGTGCTCCGGCGCCGTTCATGAGGTCGGGCGGGCCGCGTAGGGACCCGGACATTCACCGGCCCATTCGGCCGGTCGCCGGGGGGGATGGGCATTGCGGCGCTTCGTTGCCGAATGCTACACTAAACACAGAAAAGGGGGACCTTTGCAGCGAAGGTCTTCGAGGCATGTCCCCTGAGCATCGCGGCGGAGGGGCTGGGGACCTTCAGAGTGACCATGCTCTCCAGATGGAGCCCGGCAACTCGCGATCACGGTGCCGGGAAGGGAAAAATGGGCCTTGCCGAGGGGGTGAGCCATGCGTTTCGGTGTTCCCAAGGAATGCGCGATTCAGCCGAACTGTGACGAACGCCGGGTGGGGCTTTCGCCCGCCGGCTGCCGGGATCTGGTGGCCATGGGGGCCGAGCTGTACATCGAGAGCGGCGCGGGAGTGGCGGCGGGCTTTCTGGACGAGGCCTACCGAAGGGTGGGGGCCCAAGTGGTCTACTCCCGGGAGGAGGTCTTCGGCCGCTCAGACATGGTGGTGAAGATCGGGAGGCCCACGATGGAGGACCTGGAGCTCATGTCTTCGGGCTCCGGCATCATGGCCTTCCTCCATTTGGCCCTGGCCGGCGACGCCTACACGGCGAAGCTCGCGGAGCGCGGCGTGACGGCCATCGGATACGAAATCATCCAGGAGGGTGATGGGACGCTGCCCGTCCTCAAGATCTCCTCCGAGATCGCGGGCAAGATGGCCCCCCAGATCGCCGGCAGGCTTCTGGAGACCGGGGCCGGCGGCATGGGCATCCTGCTGGGTGGAGCCCCGGGCATTCCTCCGGCGGACGTGGTGATCGTGGGAGCCGGAGTGCTGGGCTACCACGCGGCGCGCTCCTTCCTGGGGCTGGGGTGCTCCGTTTACGTCTTGGATATTTCGCAGATCAAGCTGGAGGCCGTCGACCGCGCCTTCGAGGGGCGGGTGGTGACGGCTCACGCCACGACCGAGAACGTGGAGAAGTTCTCCGCCTTCGCCGAGGTCCTGGTGGGGGCGGTTCTCGTGCCGGGCGAGATCGCCCCCATCATCGTGACCCGCGAGATGGTCCAGCGCATGCGGCCGGGCAGCGTGATCATCGACTTCTCCTTCGACCAGGGGGGCTGCGTGGAGACCACGCGCATGCAGGGTCCGGCCGGCGGCGTCTTCGTGCGCGAGGGGGTCCTCCACTTCGCCGTGCCCAACTGCCCCTCCTACGTGGCGAGGACCTCCACCTACGCCTTGACTTACGCCCTGCTGCCCTTCCTCAAGAGCATGCAGGAGAAGGGAGTCAAGGAGGCGCTCCGGACCTGGGCCGACCTGCGCCGCGGCTGTTACGTCTACGAAGGCAACGCGGTGAGCCGCCACGTCACGAGCAGTCCCGCCGACCTGAAGCAACTGCTGGGGGAGGGCTGAGCCATGGCTTGGATCGACGGATACAGGGCGAAGCTCTGTTCGGCCGATGAGGCCGTGTCGCGCATCAAGTCGAACGACTGGGTGTGGCTGAGCGGCAACGCCGCGGCGCCCTTCTTCCTCATGGAGGCCCTGGCCCGCCGGGCCGGGGAGCTGGAAAACGTCACCCTCTCCCACGTGCTCCTCATGGGCGAGGACCCCCTCTCCAAGCCGGGCATGGAGAAGGCCTTTCACCACAACTCCCTCTTCGTTGGACCGGCGGACCGACCTTCGGTGAACGACGGGCGCTCCGCCTACGTGCCCATCCACCTGCACATGATCCCCAAGGCCATCCGCACCGGGGCCTGCCGGGTTGACGTGGCCATGATCCAGTGTTCGCCTCCCGACGAGCACGGCTTCATGAGCCTGGGGCTGGAGGTAATGGCCCAGAAGGCTGCTGTGGAGGTGGCCAAGACCGTCATCGTCCAGGTGAACGACCAGATGCCCAGGACGCTCGGGGACTCCTTCCTCCACGTCTCGAAGGCCGCCCACATCGTGGAGCACAGCTTTCCCCTGCTGGAGCTCCGCGGGAAGGAGGCCACGGAGGTGGAGCGGAAGATCGGCGCCCTCATCGCCGAGATGATCCCCGATGGCGCGACCCTCCAGATGGGCATCGGCGGCATCCCCGATGCCGTGCTCACGCTCCTGGAGGGCAAGCGCGACCTGGGAATCCATACGGAGATGATCTCGGACGGGCTGGTGCGGGCCATGGAGCAAGGGATCATCACCGGGAACAAGAAGACCCTGCACCCGGGCAAGGTGGTGGCCACCTTCATCCTGGGTACGCGGAAGCTCTACGACTTCGTCCACGACAACCCGCTCTTCGAGGTCCACCCCGTGGACCACACCAACGATCCCTTCATCATCGCCCAGAACGACAACATGGTGGCCATCAACTCGGCCCTGGAGGTGGACCTGACGGGCCAGGTCTGCTCGGACTCCATCGGCACCTACATCTACAGCGGCTTCGGGGGGCAGCTGGATTTCATCCGCGGCGCCGCCGCCAGCAAGGGGGGCAAACCCATCATCGCCCTTCCCTCTACTGCCAAGCAGGGCACCGTGTCGCGCATCGTGCCCAAGCTCAAGGAGGGGTCGGGCGTGGTCACCACGCGGGCCGACGTCCACACCGTGGTCACGGAGCACGGAGCGGCCAACCTCTGGGGGAAGAACCTGAACGAGCGCGCCAAGGCCCTCATCGCCATCGCGGACCCCGCCTTCAGGGAGATGCTGGAAAAGGAGGCCAGGGAGCGCCACCTTATCTAATGGCCACGTGGGATGGGCCCCTGGGAAGTGGAGGGTGGAGGGTGAAGGGTGGAGGTCAGGGAACGGGCCAGCAGAATGTCTGACCGAGGGTAAGCCAGCAGGGAGACGGCGGCCGTGGGAGGCATCATGCGAGTGGAAATCGAATACTGCGGCGTCTGAAACTACGAGCCGAAGGCCGCCGGTCTGGCGGCCAAGATCAAGGCGGAGTTCGGCGCGGAGCCCCGGCTCATCCGCTCCTCGGGAGGCGTTTTCGAGGTAACGATAGACGGAGTCCTGGTTCACTCCAAAAAGGCATCGGGGCACTTTCCCAATGAGGGCGAATTGATCCGCCGGCTCCGAGAGAGGGTCGGCTGAGAGGGGTCCGGGAGACCGGCCGTGGATATGAACACCGTTATCGGAGTTGTGGAGCGCAATGCCGACAAGCTGGCCGCGCGCTGGCTGGAGCGCCTCCGCAAGGAGGCGGGGATGGAGGATTACGCGCGAGAGCCGGCACCCCTCCTGCTGGACCACGTCCGCGACGCCTACCAGGAAATCGGCACCTATCTGGACCAGCCGAGGCACCAAGTCATCGCCGAGCACTTCCGGGCCACGGGAAGGCGCCGGAGGGAGAGGGGGCTGCCGCTGGCCGAGGTGATCAGGGCCGTGCAGCTCGCCCGCACGGTGCTGTGGCAATACGTCATCGAGCAGGGGATCTTCGATTCCACCGTTAACCTCTACCAGGCCTTGAACCTCTACAGGCAGATCGTGGGTTTCTTCGATCAGGCCGTGCTCTACGCCGTAGAGGGGTACTTCGAGACGGCGAGCGGAGAACCCGGAAGAACGGATGACGAGGGAAGGGGCGGGGCAGAATAAGGCCGCCGACCCCTCTCCCTCCTCCGGGCTCCTCGCATCACCTCCGGATCAGCTCGCCACCGAGGGCAGGTGCGAGAGCGCCTCCTCGATGGCCGCTTCCGGGTAGCCCCCGTTGTTGATCTTGCCGTCGATGAAGGCCTCGTAGGCCGACAGATCCAGGAGGCCGTGGCCGCTGAGGGAGAACAGGATCGCGGCGGTGCGCCCCTCCTCCTTCAATTGGAGCGCCTTCTTCACCACCGCCGCCACGGCGTGGCCCGATTCCGGCGCGGGGATGATGCCCTCGGTCCTGGTGAACAGCATGGCGCTCTCGAACACCTCCCGCTGCGGCACCGTCTCCGCCTTCATGAGGCCCCTCTCCACGAGCGCGCTGACGATGGGCGAGGCTCCGTGGTAGCGCAGCCCCCCGGCATGCACGGCGGGGGGGACGAACCCGTGGCCGAGGGTGTACATGCGGAGGATGGGCGTGAGGCCCGCCGTATCGCCGAAGTCGTAGGCCATGCGCCCCTTCGTGAGGGTGGGGCAGCTTTCGGGTTCCACGGCAACGGCGGTCACGGGCCGCCCCTTCAAGGCCTCCCCCACGAAGGGGAGGGCCAACCCCCCGAAATTGGAGCCGCCGCCGTGACAGCCGTAGACGTAGTCCGGGTAGTCCTCCACCAGGGCCATCTGTTTTTGCGCCTCCTGTCCGATGACCGTCTGGTGGAGCAGGACGTGGTTCAGCACGCTGCCGAGCGAGTAGTGGGTGTCCTCCCGGCCCGCCGCCTCCTCCACCGCCTCGCTGATGGCGATGCCCAGGCTGCCGGGAGAGTCGGGATGTTCGGCGAGGATGGCCCGCCCCGAGGCCGTGAGCGGCGACGGGCTTGCCAGGACCTCGGCGCCGTAGAGGCGCATGAAGGTCTTGCGGTAGGGCTTCTGGTCGAAGCTCACCCGCACCATGTAGACGCGGCACTGGAGGTCGAAGAGGCGCGAGGCGAAGGCCAGGGCGCTGCCCCACTGACCGGCCCCGGTCTCGGTGGTCAGGCGCTGGATGCCCGAGATCTTGTTGTAGTAGGCCTGCGGAACCGCCGTGTTGGGCTTGTGGCTTCCCGCGGGCGAGACCCCCTCGTGTTTGAAGTAGATGCGGGCCGGAGTGCCCAGGGCCTTCTCCAGCCTGCGCGCCCGGATCATGGGAGTGGGGCGCCACATGGCCAGCACATCGAGCACCGGCTCGGGGATGGGAACGAGCCGGTCGTGCCCCATTTCCTGCTCGATGAGCTGGGGCGGGAAGATCCGCGCCATCTCGTCGAAGGTCACGGGCAGGCCCGTGGCGGGGCTGATGGGCGGGGCCAGCTCGAAGGGAAGGTCCGCCAGGACGTTGTACCAGTGGGTCGGGATCTCGCGGGTGGGGAGGAGGACGCGGTCCTCTCCCGAGGCCTGGTTGGGTCTTCCTGTTCCGGTCGTCGTGTCTGCGTGCGCCATGGGATCCTCCAATTCTCTTCGGCCAACAAAAAAGCCCTCCGCTTCCGGAGGGCTTCGTACGCGTTCGCTTGGTACGATGAGGCTACGGAGCCGCCTCGCGCCCTCCGGTTGCGCCGACGCACCACCACCAGCCGAGGATGGAGTTCGTGATCGGGGCTGAACCGAAGGGCATCATGGCCTCTGGGCCTCCAACGCGGGAAGGCTACCGCAAGGGGCGGGAGCTTGTCAAGCAAGGTGCCCCGCCTGGGAAGGAAGAGGGACCATCGGAACGGGGAGAGGCGGATGGGCCGCCGCGCCAGCCTACCCCCCCCAGCATTCGGCGCTCCACCCTCCACCCTCCACCCTTCCACGCCCTTGGGTTCGTTCCTGGAATGAACTAACCTACCCATACTGCCGGCAGCCCGCCGTGAATGGCCGGCGGGGAATGGGGAGAGGCTCCGGGCCGTTGATGCCGTGATGAGTGATAAGGGTGAAGGCTCGGCATGAAGACGCAGGAGTAGGCATGGCCGGTGGAGAAGTACCCGAGACGCGGAAATCCCTCTCCGAGGTGCACGGCAGCGTCCGCGTGCCGTGGACCGGCAACCTGCTGCGCCGCATCTTCGCCGTGGCCGGGCCGGCCTACCTCGTCAGCGTGGGCTACATGGACCCCGGGAACTGGGCCACGGACCTGGCCGCCGGGGCCCACTACAACTATGCCCTGATCTGGGTGCTCCTGATGTCCAACCTCATGGCCGTGCTGTTGCAAGCCCTGGCGGCACGGCTCGGCGTGGTGCGCGGCCTGGACCTGGCCCAGGCCTGCCGAAGGGAGTATTCGCGTCCCGTGAACGCGGCCCTGTACGTGCTCTGTGAAATAGCCATCACCGCCTGCGACCTGGCGGAGGTCATCGGCTCGGCCATCGCCCTGCAGCTCCTCTTCGGTCTGCCCATGGTGTGGGGCGTGCTGATCACGGGGGCCGACACCTTCGCGCTCCTCTTCCTGAGCCACCTTGGGATCCGGAAGATGGAGGCCTTGATCCTCGGCCTCATCACGGTTGTCGGCACCGGCTTTCTCGTCGAGATCCTGCTGGCCAAGCCCGAGTGGGGCGGCGTGGCAATGGGATTCTTCCCGATCCTGCCCGACAAGGCGGCCCTCTTCGTCGCCATCGGCATGCTGGGGGCAACGGTCATGCCCCACAACCTCTACCTCCACAGCTCCCTGGTCCAGAGCAGGACCATCGGGGACACCCTGAAGGAGAAGTGGCAGGCCATCAAGCTCAATACGCTGGATTCCGCGGTGGCTCTGAATATGGCTTTCTTCGTGAACGCCGCCATCCTCATCATGGCGGCGGCCGTCTTCTACCGCTCGGGGCACCGGGAGGTGGCGGAGATCCGGGACGCCTACCGCTTGCTGGAACCCATCCTCGGCATGGCGGTAGCACCCGTCGCCTTTGCGGTGGCCCTTCTGGCCTCCGGCCAGAGCTCCACCATCACGGGCACCCTGGCGGGCCAGATCGTGATGGAGGGTTTTCTCAACATCCGCATCGCGCCCTGGCTGCGGCGCCTCATCACTCGACTGCTGGCCATCGTCCCCGCGGTCCTGACGCTCATCTACTTCGGCGAGCGGGGCACGGGCCCCCTCCTGGTCCTTTCTCAGGTCGTCCTTTCCCTTCAGCTCCCCTTCGCCATCATCCCGCTCGTGCACTTCGTCTCCGACAGGAAGCAGATGGGCGAGCTAGCCATCGGCCGGCCTACGAAGGTCCTGGCGTGGATCACCGCCTCCGTCGTGGTCGTTCTGAACGCCAAGCTGGTATCCGACTGGCTCGCGGAGTGGACCCACGCCGCGGGAGACCGGGCTTTCTGGATCCTTCTGGTGGCCGTCCCGCTCAACCTGGCCGTCGGCGGTCTTTTGCTGTACGTTACGATTAAGCCCTGGTTAGGGGGTCTGGCACGGCGCGCGCCAGCGGCCCCGCGGCTGGGAGTGCACGCTCCCTCGGAGGGGCTGGACCTGGAGATGGCCGCCAGTCCGTACAAGAAGATCGCGGTTGCCCTGGACTTCTCGGGCCGGGACGGAGCGATCCTGAAGGAGACCCTAAAGATGGCCGGCGACGGTCGTCCAGAGCTGGCGCTCATGCACGTCGTCGAGAGCGCCGGCGCTCGTTTCCTGGGAAAGGACTCGGCGGACGAGGAGAGCCAGCAGGACGCCGCGCGCCTGGAGGGCTACGCCGAGGCGCTGAGAGCGAAGGGCTTCAACGTCGCGACGAAGCTCGGCAGGGGCAAGCCGGTGCCCGTGCTGGCGGCCATGATCGAGGAGTTCGGCCCCGACCTGGTGGTTCTGGGTGCCCACGGCCACCGCTTCTTGCTCGACCTCTTCTTCGGCTCCACCGCCGACGCGCTCCGCCACCGCATCAGGGCCAGCGTCCTTGTGGTCGGGAAAGGACGACCCTAGCGGTTTCATCTCTAGGATGCGGGGCGGTCCTGGCGGTAATCTTCCGCGGTGATTCCTCAGGGTCCTCTCGGAGTTCGGCCAGCTTTGCTCCTCAGGTGGGCTCCCGCCGGGACCTCCTCACCCTCCAATTAGCCATCGGATCCCGCTTCGGGGCCACCTGGCCCCCCGGTGGAATTAAAGCGCGAGCCGGCCGGTTAACCAGCGTGAATTGGCTCAGGCGAAGGGCGGCCCTGACAAGACGGTGCCGACGCCCGCCGAAGACTGGCGGCAAGCCAGCGTAGACGTGGTCATCCCCGCCCTGAACGAGGAGCGCACCATCGTTCTGTGCCTGGCCTCGGTATTGAAGCAGACCCTCAGGCCCAGGCACGTGATTCTCGTGGATGACGGTAGCAAGGACCGCACCCTGTCGCTGGCCCAAGCCTTCTGCGAGCAGAACGGACTGGAGCTGATCGCCATCCAGCGGCAGCAGCCCATCGGCAAGACGCCGACGATCAAGCGCCAAGCCCGCGAATTCGATTCGGACGTGGAGTTTATCCTAGACGCCGACACGGTCTTGGAATCGGAGAACTACATCGAACGCACCGTCCAGGAGCTCTATCAAGCGGTGGGTATAGCGAGCGCGTGCGGAACCATTCTGCCCTTGCGCCAGAAGGACCGGAAACGGTGGGTCCAGGAGGAGAAGGTGAAGGCCTTTCTGGAGAAGGTCCCCGATGCACCGGTTAATGGACCTTTGAGTTGGAGCGCGCGCCTCCGACAGGCTGTCACGGACACTTACCGCGACGTACTCTACACTTTCCTTCAGCGCTTCGTCTACCTTGGTCAAATGGTCTTCTTCGGAACCATCGTCAACCCCGTCGGCTGCGCCGTGGCCTACCGGCGCCGCTATGTCAAGGACATCTTCGACACTTACGAGCCCATCCTGGGGGACGACCTGACCAACTCGGAGGACATCTTCATCGGTTTCGCCATGACCAGCAGGGGTTACCGGAACATCCAGCTCCGCGACGTGTTGGCGCGGTCGGTGGAGCCCGAAGCGCAGCGCCTTCCGAGGCAGATCTACCTATGGTCCTCCTCCTTCTTCCAGAGCTGCTATTACTTCAACGACTTGTTGCTCAGCCCCTTCAAAGCTTTTAGGCGTCTCAGGCATCGGAGGGATGCCCGAAAGAGCAAGGAGCTCCAGGAAAAGAGGAAGATCGCCGAGCCCTACCGCCAGTCTTTCGGGGAGCCGTACACCAAACGCTACGGCCGGCCTATCGGATGGGTTTTGCTCATGTCCGCCATTGAGAAGGTGGGGTTCCCGTCGGCCCTGATCATCATGCTCGGGCTGGGGCTCTGGTACCCACTGCTCCTCACGGTTCTCTTGGAGACGCTGATTTCCATTACGATTCTCGCCGTTGTGGCGTCGGAACACCGCTTGGCTTACGTGGGCAAGGGGCTTCTCATCACGCCTATCCGTTACGTCAGTCTGCTGTCGGATTTTGTGACCATGCTGATCTTCGCCTCGCACCTCTGGATCCTTCGGCACCGGGGGTGGCGCAAATGATTATCCTGCGAAGACCCTGGTTGGTCCTTATGGTCCTTCTCTGGACCCTGGCAGCGCTGGGCCAGGAGGAGCTACCGCAGGCCGGTCTCAAGGCGGAGATGGAGGGACATTGGTCCACGGCCATCTCCGTCTATGAGTCGGTGTTGGCCGGGCATCCTAATCGTGCCGATTTGTGGGTTCGCATCGCGGAGATCGAGGGGAAAGAAAAGCATCCCTCCCAGGCCGCCGAGGCGTTAGAACGCGCCGTCGCTCTGAACCCCACCGACGACGCCCTCCTCTTCAAGCTCTCCCAGGCCTACGCCGAGAGCGGAAACAAGCGGGAAGCGCTGGCCTCCGTGCGGAAGGCCCTTGCCCTCAAGCCCGATGAGCCTCGCTACCTCTCCGCCGGCGTCCGCCTGGCTACCTGGAACGACGACTACGCCTACGCCTTGGAGCTCAACCGGCATTTGCTCCTGCTCAATCCTACCGATGCCCAGGCCCAGTGGGATTCGGCGCGGCTGGAAAGCTTCCAGGGTGAGCTCGACCGCTCGGCCCACGATTATGCCGCCTATCTGAAGCGCTACCCTCACGAACGCCAGGCGCTCATGGAGTACGTATCTGTGCAGACGTGGCGGGGCGACTACGCGGCGGCCCTGGCGCTGTTGGAGCGCTATAGCCATGATTTCGGGGCCGACCAGCCCTATCGGGATCAGAAGGCGCTCGTTCTCGCCCTGGCCAATCGTTCCAAGGAGGCCCTCGCCATAGCCGATCCCGGTCTGGCCGCCCATCCTGCCGATTTCAAGCTTGCCTGCGCCAAGGCCATCGCCTTAGCCAACGGACGTCAGCCCGAAGAGGCTCTCCAGGGCCTCCAGACCGTCCAAGCCTTGCAGCCGAACGACCCCCTCGCGAAGGGCGTGCGCCTTTTCGTGACGACGCCTCTGCGCTCCACCCTCGAGGCTGATGCGGGCTACAGCCACGATTCGGATGATCTCTCTCTCTGGTACTATGCTCTGCAAGCGAAGCTGGCACTGAGCCCCGTTACTTTCGTGAAGGTCGGGGGATGGTGGGACGGGCTTTCCGCCCAAGCCGGCTCGGGTCTGGAACAGCTCAACGGGGACGAGAATTCCTGGCAGCGGAGTGCGTGGGTGGGACTCACCCATCGCTTCTCCCCCACCTTCGCCTTGGATCTCAATCTGGGAGGAGCGAGCATACAAAACGGGCCCACCCTGACCACCTATCAGGTGGCCGCGGACTTTCAGCCCACTGATACGGTGGCGCTGAGGCTGACGCGCGGCTATGGGTTTTACGTGATCTCGCCGCGGGCGCTCTCTGAAGACATCCGCCAGACTATCAACCGCCTCGATTTGCACGCCGATTTGGGGCTTCTCTACCACCTCGACGCCGAAGGCAGCTTCGATACCTTCTCCGATGGCAACCGGCTGTGGGACATTGCCCTCGCCCCCCGCCGCCAAGTGTTGCGGACGGGCCACTTCAACCTGGACATGGGCGTGCGCGGTTGGTGGTTCGGCTTCCAGGAGGATCCCGGGCACGGCTACTACGCTCCCAACCTCTATCAGCGCTACGCCTTGACCCTCTTTGGTTACTGGAAGATCGACGATAACGACGGCATCGGCCTGGTTCTCGCGCCGGGCGCCCTGAAAGACAGCACCATGAACCACTTCCGCTTCGGAATGGACGCTTCGATCGAGGGTACCTTCGGCATCTACCGCAACTGGATGCTTCGGGTGGGCGTGAGCCACGTGGACAACAGCCGTGTCTTTAGCGGTGCCTACCGAGGAACCTCGGCTACCTTGGCCCTCGTGCGCCGATTCTGAGACAGCGCCAGGCTAACCACGCGCTGAAAGGAACGGCCATTCGCGTACGTTCACAAGGCTGAGGGACGGTCCCGTGAGTTTCGGGCGGTGAGGTTCAGATCCCCAGGCCGCTGAGGGTGTCGACGACCTGGGCCACGGCCCAGGCGAGGTCGGGGTGGCTGGTCTCGAACAGGGCCATGGAGTCTTCCAGGCGCTCGCGGAGTGACTGCTCGCGCTGGAAGGGGGGCTCGCCCGGTTTTTCGAGGAGCTCCCGGGTATCCCGCATGAGTTCGCGAAGCAGCTCCCGGGTCGGCTCGTCCACGTTCCTGGCCTGCTGGAGCTGGTCGTGAAGCGCCTGAAGCTTCTCCCTGAGCTCCTCGGGGTTTTGGGCGGGGACTTGCTTCTCATCCGGCATGGAAGGCCTCCTTTTCTTGTTCAAGTATGAGGCCTCGGAGCCCCAGGAGCCAGCACCGGCCCGGTGCCCCTACATGAGGACGTAGGGATCCACCTCCACCAGCATGTCGCGTCCGCTGTGTGGGCCGAGGGGGCTGTCCAGCAGGCCCGCGAGGAGGGTCTGGAGGCGCCTGCGCTCCCGGCTCCTCAGCAGGATGTGTTTGCGGTAGCGCCCCTCCAGGCGGGGAATGGGAGGGTCCACCGGGCCGAGGAGCCTGACCTCGCGGTCGGCGGAGGCGCGTAGGTGCCGCTCGGCCTGGCGGGAGAGGCTATCGACCTTGGCGGGGTCTGCGTGGCGGAACTCGATCCGCGCCAGGGCCGCGGTGGGAGGGTAACCTACCGTTTTCCTGTACCGGATGTCCTTATCGTAGAAGCTCACGAAGTCGTGGGTGGTGGCGGCCTGGACGGCGTAGTGCTCCGGATGGAAGGACTGGAGGACCACCCGGCCGGGAAGGCGGCCCCGGCCGGCGCGCCCGGCGGCCTGCGTGATGAGCTGGAAGGTGCGCTCGGCGGCCCGGAAGTCGGGCAGCCCCAGCAGGAAATCGGCGGAGAGGATGCCCACGAGCGTGACGTTGGGGATGTCGTGGCCCTTGGCCACCATCTGCGTGCCCGCCATGACGGAGATGCGTCCGGCCTCGAAGTCCCGCCAGAGGGTGTCGAAGGCACGGACGGTCCTCACCGCGTCGCGGTCCATGCGGGCCACCCGCACGCCGGGGAGGGCCTGGGCCACGGCCTCCTCGACCTTCTCCGTGCCCTCGCCCAGAAACTGGAGGATCTCCCCTCCGCAGAAGGGGCACTGCTGCGGGACCGGCGCCTGGCGGCCGCAGTAGTGGCACTTGAGGTAAAGGGCCTTGCGGTGGAAGGTCATGGCCACGGCGCAGGCCTCGCACTGGATGGTCCGTCCGCACTGCCGGCACAGGACGAAGGTGGCGTATCCCAGCCGGTTCCTCAAAAGGACCGCCTGGCGGCCCTGGGCGAGCTCCTCCTGGAGCGCCCCGGAGAGGGCGCGGGAAAGGGTCGTCTTGGCGCCCGTGGCGCGGAACTCCTCCCGCATGTCCACGATCTGGACCGGGGGCAGGACCGCCGTTCCGGTCCGCTCGGGCAGGGTGAGCAGGCTGTATTTTCCGGCCTCGGTGGCGTTGTAGTAGGACTCCACGGAGGGGGTCGCCGAGCCAAGGACAACGGGAACTCCGGCCAGCATGGCCCGGATCACCGCCATGTCCCTTGCGTGGTAGCGGGGGAAGTCCTGCTGCTTGTAGCTTCCGTCGTGCTCCTCGTCCACCACCACGAGCCTGAGGCCGGGCAGGGGAGCGAAGAGGGCCGAGCGGGGGCCGATCACCACCTTGGCGCCGCCCCTGGCCACGCGCAGCCACTGCCGAACCCTCTCGTGTTCGGTCATGGAGGAGTGGAGAATGGCCACGGCGCTACCGAAGCGTTCGATCAGGCGCCGGGCCAGAAACGAGGCCAGCGAGATCTCGGGTACGAGGTAGAGCGCCGTTCCACCGGAGGCCAGGGCCTCCTCCATGAGCCTCAGGTAGACCTCGGTCTTCCCCGATCCCGTGACGCCGAACAGGAGAAAGGCTCGGTGGCGGGCCTCGCGCAGGGAGTCGCGCACGGCGCCCACCGCCTCTTCCTGGGCGCCGTTGAGCACGTGGGGTGAGGGGTGGCCGGGAAGCCTCGCCGTGAGGAGGTCGAAGAGCTCCACCCAACCCGCCTCCGCCATCTCCGAGAGGACGTGCTGGGGGATCTTCGCGGCGTGCGCCACCTGGGACACGGTGGGGAAGCCGCGCTGCTCGAAATCGAGGAGCGCCGAGAGGGCCCGGGCGAAGAATTTCGGCTGGCCCGGATCGGAAGCCATGGCCCTCGCCTCATCGGCAGAGATCAGGAGCGCCACGCGGTCCTGCCCCGCGTAGCGGCGGCGGGCGGTCCACTGGGTGTGCTCGATCACCAGCTCCTGGCGCACCGCCTCCTGGACCCAGAGCGTCGCGGAGGGCCCGAGAAGCGCCTTCAGGGCCGCGAGGCTCCGAGGGCCGCCGCGGAGGGCCTCCGCCAGCGGCGCGAGGGCGTGTCCGTCCGGCAGGCCGCCGCTGGACACCCATTCGTAGCTCGAGCGGGCGGAGGGATTGAGCCCCGAGGGATAGGCGCAGTGGAGAACCGAACCCCAGGAGACCAGGTAGTAGTCGGCGATCCAGCGGGTCAGGGCCAGGATGTCGGGCGGAAGGAGCGGGCTTCGGTCCAGCACCTCTTCCAGGGGGCGGAGCGTCTCTGGCGGCGTGCTCCCCGGATCCTCCACCACGATGCCGATGTGGTGGGTCCTGGCGAAGGGGACGCGCACCCGGCAGCCGGGCCCGGGGACGGGCTGGCCGGCCGGGATGGCATAGGTGAAGGTGCCGCGGACGGGGATGGGGAGGGCGACCTGCACGCTGTACCCCCGGGCCCCACCGGTCATGGCTCCGCTCCGACCAGCTTCCGCAAGATCCGATCCAGATGACCGTCCGGGTCTTCCACCCTCGCCTCCAGGCGCGGGAAGAGGAGGGGAGCGGGACCCGACCAGAGCGGCGCCCATTTCACGTGGTCCTTCTCGGTGGTCAGGACGGCGCGTGCCTGCGTCCGCACGGCTTCGTCGAGGAGGCGCTGGAGCCGGGAGGCGTTAGGCCGCGCGTGGTCAGGCCAGGCCAGGCTCGCTTCGAGCCTCAGGCCGGCCTCCCGGGCCTGCTGGAAGAAGGCGCCCGGGGTGCCGATCCCGGCGAAGGCTACCAGGGGGAGGCCCCTTAACGCCTCCCAAGAGCCGAACGGGGAGGCGGGCTCGGGTGCGGAGGCCCAGTCGAAGCGAACGCCTACGCGGGGGACTCCCTTCAGCCGGGAGGCCAGAGGCGCGGGCAACTCTGTGATGTTTCCCCTAGTCACCACCACGAGATCCGCCCTCCTGGCCGCCCGCAGCGGCTCCCTCAGCCGCCCCACCGGTGGGGCGTGGAGGTCCCGAGGGCGGGAGGCGTCCACGAGGAGGAGATCGACTTCGCGCCGAACGCGCACGTGCTGGAAGGCGTCGTCCAACAGGAGAACGTTGGCGCGGTCAGCGAGGAGTGCCGCGCCCTCCTCACGCCGTTCGGCCACGGCCACGGCCACGCCCGGCAGACTCCGGGCCAGAAGCAGCGCCTCCTCCCCCGCGGCCTCGGGAGGGCTGTCGGGTGTCACCAGGTAGGCCCCGACGGTGGCCCGCCCGTACCCCCTGAGGAGCACGGCGGGTCTGCACCCCATGGCCTGGAGGCGGCGGGCCAGGTGGATCGTGAAGGGGGTCTTGCCGGTTCCTCCGAAGGTGAGGTTGCCGACGGAGAGCGCAGGGAGCCCGAGGTTGATCCCTCGGCCGCGGCCTCCCGTCAGGCTCGTCTTGGCGGCCGACATGGCCAGAAAAAGGACCCCCAGGGGCCAGAGCGCGTAGGCCCACGCGGGTACTTTCTCCGAGTTCCGAGCTTCTCCATCCGCCATGGCAGCACCCCCGCGGCGCCGAGCGAGCGGACGCCGCCGGTCTCAGGATACCCCACTCGGCGGGCGCGGAGAGAAGCAAAAGGCTGGTACTGGGAGACAATGAGGCGGCGAGGGAAGGTGGGGCAGTTTGGGTGATGGGTGATGGATCCTACCTGTTCAAAATAGACTGCCCTGCCGGCTCTAAACTACGGCTGGGTCTGGGCCGCGCCTTTGGCGCGGCGCTGGGGGCCTGGTCCGGGCGCGTCCACGCCAGCGTGGCCGCGC
>JBMFSH010000039.1:0-21463 GCA_049967655.1 Acidobacteriota bacterium
GCTGCCTCGGCTTCCTTGCATGAGGCCCATCGGCGCCGGGACGCCGCTTTTCGCTTGCAGCGAAAAGCGAAGCCAACTGCTCAATCGCAAGCTGAAATTATTTTGGACAGCCATGTTTCGACCTCACTCCTCACTCCTCACTTTCCCGCGCTTTGCCCCGCTTCGCTGAGGTGATCAGGCCATGCATTTTAACCACCTGACCTGGGTCCGGGCGAGGTGCACAATAAACCGTTTCTGGCCGCCAAGCGCCCTGAAGGGGGGGCTGGGCGCCCTCTTTCTGCTCATGGGAGCCGCCTTCCTCGCGGGCGACTTCGCCTTTTTCCGTCGCATCTTCGGCAACCTGCTCTCCAACGAGGAGATCCCGAGGATCCTGCTGGTGGCGGTCGCCTCCAAGCTCATGTCCCTCGTCCTCCTGACCACCCTCACGCTGCTGCTCTTTTCGGCGGCCGTGAGCGCCCTCTCCTACCTCTACCTGGACGAGGATCTCGCCCTCCTCCTGCCCTTGCCCGTGGGCCGCTGGTCGCTCCGCCTCCACCGCAGCCTGGAGGCGGGGGTGAACGCCGGGTACATGGTGGCCCTGCTCCTGGTCCCCGTGGTGGCCGCCTACCTGAGCCTCTTCCCGGCAGATCCCTTCGCGCTGGCAGCCGGGTTCGCCGGCCTCCTCCTCTATCTGGCTATCCCCACCTCCCTCGGCATTGGCCTGACGGTGCTTCTGGCCCGGTTTTTCCCGGCCCGGCGCCTCCACCAGGCCCTCACCATCCTGCTGGTGGTCATGGTCTGCCTGCTGGTGGTCCTCTTTCGCCTGGCCCGTCCGGAGAACCTCCTGAACCCGGCCTCCTCTCTCCAAGCCCTGACGGTCCTCCGCTCCATTCGCCTTCCGAGCGAGGCGCTCCTGCCCTCCACGTGGCTTGCGGACGTGGTGGTTCGAGGGGCCGAGCGCCAGTGGGACGGGGTCTGGCCCGCGCTTCTGCGCCTGGCCCTGACCACCCTGGCCGCCGTCGGCCTGTTGGCCCTCCTCCTGGGAGCCTTTCACTGGCGGGGATACGGCAGGGCACAGGAACAGGCCGAAATGCTTCCAAGGCGGGGGAGGAGCCGGCTGGGCGGGGGGCTTCTGACCCTGGCCCTGGCCGCAGCCCCCGCCGGGCGGAAGTCGCGGGCTCTCCTGCGGCGGGACCTCCTCCTCTTCTTCAGGGATCCGACGCAGTGGGGGCAGGTGATCATCCTGGGCGCGCTGGTGGTGATCTACCTCTTCAACGTCCGGTTCATGCCCACCGACCTGGAGGTCTTCAAGGTGGCCGTCTCCTTCTGGAACCTCGCCACACTCGGGCTCATCGTGGCTTCCGTGGCGGGCCGGTTTGCCTTCACGGCCGTGGGGTCGGAGGGGAAGGCCTATTTCGTCTCCAGGGTTCTGCCCATCGACATCTGGTCCTACCTTTGGGCCAAGTTCCTCTTCACCGCCATCCCCCTGTCGGCCCTCGCGGCCCTGACCCTTTACGGTTCCAACCACTTTCTCGGCATCCGGGGAGAGGCCCTCGGGTACACGCTCTTTCTGGCCGTGGCCCAGTCGGTCACGCTGGCCGCGCTGGCCCTCTTCATGGGGACGCTGGACCCGGTCTTCGACGCCCGCAATCCCGCCAAGGCCGTCATGAGTGCGTGGGGGCTGACCTACATGTTCGTATCGCTCGTCTACGTTGGGCTCGTGACGGTCCTGTCCGCCCGGCCCGTCTTCCACTACTACCAGCACCTGCTGGGGCGAGGCCCCGCGGCA
This sequence comes from Acidobacteriota bacterium, assembly GCA_049967655.1. Classification (GTDB taxonomy): domain Bacteria; phylum Acidobacteriota; class UBA4820; order UBA4820; family DSQY01; genus DTPS01. Next base: position 1,769 of record JBMFSH010000039.1, read on the forward strand.
GATTACTGGCCCTCGGCGCTCCAGGTGGGGGCCTTCAGTTTCGCCATCCTGGTGATCAGCTTTCTGACGGCGGGGTTTCGCCTTCAGAAGCTCGAAGGCACATAATGGACTTGAAAGAGGACTCCGCCGTTTCCGGCCACCCGGTGGAAGAGCAACGGGCAGGTGATCGCCAAGAAGGGCGGCCCTCTGAAGGCCATGGTGCCCAAGGGCACGGTGGTTGAGGTCACCGTCCGCAACGAGGACGACCAAGGGGTCTCGGCACCTTTTGCCTTCAGCCGATGAAAGTGCGCCATTTTGGCCGCTATTCACCCCTCGCCGCCGGCCGTATTCCGTCCATGGTCCCATTGAGGTGTCCGTCTAGGTTCGATCTCGCCCGAACCGGACGTAATGGCCTGTCAAAATGACACTGCCATGTTGGCAACGCCAAAACGGCCATGAGCGCCCATGTGGCCCAGAGCATAATCCGTATCGCACTGATAAATAAAGAGATGGTTAAAATGTGGCCGGAGTGGCAGTGCCCCGTTGCAGGCAAGACAAGAATGCACTATTCTCTACCCGTCTGTCTGGCCGTCGCCCGATTGACCGGCGTGCGTGCCGAGAGGAGCCAGAGGCGTTGCATTCTTTTCGTGGCCCTGGAACGGTGATCGGCAGGATCCGGCGGGGAATCTCCGTGCCCGCCGTGCACCGATACGGCTCCAGCCGAAGCGCGCTCATGCCGGGCTCCCTTCCCGTGAAGATCGACCGACACTCGATTCACCATCGATCTCAGCCATGGATTGCGGCCGTTCAGGAGCTGTCGCGCGGCCGGCCTCCGCCGAGGCGGGGTCCACCTGGGAAGCTCTCGGAGGACATAAGGAAGTTCATTCATTCAGCCATGGTCCATCGAGAAGGGAGAGATTCAGCCCGAGGGGAGCATCACAGGAGGCTATGAGATGAAGCAAGCGCTCAAATTGAGTGCCGTGCTGGTTGTGGTAATGCTCTTGAGCGGCCTGGGCATCTGGGGCCAGACCACGAGTGGTACCATTCAAGGGAGGGTTACGGATTCGTCCGGCCAGCCCGTCATCGGGGCGGTCGTCCACGTGTCGGGCCCATCGGTGCAGGGCTTTCTGGGCACCGCCACGGACGTGAACGGCAACTACACCGTCCCCTTCGTTCCCGCGGGACACGGCTACGAGGTGAAGGTCACGGCCGCCGGGTTCAACGCGGTGGTGCGCAAAAACATCGACGTCCCCCTGGGCTCGGCGGTGCAACTGCCGTTCGTCCTGAGCGCCGGCGAGACCCAGATCACGGTCACCAGCGCCGCCCCCATCATCAACCTCAAGAGCACCACCACCGGGGCCACGCTCTCCAGCGAGATGGTGAACGCCATCCCGATCCCCCGCGACTCCAACCAGATCGTCTTCCTGGCGCCGAGCGCCGTGAGTTCGGGCTCCTCCACGCCCGGTAACGCCTCCATCGGGGGCTCCACGGGCGCCGAAAACCAGTACATGATCAACGGCATGAACATCACCAACACGGACCTCGGCATCTCCTCCAACGGTTCGATCGGTAACGCCCCGAACACCAACGACACCATGCTCAACTTCGACTTCATCCAGGACATGCAGGTGCTCACGGGCGGCATTCCCCCCGAGTACGGCGGTGCCATGGGCGGCGTGGTGAACGCCATCACGCGAAGCGGCGGCAACGAGTTCCACGGCTCCCTCTACGCCTACTATACTAACGCTACCTACTCGGCCAAGCAGACCACGTACAGCTACAACAACCAGCTCCAGGGCAACGCTGGCCACACCCAGTACGACGTGGGCGGCGATCTGGGCGGCTACTTCATCAAGGACAAGCTCTGGTTCTACCTGGGCTACGACTACAACCGCTACAAGGAGTACACCGCCCTGCCCACGACCCAAGACCCCTACCTCTTTATCAACGGCAGCGGTGCCCAGTCGGTCTTCAACGGGCAGCAGATCACCGACATCAACCAGATCAACCAACAGTACGCCTTCAAGGTGACCTGGAACATCAACCCGAACCAGAAGCTGGCCGTCAGCACCTTCGGCAACGTGGACAAGGAGGGGCGGTACGGGGCCCTCGATACTTTCAACGCGGCCTCGTCCCCCTGGACCCTGAAGGACGAGCCGAACAACCTCTCGCTCCAGTGGAACTCCACCTGGTCGCCCAAGTTCTTCAGCGAGGTGGTGCTGAGCTACCACCACGAACACCAGTGGCAGACCTTCAACAACGCCTCGGCCCAGAACAACTGGCAGTACAGCTACGCCCTGGCCACGGAAATCTACAACGGGTTCCACGTCTACCCAGCGAACCAGACCGACCCCTCCCAGTACACCTACAACCCCGCGACCGGCGTCACCGACCTGCTCAACAACAACTACGTCAACTCGTTGGGCGGCGGCGGCTACGGCGGCGTGGCCAAGGACGAGTCGGAACAGGCCAACGTGAAGCTGACCAACCTCTTCAACTGGCACGGCCAGCACGAGCTCTCCTACGGAGCTCAGTACGACCAGCGCTACTACACGCCCGTCTTCGGTCTGACCGGTCCGACCAACTTCATCTCGCCCGAGACCCACACGCCGGCCATCGGCGGCCTCTTCATCCAGTGGGCCCCGGCCGCTTACTACGGGCTGCCCACGGGCCCCCAGGGACAGCAGTACGTCTACACGGCCCAGGACTACTTCACCCCCATGGACCGCCCCTCCCAGACGCGGACCGAGGCGCTCTGGGTCAACGACAACTGGAGCCTGACGCAGTTCTTCACCGTGAAGGCCGGCGTCCGCTACAGCCAGCAGTACATCGCGGGCATGTTGCCCGGCGCCGAGAGCATCAACCTGAAGGGCAACTTCGACCCCCGCGTCGGCTTTACCTGGGACACGACCCACGACGGGAAGAGCAAGTTCTACGGCTTCTACGGCCGCTACACCCAGGACATGCCCACGGACCTGGCCGTCCGCAGCCTCAACAACGAGGTGAGCGGCATCGAGCAGTTCTACAACCCGAACCTGACCTCCTTCATCCCCACCAACTCCTACATTCTGGGCGCCTCGGGTGAGGACGTTCAGGGCCAGACCCCCGGCATGCCCATCAGCACCCCCATCGAGTCCCCCTCCACCGACGAGTACATCCTGGGGTACGAGTACCAGCTCCAGCCCACGTTGCGCGTGGGCAGCCGAATCGTCTACCGCAACCTGCACCAGGGCATCGAGGACTTCTCCTTCAACGGAGCCAGGACCTACATCATCGGCAACCCCAGCAGCTGGTCGGGCATCCCGGTGCCGGGCCTGGGCCCCGGGTTCTCCATCGACAAGAGCAAGACCTACTACTTCCCCCACATGACCCGCCGCTACACGGCCGTCGAACTCACGGCCGACAAGCGCTACAGCAACAACTGGCAGTTGCAGGCCTCCTACGTCTGGTCCCGGCTCAAGGGTAACTACGAGGGGCTGAGCTCCAACGACACCCTCACGGGCCAGCTCGACCCCGGCATCAACGCCACCTACGATCTGCCGCAGTTCCTCGTGAACGGAGACGGCTACCTGCCCAACGACCGGACCCACGTGGGGAAGATCTACGGCTCCTACACCTTCAGCAACATCCCCCTGGTTCTCTCGGCCAATTTCCAGATCCAGAGCGGCACGCCCATCAGCAAGTACATCCTCGTGGACTGGTACGGCGGCGCCGCGGGCTTCTACAACCAGCGCGGTTCCGACGGCCGTACCCCCACCACCTGGACCCTGGACATGGCTGCCCAGTACAACTTCAAGCTCTGGAAGACCAACCTGGGCCTGCGCCTCGACGTCTTCAACGTGACCAACGAGAACAAACCGATCGTCATCGACGAGTACTACGCCCACCAGGCGTCCCCGGGCGGCCCCATCCAGGTTTTCAGCCCCCAGACCAGCCTCTACGGCAAGCCCTGGGTGAGCCAGGCGCCGCGTTACGTCCGCTTCAGCATCCGCTGGACTTTCTAATGTAGCTGGAGGAAGTACAAGAGATTCCTCAGGGCCCCGGGGCAACCCGGGGCCCGTTTTTTGGGGGGAGGTGAGGAAGTAAGGAAGTGAGGAAGTGAGGAAATGAGGAAATGAGGAAGGCAGAGCACGAAGGGGCCCTATGGCTTGCCCTCTTCTCGTCTCGCACTTCGCCTCTTCTCGCGCACATCGCGTTTCGCGTCTTGCATCTCGCACGCATCACGCCCTGTCACGCATCACGCCCTTGCCCGGGCCCAAGCGGGGTGGCATACTGCCCCACCGGGCCCAGGCCCGGCATCTGGAGGGGATCCATGACCAAGCACGACAAGAGCGATAAGGCTTCCATCGATACTCTCTGCATCCACGCCGGCCAGGCACCCGACCCCGTCTTCGGCTCGGTGGCGCCGCCCATCTACCAGACCTCCACCTTCGCCTTCCGGTCCACCGACCAGGGGGCGGCGCGCTTCGCCGGGACGGAGCCGGGCTACATCTACACGCGGATGGGAAATCCCACCATTGCCATGCTCGAGGAGAACGTGGCGGCCCTGGAGGGCGGAGTGGCCGCCCTGGCCACGGCCACGGGCATGGCGGCCGTCTCCACCGCCTTCTTTGCGCTGCTCTCTCAGGGCGACCACGTGGTCTGCAGCGCCTCCGTCTACGGGCCTTCCCGGGTCATCCTGGAGAGGGATTTCGTGCGGTTCGGGGTGAGTGCCTCCTTCGTGGATACCAGCGACCTGGCGGCGCTGAAGAGGGCCTTGACGCCGAGGACGCGCCTCGTCTTTGTCGAGACGCCGGCCAACCCCACCCTCGCCGTGACGGACCTGTCCGCCGCCGCCGAGATGGCCCACGCGGCCGGAGCTTTGCTCGTGGTGGACAACACCTTCATGAGTCCCATCCTTCAGCGCCCCTTCCGCTTCGGCGCCGATCTCGTGCTCCACTCGGTGACCAAATTCCTCAACGGCCACTCGGACGTGGTGGGCGGCATTCTCGTCTTTCGGGACGAGGCTCTCTTGAAGAGGGTTCGCCCCGTCCTCTTCTACCTGGGCGGAACCATGGACCCCCACCAGGCGTGGCTCGTCCTCAGGGGGATCAAGACCCTGGCCATGAGGGTTCGCGTGGCTCAGGAGAACGCCCAGGCCTGCGCGGCCCTCCTGGCCGGGCACCCGGCCGTGGCCGAAGTGCGCTACCCCGGGCTTCCGGGCCATCCGCAGGCGGCCGTCATGGCTCGCCAGATGGAGGGCCCCGGCTCGCTGATCTCCTTCGAGCTCAAGGGCGGATTGCCGGCCGGCAAGCGCCTGCTGGAGGGATTGAAGCTGGCCGCCCTCGCCGTCAGCCTGGGCGGCGTGGAGACCCTCATCCAGCACCCGGCCTCCATGACGCACGCCGCCATGCGGCGCGAGGACCGGCTGGCCGCTGGGATCACCGACGGCCTCGTGCGACTCTCCGTGGGTTGCGAAGGCAGGGAGGACCTGCTCGCCGACCTCAAGCAGGGGCTGGACGCGCTGCTGTGAGGGCGAGACGGCAGACGCTGGACGCGAGAGGCTAGACGCTGGAGGTAAGGGCCGCGGAGGAGGCCTCTCCAGAGGCCGATGCACCGGACGTCCACCGTGAATCGCGCTCTGGAAGAGCTCCTACAAGCGAAGCCTGTAGCGAACTGCCCCCGCGGCTTTTTGCAGATCACAGCTTCTTGGTGCCTTCCTGTCTTGGTGGTGATTCCTACCGGATATCCTCTTACATCTGCCCTTCGTGCTTGAGGAGGGTCCCCTCGGCCATGAAGACCACGTCTTCGGCGAGGTTGGTGCAGAGGTCGGCGATGCGCTCGAACTCCTTCGCGGCGAACACCACCGCCACGGCCGATTCGCGCTGGCTGCGGTCGTGCCAGTCCTGTGTCAGGACCTCCCGGATGGAGCGGGAGAGGAGGTCGTCCGCCTCGTCGTCCCTGGCGATGACGGCCTTGGCCAGGGCCGTGTCGCGGGCCACGAAGGCCGTGATGGCGTCGCTGAGCATGCCGAGGGTCAGCTCGGTCATGCGGGCAAAGTGCTCGGCGAGGGCCGAGGTGGGAAAGGCCGAGAGGTCGGCGCTCCTTTCCGCGATGTTCAGGGCGTGGTCTCCGATGCGCTCCAGGTCGTTGTTGATCTTGAGGGCCATGAAGACGGTGCGCAGGTCGTCCGCGGCGGGCTGAAACAGCGCGAGGATGCGGAGGCAGCGGGCGTCGTTGGCGTTCTCCATCCGGTCGATGGCCTCGTCCCGCTGGTAGAGGTCGGCCGCGCTGTTGGGATCGCAGCTGGTGAAGGCCTGGGCTGCGGCGCGCAGGACGCGCCCCACCTCGTCCGCCATGGCCACGATGTTCTCCATGAGAGACCGGATCTCTTCTCTCTCTCTGCTCATCCGCTCACTCCGCTGCCGGATGGGTCCGGCATCCAAGGGGGCGGCCGAATCGCCGCCGCACGCGGCCCATGGTATCAGCCGAACCGGCCGGTCAGATAGTCTCTCGTCCTGGGTTCCCTGGGGTTGGTGAACATCTTCTCCGTCTCCCCGAACTCGATCAGCTCGCCCAGGTAGAGGAATGCGGTGAAGGCCGAGATGCGCGCGGCCTGCTGCATGTTGTGGGTGACGATGACGATGGTGTAGTTGGCCTTGAGCTGGTCGATGAGCTCCTCGATGCGGGCCGTGGCGATGGGATCGAGGGCGGAGGCCGGCTCGTCCATGAGGATCACCTCGGGCTTCACGGCGATGGCCCTCGCGATGCAGAGGCGCTGCTGCTGGCCGCCGGAGAGGCTCATGCCGTTGTGGTTGAGCTTGTCCTTGACCTCGTCCCAGAGGGCGGCGTCCCGCAGCGCGGTCTCCACGCGCTCGCGCAGGATCGACTTGGGCAGCTTCTCGTAGAGCCGTATCCCGAAGGCGATGTTCTCGTAGATGGACATGGGGAAGGGGGTGGGCTTCTGGAAGACCATACCCACGCGGGCCCGGAGCTGGGTCACGTCCAGGTCCTTGGCGAGGATATTCTGCCCGTCCAGCAGCACCTCTCCCGTGGCCCGCTGGCCGCGGTAGAGGTCGTACATCCGGTTGAAGACGCGGAGCAGGGTGGTCTTGCCGCAGCCCGAAGGTCCGATGAAGGCCGTCACCTCGTTGGTGTAGACGGGCAGGCTGATGTTCTTCAGCGCCTGGTTGCCGCCGTAGTAGAAATTGAGCTCCTTCACCTGGATCCGGAGGCGGTGGAGCCGCTCGGACTGCTCGGCCTCTCCCTGCCCCTTCTGCGCAGGCGGGGTGGGCACTTCTTCCGCGGTCATCGGGTTCATCGCTGGCTCCCCAGGCGCTGGGTGCGGCTCACGGCGATCCGGGCCACGATGGTGGTCAGCAGGACGCCGAGCGTGATGAGGAGGGCCGCCCCCCATGCCTTCGTCCGCCAGTCGTCGTAGGGCGACATGGCGTAGTTGAAGATGGTGACGTTCAGGGTCCCCGTCGGCTCCAGCGGGTTGAAGTTCCAGTAGGGGTTGTTCAGGGAGGTGAAGAGGAGCGGAGCCGTCTCGCCCGCCACCCGGGCGATGGCCAGCAGGACGCCGGTGGTCATGCCTCCCAGCACCCGCCGGTAGCAGACCCTGAGGATGACCTTCCAGTAGGGCGCCCCCAGGGCCAGGGCCGCCTCTCTCAGCGCATTGGGCACGAGACGCAGCATCTCCTCGGTGGTCCTCGTGACGACGGGGATCATGATGATGGCCAGGGCCAAGGCCCCCGCGAGCCCCGAGAAGCCCTTCATGGGCTGGACCAGGATGGCGTAGACGAAGACGCCGATGACGATGGAGGGGGCGCTGGTGAGGATGTCGCTCACGAACCGGACGGCGTGGGCCAGGGCGCTCTGGCGGCCGTACTCGGCCAGGTAGGTCCCGGCCAGGATGCCCACCGGCACGCCGATCAGGGTGGCCATCGCGGTGATCAGCAGCGTGCCCACGATGCCGTTGACCAGGCCGCCGCCGGCCATGCCGGGAGGAGTGGGCAGCTTGGTGAAGAAGGCCACCGAGAAGGCCGGCAGGCCCTTGTGGATCAGATCCTTGAGAATCCAGAAGAGCCAGAAGAGGCCGAACAGCGCGGAGGCCCCGGATAGGGCCATCATGACCGCGTTCGTGGCCTTGCGAAGCTTGTGCCGGAGCCCGCCGTGGCGCCTCATCGCACGCTCCCCACGACCTGCCGCTCGATGCGCCACAGGAGGAGCTTGGCCACCGACAGGATGATGGTCGTGATCAGAAAGAGGATGAGTCCCAGGGCGATGAGGCTGGAGACGTAGAGGTGCGAGGTGGCCTCCGTGAACTCGTTCGCCAGGGTCGAGGAGATCGTGTTGGAGGGGCTCAGAAGCGACAGCGAAATGTCGTGGGCGTTTCCGATGACGAAGGTGACCGCCATGGTCTCGCCGAGGGCCCTGCCCAGGCCCAGGAAGATGGCGCCCACGATGCCGGTGCGGGTGTAGGGGATGACCACGTTTCGGACCACCTCCCAGGTCGTGGCGCCCAGACCGTAGGCGGACTCCTTGGCCATGGCGGGGACCAGCGCGAAGACGTCGCGGGTGATGGAGGTGATGAAGGGGATGATCATGACGGCGAGGATGATGGAGGCCGTCATCATGCCGATGCCCATGGGCGGGCCCTGGAACAGGGGCAGGAAGCCGAGGTGGTGCTTGAGCCAGGGCTCCATGTGCCGCGCCACGATGGGCGCGAAGGTGAAGAGCCCCCACATGCCGTAGATGATGCTCGGCACCGCGGCGAGCATCTCCACGGCCAGTCCCACCGGCTTCTGAAGCCACGGCGGCGCCATCTCCGTCAGGAAGATCGCGATGCCCAGGCTGACCGGAACGGCGATCAGGATGGACAGGAAGGAGGAGACCAGAGTGCCGAAAATGGACGGCAGGGCGCCAAAGGACTCTTTGACCGGGTCCCACTCCTTGGTCCAGAGGAATTTCAGCCCGAAATGCGAGAAGGCCAGGTGGGCCTGGGCGAAGAGGACGGTCCCGATGGCCAGGATGAGCAGAAGTACGAGCCCGGCGAAAAAGAGGGTCGTAGCCCTGAACAGGACGTCGGGCAGGTTGCCGGGGCGTGGCCGGTCCTGGGGGCGCCGTGGGGCGGCCGGGCCCTGCGGCGGTGTGTGGCGGGAAGCGGTTTCGGTGGTCACCTCTGCTGGCTGTTGCATCCGGCTCCCTCCCCCGTCCTACTTGGCGGACTTGGCCGCCGGAGCGGCCAAAGGCCAGACCGGTTTGCCCGCCGACCGGATCTCCGCCGCCCAGGACCCTTCAATCTGACGGACGATGGGTTCGGAAATGGGAACGTAATCGAGCTCGTCCACCAAGCGCTTCCCGTCGTGGAAGCACCAGTCGAAGTAGGAGAGCAGGGCGGCGGCGCGCCTCGCGTCGGGCTGATCGCGGGCGATGAGAATGAAAGAGGCCCCCACGATGGGCCAGGCGCCCTCCGCCGCTTGGTCCGTCAGGCCCTTGGGCGAGCGCTCGGGCCCCTGCCACTCGGCCTTGGCGGCCGCCGCGAGGAAGGAGGCCCTCCCCGGCAGGGGGAAGCCGCCGGCCCGGTTCTGCAAAAGGACCGTGGCCAAGCCGTTCTGCCGGGCGTAGGTGAACTCCACGTATCCAATGCTACCCGTGGTCTGCTTCACGTAGGAGGAGACGCCCTCATTCCCCTTCGAGGCCATCCCCACCGGCCACCGGACGGATGGGCCGTGGCCCACCTTCAGGCGCCAGTCGGCCGAGACCTCGCCGAGGTACCGAGTAAGCAGCCAGGTGCTCCCCGATCCGTCGGCCCGCGTCACCACGGAGATTTCCAGGGGCGGCAGGCGCAGGCGGGGGTTGAGGGCCAGGATGCGCGGGTCGCGCCACGAGGTGACGCGGCCGAGGAAGATGTCGGCCAGGAGAGGGCCGGTGAGCTTCAGCTCCGCCGAGGCGATGCCCGGGAGGTTGACCACCGGCACCACGCCGCCGATCACCATGGGGAACTGGATCAGTCCGGAACGGCTCAGGGCGTCCGCGTCGAGTGGCGCCTCGGAGGCGCCGAAGTCGAAGATGTGGTGACGCATCTGCTCGATACCGGCCCCCGACCCAATGGACTGGTAGTTGAAGCGCTCCCCGGTGAGGCGGGCGTATTCGTAGGACCACTTGGCATAGAGGGGAAAGGGGAAGGTCGCCCCGCCGCCGTGCAGCATCAGGTGCGCCTGGGCCCCCAGCGGGAGGGCCGCGCCAAGAAGGACCGCCGGGGCGATCCACCGCGCCAGTTCACGCATTTTCCATACGATCATGGCGTTCCTCTCCCTGTCCAGCCGATTTTACCCTATCAAGGGTATGTTACGATCTCGTTTCGCTTCCGTTTCTTTTTCCCTCTCACTCCTCACTTCCCAGTTCCCACCAAAAAAAGGACCCCGGCGAACCGGGGTCCTTTGTGAGGCCAAGAGAGGCTCGTCGCCTTACCAGGTGAACTTGAGGCCCGCCTGGACGGAGCGCGGCGCTTGGCGCGAGGTGGGTGTGCCATAGTTGGGGTCCGGCGTCAGGTTGCCCGAGACGTACTGTTCCCAAGTGTTGGGCTGCTTGTAAAAGGTCTCGTAAACGCTCAGGGGGTGCTGGACGTTGGTGAGGTTGAAGATGTTCGCCACCACGGAGGCGTTGATGCGCCAGAGCTTGAAGGCGTACTCGGCGTGAAGGTCGACTTCGTACCAGCTCGGCAGCCGGGACGAGCCGCGGGGAGCGACGAAGATGCTCTGCCCACTCTCCAGTTCGTTGGCCGGGAAGGCGACGTACTTGTTGTAGGGGCGGCCGGAGGCCAGCTCGATGCTGGCGCCGAGGGTGAGCCCGAAGTTGAAGCGGTAGGCGCCCTGGAGCTTGAAGTCCACGGGCACGTCCTGGGGCAGGAGGCCGTAGCTGTTCTGCTCCAGCGCCCGGAAGGGGGCCACGTAGACGCCCGTTGCGTTGGGGCCGTAGTCGAAGGCCGTGGTGCCGTAGCCGTAGGCCGCTCCCGTGTAGTTGCCCTCCAGTCGGGACCACGTCATGCTGGCGTTCATGAACCAGTTATTCGAGAAGCGCTTGTCGGCCGTGAGGGTGAAGGCGCGATAGAGACGGATCGGCTTGGAGAAGGGGCTGAAGTCGTTGAAGGGGTTGCCGCTGTAATCCTTGGCGTTGATCCAGTTGGCCATGTAGGAGGCGGGATAGCTCCCCATGCCCGGATTGACGATGAGGAAGTCCAGGTTGCCGTGCTTGTCGAGGTAACCGTAGGTGTCGATGGCGCGGGCCAGGTCGCGGTACTGGATGCGGGCGCCCACGGTGAAGCTGGGAGCGATCTCGTATTCGAAACCGGCCAGCCACTCGCGGGAGTACTGATCCTTCGGGTTCCCGTAGACCTTGAAGGGCACCGAGCCGCTGAGGAAGTGGGCAACCTGGGTGCCGTAGTTGTAATAGTCGATGTACTGGGCGTGGCCGGGGGACATGTTGTTGGCGAGCTGGACGGGCATGATCTCGCTGTACTCGCCGTAGTCGATGTAGAGCTTAGACTTGCCGTCGTGGGCGAAGTCCCAGCTCAAGCCCACGCGGGGCGAGGTGGAGCGAACGCTGAAGCTGGAGGCCTGGCTGGGCTCCTGGAGGTTCTCCTCCCAACGGACGCCGGCCGAGAGGTTGAGGTAGTTGGTGATGGACCACTTGTCCTGTAGGAACCCGGCGTAGTAGCGGCCCTTGCTGTCGCTCAGCGGGTTCTGCAGGGAGTACCGGATGTCGTAGTAGTACTGGCTCATGTCGCTGCTGGGATAGCCGGCGGGACCACCGATCAAAATATTGTAGGAGTTGCCGGGGTAGCCCAGGAAGCCATAGAAGTGGATCCATGTGGCCTCGGCGCCGAACTTGATTTCGTGGTTGCCCAGGATCCAGGTCTCCTTGTTCGTGACCTGGGTAGAGTTTCGAGTGTCCGAATCAATGACACCCATGCCGGGCCCCACCGAGAGGCCGGGGGACCAGTCGTAGCTCACCTCGACGGGGTAGCCCCAGCCAGCGTTGGAGCTGGGGATCACCTGGAGGATGTCCTTCGCGTGGCCGAAGGAGGTCTCCGAGTAGAAGGTAGGGGTCCAGGTGGCGTACCACCGAGCGATCCAGTTGTAACCGCCCTGGTTGCGGGTCGTCTGGTCGGAGAGGGGGTTGATCGTGGGGTAGATGCCGTCCGAGGGGACATGGGCCTTGTAGGGATCGCCGTAAGCCGTCAGCTCGAAGTTGTGCTTCTCGTTGAGCCGGTAGTTCAGCTTGAGGGACCACAGCCAGCTCTTGCGGCTGTCGGTGTAGTTGTAGGGCAGGTTGAGCGTGTGATAGGGCTGTCCGGCGGCGTTCACGTAGCTCGTCTCGTTGAACACGCCCTGGTAGTGGGTGCTGCTCACCGTGGGGTTGTAGGCCACGAAGTACCAGAGCCGGTCCTTCAGGATGGGACCGCCCACGTCGAAGCCGTAGTCGTACCGGTCGAAGGAGTTCTCGGTAAGGCCACCGCCATAAACGGGAAGCCCCTTGGCAGAGGCGTTCTGGTTGGTGTAGTAGCCGAAGAGCTCTCCGTGGAACTCGTTGGAGCCGCTCTTGGTCAGCACGTTGAAGAGGCCCCCCGTGGAGCCGCTGTACTCGGCCGGAATACCTCCCGTGTTGACGTCGATCTCACGGACGAAGTTGTAGTTGAGGTTCGTGCCGAAGGTTCCCGTGACGATGTCCGTGGTGTTCAGGCCGTTGATCTGCCAGACGTTTTCGTTGGCGGACGCGCCGGCGATGCCCGGGTTGCCGCCCGCGCCTGCATCCACGGCAGTGGGCGCGAGGAAGAGGGCGTCCTGGTAGCCGCGCCCCAGGGGTAGCATGTCGAGCTGCTCCTGCGTGATGTTGTCCGAAACCTGGGTGTTCTTCAGCGAGACCACGGGGGGCCTGGCCGTCACGGTGACCGTCTGGCTCCCGCTCGTGAGCGCGACGTTCAGCGTGGTGGTGGAGCCCAGTTGAACCCCGACGTTGGATTGGACGACCTTGTTGAAGCCCACCGCCTCCACCTTGACCTGGTAGTCAGAGGCGGGAGGCAGAAAGGGCACGAGGAAGGCGCCGTCCAGATCGGTCGCCGTGCCCCGGTCTCCCTGGAGGGCCTTCGAGCTGACCGTCACGCTCGCCCCCGGAATGGGCTGGCCCTTCTCGTCCAGGACCTTCCCCGAAATCTGCCCCGTATTGGCCTGGGCCCACGTCATCACCGCCGCGGCGAGCAAAACCGCCGCGAACAGTACACTCCTTACCAACCGTCCCTTCATACCTGACCTCCTTTCATGCTTTTCCTTGTCTTCCCGTTGAGACTCACCTGAAGCTACCCTGCGTTGCCCGTCTAGCTGAGGATCACACGGCGATCCACTGCTGTGGCCATTCTTCGTCTTCATGTCTCTGAAAGCTCATGGAGGCAAAGTCCCCTTTTGTGAGGCAGGTTTCTCTCTCCATCCCCCCGCACAAACCTAGACTCTTCGGTAAAGCAATGTGCATGCCTATTTCAGGGTGATGGCACCGAAGATCTTCGTGTTTAGGAGGTTAGACTCCCCCCCTGCGCGAACGCTCCAGGGATAAGTGCCAGAATGGAACGATTGTGGGCTATGGCGGCATGCCAAAAAGGCACGTAGCGCCACCATGGCGCGCCAGAGAGGCATTCGTTGCATTGCCGGGACGCAACCCCCCCAGAGCGTTCAGGGGGCGGGTCCGCGCGTGCCTTCCAGGAGGGAGACGACAGCAGCCAGCCGCCCTACTGCAGGGTGAAGCTCCTCGATTCGCTGATGCTCGTGGTCTTGTTTTGGATTATTTTTACTCGCCAGTAGAGGCTGGCACCGTTCAGGGCATGCTTTTGGATCCACTTCCAGGCCTGACCTGCGGGCTTCCAAAATGGCTCTTTAAAGCTGCCCCCGGTTTCCGTGCCAAGGAACCGGCCCTTGCCCTTGGGGAAGCCCGGGTCCGTAGACAGCTGCACCTCGTACTTGGCCCCCGCCACGGCCTTCCACATGAAGCTGGGGGCTGTGATCCGAGACAGCGACTGGCCATCGCAAGGCTCCAGCAGCGTCACGCCATCACAGGGGGAGAGGGCCAGGCTCCAGAGCCCACCCTCGGGGCTCGCCACCAGGCGCGTCCCATCCGGCAGGACCGTGACATCGTAGGCGTAGCCGGGCATCGAGAAGAGGGTGACCTGGGCGGGGACGAGCGGATCGGTGAGGTCGAACTCCTTGAGCCCTCCGAAGCCGTCGCAGAGAAGGGCCCGGTCGCCGTCGAGTAAAAGACTGGTGGCGTAAGTGGTGGAGACGGCGGTCTTCTTGACTGGTTTGGCGGGATTTGAGATGTCAATAGGTACCAGTCCACCGGCTTCGGAGCAAACGTACAGGATGTTCGAATAGGCGTAAATCTTGCCAAACATGCTAGCAGAGGACTCCTTCCCGATGATCGTCGGGGCGGCGGGTGCAGAGACATTCAGCGCGGTAGCCCCATAGATGTTGTGGTCCACCCAGACCGTGGTAGCGCCCGAAAAGGCCGCCCCGGAGACGAAGCCGGGAGTGGCCTTCTTGCCGTACTGCCAGGTGGAAAGGGTAACGGGGCTGGCGGGATTGCTGATATCGGCGAGCACAAGCCCCTGCAGGCCCGCCGCCACCGCCATGAGGTTGCCCTCCACGGCCACTTGGACCGCCGAACCGGTGACGGGAAGCGTGGAGAGCAGGGTAGGAACCTGGGGGGCGGAGATATCGAACACATCTACGCCCGCCGTTTGGCAGGCGGCGAAGAGGAGGTGGCCGGAGAGGGTCATGTCCACGATGGGCTGCGCCACGGGAATGGAGGTCACCTTGACCGGATGGGCCGAATTAGTGCAGTCCCAGACCTCCAGGTGGGAATTGGAGCCCACGTAGGCCGTGCTGCCCGTGGAGACTAATGCCGTCTTCCCCGGCTCCCCTTCGAGCACCTGCTGGGCCGTGGGCTGGGAGGGGTTGCTCAGATTCAACGCCCAAAGCCCGTTGTCGCCGCACACCGCGTAGGGGTTGCTGCCGGAGAGGGAAAGTCCCACGCACGGCGAGGGGGTCGCGGAAGAGGCCACCACGGCCGGGACCGCCGGGTTGCTCACGTCGATGATCTGAATGCCCCCATCGCCCTCCGCCACGAGGAGCTTGGTGGGGTCTTGGGGCAGGAAGGCGCACGCCTGGCCCGGGTTGGGAAGGGTCAGCGTGCTCTCAACGGCGGGCGTGTTCCATGCTGGGAAGGAGACCAGAACGAGGCCGAGATCGCCATCCAGCGCGGCCACGAGCTGACCCTGTACGGCCAGGCTGGTGCAGGCCTTCAGGCTCTTCACGCGTTTGACGCGGCTCGGACTATTGGGGGAAGCGATAGTGTAAACGAAAATTCCCTTGCCTCCCCCAGCGGCCAAGAGGGTCTGGCCCGCCACCACGAGGTCGTAGAAATTGGCATTGGTGAAGAACTTGTCCATGACCTTGGTCGGGTGGGAGGTATCCTTTACGTTCAGGACCTGAATGGTCTGGTCGCCGTTTGCCACGTAAGCGAATTCGCCGTTGGAGTCCAAGGCGATCGCCAGGGCGTCAGAGGTGGCGAAGGAGCCGGTGACGTACGGTGCGGTGACATTGGCCGCGTTCACGATGAGGGTCCCGCCGTATCCGTCCGCGATAAAGACGTTGTTACCCGCCACGGCCATGTCCTGGATCGGCTCGGGCAAGCCCAACTGGCTCACCACGGTGAGCGCGGCGGGGCTGCTCTCGTCCACGATCTGGAAGTAGGGCCCGGCGGCCACCGCTCGGTAGGGAGGCGTGAGCGGAACCGAGGCCCGAATGGGAGTGGAGACCACGTTTCCCAAGACGGAGTAACCCTCCACCGTCAACTGCTGGCTTTGGGCGGCCACCCCTAGGGGGGCCAGAAGGAGCAGGGCGAGGGACGCGGCGAGCATAACCCATGGAAATCTTCTGAGCATCGCGAATTCCTTTCCGGTACGGGGCTTCTGGCCCGCTGTAGTGTAGCCGCCAGCGGCTGTGGGGTCAAGGACGGGGAAAAACATCGGGACCGGGGTTGCGGGAAAGGTGCCCCGCCGCGCGGCCGCCGGAGGACGAAGAGATTTGGCCTCTTTAGGGCGTCCCACCTTGTCCCCACAGCATAAACAGGAGCGTTGCGGCCTCGGTGCAGGGAGCCCTCACCGCGCGTCGGCCTCTGGGAAGGCCTTCTAATGGGGCTGAGCCAGGGGGAGCTGGGGACGGGGCACGGAGTCCAGCACGGGGAACTCGGCGCGGAGGAGGGCGAGCATCCGGTAGTTGGGCGAATACTCTTGCGCTCTTTCAAAGGCGCGGATGCCCTCCTCTGTCCGGCCGCACCGGAGATAGGCACGCGCCAGCCAGGCGTAAAGAAAGGTATTGTTCGGCTGCCTGTTGGCGGCCCTCTTGAAGCGCTCGGCCGCCTTCTCAAACTGACCCTGGTGGTAGAGGTGAAGGCCCTGGTTGAAGAGGAAAAAGGGATCATCCCTGGCCATTTTCTCCAGCTTGGCTTCCAGCCTCCGGGCCAGTTGGGGCTGCCCGCTGCCGCGGGCCGCCTGGATGGCGTTGGTGTAGAGAGGTTCGTAGCCCGGGAAGCGCTGGATGCTGGATTGCAGGAAGGCCAGGGCACCCGCGTAGTTGCCCTCCCTCATGAGCAGGACGCCCATGTTGTTGTAGAGCTCCTTGACCAGGGGCCTGACGCCGATGAGGTACTGGAGGAGCCTCTGGGCGTAGGCGCAATCACCTTCGATCATGCGGTCCACCGCGACGTTGTTGTAGTAGAGGCACAGGGCCGTGCCGTCGTCCACCGCCTCGAACATGGCCAACTTGTAGTCCGCCGACTCCTCGGTGAAGTCCACGATCACGGTGTAGGGATTCACCTCCTCGGGCTGCATCCTCCCTCCGTAGCCGAGGGCCATGTGCGACGAGATGAAGAAGAGGCCATCCCGCTCGTAGAGGTTCCGAGCCTCGGTGACGTGAACGAAATACATGGGTATCTTCAGGTGCCTCGCGATGGCCAGGAAGAGGTTCGTGTAGGCCAGGCAGTCGCCCTTCCGCGCCTCGAAGGCCTGGTTGGCCGTGAGCGAGAGATTGGCGGAGTACTGAAAGTGGATGTAGTTGTTATCGTTGAGGTACCGGATGATGCGGCGGATGCGGTCGAGCGGAGTGCCCGTGAACCCGATCTGCTTTTCGACCTTGGCCTTGATCGTGTCGTTCAGGGCGAAGGGGTTCTCCAGCCTGAGGCCCTGCTGGTCGCCCTGGGCCACGATCTGATCCACCGTCAGGGGCTGGGGGCCCGTCACCCTTGGGGCGCATCCCAGCACCGTGGCCCCCAGGGCCGCCACCAGCCACCCCACGCCGGTTACAGGCCTGCATCCACGGGGCATTCCGATCATGCTTCTACCCCTATGCGATATGAAATATAGTTTCCTCCGCCGATGCCTCGCCACGGGGGGGCCCGCCGTGTCCTTCCACGCTCTCTATCCCCCCATACGCAAGCCTTCTCAGAGAGTTTAGGAGCCCGCAGGCCGCCTTGACAGGGCCATGGGTTCGGGCTATCATTTTCTTCCGCGCCGAAGTGGCGGAATTGGTAGACGCGCTGGGTTCAGGGTCCAGTGCTCTCACGGGCGTGGGGGTTCGAGTCCCCCCTTCGGCACCAAACCTGAGAAACCTTGGGGAGGGGCAACCCTCCCCGAAGTGTTTTTCACGCCATCGAAGGCACGAGAAGGGGGGCGAGAAGGGCGGGAGACGGCGTAGGCCCGCCGCGAGAGCGCGAGCGAAGAGCGAGCGTTCGCAGCGAGCGGGGCAAGCCGAGGGCCCCGCCCAGGGAACCGTAGGCGGCCTTGAAACGGAGCCGCGAGACGCGCGAGCGGCGGTCGGCGCGCAGGGGCCGCTCGGCCCCCGCCGGATCGCCTCAATCGGCCGCCAGGGCGGCCTCGGTGCGGGTCTCCTCCTCCTGGGCGGCGCGGCTTCCGCGCGGCACGTCGACGCGCGAGAGGACCCAGATGCCCGCCACGAAGAACACGGCGATGGAGACCACGCTGTCCCGAGGGTCCCCCGTGAGCTCGCCCACGAGGCCGTACAGGAGGGGCCCCAGGATGCCCGAGAACTTCTCGAAGAGGCCGTAGATGCCGAAGAACTCTCCGGATTTCGCGCGGGGCGAGAGTTCGGCGTAGATGGAGCGGCTGAGGGCCTGGGTGCCTCCCTGCACGGCGCCCACCATCCAACCGAGCATGAAGAACTCTGCGGGCGTATGGAGCACGTACCCCCACAGCGGAACCACGGTGTAGATGATCAGTCCCATGATGACCACCCTCTTGGCATCCAGTCTCGCGGCGAGGGGCGCGAAGAGGCGCCTGCCGAGGGTCATCGCGAAGAGGGTGCCCAGCGCCTGGTCGGCCCCGATGAGGGCGAAGGCCCGGGGCAGACCCAGGCCGGGCCGGGAGTGGGTGTACCAGCCGAGCAGGGGCAGGGTCGCGCCCGTCCAGAGCACCATCGCGACGTACGTGCCCCGCCAGCGGTGGGAAGCGTCGGGTATGCGTCCAAAGATGAGGGCGTAGGGGAAGGCCACGAACTGTGTCAGCAGGAGCATCCCGATGAGGAGGCCCGTGTCCAGGCCCAGGGCGGCCCCGTAGGCGGTGGCCAGCAGGATGATGGCCCCCACTCCCTCCATGTAGAACCAGTAGGCCACCAGCATCGTGAAGAGCTCCCGGTACCGGCGGAGGTCTCGGAGGGTGCGGCGCAGCCTCACCACCGAGTCCCGGAGCGCATTGCCGCTACCCCCTGCCAGCGGGGTCGCCGGGGGCTCGGGAACGGCGAAGAGGAGGGGGGCCGTGAAGGCGATCCACCAGAGGCCCACAGTCAGGAAGGCGATGCGCGGTGCTAGGCCGGGCGGGAGGCCCAGCCGCCCCGAGAAGAGGTAGAGCGCGGCGTTGAAGGCCAGCAGGAGGCCGCCTCCCACGTAGCCCATGGCGTATCCCAGGCTGGAGGCGCGGTCCAGGTCGTCCGGCCTGGCCACGTGCGGCAGCAGGCTGCTGTTGAGACCGAGCGCGATGTTGACGCACACCTGCGTGAGGAAGTAGAGCACGAGCCCGAGGACCCACCGCCCCGTGGTGAGGGTGAACATCATGGAGGCGAGGACCCCGCCGGCAGCCGTCACCAGGAGGAGGATGCGCTTCCGGCGGCCGGTGATGTCGGCGCAGGTCCCGATGAGGGGCGCCAGGAGGGCGGCCGCGAAGAGCGCCAGGGAGATGGTGAAAGCGAACGCGTTGGAGGCCGCGTCGCGGGAGGCCGCCGCGGCCGTCGGATCGCCCGCCGCCTTGCCCGCCGCGAGGAAAGCCGGGGCGGCGATGGCGATGAAGTACGGGGGGAAGAAGGTGGAGGCGGTGGTGGTGACGTAGGCGTGGTTCGCCCAGTCGTACCATGACCAGGCAAAGACCCGCCGCCGGTAGCGCTTCTCCGAAACGGCGGCAGGGACCGTCGCAATGGGAGCGGCCTCCGCCACGCGCACCTCCCTGGAAGAGCGGAGCGTTCCGCACAGCGTGCACCCGCCCGCCACGCAGGTCAAGCCCGGAGGGATTGCCCTCAGAAGGCACATCTGTTCAAGATAGACGGCCTTGGCGGCTCCGGACCACGGCTGGGCCTTGGCCGCGCCTTTGGCGCGGCGCTGGGGGCCTGGTCCGGGCGCGTC
>JBMFSH010000040.1:0-20287 GCA_049967655.1 Acidobacteriota bacterium
CGACGCTCCGCCCCTCCTTCCAGACGCTCCCTCTCAGGGCGGCGGTGGAGGGGGCCCCGGGACCGCTCTACTGGTCGGTAGACGGGAAGGTGGTGGGGGAGAGCCGCTCGGACGAGGCCCTGGAGTGGCCGTTGGAGCCGGGCAGGCACGTGATCTCGGCGAGGGATGGCAGCGGCCACGGAGACCGGGTGGCGGTGGTCGTGCGCTGAGGCCGGAGCTCGGCCGGGCATGCGCGACCGCACCGCCGGGGCCATTCGGCGCGGGAGCGCGCCTTCCTTCGCGCCGGAAGGCAGGCACTTCAAGGGCGAGTTACAATCTTTTTGGACAGCTATGATCTTCGGTCTTGGGCGGCTCTCCGGCAGGCGTCCGGTGCCCTAAAAGCCTTCGGCACGGCGTTCCACGGTGGTCGTGCCATTCTGACTTCAGCCGAAAGGTTGAGAGCGCACTCATACTCCAGACTGATTACAAAGGACCGGGCGTGCCCCATATTGTTGGGGACGGTTGGGCAACCTTCACGCGGCGAAGGTTGCGCGGCACGAAGCAGGAACTCGCGCCGCTCGGAATGTGCCCTTACCTTACTCCTCGATCACGGCCTCCGGACTCGTTGCTCCGGAGGCCACCTTTTTTTCGGACCCCTCCTGCCGGAGAAGCTCTCCGCCGCGCGGACTCGCCCGGACCAGGCTTCCAGCGCCGCGCCCAAGGCACGGCCCAGCCTCAGCAGTGATCCGGAGCCGGCAGGGCAGTTTTTTTGAACAAGCATGCCCCTAGCCCATACCCTCATCACTCCTCCCTGCCACCACCATCCCCCGTCCTGCCAAAAGGGCGGGCGCTGCGGCGCCCGCCCTCGTGACCACGCTGGCCGCTTGCGCGGTTACTCTTTCTTGGGCTCGGGCGGCCTCTTGAAGAGATCCTCGGAGAAGCTGGCGTTCAGGGTGACCTTGCTGAGCTTGGAGGAGGTCTTGACCTCGCCCTTCACCTTCTGGGAGGAGATCATGGGAACTTTCAGTCCGGATGTCACCTGCCATCCATCGAACACCTCGGTGACCTCCTGCGGCCCCTCCTGGGTCTTGGCGCGCTGTTTCAGCCCGAGGATCGTCAGGCCGTCGGGAGTCAGGTAGAGAGTGACGGGCTGGCCCTCCAGCCGGACCACCACGGCCTGGGAGTCCTTCCCTTCGAAGAAGGCCTTGCCGAGCGCCTGGCCCTGTAGCTTGCCCTCCAGGACCTGCTTGAGCAGCAGGGCGCAGCCCGCCTCGCTGTAGAGGGCGCGGCGCATCTCGCCGACGGCCGATTCGGGCAGGTCCTTGACCGCGGGGCCCATCTGGAACCAGCCCCTCTCTCCGTCCAGCACCTGGGTCACGGTCCCCATGGGCGTGCTGGCGTCGGCGTGGAGGCGGTTCGGGAGCACGAGCACGCTCGTGCCCTTGATCTCCATCTCACCCATGGGGGTCTTGACCGTGGTGGCGCCCTCGATGGTCATCTCCTTGAGGCCCTTCAGAGCCTGCTCGCCGGCGGCGCGGGCGGTCTTCAGGAGGAGGTCCGTACCCGCCTTCAGGGTCTCGGGCGTCGGATCGGGAATTACCTCCTTGGGCTTCGGCTCGGGGATGGTGATGTCGATGGTGGTCACTCTGCCGAAGGTGGAGAGGGGCTGGTCGAACTCGGAGCCCCTTCCGATCGCCAGCATGGTGAGAGCGGAGGGGTCGAGCCGCTTCTGGGCCACCCGCAGGATGTCCTCCTTGGTGACCTTCTCCACGGCGTCGCGCAAGTTGGTGTTGAAATCGGGCGGGTAGCCGTAGAAGTCGTAGGTCATGAGGCGGTTGATGATCTTTCCGGTGGAGTCGAAGTCGAAGGCGTACCCGTTGAGGTAGCCCTCCTTGGCCTTCTTCAGCTCCCGGTCTGAGACGGGCCCCTCCCGGATGGCCTTGATCTCCTCCAGCATGGCCGCCATGGCCTCGTGGGTGGTGGAGGGCTTGGTGGAGGTGAAGAAGAAGAAGGCGCCGGGGTGGTCGTAGCCCGGATTCATCCACCCGCCCGCCCCGTAAGCCAGCCCCTTCTGCGTGCGGATCTTGACGAAGAGGCGGGAGGAGAAGCCGCCGCCGAGGATGTCGCTGAGCATGGCCACGGCGGGATAGTCGGGATCATCGAGGCGGAGCCCCAGCTCGCCCATCACCACGAAGGTCTGCTCGACGTCCTTCTTCTCGATGTAGTTGACCGAGGGTTCCTGGGGGAAGATGAAGGGCTTCTGGATCTGGGGCTTGGGGCCCTCGGCCTTCCATCCCGCGAAGGCTTCGGCGAGCTTCTTCTGCATGTCGGCCGACTGGAAGTCTCCCCAGGCGGCCAGGATCACCTCGTCGGGGCGGTAGAACTCCTTGTGGAAGGCCACCATGTCCTCGCGACTGACCGCCTCCACGTCGTCGTACTCCACCTGGCGGGCGTAGGGGCTGCCGGCGCCGTAGACGAGCTTCAGGCTCTCGCGGCGGGCGATGCCCATCACGTCGTCGTTGCGGCGCGAGATGGCGCTCATGGCCTGGGTCTTGGCCAAGTCCAGCTTGTCCTGAGCGAAGGCGGGATGGGTCATGAACTCGGCGTAGAGCGGGAGCACCTGGTCCAGGTTGGAGGTCAGCATCTTCGCGGAGAGCGTGGTGTAGGCTTCGGAGGAGTCCGACTCGATCTCCGCCCCGATGCGCTCCAGGAAGAGGTCCACGTCATCGCCCTTCATGGAGGCGGTGCCGCCCGAGCGCAGAACCTCCGCGTAGAGGCCCACCAATCCGTTGCGGTCCTGCGGCTCGGCCACGCGTCCGCCGCGGATCATGGCCTTGAGCTGGATGACGGGGATCTCGTGGTCCTCCACCAGCAGGATCTTCATGCCGTTCGGGAGGGTCGCCCGCACTACCGCGGGAGCCTTGATGTCGTGGAGCGGAGGGTAGGTGAGCTTGTCGATGGCCAACGGGGGGCGCTTGTCGCCTCCTCCTCCGGCCGGGGTTTTCTGGGGCTCTGCGCCCCATGCGAAGGTCACGGCTAGAAGCAGTGCCGCCGCCGTGGCCGCCAGGCGTCTTGGCATGGGATTACTCCTCATGGTCATCCTCGTCTTCATCGTCCCGCCCCCTCACGTTCCGGGCGCGGGCCCGTCACTGGGCCGTTCCCTTGCCGGACTCGGTCTCGATGAGGCCGACGGTCCGGTTGGAGCGGAGGAAGGTCTTCTTGGCCACCCGCATCACGTCCTCGGGAGTGACGGCGTCGATGCGGTCCAGGTTGGAGAACATGGCCCGCCAGTCGCCCTGGAGGTTCTGCGCGAAGGCGAGCTGCATGCCGATGCCCATGTTGCTGTCGATGGAGTTGAGGAAGGCCATCTTCTGGCGCGCCTTGACGCCGTCGAGCTCCTCCTTGGAGACGGGCTCCTTTTCGAGCCGGTCCAGCTCCTCGTAAACGGCCGCCTCGTTCTCGGCGTTGGTCTTGCCCTTGTTGGCCATCGCGTAGGCGACGAAGAGGCCGGGGTACTTCTGGCCTCCGAGGCTGGACATGGCGCCGGCCGCCAGGGCGATCTGCTTCTCCTTCACCAGCTTGGTGTAGAGCCGGGAGGAGCGCCCGCCGCCCAGGAGGTCGGCGAGGACGTCGTAAACGGGGTCGTCCGGGTCGTTCACGTCGGGGCGGTGGTAGGCGATGATCACCACCGGCTGGGAGGGGTCCCGCATGATGACGCGCTTCTCCTCGCGCTGGGGCGGCTCCACCGTGATGGGGCCCTCGGGCTTGGTGCCCGCGGGGATCTGTCCCAGGTACTTCTCGAGGACGGGCATGGCGGTCTTGGGGTCCACGTCGCCCACGATGGCCACGGTGAGGTTCCTGGCGCGGTAGTACTTGTCGAACCAGGCCTGGGCCTGGGCCCGGGTGAGGGCCTGCAGGTCGCTCATGTGCCCGATGACGAAGGAGCGGTACATGGAGGCCTTGTAGGCCACGGGGACGAAGTCGTCGAAGAGGCGGCGCATGGGGTTGCTTTCGCCCATGCGCTTTTCCTCCATGATGACGTCCTTCTCCTTGTAGAACTCGCGAAGGACGGGGTGGGTGAAGCGGTCGGACTCGAGGGCTGCCTACAGCGCCAGCTTGTTGGAGGGAAGCGAGTAGTGGTAGACGGTCTGGTCGAAGGAGGTGAAGGCGTTGAGGCCCTGCGCCCCCTCCCTGTCGAGGATCTCGCCGAACTCGTTGGGAATCACGTACTGCTGGGCGTCGGCCTGGGCCTTCTTGAAGGCCTCCTCCAGCGGCTTGAGCTTGGCCTCGTCGGGCCTGGGGCGGCGGAGCCTTTCGGCGCGCAGGGCGATGAAGGCCTCGTCCTCCTTGGCCATGGCCGCCTTCTCCTTGGCGTAGTCCCTGGTGCCGATGGTGGTGGTGCCCTTGAAGGCCATGTGTTCAAAGACGTGCGCCAGCCCCGTGGCGTTCTGGTCCTCGTTGACCCCGCCCACGTCGGCGTAGGTGACGAAAGAGACGACCGGTGCCTCGGGCCGGGGAAGGATCAGCACCTTGAGCCCGTTGGGCAGGGTCTTCTCCACGACCTTGTTCTCCAGGTCCTTGAAGCCCTGGGCGGTGGCCGGCAGCGCGAGCGCCGCGGCCAGCAGGGCCGCAAGGACGAGGACGGTCCCGCGTCGATGGGTCGTCATCCCATCCCTCCTTTCTTGGTTCCGTTCAGTTCCCCCTGCGCACCCGAGAGACGGGTGCGGTGTGACAGACAATCCCCTTCCACTGAGGAGGGCCAGACTATCACCCCGCGCCCCGGCGGGCAAGGGAGCAGAGGGGATGCGGGAGGAGAGACCTCTCGCGGCGGTGGTCTTGATCAATTGTCCCGGGAAACACAAAAGCCGAGGCCCCCTTTCTCAGCGGGGGCCTCGGTGTTTGGACTTGGCCAGTTCAAGTGCAGAGAATCGGCCGGCCTCAATCCGTGACCCAGGCGGCCCCCTGTCCGACGTTGCAGACGCCGTACTGGATCCACATGAAGCCGCCAATACCCCAGTTCGGTCCCCAGGAGTTCTTCAGCAGCCACGCACCCTTGCTGTCGTCCCACCCCACGAGCACGATGGCGTGGTTGGTGGAGCGGTACTTCTTGCTGCTGGTGAAGACGCCGCCCGTGTAGGCCTGGAAGAAGCGGTCCGCATAGACGTACGCGGAGACGCTGCCGTAGGTGTAGATGGCGGTCTTGATGGCGGTGACGGTGGGAGTGGTGGTGCCGCTGGTCAGGAAAGCCCAGTTGGTGACGGCCGTGTAGGTGGGAGAGGGGCAATAGGAGCACGTGGCGTTGGCGGCCACGTAGGGAAAGCAGGTCTCGGTCATGGCGCCCGGAAAGTATCCCGTGGAGCCGACGTTGGACGGCATGAGCATGTCATAGGCGATGTTGCCGCCGTTGCAGCCCCAGCCCCACGGATTGCAAGAGACGAGTTGCTGCTCCGAGAGGTCGGGAACGCTCCCGCTCACCGAGATGGTCCCGTTGGAGGTCACGTAAGCCTCTGGAGCGCCGTTCTTTTTGAGGACGGCTCCTTCCAGGTTGCCGATGGTGGAGAAGGCCCAGCAGCTGCCGCAGCTTCCCTGGTTCTTGATGGTGCTGCACCAGCCCACATAGGCGGCGGGGAGCGTGACCATGGGTTTGATTTCGGGGTATCCCGGCTGCCCGGCGTTGTGGTAACGGAAGGAGCTGGGCTCGAGCTCCGGCCGGAACCCGGTCAATTGGCTGAGATCGTACTGCATGGCGGCGTTGGGGCCCACCGTAAAGTTCCAGCCGTTGGCCTTGATCTGGGCCTGCATCTCCTCGATCTCCTGCCGGACGCGAGAGCCAAGATCGTTTGCCGGGTTCCACGGTGGCTGGGCCCAAACCACCAGCAGGCAGGCCATAGCGAGCAGAGCAACCAAGAACACCAGTTTTTTCATTGCCGCACCTCCTTCCGAACACGCCTACTTTAAAGCCCAGGAACCCCCACTTCGTCATCGCTCTGGTCATCACCGGTTGCGCTTACATCTTATCCCCAGTTGAGGGGAAAGCGCAAGCGGGGTGGGGGTCGCCAGCACCCTGTTCCCTGTGGAGCATGCGGGAGGGGTACGACGAACCGAGGCCCCGGAGCAAGGGGGCACGCAGCTTTCCATCAAGGGAGATCAGGGGACAAAGGGCGGTTATTCCGTCCGGGGGGGCTCGGAATCCTGCCAGTCGGCGCGGTTGCTGTAGGTTTTGCCCCCGGAGCGCGCGGCGAGCTCGGAGACGGTGACGGGGGTCAGGCCGCGGGCGCGAATGCCGGCCAGGATGAAGGGCAGGGCGGCCACGGTCTCGCTACGGTCTCCCCCGTGGATGGTGTTGTCCCCGTCGTGCAGCAGGATGATGTCCCCTGGCTTGAGGTGCTTGAGGGTGCGGCTCACGATGCGGTCCACTCCCGGCTTCGTCCAGTCCCGGGACATCTTGGACCACTCGGCGACGCGCAGGTCCTCGCGGCGGGTCTTGGGGAATAGCCTCGGATCGCGGGTGCCGTAAGGCGGTCTGAACCACCGGGGAGCGATTCCGGAGATCTGTTCGAGGACGTCCTGCGTGTGATCCACCTGCCAGGCCATCTTGGAGCCGCCCTCCTCGATGAGGCGGGGGTGGGTGAAGCTGTGATTCCCGATCTCGTTCCCGTCCCTCACGATCTCCCGGACTGTGCCCGGGTAGGTGAGGGCGTTCTCCCCGATGAGGAAGAAGGTGGCGTGAGCATGGTCCGCCTTCAGGATGCGGAGGATCTCGCTGGTGTACGGCTCGTTGGGTCCGTCGTCGAAGGTGACCGCCACGCAGTCGCAGTGACGGCTGGCGTGAGAGAAGACGGGGCCCCACATGCGGGAGCGGGGAGCGAAGGTGGAGTGGGCAATGAGAGCGAGGACGAGAAGTGTGATGCCGAAATCGAAGAAATGGAGGGAACGCTTCATTCGCTTCCTCTGCGCCTCCACGGAGGCAGCGCAAAATCCTGAGTATTATGCGTCGTTGCGCCTTGAAACGCAAGCGCTCACCCCGAACCTAACGGCCGCAGGGCGAAAAAATGCCCGGCGACGGCTCCCGCCCAGGCCTTCGCGCGGGGCGCGAGAGGCAGGGCGCGGGGCGCCAGAGGCAGGAGGCTGAGGTTATGTGGGGGGTGGAGAGGCCGAGGTGGACGTTCCCCAATCCCCAATCCGCTTGCCCTTCCCTCCTTGGAGGGCCGGGAGGGTGCGTGCTATCCTCGGCGCATGAAGGAGGTTCCATGCGCGACGGCGCGAAGATCGAGCGGGAGGTTCTGCCCAACGGCCTGACCCTGGTGGTGGAGCGGATGGCCCACTTCCCCTCCGTGACCGCCGGCGTGTGGGTCAAGAGGGGCTCCCGCCAGGAGCCGGCCTCGGCCAACGGGGTGAACCACTTCATCGAGCACCTCGTGTTCAAGGGAACCCCCACGCGCTCCTACCAGGAGATCTACAAGACCTTCGACCGCATGGGCGGGGTTCTGGACGCCTTCACCTCCCGGGAGATCATGGGCTTCTACTTCCGGGTCCAGAAGGCCCACTTCCCCGAGGCCTTCGAGGTCCTCTCCGACATGCTGGCTCATCCCACCTTTCCCGAGGGCGAACTGGAGCGGGAGAGGGGCGTGATCCTGGAAGAGATCAAGATGGTCAACGACAGCCCGTCGGACCTGGTGGCCGACCTCTACCTCCAGCGCGCCTACCCGAACCACTCGCTGGGCCGGCCCATCCAGGGCACGGCCGAGTCCGTGGATGCCATGAGCCGCCGGCAGGTGCTCTCCCACTACCACGCCATCATGAGGCCCGAACACCTGGTGGTCACCGCCACGGGGGACACCACCCTCGCCGAGCTTCGGCGGCACGTGGCGCCGGTACTGGCCAAGCTCAAGCCGGGCCCCGTCAAGGGAGAGAGGCCGCCCCTGTTCAAGCCGGGCCTCACCGTCTTCCAGCGCAACCACCTGGAGCAGGCCCAGATCGTGATCGGTTTCGAGGGGGAGCGGGCCTCGGGAAGGAATCGGTTCGCCCTGATGGTGCTCGCCAACCTTCTGGGAGGCACCATGTCCTCGCGGCTCTTTACGGAGATTCGCGAAAGGCGGGGGCTGGTCTACTCCATTTCCGCCGAGCACATGTCCTTCATGGACGCGGGCCTCTTCGTGATCCAGGCGGCCACCAGCCACGACAAGGCCGCAAGGACCCTCCGGGAGACTCTGACGGTGCTGGCCGATCTCGTGAAAGACGGAGTCGGCGAGGAGGAGCTGACGGTGGCCAAGGAGAACCTCCTGGGCGGCCTCATCCTCTCGATGGAGTCGCCCTCCTCGCGCATGGGCCGGCTGGCCAGGAACGAGCTCTACTTCTCCCGCCAGCGGCCCGTCTCCGAGATGATCCGCGGGGTCGAACGGACGGACGAACGGATTCTCCACAAGCTGGCCCGGCGGATCTTCCGACCCGAGCGGGCGCTGATCGGCGTGCTCGGGCGGGAGAGCGCGGTGAAGGGAGCCCCCCTCTCGATCCTGGGCGGAAAACCATGACCACCGTACTGCTCAGGCGACTGCCCCACGGCGAGGGGCTACCCTTGCCGGCCCGAGCTACGCCCGGTGCGGCGGGTCTGGACCTCTGCGCGGCGGTGGCCCGTCCCCTTTTCCTCGCGCCCGGAGAGCGTGCCCTTGTTCCCACCGGCTTCGTCTGGGAGATCCCCCAGGGCTACGAGGGACAGGTGAGGCCGCGCTCGGGCCTGGCTCTGAAACACGGGCTCACCCTGCTGAACGCTCCCGGAACGGTGGATTCGGACTATCGCGGGGAGGTATGCGTGATCCTGTGCAACCTGGGGAGTGAGCCCTTCGTGGTAGAGCGCGGCGCGCGGATTGCCCAGATGGTGGTGGCACCCGTGGTCTCAGCCGAGCTCGTGGAGAGGGCGGACCTGTCTGAAACGGACAGGGGGGCGGGCGGCTTCGGCCACACGGGCCGGTAGAGGGGCGCAATTCATGTACCACAAAGAAAAAGCCCATCACACTTCCCACTTCTGCCACGGGCCCCGCCCATGAGCCTGCGCGTGCACGTTCTCGCCTCGGGCTCTTCGGGGAACGCCACCCTCTACAGCACCGGGGGGACCCACGTGCTGGTGGACTGCGGCCTGTCAGCGCGGGTGGTCACGGCGCTGCTTCGGCTGGCGGGAGTGGAACCCGAGGAGCTCTCCGCGGTGTTCGTCACCCACGAGCACACGGACCACATCAAGGGGCTGCCCGTCTTCCTGAAGCGCCGCCGGATACCGCTCTTCATCGCCCCCCAGTGCCTGGAGTCGCCCGCCCTGGCGGGCAGCTCCTTCTGGGGTGTGGAGCCCCTCGAAGCGGGGCGCGGAATCAGGCTGGGGCGGCTGGCCGTGAGCCCCTTCCGGGTTCCCCACGACGCGGCGTGCTGCTTCGGCTTCACCTTCGAGGCCGGCGGCGTGCGGGCGGTCCAGGCGACGGATCTCGGGCAGCCCACTCCCGCCGTGCGCCGGGAGTTGAAGGGGGCCCACTGTGTGCTCCTGGAGTTCAACCACGACGTGGACCGGCTGATGGAGGGAGCCTATCCCATGCACATCAAGCTTCGTGTCCGCAGCGCCCTGGGCCACCTCTCCAACGAACAAGCGGCGGGGCTCCTGGCGGAGACGTCGAACGGCTCCACGCAGGCCCTCTACCTGATGCACCTCTCCCGGGAGAACAACCTCCCGGCGCTGGCGCACCTGGCGGCCCAGGAGGCTCTGGCGGGGAGGCCTGTCCGCGTCGAGGTGACCAGGCACTTGCAGCCGGCGCCGCCGTGGGAAGGCTAGAGGGGCGAAGAATTGGGGGCACGGGGCATGAAACCTTAGAACGGGAGGGGTGAGATGATTCCACGATACGCGAGGCCCGGAATGGTCGCCCACTGGTCGGACGAGAACCGCTACGCCACCTGGCTCAAGGTGGAGCTGGCCGTGGTGCAGGCGCAGGCGGAACTGGGCATCGTCCCTCAGGAGGCGGCGGGGGAGATCGTCCGAAGGGCCCGCTTCGACGTCCAGCGTATCGAGGCGGTGGAGGAGGAGGTGAAGCACGACGTGATCGCCTTCACGACCTCCGTGGCCGATTCCATCGGAGACCTCTCGCGCTACTTTCACTACGGTCTCACCTCCTCCGACGTGGTGGATACGGCCCTGGCGCTGCTCACGCGCAACGCGCTCGACATGATCCTCGAGGATGTGGACAACTTCCGCGAGATCCTGAAGCGGCAGGCCTTCGCCTACAAGGGGCAGGTCATGGTGGGCCGCACCCACGGCATCCATGCGGAGCCCACCACCTTCGGCCTGAAGTTCGCCCTCTGGTACGCGGAGATGGGGAGGAACCGCAAGCGGCTTCGGGCCGCCCGCGAGTCCATCGGAGTGGGCAAATTGTCCGGGGCCGTGGGCACCTTCGCGCATCTGCCGCCGGCCCTCGAGGAGCTGGTGTGCCGGAGGCTGGGCCTCAAGCCGGACCCCATCTCCACCCAGGTGATCCAGCGAGACCGGCACGCCGAGGTGATCGCCGCCCTGGCCTTGACGGGGACGACGCTGGAGAAGATCGCCACGGAGATCCGCCACCTGCAGAAGACCGAGCTCCGCGAGGTGGAGGAGCCCTTCTCCAAGGGCCAGAAGGGCAGTTCGGCCATGCCCCACAAGCGCAACCCGGTGGGCTGCGAGAACATCACGGGGCTGGCCCGCCTGCTGAGGTCCTACCTGGTGCCGGCCTACGAGAACGTGGCCCTCTGGCACGAGCGGGACATCTCCCACTCCTCCGCCGAACGGGTCATCCTTCCCGACTCCACGACGCTCCTGGACTACATGCTCAACCGCCTGGGGGGCATCCTCGACGGGCTGCTGGTCTACCCCGAGGCCATGCGGGCCAGCCTGAACAAGACTCGTGGTCTCATCTTCAGCCAGCAGGCCCTGCTGGCGCTCACGCGCTCGGGTCTGAGCCGCGAGCGCGCCTACGCCCTGGTGCAGGAGCAGGCTATGCGGTGCTGGTCCGGCGAGGGGGATTTCCTGGACCTCCTGCTGGCCCAGCCCGAGGTGTCCGAGAGGATCTCCCCGCAGGAGCTGCGCAAGGCCTGCGACCCCGGCGCCTACCTCACCCACGTGGACGAGCTCTTCGACCGCGTCTTCGAATAGGGCGCCATTCTTCCGCGCGAAATTCGACCGCGGAATGGGGGGAGGCCCCCTCTGTGGCAAAGGGCCCTCCGCTCTGCTACCATGACCTCTCCACCCGCGGTGGTGCACGCTGCGGGATTCCTTTTTTCCGGAAGGAGACCCTGCATGAAGGCCCGGATTCACGTGTTTCTCAAGGAGGGGGTATTGGATCCGCAGGGCAAGGCCGTCATGAACGCCCTGAGGACCCTGGGCTTCGGCGAGGTCCAGTCGGTCCGCCAGGGGAAGTTCTTCGACGTGGAGACGGAACCGGTGGCACCCGGCGCGGCCGAGGAGCGCCTGCGCGAGTATTGCCAGAAGCTCCTCGCGAACCCCGTCATCGAGAACTTCCGCGTCGAGGTCCTGGAGCCATGAAGGTTGCCGTCGTTCAGTTCTGGGGCAGCAACTGCGACCACGACGCCATCGAATGGGCGCCGCGGGTCCTGGGCCTCGCGAGCGAGGTGATCTGGTACGAGGAGCGGGACCTGAAGGGGGCCGATCTGGTGGTGCTTCCGGGAGGCTTTTCTTACGGCGACTACCTGAGGCCGGGCGCCATGGCGGCCCGGACGCCCGTCATGGAGGCGGTCATCGCCCACGCCCGCCGCGGCGGGCTCGTGATAGGCATCTGCAACGGCTTCCAGGTGCTGTGCGAAGTGGGCCTGCTGCCGGGTGCCCTCCTTCGCAACCAGACCCTCACCTTCCTTCACCAGGAGGTGGTCCTGCGCTGCGAGACGACGGGGTCGCCCTTCACCGCCGGCATCGGAAAGGGGCGGCTGCTGCGGATGCCCATCGCCCACGGAGACGGGAACTACTTCGCCGACGAGCAGACCCTGAAACGGCTGCTTGGTGAAGATCGCGTGGCCTTTCGCTACGTCAGCCCCGAGGGAGCGCTCGATCCTGCGCATAACCCCAACGGCTCCCTCGACGCCATCGCGGGCATTCTCTCCGAAGGCCGTAACGTGCTCGGCATGATGCCCCACCCCGAGCGGGCCAGCGAGGCTCTCCTCGGCTCCTCGGACGGAGCGGAGATTCTGCGCTCGGTCCTGGGCTCTTTCCAGCGCGCCGGGAGGATGGAAGCAGGGAAACAGGAAAACAGGGAGACAGGGAGATGAAGGTCCGTCACTTCTCACTGGCCCCAAGCGGGCCCCACGCGGAGTTCCGCCGTGTCTGACCCGGAAGTGACCCGAGCGCTGGCCCTCCAGCACGGCCTCACCGACGAGGAGTGGGAGAAGGTCCTCTCCATTCTGGGGCGAACCCCGAGCTATCCTGAGCTGGGTATCTTCTCCGTCATGTGGAGCGAGCACTGCTCGTACAAGTCCTCGCGGATCCACCTGCGGCGCTTTCCCACGAAGGGTCCGCAGGTCCTGCAGGGTCCCGGAGAGAATGCCGGAGTGGTGGACATCGGGGACGGCTGGGCCGTCTGCTTCAAGATGGAATCGCACAACCACCCGAGCTACATCGAACCTTACCAGGGCGCGGCCACCGGCGTGGGAGGGATCCTCCGCGACGTCTTCACCATGGGCGCCCGCCCCATCGCCAACCTGAACGGACTCTTCTTCGGCCGACCGGACCATCCCAAGACCGCCCACCTCATGAAGGGCGTGGTGGCGGGCATAGGGGACTACGGCAACTGCATCGGGGTGCCCACCGTCGGCGGTCAGGTGACATTCAACCCCTGCTACGACGGCAATATCCTGGTGAACGCCTTCACGCTCGGGCTCCTGCGGGCCGACAAGATCTTCCGGGGGTACGCCTCCGGTGTGGGTAACCCCGTCCTCTACGTCGGTTCGAAGACCGGCCGCGACGGCATCCACGGAGCCACCATGGCCAGCGCCGAGTTCTCGGAGGCGACCGAGGAGAAGCGGCCCACCGTGCAGGTGGGAGACCCCTTCACGGAGAAGCTCCTGCTGGAGGCCTGCCTGGAGCTCATGGCCGAGGACGTGATCGTGGGCATCCAGGACATGGGGGCGGCGGGCCTCACCTCTTCGAGCTTCGAAATGGCCGGCCGCGCCGGCTCCGGCATACGCCTGGATTTGGACCGCGTGCCCATGAGGGAGACGGGCATGACGCCCTACGAGATCCTTCTCTCCGAGTCCCAGGAGCGCATGCTCATCGTGGCCGAGCGCGGACGCGAAGCCCGCGTGCAGGAGATCTTCCACCGGTGGGGGTTGGACGCCGTCGCCATCGGCGAGGTGACGGACACGGGCCGGGCTGAGATCTTCTGGCGCGGGGAGCGCGTCGTGGACATGCCCGTGGGGCCGGTGAGCGAACAGGCGCCGGCCTACGAGCGGCCCATGCGGGAACCGGCGGGCCTGCGATCCCGCGCGACGCTGGATACCGCCTCCCTGCCGCCCGTGGCCCCCGCCGCGGCCCTGTTGGCCCTGATGGGCCATCCCGATCTCTGCTCCCGCCGATGGGTCACCACCCAGTACGACCAGACCGTCCGTACCAACACGGTCCTGGGTCCCGGAGCGGACGCCGCCCTGGTCCGCATCAAGGGAACCACCAAGGCCGTGGCCATGAGCCTGGACGTGAACCCCCGCTACTGCAAGCTCGACCCGTTCGAGGGCGGCAGACTGGCCGTGGCCGAGGCCGCCCGCAACGTGGCCTGCGTGGGGGCCAAACCGCTGGCGCTCACGGACTGCCTCAACTTCGGGAATCCGGAAAAGCCCGAGGTGATGTGGGAATTCGCCCGCAGCGTGGACGGTATCACCGAGGCGGCGGTGGTCTTGGAAACGCCCGTCGTTTCGGGCAACGTCTCCTTCTACAACGAGACCAACGGCGTGGGCATCCATCCCACCCCGACGATCGGTATGGTGGGGTTGCTGGAGGAGGTGGAGGCCCGCCTGGACCCGGCCTTCAAGGAGCCCGGGGATGCCATCGTTCTCCTGGGCGAGACCTTCGGGCACCTGGGAGGATCGGCCGCGCTCTGGGTGCTTTTCGGGCTGGAGGCCGGTTCCCCGCCGCCCCTGGATCTCTCCAGGGAGCGGAGCCTCATCGCCCTGCTCCAGGAGCTGGCGGCCCATGGGCTTGCGCGCTCGGCCCACGACTGCTCGGAAGGCGGGCTGCTCGTCACCGTGGCGGAATGCGGCCTGGCTTCCGGGAGCACCCTGGGGGCCGACCTCACCCTCGCGGCGCGGGGATTAAGCCCACTGGCCCTGCTCTTCGGTGAGGATGCTTCGCGCGCGGTGGTGACCGCGCCCCGTGGCGGCGAGCAGGGGGTGCTGGAAGCCGCGGCTCGCCTGGGCGTCCCCGCGGCGGTGATCGGGACCGTGCAGAGGGAGCGGCTCGTCGTGCGGCTGGACGGAGATACCGCCGTGGACCTCTCCATGGCGCAACTGAGAGCAGCGTGGGACAATGGGCTGAAGCCCGTCGTGGGGTGATTGTGGCGATGCCGGCGTACGGGGATGGCGGATACCGACCGCATCTCCTCCTCCCGGCCTCCGGATGAGCTGAGCGTCAGACCGCCTTGCCCCGGCCCTCGTTGGCGTCTTCGGAGGTCTCGATGTGCGGGATTTTCGGGATCTACAGGCATTCGGAGGCGGCCAACCTTGCGGTGCACGGCCTGTACGCCCTCCAGCACAGGGGGCAGGAGTCCGCGGGCGTGGCGACCTGCGACGGCGGTCACCTCCACCTCGTCAAGGGCATGGGGCTGGTCTCGGAGGTGTTCGGAAACCGGGACCTCTCGGACCTGCCGGGGGACTCCTCCATCGGCCACGTCCGCTACTCCACCTCGGGCAGTTCCCACGTCCGCAACGCGGGCCCCATCTTGGCGACCACCCAGCACGGGGAGATGGCCCTGGCCCACAACGGGAACCTGGTGAACGGGCTGGGCCTCCACGAGGAGCTGGAGAAGCAGGGAGCCATCTTCGCCACCACCACCGACTCCGAGGTGATCCTCCACCTCTTCGCCCGGTCGAGCCAGGCCGATCCGGTGGATGCCCTGGTGGACAGCCTCCTGCGCCTCAAGGGCGCCTTCAGCCTGGTCATGCTCATGGGCAACAGCCTGGTGGCCGTGCGCGATCCGTGGGGCTTCCGGCCCCTGGTCCTGGGCGACCTGGCGGGCTCTCCCGTGCTGGCCTCCGAGACCTGCGCGCTGGACCTGCTCAAGGCCGAGTACGTGCGGGAGATCCGGCCCGGCGAGGTGCTGATCGTGTCGGAGAAAGGGATGCGCTCCCTCTTCCCCTTCCCTAAGATCGTCCAGGTGCCCTGCATCTTCGAGTACGTCTACTTCGCCCGCCCCGATTCGGATCTGTTCGGACGGGTGGTCTTCCCGGTCCGCGTCGCCATGGGGCGGAGACTAGCCCAGGAGAGGCCGGTGGAGGCGGACGCCGTGGTGCCCGTACCGGACTCGGGGGTCCCGGCGGCCATCGGCTACTCCGAAGAAAGCCGCATTCCGCTGTTGTGGGGGCTCATACGGAACCATTACGTGGGCCGGACCTTCATCGCGCCGCGGCAGTCGGTGCGGGACATGTCGGCGAGGCTGAAGCTCAATCCCGTCCGCTATCTCCTGCAGGGCAAGCGGGTGGTCCTCGTGGACGACTCCCTGGTCCGCGGTACCACCTCCCGCAAGATCGTCCGCCTGGTTCGGGAGGCCGGGGCCTCAGAGGTGCACCTCCGCCTCTCGAGCCCGCCCATCGTGAACCCGTGCGTCTACGGGATCGACACGCCGGAGCGCTCCGAGCTGGTGGCCGCGAACATGGACCTGGCTTCGATCTGCGCCTTCGTGGAGGCGGACTCCATCGGCTACCTGAGTCCCGAGGGGATGCACGAGGCCGCCGGACTTCAGATGGGCCAGGCCTGCCACGCCTGCATGGGAGGGGAATACCCGGTCCGCTGGACCGAGCCGAAGGGCGCCCAGCGGCTGCTCTTCGACAAGACCCACCGATAGGCGGGGACCGAGCGCCGAATGCCGAGCATTCCGCCCTCGGCGCCATGGGCTTTTGAGATCTTGGCGACGGTTTCCCCGCTTTCCGAATTCCCTCCTCCCGCCTCCCTTTTCTTGCTCCCCGCAGGGTAGCCAGCGTACAATGGGCGCAGTGCAAGGTCGGGGACGATCACCCGCGAGGGAGGGAGAGCCGATGCCCTGGTTCAAGTTCAAGACGAAGAAATTTATTTACGATCTGGTGCCGGTTCTCTTCGCCCTGGTGGTGTCCCTTCTCTACTTCCTGTCGGTGGTGCCCAATACGCGGCCCTTCTGGCAGAAGTACGTCCTGACCGTCTTGGGCCTGCTCATTCTCGACCGCATCATCATCACCTGGTACGCCCGTCACAAGATCATGCCCCCCATCATCGCCTACAAGCGCGGAAAGCGCGCGGGCCGGGTCTTCACCCGGGCCGAGCTGGAGGAGTTCTACCGGGACTTCGCCTCGCACGTGCCCAGGTCGCAGATCATGACGAGTGTGTCCTGGGCGATCGCGGCCACGGCCTTGGCGACCATCAGCTACCTCTGGATCCAGCGGAGCTGGATCGTCTTTTTCGGCATCCTCTTCACGGGCATCATCGCGGCCGCCATCTCGTTGGGCTTCGCCTACTTCCTCCTCAAGAGCCAGATCCGCCCCCTCATCGAGGAGGCGGCGGCTTCGCTGGACCGCCTGCCCGACGTATCGGAGGTGAGGCTCAGCTTCATTCTCAAGATCGGGGCCTCGGTCATCGGAATCGCCCTGGTGGCCTTCCTCTCCTTCGGCGTCATGGTCTACTCCCGGTTGAGCATGGAGCTGGACCGGTTCGCCCTCCAGTCGGGGGCGCGGGCGGCGCAGGAGCTGGCGCGGCGGCTTCAGCAGAGCCCCGAGGCGCAGTGGGGGGACGTGCTGAAGGCCAGCGCCAATCCGCTCTGGGTCGTCGTGCCGGTGGATGCCAACGGGCGTGTGCTCCATGCCGAGGCGAGCGGCCCCTATTCCGGCCGGGCCGTGCTAAGCGCCCTCCAGCAGCTCAGCGGGCCTCCCGCGGATCACGAATTCCTCACCACCTACGGGCGGGTCCGCCTGATACCGGCGGGTTCCCAGCGGTACCTGGCGCTGCTGGCCAACGAGGGCTACCTCAGCGACGTGGTGAAAAACCTGAGCCTCGTGGGAATCATCTTCCTCATTGCGACCCTGGTGGTCTTCAGCGGCTACATCCTCTGGCTGGGCAGGGACACGGCCCGGACCCTCGAGGAGACGGCCGCCTTCAACAAGCGCCTGGCCGCGGGCGACCTGACCCGCATACCCGCCATCTGGTCAGACGACGAGCTCGGAGTCATGGCCGACGACCTGCGCTCCACCTTCCAGGGGCTGGGCAAGCTGGTCCGCGAGGTGGCCGGCGCTTCGGCCGCCGTGGACGAGGAGGTGGGCCAGACCCTCGGCGTGACGGAGGGGCTCCGCCATCACGTGACGAGCCAAGCCGCGTCGGCGGAGCGCACCACGCGATCCATGAAGGTCATGGAGGAGGGGATGCAGCGGGTCTCCACCGCCATGACGCAGGTGGCCAACTCCACCCAGGAGGTCTCCTCGGCCATCCTCCAGATGCAGGCGAGCGTGGAGGAGATCGCCAGGAACGCGGACGTGCTGATCCACTCGGTGGAGAAGACGGCCTCCTCGTCCAACGAGATCCTGGCCACGGCCGAGGAGGTGAAGGGCGCCACGGACCAGCTCTACACCGGAAGCCAGGAGGCGGTCTCCTTCCTGAACGAGTTGGACGCCTCGCTGGAGGAGACCCGCCGGAACGCCGCCTCCCTCTCCGAGACGGCGGGGCGCGTCACCCGCGACGCCGAGGCCGGCTTCACGGCGGTGGCGGCGGTGGAGGAGCAGATCCTCCGGACGCAAAAGGCCAGCGAGCAGGGTCGCTCCACGCTGGAGGAGCTCCTGCACTCCATCGAGAGGATCGGACGCATCGTCGAGCTGATCCAAGACGTGACGGAGCAGACCAACCTCCTCTCGCTCAACGCCTCCATCATCGCCGCGGGCGCCGGTGAATACGGGAAGCCCTTCGCCGTGGTGGCCACGCAGATCCGGGAGCTGTCCGCCCGAACGGCGGGCAACGCCAAGGAGATCCGGACGGTGATCCGCTCCCTCACGGAGAGCGGAGAAGAGATGGCGGGCTCTATGGACCGGACCTTCCAGGTGGTGGAGGGCAGCGCCGAGCTCTCCGGGATGGCGGGCAAGGCCCTGAGGACCATTCTGGAGTCGGCCTCCTCGCAGGAGGAGAACTCCCGGCGCATCGCCTCTGCCACGGAGGAGCTGGCCCACGGCGGCCAATCGGCCAACCGGGCCATGCACCAAATTTTCGAGATGATCCAGGGAATCGCTCGCGCGGCCCAGGAACAGGCCCAGTCCACGCGCTACCTGAACGAAGAGGCCGAAAAGGTCCGAGAGGTCGCGCGCCAACTGAGAAATGCCACGGACGAACAGGCCAAGGGCAGCCGGGTGATCAGTGAGGCCGTGACCCGCATCATGGACGACAGCCGCCAGACCAACCAGGCCGTGCAGCTCCAGGCCCAGGAGGTCTCGGGCATCTACGACGCCATGACGCAGGTGGCCGACACGGCTCAGGCCATCGAGCAGGCCTTCAGCCAACTCATGGAGGCCTTCTCCCGCCTCCAGAAGAGTTCGGCGCTCCTACGGCAGGAGGTCCAGAGCTTCAAGCTGGTCTAGGGGCCGGCGGGATAGCGGGCCCCAAAGGCCCTCGGCGGGCGGCTCGTCAGCCTCGGATACTGGAGCGAAGGTGCCATGGAAGATAAGCGAGGACTGACCTACAAGAGCAGCGGCGTGGACATCGATGCCCAGGACCGGGCGCTGGCCAAGGTGAAGGCCATCGCGCGCTCCACCTTCACCCCAGGCGTCCTCTCGGAGATCGGCCTCTTCGGCGGGCTCTTCGCCCTGGAGCCGGACCGGGAGGATGGCCCCGTCCTGGTGGCCTCCGCGGACGGTGTGGGGACCAAGCTCAAGGTGGCCCAGATGGCGGGCCGTTACGACACCGTGGGGCAGGACCTGGTGAACCACTGCGTCAACGACATCCTGGTGCAGGGGGCGAGGCCGCTCTTCTTTCTGGACTACTTCGCCGCCGGCAAGCTCATCCCCGAGCGCCTGGCCTCCGTCGTCGAGGGCCTGGGAAAGGCCTGCCGAGAGAACGGCTGCGCGCTCATCGGCGGGGAGACGGCCGAGATGCCGGGCCTATATGGCGGAGAGGACTTCGATCTTGCCGGCTTCATCGTGGGCGTGGTCGAGAGGAGCGAGCTTCTCCCGCGTGACGTCCGGCCGGGCAACGTCCTTCTGGGACTGACCTCCACGGGGCTGCACACCAACGGCTACTCCCTGGCGCGCAGGCTCTTCTTCGAGCGGCAGGGGATGAGGGCGGATTCGCGGGTCGAGGAGTTGGACTCCACGGTGGGGGAGGCCCTGCTCGCCGTGCACCGCTCCTACCTGCGGACGCTGTCGGGACTGCTGGTGAGGGGCCGAGGCGTGACGGCCCTGGCCCACATCACGGGCGGGGGAATCCCCGACAACCTGCCCCGGGTGCTCCCCGAGGGAGTCCAGGCCCTGATCCGGCCGGAGGCCTGGGAGGAGCCGCCCCTCTTCCGCTACATCCGCCGCGAGGGGTCGGTGCCGGAGGAGGAGATGCGGAGGACCTTCAACCTGGGCGTGGGAATGGTGCTCTGCGTGGAGGCCGCGTCGGCGGGAAGCCTGAAGGCCGAACTGGAGTCCCGCGGGGAAAAGGTCTTCGCCATCGGGGAGCTGAGGGAGGGGCCGCGCGGCGTGGTTTTCAGCTAGTCCCCTCTGGCTCCGCCTGCCGCCCGAGGAAAGGGGCGGTAGCAGGCCCGAACGAGCCGGAAGGCCCCCCTTCCGCCTCCATCACCAATCATCACGCGCGTCCAAAATAGACCGCTTTGCCGGCTCCGACCTACGGCTGGGTCCGGGCCGCGCCTTTGGCGCGGCGCTTGGGGGCTTGGTCCGGGCGCGTCCACGCCAGCGTGGCCGCGCTCCGTCCGCAGTCCCTCCGCCGCCCTTTGGGCGCCAGCCCCAGCCTCATCGAATACGAACCGTCCCCCCACCCTCCACGGGTGCGCCGGCGGCGACGGACCTCCTGCTGCGTCAGCCTTCGGCGGCCGCATCCTCAGCGTACATTCAGTACGCTTCCGGTGCGGCTGCCTCGGCTTCC
>JBMFSH010000041.1:0-19933 GCA_049967655.1 Acidobacteriota bacterium
AGGTGACAAGGGCCTCTTCTTCAATGGCTTGTTCCGCCCGCTTTCCATGCTCTTTCCCCCGTTCCATCGCGGGATTGGGGCTGGCGCGCCCGGTCTCGAACGCGCCGGAGAGACGCCCGATTTCCGGGAAGGCCGCGGAGAGAAGCGGCCCAGCCCCACGGCGAGGCGGGCCGCCTGGAGCCCAGGCGAGGCGACTATCTCTTGCCGATCTTGCCTAGCACGGTGGCCGTGGTCTCCTCCAAGAGCGTCGTGGCCTCCCGTTCCAGGCGCCCGCACTCCTGCCTCATCTCGTCCACGAAGGGGGCGTCGTCGATGCCCCCCAGGTTGATGAGGACGTTGAGGATGGCCCCCTTGAGGCCGGCGAAGGCCATCTGGGCGCCCACGCCCGCGTCCGAGACCGAGTTGCGGTTGCCCTCCTGTGCGGCCCGTTTGGCCAAGGCGAGGGCCGTGAGGCAGGTTCGGGCTGTCTCCAGGGGCACCGCCACGGCCTGCTTCAGGCCCGCCTGCATGGCTGCCTTGCGGGCCGCCTTCTCCTCCGGGGTATTCTTCGGGAGCCGTAGGGCCTCCATGTAGGCGTTGAAGGCTCGGGTGTCCTCGTCCACCGCCGCCAGCAGGTGGTCCTTGGCGGCCTGGGCCGCCTCGGCGGTCTCGTTCATGGCCGCGAAGGCCCCCTCGTAGCCAGGCTTGCCGACGGTGAGGTTGGCCACCATGGAGGCCAGCGCCGCTCCAAGGGCCCCCGCGAGCGCCGCCACGGAGCCGCCGCCCGGGGCCGGCGAATCCCTGGAGACCTCGTGGACGAAGGCGTCGGTGCGCTTGGTGATGAGCGCTCCCTCGGCGGGTTCGGGGTAGCCGATGACCTTCTCGCGGACATCGAAGGGCGACACGTCCCGAAGCCCGAGGCTCTGCACCGCCGTCTCCACCACGTCCTCCAGCGGGATGCCGGTGCAACGTCCCTGGCGCGCCAGGTAGAACTTTCCCGTCTCCACCATGGCCTGGAGCGGCACCAGCCCGACGATCTCGCTGCCGGTCACCACGAGCCCCCGCTCCGCGGCCAGCTCCCTGGCCTTTTCCAGGACGGCGTGGGTGGGGGTAACCCGGTAGTTGGTCAGGTTGATGGAGATCTGGACCCGCCCGAACTGGGGCACCTCCCAGCCGATGGCTTTGCAGTGGCTGAAGAGGCCGGGCTGCTTCACGGACTCCCCCACGAGCCGGTCGGGGTCCGCGTCGTTGAGGCGGTAGAGCTCCCGGCCGTCGTAGCCGTGGGCCGTCTGGATGTGGCCGAAGAGCGCGTCAGGGTCAGGGAACTCGGCCTCGCATGAGCCACAGAAGAAGCGTCCCTTCTCGTGCTTCAGCAGGGTGCCCATGTAGTAGAAGGGGCGCACGTTGCCGCGCCGGACGCTCCGGCCCTTCTCCCGGAGCATGAAGGCGATGTCCGTGGCGTGGTCCTTGTTCCGGGAGTTGAGGTCGATGTTGTAGGCAATGAGGAACTCGCGTGCCCCGATGACCGTGGCGCCGGACCGCGCGTTGAAGGAGGCCGGGCCGAAGTCCGGGGCCCACTCGGGGTCCCTCAGCTTCTCGGCCAGCCCTTCGTATTCACCGCGCCGGATGTGGGCGAGGTTCCTCCTCTCGGGCCGCGTGGCGGCATACTCGTAAAGGTAGACCGGGATGCCCAGCTCCTCGCCCACGCGCCGCCCCAGGGTGCGGGACAGCTCGACGCACTCCTCCACGGAGACCCCGTTCACGGGGACGAAGGGGCAGACGTCCGTGGCGCCCATGCGGGGATGGGTGCCGCGATGCCGGCTCATGTCGATGAGCTCGGAAGCCCGTTTGATCCCGCGGAACGCCGCCTCGACCACCGCCTCGGGCGGGCCGAAGAAGGTGACCACCACGCGGTTCATGTCCGCGCCCGGGTCCACGTCCTTGAGGACAACTCCCGCCACCGATTGGATGGCGTCGGTGATCTGCTGAATGACGGCCCTATCGCGTCCCTCCGAAAAATTGGGGACGCATTCGACGATCTTCGCCATGAACATCCCTCCTGATATGGGGGTAGGTCTATCGCCGCCCGCCCCCGGCGCCCATCATAGCGGCAGAGGTGGCCGGGTGCCAGGGGAGAGTCAAGGATAGTGAGCAGTGGGAGTGAGGAGCGAAAGCCCCTCCGCATGACGGCCGTAGGAGCGCTCTCCAGAGCGCGATGGCAGGAAGGTGCACAGGCACCTTCCCTAGGTGACCGCTAGTGGTGGAATGAGAGGTGATTAGAGAGAAAAGAGAGGAAAAAAACCGGCCGCCGCCGGCCCTTTCTCATCTCTCATCCATCATCCATCATCCTTCTTCATCAGGCGCCCGCGGACAGGATGGCGCGGAAGGAAGCGGGGTCCAGGCTGGCCCCTCCCACGAGGAGGCCCTGAACGGAGGGCTGGGCGAGCAGTTCGGCGGCGTTGGCGGGCTTCACGGAGCCACCGTAGAGGAGGCGGGCGTCGGTGCCGGCTCCTCGCTCGCGCAGCCAGGCGCGGAGAGCCTCGTGGACCGACTCGGCGTCTTCGGCCCGGGCCACGTGGCCGGTGCCGATGGCCCACACCGGCTCGTAGGCGAGGTCGAACCCAGCAACGGGGGGCTCCCCGCCCAGGGCCGCTGCGAGCTGGCCTAGGACCACGGCCAGCGTTTTCCCCTCCTGCCTCTGGGCAAGGGTCTCCCCCACGCAGAGGACGGGGCGGAGGCCGCAAGCGAGGGCCGCCCGGAACTTACCAGCCAACCGCTCCTCGCTCTCGCCGAAGAGGTGCCGGCGCTCGGAGTGGCCCACGAGGACGTAGGAGCACCCCACGTCTCGCAGCAGCCGACAGGAGACCTCGCCGGTGAACGCCCCCTCATGAGCCTCGTGGCTGTTTTGCGCGCCCAGCGCCGAACCCGCCGGCATGAGATCCCGGACCAGGGAAAGCAGGGGGAAGGGTGGGAAGAAGGCGACCTCGCGGTCCCGTGGAGGCGGATCATCGCCCCACCGGCGGAAAAATTCCCGGATCTCTTCGGTAGTCATGTACATTTTCCAGTTCGCGGCGATCAGCAGGGGTTTCATCTCATTCCTTTTCCTGGATCAGGGGCATGGGGCAAGGGACAGGGGGCGACGGCTGGAGGCCACCTGAGGGTGGAGGGTAGAGGGTGGAGAGTGAAAGGTGGAGGGGCCGAGGGAAGATCCTTTTCCAAATCATGAAGAGGAGTGTATCATCCGGCTGGCGGGGCGCGCCAGCCGTCGGGTCCCTCGCGCCGCGCCCTTCGGTTTGCCGGTGGGCGCACCCAAATCCCGCGAATAGGGATGACCGTAGCGCCGGAAGGCAGAGGGGGTAGCTTTTGCCAAAGCCGGTTCGCACCCAAAAGGGATTTGGGTAGCCTCCGACCCCGGACTCAATCCGGGAGAGGAGGCCCCAAGCCTGGGGTGAGGCTCCGCGAACTCTGCCCGTGGGGCGGGGCCCCGCAGGGCAATCTCCCGAACCGTCGGGCTTAGCTCGCGGTTCGGGGGCAAGGCCATGGCCCTCCCCGTCCAGGAGACAACGCCTTTCCCCGGTGAACCGGAGGGGTAGCCGGAGGCACCCGCGTTTCCATCACGGAATTTGGGGCGCAATGGGTCCTTGCGTGCTTATGTTTTTTGTGCTAAGTTTGTGACAGTGGGCACTATGCCCACTTTTTTT
The DNA here is from genome assembly GCA_049967655.1 of Acidobacteriota bacterium. Taxonomy (GTDB): domain Bacteria; phylum Acidobacteriota; class UBA4820; order UBA4820; family DSQY01; genus DTPS01. Next base: position 3,681 of record JBMFSH010000041.1, read on the forward strand.
TTGAGGGACGGGAATGGATGCGCCTTGGATGGAGAGGCTCCGAACGCTCGCTCAGGGAGCCGCGGCCCTCTTCGGCCTGGAATTGTTCGATCTGGAGACCAGGCTGGCCGGACGGCGATGGTGGTTCCGCATCACCCTCGACCGGATGGACGGTGCCGTGACCATCGAGGACTGCGAGAAGGTCTCGCGCCATCTTTCGGCGCAGTTGGACGTGGAGGACTTGATTCCCCACGCCTACGAGTTGGAAGTGTCCTCCCCTGGGGTGGAGCGCCCCCTCAGGGAGCTGAAGGATTATGATCGATTCAAGGGGTGCAAGGCCCGGCTGATCCTGGGAGCCGGCGGGCCGGGGGCCGGTCAGGTGCTCGAGGGCGATTTGGCGGGAACGGAGGGGCAAGAGGTCCTCCTCGACATGGGCAGTGAGACTCGCCGAGTGGCCGTTGACCGCATCAAGAAGGCCCACCTGGTCTTCCAGTTCCCATAGGATAAACAAGGAGATACACCATGTCCAGCGAACTTTTACAGGCCATCGAGGCCCTTGGCCGGGAAAAGGGGATTGACCGCGAGATCGTCGTTTCGGCCCTCGAGGACGCCATGGCCGCGGCAGCCAAGCGGGTGCTGCATTCCCAGGAAGCCTTCGTGGGCCACTTCGACAACGAGACGGGGGAGGTCGCGCTCTTCAAGGTGAAGACCGTGGTGGAAGCCCCCGTGCCGGAGAATCCTCTGCTCGAGATAACCCTCGAGGAGGCACGCCAGATCGATCCCGAGCTGAACGTGGGGGACTCCGTTGAGTTCCCCCTCGAAACCACGCCGTACATGGGGCGCATCGCCGCCCAGCAGGCCAAGCAGGTGCTCACCCAGAAGATCCGCGAGGCGGAGCGGGAGATCATCTACAAGGAGTACAAGGACCGCGTGGGAACCATCATCAACGGGGTGGTGAAGCGCATCGAGAAGCGGAACATCCTCGTGGACATCGGCCGCACCGAGGCCCTCCTGCCCGTCAGCGAGCAGTGCAGGGGAGAGCGGTTCCTGCAAAACGACAGGATCCGGGCTCTCATCATCGACGTTCGGGAGAACACCAAGGGTAGCCAGATCATCCTCTCCAGGGCCAGCAAGGATTTTGTCGCCAAGCTCTTTGAGGCCGAAGTGCCCGAGATCTACGACGGCACCGTGGTCATCCGGAACTCGGCCCGCGAGCCCGGAGAACGCACCAAGATCGCCGTCATGAGCAAGGACCGGGACGTGGACCCCATCGGCGCCTGCATCGGCATGAGGGGCATGCGGGTCCAGGCCGTCACGCGGGAGTTGCGCGGCGAGAAGATCGACATCATTCCGTACAAGGAGGAGCTCTCCGACTACGTGAAGGCGGCCCTCGCCCCCGCCACCGTGACGCGCGTCCAGATTACCGACCCCGAGGCGAAGCGGATGGAGGTGGTGGTCCCCGAGGATCAGATCTCCCTCACCATCGGGAAGCGCGGGCAGAACATCCGCCTGGCCGGTGTCCTCGTGGGCTGGGAGCTGGACGTGAAGAGCGAGGAGGCCAAGAAGCAGGAGATCCTGGCCGCCATGACGAGCATGATGAGCGGAGGCGAGAGCGAATCCGAGGAAGCGGAGGAGGCCTCGGAGGGCGAGGTGGAGGGCGCCGCTGGGGAGCCTACCGCGGCGCCTTCGGAGGCGGTGGCAGACTCTTCCGCGAACCCGCAGGAGCCCGCCGATCAGGAATCCGTGCAGGGTGTCCCCGAACGGGTGATGGCGGCGCTCCGGGAGGCCGGTCTGGCCACTCCCGAGGCGATCGCCGCGGCCTCGGACGAGGAGCTCCTGGCCATTTCGGGGCTCGGCCCCAAAACGCTCCAGGCGCTGAGGAATTGGGCTCCAGGGACCGAGGGAGGGGAGGTATAAGGCATGGCGAAGATCCGGGTCTTTGAACTCGCGAAAAAGATGGGTGTGCCCTCCAACCAACTCCTGGAGGAGCTCCAAGCCCTCGGGATCGACGTCAAGTCCAATCTCTCCACGCTGGACGAAACGGATCTGGAGAAGCTGGGAGGCAAAGTGGCCAAGCCGGCCGCCAAAAAGGCCGCCAAACCGACCGAACCCACGGCGGAGGCCGAGGCTGGCAAGGAGAAGCGGGTTTCGGCTCCTCCCGAGAAGCACGCCCCCGCCGCCCCGCAGGCGCCCCGTCCGCCCAGGGGCTCCAAACCGCCGGCTTCGGGAGCGGGGAAGGCCTCCCGGGAAGGCCAACCGCAGGGCAGGCCGGCGGCCGGGCGCGCGGCGCAGCCGTCCGCGCCGGTCCGACAGGGCCAACCTCAGCAGGCACCCCCCGCAGTCAGGCGTCCTGAGCATCCGCCTCACCATCCGGCTCCAGGGCACGGGCCCGAACGCAGGCAGCCCCAACAGGCTGGCCGCCCCGGTCCATCGGGCGCACCGGCCGCCGCCCCCAGGCCGGGAGAACGCCCGGCCGCTCCTGCGCCCCCTTCGCGCCTGGCCCCCGTCATAGAGGTCCGGCGGAAGACCAAGCGAGAGCGGCGCATCGAGAAGCTTCAGGCCAAGGAAGACCGCCGGGAGCGCCTCCAGCACGAACTCACGGAGGCTCAGGCCAAGGCCGAGTCCGGCGAGGCCATCTACATCCGCGAGGGGATCACGGTCAAGGAGCTGAGCGAAAAGCTCAACGTGAAGGTCAAGGACATCATCGCCAAGCTCATGATGAGGGGCATTCTCGCCACCATCAACCAGCCGCTGGACGCGCAGGTCGCGGTGCAGGTCTCCTCCATGTTCGGTTTCGCCGCCGAGGTGATCTCGTATGAAGACGAGCTGGTCCTGACGCAGGACGAGGTGCCCGAGGAGGAGAGGTTCCCGAGGGCCCCGGTGGTCACGGTCATGGGCCACGTGGACCACGGCAAATCCTCCCTGCTGGAGGCCATCCACGACGTGGACATCACCAGCAAGGAGTACGGCGGGATCACGCAGCACATCGGGGCCTACCGGGTACGGCACGGAGAGCGGGAGTACGTCTTTCTCGATACCCCCGGCCACGAGGCCTTCACCCTCATGCGCGCCCGCGGGGCGCAGGTGACCGACATCGTCGTCCTCGTGGTCGCGGCGGACGACGGGGTCATGCCCCAGACGGTCGAGGCCATCAACCACTGCAAGGCAGCCAAGGTTCCGATGGTGGTGGCCATCAACAAGATCGACAAGCCCGGGGCCAACCCCGACCGCGTCAAACAGGAGCTGTCCCAACACGGCATCTTCACCGAGGATTTCGGTGGGGACGTGGTGTCCGTGCCCGTGTCGGCCAAGACGCGGCAGGGGATCGAAGAGCTGCTGGAGATGATCGCCCTGGTGGCCGATATGCTTCACCTGGAGGCAGCCCCCGAGCAGCTCGCCAGCGGGACGGTCCTGGAATCCAAGCTGGATAGAACCCGGGGCCCCGTCGCCACGGTCCTGATTCAGGACGGCACCCTGAGGGTCGGCGACCTCTTCCTCTGCGGCTCCACCTACGGCCACGTGCGGGTCCTCTTCGACGACAAGGGCGAGCGGGTGGACGAGGCCGGCCCCAGCACACCCATCGAGGTCCTGGGTTTCTCCGAGGTGCCCGCCGTGGGCTCCCTGTTCCAAGGCATGGACGACGAGGCCAAGGCGCGGCAGATCGCCTCCTTCCGCAAGGAGCAGGACAAGGCGCGTTCGCTCCGGACCACGAAGGTGCGCCTGGACAACGTCTTCGGCGCCATCCAGCAGGGGGAGATCCAGGAGCTGGCCATCATCATCAAGGCCGACGTGCACGGCTCCCTGGAGGCCATCGCCCAGAAGGTCAAGGAGCTCTCCACGGAGGAGGTGAAGATCACCATCGTCCACCAGGGCGTGGGGGCCATCTCCGAGAGCGACGTCCTGCTAGCCTCCGCGAGCAACGCCCTGGTCATCGGCTTCAACGTGAGGCCCGAGCGGAAGGCGGTGGATCTGGCCAAGGCCGAGGGAGTGGACATCCAGACCTTCACCGTGATCTACGACCTGATCGACCGGATGAAGCAGGCCCTCACGGGCATGCTGAAGCCCATCGAGCACGAGGTCGTGATGGGCCACGCCGAGGTGCGGGAGATCTTCAAAGTCTCCAAGGTGGGTACCATTGCGGGCTCCATGGTTTCGGACGGCCACATCCTGCGCAGCGCCATGATGAGGGTGCTGCGGGACGGGGTGGTAGTCCACACGGGCAAGCTCCGGTCCTTGAAGCGGTTCAAAGACGACGTCGGAGAGGTCAAGGAGGGGGTCGAGTGCGGCATCGGACTCGAGGATTTCAACGACGTGAAGCCGGGGGACGTGCTGGAGGCTTTCGAGATCCAGGTCGAGGAGCGCACCCTGTAACGGCTGCTGGGGCCCTGGTGGGACGGCGGACGGCGGGCGACGACGCCCGGCCGCCGGCCCCGTCACCTTCACGCTCGCGTCGAGGCCTCCTCCTGCCTCGGTCCTCCCGATCCCGGAGAGATCACCATGCGAAAGTTTGCGAAATCGGACAAGGTGGCCGACCTGCTTCGCCACGCCGTTTCCAACGCCTTCTTGGGTGAACTGGAGGACCCTCGCCTGCGCTGGATCACCATCACCGAAGTCCAGCTCAGCAGGGACTTCTCGGTGGCCAAGCTCTACTACACCGTGGTAGCCCCAAACCTGGGCCTGAAGGAGGCCGAAGCGGCCCTTCACGAGAACCTCAGGCGGCTCCGCTCGTATCTCGGGCGCAACCTTCGCCTCAAGCAGACGCCGGAATTGCGGTTCATCTTCGACGAGACGCAGGAGAAGGCGGAGCGCATTGAAGCGCTTCTCCGGTCCCTGCACAAGGACACCGATGAGTGAGGAGACGGGACGGGACGGTCTGGTCCTGCTGGACAAGCCCACAGGGATGACCTCCCACGATTGCGTGCGGGAGGTCAGGCGGAAATGCCCGAAGAAGTTCAAGGTAGGCCACGGCGGGACCCTGGACCCTTTCTGCACGGGCCTTCTGATCCTCCTTCTGGGGCGAGCCACGCGGTTGGCCGGTTTTTTTCAGGGGATGGACAAGGCCTACGAGGGGATTATCCGCTTCGGGGAGGGGACCGACACCTACGACCGGGACGGGCAGGTCGTGGCGACCGGTCCCGCGCCTGCGGCGAGAAGCCTCGCCGAGTGGCAGGAGATCGCCAACGGCTTTGTGGGGCCTCACCTTCAGGTACCGCCGGCCTTCTCCGCCAAGCGGCTGGGTAAGATGAGGGCCTACGAGATGGCCAGGCAGGGTATGACTCCCGAGCTGGAGGCGGTGTCCGTGCACATCTACCGCTTCGAGGTATCGCCCGTGGACGAACGGGACCTTCACTTCCGGATACGCTGCTCCTCGGGGACCTACGTGCGGTCCGTGGCCAAGGAGTTGGGGGAGCGCGTGGGCAGTCCAGCCCATTGCTACCAGCTCTGCCGGACGGAGGTAGGGCGCTTCAGCGTTCAGGAGGCCAATGCCCTCGGGGATCCGTTCGCGGCCTCGGGGTTCATCCCTTTCGACTCGGTGGACCTGGGCTTCCCGGTTCACGGGGTCAATCATCGCGAGGAGAGGCTTCTCCTCTTCGGCCACAAGATTCCCGCGCCTACGGAGCTCCAGGGGCACGAGGGGTTGGTCAAAATCGTGAGCCCCGCCGAGCACTTCATCGCTCTGGGCCGACTCGAGGGGCGGCAGATCCAGCCCTCCCTCGTTTTCCCGCCGAACTGAAGCTCGGGCACCCTCGACACCGCCAAACGATAGGGGCCCCGAGGGGCCCCTATTTCATTTCAAGATGGAGTGAAGGTTTACAGGGATTTGTTGACGACGAAGCTCCGAGTCACCACGAGGCCACCCGTCTTGCCCACGACGCGCCAGTAAAAGGTGACCTGGGTGGAGGGGGTTGCAGCTGCGGCCACCGTCACCTTTGCCCACTTCCTGGTACTCGGCTGCCACGCGGTGATCTTGCGGAATTTCTTCGTGGGCGTGGAGCTGTCGATGAGGATGGAGGCGAAATTGGGATCCTCGGAGACGGCCACCTGGTACTTGTTGTCCACCCCGTTCGAGAGCCAGCTGAAGACCGGTGGTCCCGAGCCCAGCGGATAGACGGGCGGAGGATTCTGGAAGGTGACGCTGGCCGTCGCCACGGCCTCGTTGCCTCCGCTGTCGGTGGCGACCACCTCGAACTCGTAGGTTCCGTCCTGGAACATTGCCGAGTTTGCTCCCCAGCTCAGGTAGCCCGAGGAGCTGTTCTGCACGTCGGTGCCGTTGAGGTAAAGGCTCATTCCCGTGAGCTGGTAATCGTCCTGGGCGTCGGCCGTGACGACGACGTTCCCCGTGAGAACCGTGCCATTCAAAGGAGAGGTCAGTTCGAGGAAGGGGGCATCGTCCCTCCTCTGCAGATGGTAGGGAGTGCCCCCCCACTGACACCAGGGACCCGCCCCCGCGCCCCCGGGAACTGAGTAAGCCATGAGAATGCTGTCCGAGGGCCCCGTGCGGATGACCAGGTACCCCTTGCCCTTCCAGCCGATCAAGTTGACATTGAGGCCGGTTCCAAAGCTGGGGATAGAGCCGCCCAAAGCGCCGGTGTTCGCATTGAACCAGGTGAGGGCCTTTGTCGTGCCGTCGCAGTAGTAGACCAGGCCGTCCCAACTAGCCGCCATGGAGGAGGCTGCGGCGGGAGAGAAGGCGGGGCTGGTGTTGGCGGCCGCCACATCCCAAGTGGCCTGCCCAGTCCAAACGCTGACGGCGTAGACGTTGCTGCCCGTGGAGACGAGGATGTTATCCCCCACGATGATGGGGCTGGCCTTGGCGCAGGTGAGCAGGGCCCCCGTCTCGTCCTTCGCCTGCCAGAGCCAGTGGCCCTTATTGTCGAAGCAGTTGAGGTAGAAGGAGGAGTCCAAGAAGAAGATGTGGTCGTAACTGTCCAGGAGCAGCGGTTGCGGAGGAGGATAGCTGAAAGCGTTGGTACTCCACTTGACGGTCCCATACTGCGGATTGACCGCCATGAGGAAGTTGTCCACCAGGAAATAGACCGTACCGTCGTGGCCGATCACCGGGGCGCTGACCACCCGGAAGCCGGCGTGGAAATCCCAGAGCACGACGCCGGAGCCGGCCTGCACGCAGTAGAGGTAGCCGTTGGTCGTCCCGAAAAAGAGGTACCCCCCGGCCGAGACGGCCAGCGGGGTAGAGATGTTGACCCCCAGCCTCCTCCTCCAGAACATGTTGCCCGCCACGCTGTAGGCCCTGAGCTCCTGGCTGGATGTCCCGAAAAAGAGGTAGTTGCCCTGCAATACGGGAGGTGTGATGACCTGGCCTCCCGGATCGACGCTCCACTTCAAAATTCCCGCGGAGGTGAGCGCGTTGAACTTGCCGTTGCTGGTGGCGAAGTAGACCGATCCGTCGGTGGCGAGGACTGGCTCAAAAGGGACGGGGCTGGCCGAGTTGTACTGCCATATGTTGGTCTGCGCTTGCGCGCAAAGGCCGACCAACAAAAATAAAGCCATCCATAGGGCACGGCGCATGTTATCCTCCTCCATCTCAGGGTGAATATAACATGCGAACAATAGGGATGCAACAAGCTGGAATTGCTGGAAACCAGCTAGGTGCCTTGAGGGGGGGCGAGGGGAACGGCAAAGAGAAGGGGGAAGGGGGGGCAGGAGTCCCCGTTACCCCCCGTCCGAACCATCTCCCACGGCCACCCTCGGCACCCTCAGGAAGCGCCCGCCGCGGCGGTATCCGGCCTGAAGGACGGACACCACCGTTCCGCTCGGCCCCGGTTGTAGGGTCACCGCCTCCATGGTGGCGGGATCGAAGGGTGCGCCGTCGGGCACGATCTTCTCGCATGCGTGGTTCTTGAGAAACTGCTCCCCCCTGGCGATGATCACCCGGAGTCCCTCCGCCACCGAGGGGTCTTGACCGGCCACGGCGGAGGCCCGGTCCACGTCGTCCAGCAACTCCAGGACCTCCTGCAGCAGAGCCGTCTCCTTCTCTTCAAACCTCAGCGCCAGGTCCCGCTCCACGCGCCCGCGGGAGCGTCTGGCCTCCTCTTCCAGGGCCTCCACCTTGGCCTTGAGCGTCGCCTCCGCCCTCCGCACGCGCTCCTCGAGCTGCTCGACGTAGGAGGGCTTCAGGTTGGGCTCGGTCGAAGGCGTCTCGTCGTCCCGCCCCACCCGGCGTCGGTCCACGATGGAGACAGGGACCCTGTGATCGTGGCCCTCCGCCCCCGATGGGTGGGCCATCTGTTTGGGCGTGCTCATGGTGTTCTCCCTCTTATATTTTTACCGGCGGATGAGGTTCAGGGTGACGTAGTAGGTCCATGGACCCCTGCCCACGCTGATGAGCAGGCCCGTGGAGCCGAGGGCACTCCTGGCCTTGGTCAGGAAGTCCTCCTCCGTGGGCACCGCCTGGTCCTCCACCGCCAGGACCGTGTCTCCGGGTCGAAGCCCCGTGGCATCGGCGGGCGAATTCGGCCGGACCGAGACCACGGTCAGGCCCCCTCGCCCCCGCTCGAGCCTCAATCCCAGTAGCTCCCAGGCCATGGCGGGGGTCAGCCTTTCGGGCATGGGTTCAGCCTTGATCGTGGCCGAGAAGGGCTGTCCGTCACGGTAGCCGTCCAAACGCACCGTTTGCCCCGGAGACAGGAGGGCCAGCTTGGCGTTCAAGTCTCCGGTGCTCTCGAGCCGCTTGCCGTCCAGCCCGGTGAGCAGGTCGCCCTGCCGGATTTCGTCCTGAGGGTAGGCGAAACGGTAGGTGCGGGCCACCACGACACCGTAGTTGACGTGCATCCGCCGCATGTAGGAGTCGCTGGGGTCGAGCGGTAGAAACCCCAGCCACAGGGACTGCACCCTGCCGTAGGTCCGAAGCTGTTCCATGACCCGCCGCGCCCGGTCGATGGGGATGGCAAAGCCGATGCCGTTGGCGTTCCGGATGATGGCGGTATTGATGCCGATGACCTGCCCCAGGATGTTGCAGAGCGGCCCTCCCGAGTTGCCCGGGTTGATGGCGGCGTCCGTCTGAAGGAAGTCCGAGTAGGTCCGCTTCCCATCCTCCACGGTCCGTCCCGTGGCCGAGAGCACGCCCACGGTCACGGTGTTGGAGAGGCCATAGGGGTTGCCCACGGCGATGAGGGTCTCGCCGATCATCAGGTCATCCGAGCGGCCGAGCTGGGCCACCGGAAAGGGCCTGTCTCCTTCGATCTTGAGGAGGGCGAGATCGGACTCCGGGGCGGTGCCCACCACTCGGGCGGGATATTCCTTGCCGGTGGTGAGGGTTACGCGGATTTTGGAGCCGCCCAGGATGACGTGCTCGTTCGTCAGGATGTAGCCGGTGGGGTCCACGAGCACTCCCGAACCCAGGGAGTTCTGCTCCTGGGCCGGCGGTGCGAAGGGCGAATCGTTTCCGAAGAGGTCCCAGAAGCCTCCCGCGAAGGGGTTCTGGACCCGTTGCTGGCAGGAGATGTACACCACGGCCGGACTCACCTCGCGGACCACGCGGACCACCTGGGTTTCCCGCATGGCACGGCCGTTCACCGGCGGCAGTCCGGCCCACGAGGCGACGGAGAGGGCGACCGAGGCCAGGACGATCCAACACGCTTGAGTACGATGGTTCATAGAGTCGCTCCAGGTCAAAGGGGGCGCCCGTATCGGTAGGCACCCTCGAAATGGGTTCAGCCACGGCGCTCCATGAGGCGGGCAATGCGCTTCTCGATGGGCGGGTGGGTCGAGAACAGATTCATCAGGCTGCGGCCGGTGAAGGGTTTGACGATGAACATGTGGGCCGTGGCCGGCGTGGCCTGGAGGGGCACGCGCATGGAGGCGGTCTGGAGCTTCTTCAGAGCGTTGGCCAGCCCGTAGGGGTTTCCCGCCAGGTGGGCCCCCTCCTCGTCGGCCCCATACTCCCGCGAGCGGGAGATGGCCATCTGGATGAGGAGGGCGGCGAGCGGCGCCACGATGGCCGCCACCAGCAGGGCCAGGGGGTTGCTGTCATTGCGGTTGCGGCCGCCGTACCCGCCGAAGATCAGCCCCCAGCGGGCGATGGAGGCGATGAACATGATGGCCGAAGCGATGGCCGCGGCCACCGTTCCGATGAGGATGTCCCTGTGGATCACGTGGCCCATTTCGTGACCGAGGACCCCCTTCAGCTCCTCCTCGTCCAGGAGCTGCAAGATGCCGTCGGTGACCGCCACGACGGCGTGCTGGGGGTTGCGTCCCGTGGCGAAGGCGTTGGGCGAGTCATCCGGGATCCGGTAGATTTTCGGTTTGGGGATGTGGGCCGTCTGACTGAGCTGCGCCACGATGGCGTGCACCCTGGGGGCTTCGGCCTCGCTCAACTCCTTGGCGTGGTAGGCGGCGAGCACCATCCGGTCGGAAAACCAGTAGGAGAAGAAATTGATGGCGAGCGAAATGAAGAGCGCCACGGCGATGCCGGTCCGGCCGGCCACGGCGCCGCCAATCAGCATGAGTACCGCCGCCAGGGCGACGAAGAGAACCATGGTCTTCAACCAGTTGCCCATCGTATGCCTCCAAAAGGGGGAGCAGGAATGCCGGGCCGAAGGACCGTTGGCTCCATAGGACCGGCTACTCCGCAGATGACCTTCTTCCTGGTGCGCCGATCCCCTGACGATTCCACGCTCTGTCGGCTCATCCGTCACAGTCCTGCTGCATCGAACGCGCCGCGGCCTTTCGGGCCGGGCTGCACTCTCTTACTGTAACACCTCCGGGGCGGTTTCAAAGGCCAGACCATCCCCCGCGCGAGTGACCCGAATCCGGGCCCCGGGGGCGAACCGCCCAGCCAGGACGGCCTTGGACAGAGGGTTCTCCAAATGCCGCTGGATGGCCCGCCGCAGCGGCCTCGCCCCGTAAACGGGGTCGTATCCCACCTCGGACAGGAACCGCTTGGCCTCCTCCGCCACCTCCAGGTGGAAATCCCGCTCGGAGAGCCGCTTCGCGAGCTGGGCCAGCTGGATCTCCACGATGCCCAGGATGTCCTCCCGGCTCAGGGACCGGAAGAGAACAACCTCGTCCAGCCGGTTCAGGAACTCGGGCCGGAAGGTGGCCTTCAGCTCGGCGAAGACCCTGTCGCGCATGCCCTCGGGATCACTCTGGGCCAGCTCCTGGATCCAGCGCGAGCCGATGTTGCTGGTCATCACCAGGATGGTCTGGGAGAAGTCCACGGTCCGGCCCTTGGCGTCCGTCAGCCGCCCGTCATCCAGCACCTGAAGCAGGACGTTGAAGACGTCGGGGTGGGCCTTCTCGATCTCGTCCAGGAGCACCACGCTGTAGGGCCTCCGGTGGACGGCCTCGGTGAGCTGGCCGCCCTCCTCGTGCCCGACGTAGCCGGGAGGGGCTCCGATGAGCCGGGCCACGGCGTGCTTCTCCATGTACTCGCTCATGTCCAGGCGCACGACGGCTTTCTCGTCGTCGAAGAGGAATTCGGCCAAGGCCTTGCAGAGCTCGGTCTTCCCCACGCCGGTGGGGCCCATGAAGAGGAAGGAGCCGATGGGCCTCCGCGGGTCGGACAGCCCCGACCGGGAACGCCTCACGGCGTCCGAAACCACGGCGAGGGCCTCGTCCTGGCCCACGACCCTCTGCCTAAGCCTCTCCTCCATCTTGAGCAGCTTGCTGCGCTCTCCCTCGAGCATCTTGGCCACGGGTATACCCGTCCAGGCCGAGACCACCTCGGCGATGTCCTCCTCCTCCACCTCCTCCTTCAGGAGGGGTCTGTCCTTCTGGAGTCCCTTGAGGCGCTCCTGGGCCTCCTGGAGAGATGCCTCGATCTGGGGCAGGCGCCCGTACTTTAGGCGGGCCGCCTCGTCGTAGTTCCCCACCTTCTCGGCGCGCTCCGCCTCGCCGCGGAGGGCCTCGCCATCCCGTTTGAGCTCCTGAATCTTCTTGATGGCCTCGCGCTCGGCCTGCCAGCGGGTGCGCATGGCCTTGGCCTCTTCCTCCAGGGTGGAGAGCTCGCCGTCCAGCTCGCTCAATCGAGCCTTGGAGGCGGCGTCGCGCTCACGGAGAAGCGCCTGCTTCTCGATCTGCAGGGAGGCGATGCGCCGTTGGAGGCCGTCGAGTTCGTAAGGCAAGGAGTCCACCTGGATCCGCAGGCGCGCCGCCGCCTCGTCCACCAGGTCGATGGCCTTGTCCGGCAGGTGGCGATCGTGCAGGTACCGGTGGGAGAGGGTCACGGCGGCCACGATGGCGGCGTCGCGGATGCGTACGCCGTGGTGCACCTCGAATCGCTCCCGTAGCCCGCGCAGGATGGCAATGGAGTCCTCGACCGTCGGCTCGCCCACGTAGACGGGCTGGAAGCGCCGCTCCAGGGCGGGATCCTTTTCGATGTGCTTCCTGTATTCGTTGATCGTCGTGGCCCCGATGGCGTGCAGCTCGCCCCTGGCGAGGGCCGGCTTGAGGATGTTGGCGGCGTCCATGGCCCCTTCGGCCGCGCCCGCCCCCACGAGGGTATGGAGCTCGTCGATGAAGAGAATGATGTCGCCCTCGCTGGCCGTGATCTCCTTTACGACGGCCTTGAGACGGTCCTCGAACTCTCCGCGGAACTTGGTGCCCGCGATGAGGGCCGCCAGGTCGAGCTGGACGAGCCGCTTGTCCATGAGCGACTCGGGCACGTCGCCGTCGGCCATCCGCCCGGCGAGGCCCTCCACGATGGCCGTCTTTCCGACCCCCGGATCGCCCACCAGGACGGGGTTGTTTTTGGTGCGGCGCGCCAGGATCTGGGTCAGCCTCCGGATCTCGGCGTCGCGCCCGATGACGGGGTCCAGCTTGCCCAGGCGGGCCATCTCCGTCAAGTCTCGGCCGTACTGCTTGAGGGCCTGGTACTTGCCCTCCGGGTTCGGGTCGGTGATCCGCTGTGAGCCTCGCACCTCCTGGAGGGCCTTCAAGAGGCCATCCCTCTTAAGGCCCAGGGAGAGGAGGATTTTGGATGCCTCGCTCCCAGTGGCCTCCAGCGTGGCCAGCAGAATGTGTTCGGTGGAGACGAAGTCGTCCTTGAAGAACTTGGCTTGTCCCGTGGCGGCCTCCAGGATCTGGATGGCCGGCCGGGAAAGGGCGGGCTCCTGATCCTGGTGGGTCTTGGGGAGCCTGTCAATGGCCCCTTGCAGCCGGTTCTTGAGGGCGAGGGGATCAACCTGGAGCCGTTCCAGCAGGGCTGGAACGACGCCCCCCTCCTGAGAGACCAGGGCGAGGACGAGGTGTTCAGGAGTAACTTCGGCATTCCTCTCGCTTGCGGCGCTCTGAGAGGCGGCCTCCAGGGCCTCCCTCGCTTTCTCCGTAAACTGTTCCCAACGCATAGGCTATCCTCTCTTCTGTGAAAAATCTAAGCAAGAAACCAATATAAATCATTAGCATTACATTATCAACTACGAGCCGATGCCGGAAAGGTACGGGCCCCATCCGGATGGCCGCGATCTCCAGCCGCTTGGTCCCCTCGGGTGCACCCGGGGTCCTGTTGTGCGATGATGAAGAGGCGCGAGGTAATATGGCGGAGCAGAGCCAGGTCGGGCGATACCAAATTCGTGAAATCATCGGGCGCGGGGCCATGGGCGTGGTCTATCTCGCTTACGATCCCCAGATCGGCCGCCGCGTCGCCCTCAAGACCGTGCGCCCCCTGGAGGGGGCCCGTCCTGAGGAGATCGCGGAGAGCAAGGCGCGGTTCCTTCGCGAAGCCCAGGCCGCCGGCAAGCTCCTCCACCCCAACATCGTGACGATCTTCGACGTGTTCGAGGACCGGGGCGTGCTCTATATCGCCATGGAGTACGTGGAGGGAGTCCTCCTGGACCGCTTCTGTTCCGCCAAGACCCTGCTGCCCGTAGAGAAAACCCTCATGCTCGTGGGGCAGGGGCTGGCCGCCCTCCACTACGCCCACCGCAACGGCATCGTGCACCGCGACATCAAGCCCTCCAACCTTATGGTCGTGGACGGGGAGACGTTGAAGGTCATGGATTTCGGTGTGGCCAGACAGCAGGGAGCCTCTCTGACCCAGACGGGCATGGTCGTGGGGACTCCCCACTACATGTCGCCGGAGCAGATCGAGGGGAAGCTGCTGGACGGCCGGTCGGACGTCTTCTCCATGGGAGTCGTGCTGTACGAGCTCCTGACGGGCGAGAGGCCCTTCCAGGGCGAGGAGATCTCCACGGTCATCTACCGCATCCTCCACAGCGACCCAGTGCCGGTGAGAGAGATCAACCCCGCCCTGCCGGAATACCTCGGAACCGTCCTTCAGCGCGCCCTGGCCAAGAACGTGGAGGACCGCTTCCCCACCGCGAAGTCCTTTGGGGAGGCCCTCCAGCGGTACGTCGAACCGCAGGCCGCGCCGAGCCCGCGCCAGGAATTGCCCTCCTCCGGGTTGCGGCACGACGACTACCTCCCCCCTCCGCCTTCGAGCGGCATCAGGCGTCGGCGCAAGCATTTCAGTGCCCCCTGGAAGACCATCGGGCTGATCGCCCTGGTCGTGGCCCTCGTGGGAGCGGCCTGGGTCGCGCGGGGCCTCCTCCAGCAGCGCGACTCGGGGAGGGGGATCGGGATAACGGAGGGCGCCGCGCACCAGGTGCTGCCGAAGGTCCTGACGGTGGTGACCGATCCTCCCGGAGCCAAGCTCTTCGTGGATGGCCAGCCGACCAGCACCGTGCTGGCGCCGGGGGCTGGCCAGCGCCCGCGGATTCTCGAGGCCCGCCTCGGATGCCTGAGCGCCCGCACGGAGCTGACCGCTGATACTCCCTCGCCCATCCAGCTGAACCTCGCCCCCGGCCCTTACCAGGTTCCCATCACATCCACGCCCGCAGGGGCCCAGGTGATCGTGGACGGGAAGGAGACGGGGCTCACCACGCCGGCCCAACTGCCCCGCCAGGACTGTACGCCGTTCACCCTGGCCCTCGTGCTCAAGGGGTGGGAGCGAAAGGAAGTGCGCGTGGACCCCTCCCGGGAGGCCTCCGTGGAGCTTGCCCTGAAAAAGGTGCCGCCCACGGGCACGTTGCGGGTGGAGTCGGCCTCTGGTAAAATTCAGGTTTATGAAGGTGATCGCCTTCTGGGCTCGTCCGGGCAGAATCTTGAGCTGGCGGCGGGCGAGCACGACCTGACCTTCGTGGATCCGGTCTTGCGTGGCAGCCGCGGCCAGAAGGTGGATGTGCCCGGAGGCGGCAAGGTCCGAATCCGAGTGGGGCCATTCGAAACCGGTCGCGTCTTCCTGTACGGGAAGCCCATTAACGACGGAAAGGTTTATGTAGATGGGCGTTTCCTGGAGGAGCTTCCTCTCAACGGCACGACGCCCCTGGCGGTCGGGCGACATCGCTTTCAGGTGGTCAGCCCGTCGGGCAAGCGCGTCACTTTCTCCTGGACCCTTGTGCCGGGTGACCAAAGCCGGGTGGTGGATTTCGACAAGGGCGACGTGGAAATCCCTTAGCCTGTCGGCCGCCCTCCTCTTGGGAGTGGCGGCGGCCGGACAGATCTCCACCTACCCGCCCTCTCCGGAGAACCGTCCCTCCACGGCAGACCTCCTGCCGGCGGCCCGTTTGGCACTCTACTCCGGACGGGCCGACCGCGCTTATCGGCTCATGCTTTTGGCGCAGCCCGAAGAGGGGGACTCCGCTTCGTGGCTGGATCTCTGCGCCCGCGTGTATCTCGCCCTCGACCGCCCCATGCGTATGGCGGACTGCCTCGCCTCCCTGGGCGCATCGGACCCCCGGGCGCTGAAGATGGCGCAGGCCGTGATACAGCGCCTCGGTCCCTCGCCGCCGCCTGCCGTTCTGACCGTCAAGCCCGCTTCCATACCCCCTTTCGACCGCTCCGTTGCACGGAGGGTCGTGGGAATCGAGCCTGCCCCGGATGGCTCCGTTTACCTCCTCACGGAAAACGCCCTGATCCGAATCGATCGGACGGGGCGGCAACTGAGTTCCACACCTCTGGCGAGGGGCAGGGACCTGACCCTGGACGAGGAGGGAAAGGTCGTGGCCTTGGGGGAGAGCCAGATTCTCTGGGGCGACGCGGTCATCCCCATTCCGGCCGGGTTGGACAAGCCGGTGTCGGTGGCCGCCTCGCCCGAGGGGAGCCTCATTCTCCTGGACCGCGGAGCCAGAAGGCTGTATCGCCTCGACCGCCACGGCAAGATCCAGGGGAGCGTGGCCCTGAGCCTCCGCAATCCCGCTTGGGTGCGGGTGGACATGGCCGGGCGCATCTACATCGCCGATAAGAGCTCGGAGGCCGTTTACGTCTTCCGGGCCGACATGAGCCCCCTCAGGGACATGGACCCGGCCGCGGAGGGCCAC
>JBMFSH010000042.1:0-19359 GCA_049967655.1 Acidobacteriota bacterium
GTGGCGGTGAAGTTCTTGCCCGTCTGGTTCGCCCCACTGATGGTCACCGCCAGGTTCGTCGGGCTGAAGGTATAGCCGGACTTGCTCGGCGTCACCGTGTAGCTGCCGTTCGCCAGGCCGCTGAAGGTGTAGTTGCCCGAGGTGTCGGTGGTGGTGCTCGCGGTGGCCGCCCCGGTGAGGCTGATGGTCACTCCCGAAGCCGTGGCGCCGGAGACGGTACCGGAGATGCTGTAGGTGGCCGGGGGCGTGCCGGCCGTGGGCGTGGCGCTCTGGACCGCGGAGAGGGCCCCGAAGCAGGAATTGCTCGAACCCACGCCGAGGACCGAGTAGTAATAGGTGACCCCCGGGGCGACCACGCTGTCCGTGTAGCTCGTGCCGCTGGTCACCGTGGCCAGGATCATCATGCCCGCCGAGGAGCCCATCTCGTTGCGCAGGACCAGGTACTTGGCGGCGCCGGAGGCGGCCGTCCAGGAGAGGCTCACGCTCCCCGATCCCGCCGTCGTCGTCAGCGTCGGCTGGCCGATGGTTCCGCACGTGCTGGAATTGGTGTGGACCGTCGTCGAGCAGGCGATGGCGTGCCGGTTGAAGGCTGCGTAGATGGCCGCGGCGTGAGGCGTGCCGTCGCTCAGGTTGCCGTTGTCGTCGTCGGCCGCCAGATAGGTCTGGAACCAGTTGCTCGTCCCACAGCCGTTGGCGGTGGTGACGCTTGGGCAGCTGTAGGAGTCGCCGGAGGTCGGCCGGGTCAGGTAGAAGAGCCGGTCGGCAATGAACCAGGAGGTGTTCGCGTCGAAGCCCGCCGAGGGCAGGTCGCGCGCGGCCAGGTCCCAGCCCACCTCGGACATGATGTAGGACTCGCAGTGACCCTCGTAGCCGCAGGGGCCCGGATAGCTGCTGTCCTTCGAGCAGTGGTAGCCCGAGGTGGCCGCGAGCTGGGCGGGGGTGGCGGGCGAGGTGGAGTAGGAGTGTTTGGCGTAGTCCGCGTCCCTTATGCCCGTGCAGCTCGTGCAGGGGTTCCCGTAACCCGAGCAGTTCTGGCCCGGGATGAAGTTCAGGCCCAGGCAGGAGTTGTGCGTGGCCAGGATGCCGTTCAGGTCGCCGTAGGACTCGGAGGAGCCGACCGTGGAGGAGGGGCTCCCGTCGTTGGCGTCGAGGCCGTGGCCGATCTCGTGCAAGAAGACCGTGGGAAGCTCGCCCGTGTTGGAGCAGCCGCCGCCGGACTTGAAGAAGTTGACCGCGCTGCCGTCCCAGTAAGCGTTGCATGTCTGATTCAGGTTCACCTTGTCGCCCACCTGGCCCGTCAGCCAGGTGTTGGAGGGCAGCCACGCCATGGCCTTCTCTTTCCAAAGCGTGAGGTGCAGGTAGGTCGTGCGCGCCGCGTGGGTGTTGCCCGCGCCACCCACGCCCGGCGTCGTGCAGTCGGTGCCGGAGGAGGTGCCAAGGTTCAGGTCCGCCGGGGCCGTCCCGCTCAGCGAGATGGAGCCGCACGAGTCGGTGACCTTCACGTACTTGCCCGCAAGGGTGGTCGTCACGGTGCCGCTCGTCTGGGGGTAGACTCCGGCGGCATTGGCGTAGGTGCCCGTCGCCGAGTTGGCGAAGGGCATGGGCCGGACCACCTCGGTGTCGAGGTTGGAGGTGATGTAGATGCCGCCCTGAATGGATCCGTAGTTGTTCGCGTCCACGAACTGCAAGACCTCGCCCGTGTGGGCGTCGATCTTCCCCATCCAGGTTCCCATCACCCCGGCCCGCCGGAAGGCGAGCGTGTACACCAGGTGATACTCCACGCCGCGTCCCGTCGGACCCTTGTACACCCCGTCGTCGCCACTGGGAGCCAGGGGAAGGATGCTCAGGCTCCCGGGGTTCACCCACTCGTCAGAGGGGTCCAGCCCTCCGGCGTAGGCCGCCAGAATCTGCTGCGCCGTCTCCACGTCGATGGAGGGCAGAGGGTCCAGTTCGATGGGCCCCAGGTATTCGCCGCCGAACTGGATAAGATTTCCGTTGTTCACGCGGAACACGACGTAGGAGCGCTCCACTGGGATTCCGTGGTAGGTTCGGTCGAGCTGCACGTACCAGAGGTATCCCCCATACTCTCCCGTCGAGATGGGGTTCACTTGCAGCTCCTGCGGGTCCACGCCGAACAGCTCCGCGTACTGGCGCATGAACTGGGCCGCCAGCCTCACCAGCGTGCCCCGCGTCACCTTGCCGTTCGCCCCCAACGACTCGCGCAAGTCCCGAAGCTGGAGGGCGTTCCCGCGACCGGGAACCCACGGCACCCCGGATCCCTGGGCCAGCGAGGGATACCCCGTCCGCCGGTCTATGGCCAGGCTCCAGGCGGTGCCGTTCTCGGACAGAAAACGGTCCCACCCCTCGATGAGGAGCCGCTGGCCGGGAGCGACCGTCGCCGACTCCTCCATCCGCAGCTCTTCTACGGGTACCACCGCCTGGGGAACCCGAACCCTCTCCGAGACCATGGTCAGATCGTCCAGGCCCCCCTGGCTCCTCTTGACGACCTGGGCCTGCGTGGTCAATCCGAGGAGGATGGCCAGCACGCCGACTACAGCAACCGTGACCCAGAGTTTCGACCGCATCACCCTTCACCTCCCTGCCATGTCTCTGTCCAAAACTGCCTGCGGAAAACCATCACTCCCCGGCCCCCTCCACCCGCCGATTTCGCCAAGGAACCCGCACTGCGGGGACGGTCTCAACGGGGGTTTTACCGCCGGCGCTCCCGCTGGACGCGCCGGAACAACTCCTGCTTGTTATGTGTAGGGAAAGCCTAAGAGAAGCCGCGCCGGGAGGGATGCAGCCCTCCCCGGCGCGGTCAGACTTGGCGTTGCTTCTTGAAGATGCGGCGCCGCATGGTATTGCCCTGGGCCTGCACCCATGCGAAGAAGGAGCGGTCGGTTCGCATCAGGCGGTCCGAGCGGCGTGCCGGTGGGCGGAAGAAGAGGGCGGGGGACTCCCCGCAGATCTGCTCCCTGCGGATGGTGTGGCTACTCCGACCGCACCGGATGGCGCAGCCGTGGTCCTCGGCCCGTTTGTCCCAATTTCCCCCACCCGAGAACCGGGCTCCCTGGACCACCGAAGCGGAGAGACAGAGCCAGCGAGGGGCTCGACGCAACGCGGGAGCCAGGGCAGATAACCCCAGCAGACCGATGAGAAAAATCATCGTGAGGCGGCGAAGCATTCGAACCGTCATGGACCCCAATCCCACCCCTTTGGAACGTGCGGATGTGAAGAGGAATTTTAAGCAATTTCTATGCCCTCTGGCCACCCCTTTCTACTCTGCTGATAATACTTAACTTCTCGCATCATGAACGGCGAGACTTCGGCCACGCTATCGTGTACCTAGTAATCGTCTCATTTATCCAAGGGGCCAATCTATGTTGTACTACGCTGAAATTACTTCGCTTTTACCGCGGCGACGACGTATCCAGCTAAGTGTGATCGCCCTTCACACTCTTGGGCCCTCCTCCGATGCGTTCCCGCCACACTTGAAGTGCCTCTCCCCGGCCGCTCGGTCGTCGTGCCCGATCCAGCGCGCCGCGCGAGGAGAGTCTCCGAGTCCCTTTACAGCGAGGTGCGCTGGGAACGCCCCGCTCCGGAACGTGGACCTCCCGCCACTGACGGCACCAGAGCCCCTTGCGAGCCAACCCCCTCGGGCGCTAGAGTGATTTCCCCGTGGCGGACGCAGGCACTCGGGAATTCCTGACAGGAGCGCGAGGATGGCGGAGGCGCGGCAGGTCCAAGGAGAGCTTGTGCTCCTGATCCTTTCGGGGGATATGGAGAAGGGGCTGGCGGCTTGCAACCTGGCTGTCGCGGCCCTCGCGGCGGACCGTCCCGTATCCCTCTTCTTCAGCTTCTGGGGCCTCAACTTCTTGAAGGAGCGCAAACGCCGAGCGGGCGGCCCCCTGCTTTCTCGCCTGTTGGGATGGATCAACCGGGACCACGCGGCGAGCCAGCGCCTCGGACGCTTCCACCTGGGGGGGGCGGGGCGGTGGGCCCTGCTCCGACTCATGCGGCGCCACCGCGTCCCCTCCTTCCGGGAGAGCCTGGAGATGGCTCACCAGATGGGGGCCCGCGTCATCGCCTGTTCCACCACCCTCGGCCTCATGGGCCTGAGCCGGGACGACCTCATCCCCGAAGTGGACGAAATCGCGGGTGCCATGGCTTTCCTAGACCGCGCCAGAGGCGGGCAGGCGCTCTGCATTTCGTAGGGGTGGTGGACCGCCGCGAAGCCGCCTGGCCATAGCCTCCCAAGCCGAGTGGAAGGCTTCGCCGCTTCTCCCTTAGGCCACGCCGTTCCTCACGGAGAGGCCTCTTCTGACCAGTTCGCGAATGACGGCGCCGTAGGCGGTCCCCACGTCCTCCGGACGATGCGCGTCCGAGGAGAGTACCACCTCGCTGCCCCCCAACCGCCGATAGAGGTCCAGGATGGCCCAGCCCGGGTAGGGTTCGTTGAAACCGACCCTGTAGGAGCCCGTGTTGACCTCCAGGAAGACGCCGAAGTCCAGGCAGGCCGAGAGTGCGGAGCGGATCTCCTTGCCGTAGTGGCGCAGCCAGAACTCCCCCGTGAGATCCGGGCCGCGCCGGCTGTAGCGCTTGGGGAAGTCGAGGTGACCGAGACAGTCGTAGAGGTTCGACTCCACCCCCTGAAGGCAGGCCTTGAAGTAGCCGCCCAGGCACTCCTCGAGCGGGATCCCCTCCCCTTCCACCCGAGCCACGTAGTTGGAGATCTCTTCCCGCCCCACGTGATGGACGGCGCCGATGACCCAGTGGTAACGCCTGGCGTGAAGGAACTCCCTGATCTCCGGCAGGCGGCGCTGCTGGTGGCTGATCTCGGCTCCGAAGCGGATCTTCAGATCGGGTGTGAGGCTCTGGCTCTCGTCCCAGGCCGCCCGTGCCGAGTCGTAGTGGTACTCCCCGAAGCCGGGGTCCATGGGATCGAACTCCACGTGGTCCGTGACGACGAACCCGCCCACCCCGACGCGACGAGCCGCCGAGACCAGCTCCTCCAGGGAGGAATCGCTGTCCCAGGAAAACCTGCTGTGGACGTGATGGTCGTAGAAGGCCTCATACATGGCGCCAGTATAAGGCGGGGCGAGCCAGTCGGGAAGATGGTTGCCGCCGGCTGGCGGCCGAAGGGCCCGGCGGCGGCGGGGCTACAGCCAGCTCTCCTCCCTCCGCACGCTTTGCGTCTCGCGCCTGGCGTCTAGCGTTTCTCCCCCCCGCCTCACATGAACTTGAAGGCCACGAGGATGGCCACCGCAATGCCCATGAGGCTCTCTCCGGCAATGATCCCCGAGGCCACGGGAATGGTGTACTGATCGGCCGTCTTGGGCGAACGCTTCTCCACGATCCAGGCCATGAGGGCCCCCAGGAACATGCTGACGGAGTTGAAGGCCGGGATCACGAGGGCGATGCCCATGCCGGTGGGCGAGGGCATGAAGTTCCGGCTCTTGGGCCAGCGCTTCTCGGCCACGGTGATGACGATCCCGAGCAGGCCGCCCACGAGCAGGGCCCACCGGGCCGAGGGCGGCAGGGCCGAGATGCCGTGGGAGAGCAGGAGCGCCACGCCCGCCCACACCTGCGCCGCCGGGGCGGGGAGCTTGTCGGTCCCGATGACGCTCGGGTTGGGCACCAGGATGTTGTAGACCGGCACGCAGATCACGGCCCCCAGCACGGCGCCCAGGACCATGACGAAAAACTGCTTGCGCGGGCTGGCTCCCACCTTGTAGCCGCACTTCAGGGCCTGGAGGAGGTCCGCCGAGGAGGTGGCGGCGCCGCCCGTGACGTTGGCCGTCATGAGGTTGGTGACCATGTTGCCCGGGGCGATGGCCCCGTACATGAGCTGGGTGATCTTCCCCATGGCCCCCACGGGGGTGATGTCCGTCTCGCCCGTAGCCCGGCACGCCACGATGGCCAGGAAGAAGGACATGAGCACCGCGAGGATACCCATCCACCAATGGATGTGGAAGAGGCTCACCTGCAGGAAGACCGCCAGGGCGCCCACGCCGACCAGCCCCATGGCGAACCAGGAACCGGGCACCTCCACGGCCGCCAGGGGATCGGCCGCCCCCGACTCCTCTGCCTTCTTCTTGCCGAACATGGCCGTCAGCCCCGAGAAAGCCCGCACGATAGTGCGCCACTGGAAGAAGAAGGAGAGCAGCCCCGCGGTCACCATCATGGCCACCCCCGGCCACATGAGCCAGTGGACCATGTTGGCGTAGCCGCCGTAGCGTTCGGTCCGTGACTGCCCGGGTTCGAAGCCGAAGCGGTCCGCACCCGGCCCCTTGGCCACGGCGAGGGAGCTGTCCCACTGACGGGCGTGCTCCAGTTCAGCCGTGAGGTGGCCGCGCACCATGCCGAAGCGGATGAGGCCGAAAAACGGATTCGGTGTCCCCTCGGCCGTGGTGGCGCCGTTGAGCGCCGCCAGCAGGGCCGCTTGGTCCTGGAAAAGCGTCCCGGCCGCGAAGCTCCGGGACACGGGGGTAAGGGCCGCCGTCCCCTCGGGCCCGGAGGCTCGGCCGGCCTCGAAAGCGAGGGTGGTTCCGGCGGGCACCTCCAGAGGGAAGCGAAGCACCCGCCCGCTGAGCCCGGGATCAAATCCCAGGGCGGGCTCCTTCACGCCGGGCGCGACCGCCAGCACCGTCGTCACCGGAGGATTCCCCACCAGCCTGGCCAGAAGGTGGTTCTTGCTCGGGTCCACCTCGAAGGAGACGGCCCCCTTGAACGGGTTGGGCGCCCCGTCGGGCAGGGTCGCCGCGTTCAGCGCGGCTTCCAGGGCCTCCCGGTTCTTGTAGACCGCTTCCGAGGTCCATCTCCTTTCGAGCAGGCTCGGGGCTTGGCCCTGCGGCTCGATGCGGAGGGCCAGCACACCGCCCGCCGGAACGGTCACGGGGAAGTAGAGCTCCTGCGAGGAGTAGAGCTCCGCCGTGGGTCCGAACCCCTCCGCCGCCCGGACCACGGGCGCCGGGTGTTCGATGTCGCCCCTGCGGATGAGCCACGGCCCCAGGGCACCATAGCCCAGCAGGGCCGCCAGCAGAAGGCTGATACCCACGCGGATGCCCATGATGGCGCCGGCCCCCACCATGATCAGGCTGCCCTCGAAGGAGATGGTCAGCCGGGAGAGGGGCATGCCCAGGATGGACCAGGAGGAGGGGATGAAGGTGGCGGGGATGGAGGGGAGAAAGCGCTTCCACTGCCAGGTGCCCCACTCCTTGACCACGTGCCCCTTGACGAACCGCGGGATGCCCAGCACGCCGTCCCTCGACCAGGCCACCACCAGCCCCAGCCCCATGGCCCCGAAGAGGGCCCTGGCCTTGCCGATGGCCTCGGTGCCGGCCTCGTGGATGCCCTTGAGCACCTCGGCCGTGGCCGTCCCCGTGGGGAACTTCAGGTTCTCCACGTTGATCATCTGGCGCTTCATGGGGATGGCCATGAAGATCCCGAGCAGCAGGATGGTCATGATCCAGAGCATGAGCTGCCAGGCGGGCAGGACCTGGCCCGAGACCATCATGAGCGCTGGGATGGCCGACACGAGTCCGGCGGAGGAGGTGTCCGCGCAGGCCGCGGCCATCGTCTGCAGGGTGTTGTTTTCGAGGAGGCTCAGGTCCCGCCTGACCAGGAAGGGCAGCACCGTCCGCACGGCCTTGAAGACGGCGAAGGCCATGATGGCGGCCGTGATGGTGACGCCCAGGCCCCAGCCGGTCTTGAAGCCCACGTACAGGTTGGAGAGGGAGAGGATGGCGCCGATGAAGACCCCCAGGATGAGGGTCCGGACGGTGACTTCGGGCTGTTTACCGCCCTGGTACACCGTCTCCAGCCACTCCCGTTCGCGCTGCTCTATTTCAGCCTGGCTTCCAGCCGCGGGCTTCTCGTCCATGGACTCCCCTCCTTGCGCGTTCCGCCGGGTACGAAGCCCCATGATAACCGCAAGAGGGCGGAAGCGGAATTGGGAGAGAAGCCCCAACCCCGCGATGGGACGAGGGAAAGAACATGGAAATCAGGCGGGGCAAGCCATTGCAGGGGAGACATCCTGCGGGCTCCCTCGAAGGGCCGCCCTCGAAGGATCTCAAGGGTGGAAGATGGCCGGGCCTCGCCTGAGATTCTTCCCAGGGAGCCCGCTAGGGCAGCCCTCGGGATAACAGAGAAGGACGGTTGGGGAGGCGATGGGATTCCAAATCAAGGCGTCTCTCCCGTCCGCCCCCTCCTGTCCCCTGTCCCCTGTCCCTTGTCCCTTGTCCCCTGCCCCCCCGACCGCCCACAGGGAAGCCCCGACGCAACGCGACCTCAGGAGAGGCCTCATACATCACTCAAAGGGGAGGGACCCGAAGGCCCCTCCCCTGGAGTTCAACCGAAGCTTTCGTCCCGGCGGGCTATTCGCCCTCCGGCGGATAGGCGGGCAGGTGGGGCGGCGGGGCGGGCAGCGTCATGGGCTTGGCCTTGATCTTCTCCATGAGCACCTCCACTGCCTTCTCGAGCTGGGCGTCCTTGCCGGCGATCACGTCGCCCGGCATGTCGTCCACCTTGATGTCCGGGTCCACGCCGTGGTTCTCGATGACCCACTGGGAGTGGAGCCCGTAGAGGGCGTCCTCGGGGATCGTGACGTAACCGCCGTCGCAGAGCGGCCAGAAGCCGCGGATGCCGCGCACGCCTCCCCAGGTCCGCGTCCCGATGACGGGGCCGAGGCCGTACTTGCGGAAGTAGTAGGGGAAGATGTCGCCGTCCGAGGCCGAGTAGTGGTTGATGAGGCAGGCCATGTAGCCGTGCAGCACCTGCGTGGGGATGGTGAAGCGCTCGCCCTCGCGGTTTGTGTCCATGCCGATGAGGATGCGCCGCAGGCGCTCCAAGAGGATCTGGTCGATCTCGCCGCCTCCGTTCCAGCGGTCGTCGATGATGAGCCCCTCCTTGGGCGTCTGCCAGTAGAACTGGCGGATGAACTCCTTCATCCCCGTCTCGTCCATGTCGGTGAGGTAGAGGTATCCGATCTTGCCGCCCGAGAGGCGGTCCACTTCGGCGCGGTTGTGGTCGACCCAGTCCTTGAGGCGCAGCTCCAGCTCCTCCGGGATGGGCTTCACCTGGACCTCGCGCCGGTTCTTGCCCGCGGCGTCGTCGGCCACGGTTAGGGTGACCGTCGTGCCGAGGGTGTTCACGAAGAGGCTATAGGGGTTGGTGGGGGCCCTGAGAGGATGGCCGTTCACGGCGAGGAGGTAGTCCCCCGCCTTGACGTTCACGCCGGGCTCGGTGAGAGGCGAGCGGAGCGAGGGCTTGGAGTTGTCGCCGGCGTAGATCTTGGCGAAGGTGTAGAGGCCCGCGGCCTTGTCGAGTCCGAAGTCCACGCCGAGAAGGCCCGTGGGCACGTAGGGGTTCTTGAAGTCGTCCCCGCCGCCCACGTAGGTGTGGGAGTTGTGCAGCTCGCCGATCATCTCGCCGATGATGTAGTTCAAATCTTCCCGGCAGGCGAGCAGCGGCAGGTACTTGGCGTACTGCACCCGCACCTTGTCCCAGTTGACGCCGTTCATCTCGGGATTGACGAAGAAGTCGCGCTCCAGGCGCCACGCCTCGCCGTACATCTCCTTCCACTCCTGGACGGGATCGATGAAGGCCTTCATGCGCGAGAGATCCAGCTTCACCGGCTTCACCGATTCTCCGCCCTCTCCCTTGGCCAGGGCGGACTCCAGCGTATAGACCTTTTTCTCCTTCGTGAGCACGGTGGTGCCGTCGGCGCTGAGCGCGTACTCCCCGACGGGGGAGGCGAGGACCTCGTCCTTGCGCTTGGCCATGTCAAACACGTGCAGCGCCGGCTCCTCTCCCGGCAGGGGCGTGTCGAAACTCTTCAGGGGCACGGTCAGGTAGTAGAGGCGTCCGGCCGCGGCAGCGAGGTCCCGGATGTCGCCCGCCGGGATGGGCAGGGGCACCACCCGCTGGGCAAGGCCCTGCAGGTCGATCCGGATGGGCGCGATCACCCCCGGCTTCCAGGCGGCCTCCTTCGGCGCCTCGGCGCTCTTCACGACCCCCTCGTCGGAGCGCGGCGCGAAGGGGGAGGGCTCGCCGGCCTGGAGCGTAGCGACGTAGATGCCGTCCATCTTGAGGGTGGCCACGTTGAACTCGCTTTCGCTGAAGACGGGGTTCTCGTGGCGCGCCGAGATGAAGTAGAGGTACTTGCCGTCGGGGCTGAAGAGGGGCTCCATGTCGCTGGTCTGGCCCGTGCTCACGAGGGTGGACTTGGCCTCCTTCACGTTGTAGAGGTAGATCCGGCCCATGTAGGTGGAGGCGTCGTCATCCGAGCCCATGTCCTGCGGACCGGCCTTGGTGTAGGCGAGCCAGAGCCCGTCGGGGGACCACGAGAAGTGGTGCATCTCCTCACGGCGGTCCTGGTCCACGCGCGTGACCTGGCGGCTCGCCACGTCCAGGATCCACAGCACGTGGTCGCTGTCGGAGAAGGCCACCTTGCTCCCGTCGGGCGACCAGTGGGGGCCGTAGAGGTAGCCCTTCGTCCGGTCGGTGAGGAGCCTCTCCTCGCCCGAGCCGTCGGCCGGCCGCACGGCGATCTCCGCCTCCCCGGTGCGGTCCGTGACGTAGGCGATCCACTTGCCGTCGGGCGACCAGGCGGGGTACATCTCGCGGGCGCCGGAGGTCTGCGTCAGGTCGCGCGTGTTGCCGTGCTCCTCGGGCACGGTGAAGACCTCGCCGCGGGCGTCGAAGAGGGCCCGCTTGCCGTTGGGCGCGATGCCGAAGGTCATGATGTCCTTGGAGGCGTCCACCCACCGGGGCCGCGTGCGCACGTCGTCGCTCGGCACCGTCACGTCTAGCTTGTGGAGCTGCTCGGAGGGGAGGTCCATGACGTAGAGGTCGCCGCCGTCCTGGAAGACGATGCCGTCGTTGCCCAAGCTCGGCCAGTCGATGTCGTAGTCCGTGAAGTGGGTCACCTGCCGGAAGACCTTGGTCTTCACGTCGTAGGCCCAGAGGTTCAGGCGCCCCTCCGGCCCCCGGTCGGAGGCGAAGTAGATGGTGTCGCCAAACCACATGGGGAAGGTGTCGGTCCCCTTCCAGTCGGTCACGCGCTCGCAGGAGTGGCTGTGGAGGTCGTAGATCCAGACGTCCTGCGCCAGGCCGCCGTAGTAACGCTTCCAGGTGCGGAAGTTGCGGAAGATCCGGTTCATGGCCAGCTTCGTGCCGTCCGGGCTGTAGGTGCAGAGCCCCGCCGTGTCCACGGGCAGGCGCACGGGCAGGCCGCCCTCCAGGGGCACGACGAAGAGGCGCCCGAACCAGGAGTTGAAGGTGTCCCGCCGGGAGAGGAAGACGATGCCCTTGCTGTCTGGAGTCCAGGTCACGACCATGTTGTCGGGCCCCCAGCGCATGGGCGCGTCCTCCACCACGTCCGAGTGGAAGGTGAGGCGCCTGGGCGCGCCGCCCTCGGCCGGGATCACGTAGACGTCCGTATTGCCGTCATACTGGCCCGTGAAGGCGATCCAGCGGCCGTCCGGCGAGAAGCGCGGCATGAGGTCGTTGCCCCGGTCGGTGGTGAGCCGCTGGGCCACGCCGCCCTGCCGGCTCACCCTCCAGAGGTTGCCGCCGCTCTCGAAGACGATCTCGTTCCCGTACAGCGTGGGAAAGCGCGTGAGGGCGTTCTCCGAGGCCCGCGCGGGGCCCGTCCACGCCCATCCCGTCACGGCGATGGCCAGGGCCAGGAGCCAGACGCGCCCCAGGCCTCCCGGCCGCTTCGAACCTCGTCTCCCGATGAAGCGCCTGTGCATGATGAGCTCCTTTCCGTAACCGTGGGGTGAGCGGCCGGATCGAACTCTCCGGCCGCGGGCGGCGGCCGGCCGGTGCCGCCGGCCTCATCCACCGCCTCCGCGAGAGGCCATTATAGGCGCAGGAGCGGGATTGAGAAAGGAGAGCGGAAGCGCCGTGGGGGGAGGAAGTTAGGAAGTTAGGAAGTGAGGAAGTGAAGAGGTGAGGAAGTGAGGAGGTGAGGAAGTGAGGAAGGCGATCCACCTTCCACCCTCCACTCTCCACCGCCCCGGGGCGTCGCGCGGGGCGCTCCCCAAGGAGGGCCTCAGCCGGCCCTCCTCGGCGCTCCCCCGGCTGGCGCCGGGCTCGCTGCTTCTCCCTGCCCTCACGCAGGATGCCCTTCGCGCGGGGGAACCTCCCCGTTCCCCCGCACCCCCTCGACACGCCGCGGCCTCGTGAAGTCCGTCCTCACCGGCCCGTCATCTTCCTCGCGTCCAGGAGCTCGTCCAATTTCTCTTGGGGAAGTATGCCCTTCTCCATGCACAGCTCGCGGATGGTCCGTCCGCTCTCGTACGCCTCGTGGGCCAAAGCGGCCGCGGCGTCGTAGCCGATGACGGGGTTGAGGGCGGTGACCATGGCCAGGCTCTTCTCGACCATCTCGCCGCACCGCTTGACGTCCGCCTGGAGGCCCGCCACGCACTTGTCCGTGAAGGCGGCGCAGGCGTTGGCGAGGATCTCCACGGACTGGAGGAAGGCGTGGGCCATGAGGGGCATCATGGTGTTGAGCTCGAAGTGGCCCGCCTGGCCGCAGAGGGTGACGATCAGGTCGTTGCCCGTGACCTGGGCGCAGACCATGACCATCATCTCCGACATGACCGGGTTCACCTTGCCGGGCATGATGGAGGAGCCGGGCTGGAGGTCCGGGAGCTTGATCTCGCCGATGCCGCAGCGGGGCCCCGAGCCCAGCCAGCGGACGTCCTCGGCGATCTTGTTTAGGCTGACGGCCACGGTGCGCAGGGCGCCGCTGGCCTCCACGAGGCCGTCCTTGGCCGCCAGCGCCTCGAAGAGGTTGGGCGCCTGCCGGAGGGGAAGGCCCGTCTCCTCGGCGAGCCTGGCGATCACCGCCTCGGAGAAGCCCGGCACGGCGTTCAGCCCGGTCCCCACGGCCGTGCCTCCCAGGGCCAGCTCGCAGAGGGCGGGCACTGCGGACTGAAGCCGCCTCACGCCGTTGCGCGCCTGCTGGGCATACCCCGAGAACTCCTGCCCCAGCCGCACGGGGACGGCGTCCTGGAGGTGCGTCCTGCCTATCTTGACGATGGCGTCGAAGGCCCTGGCCTTCTCCTCCAGCGCCTCGGCCAGCCGCCGCAGGGCCGGGATGAGCTCCTCGGTAACCGCCTCGGCGGCGGCCATGTGGATCACCGTGGGCACCACGTCGTTGCTCGACTGGCCCTTGTTCACATGGTCGTTGGGGTGCACGGGCTTCTTGGAGCCCACCACCCCACCCGCGATCTGGATGGCCCGGTTGGCGATGACCTCGTTGGCGTTCATGTTCGACGAGGTCCCCGAGCCCGTCTGGAAAATGTCCACGGGGAACTGCCCGTCGTGCCGCCCCTCCACCACCTCCGCGGAGGCCAGGATGATGGCGTCGGCCACCTCGGGCGAGAGCGTGCCGCGCTCCCGGTTCAGCGCGGCGCAGGCCCGCTTCACGCGGCCGAAGGCCCGGATGACGCGCCGGGGCATGCGAAGGCCGCTGATGGGGAAATTCTCCACCGCCCGCTGCGTCTGGGCTCCCCAGAGGGCCGCGGTTGGCACCCTCACCTCGCCCAGGCTGTCGGTCTCGATTCGAAAGTCGCTCATGGTTTCCTCCAGGCGTTCCACCCGAAGCGGCGAGCCAGCTCGCGGATGAACACCTCCTCATCGGCAACAAATCGTCCCCTGGACCATTCCACGGCGTCGGCCCCGACGGGCACCCTGAGGCGCGGCTCGCGCCCTTCGGCCGCCCGCAGGACGGCCTCCGCCACGGCCTCGCCGGTGGGCGGCTCGGGGCCGCCGAAGAAGCCCGCGGCGAGGCTTCGATAGAGCGGAGCGTAAGGGCCGTCGGGCTCCTTCACCCCGGCGGCCACCTCCATCGAGCGCTCGTGGAAGCCGGTCCTGAAGGCTCCCGGCTCGATGATCGTCACGCCGATGCCGAAGGGAGCGACCTCGTGGAAGAGGCTCTCCGCCCAGCCCTCCAGGGCGTGCTTGGTGGCGCAGTAGGCCGAGAGGCCCGGCGCGCCCGTCCGGCCGAGGTCCGAGGAGACGAAGACGAGTCGGCCGCCGCCGCGCGCCCGCATGGCCGGCAGCACGGCCCGCGTCAGCTCGACGGCGCCGAAGAAGTTGGTCTCGAACTGCCGGCGAAGCGCCTCCGGCGTCACCTCCTCGGCCGCCCCTAGAAGGCCTATCCCGGCGTTGTTTACCACGGCCTCGGGCGCGCCGAAGCGCTCTTCCATCGCCTGGAGCCCCTCCCGCACCGAGGCCCGATCGGAGACGTCCATGCGCAGCGGCAGCCACCGCTCGCGCGCCTCGTCGTCCCGCGCGGGCGCCTCGGGGTGGCGAGAGGCGGCGGCCACGGCCCATCCCCGGCTCAGGGCCAGGCGGGCCGTGAGCAGCCCGAAGCCGCTGAATGCCCCGGTGATCAGGATGGTCTTGGACATGGATCGCTCCCCGCCTCAGGACAGCTTGTCGAGGAAGCCGTCCACCAGGCGCGCGAAGGTCTCCGGATCGTCCAGCATGATCCAGTGGCTCAGCCCCGGCATGCGGGCGACGGGCAGGCCCTTCACCAGGTTCTGGAGGCTCCAGGCCGCCTCGTTGTCATCGGTGATGACGTCCAGCACCGGGCCCGGGTAGCGCTCCAGCTCGCGGGCCGTGGGGTAGTCGCAGAGGGAGTGGACGCACAGGGAGACGGCCTCGGGAGAGGAGGCCAGGAAGGCCTGCCGCGCGAAGCTCGCCCGCACCCGCGCCTCGAAGTCGGGATCCTTCGGTTGGTAGGTCACTGGCGCCTC
This sequence comes from Acidobacteriota bacterium, assembly GCA_049967655.1. Lineage (GTDB taxonomy): Bacteria > Acidobacteriota > UBA4820 > UBA4820 > DSQY01 > DTPS01. The sequence goes on from JBMFSH010000042.1 coordinate 14,775, forward strand.
CTTTCACCCGCAGCACATCCCACCGGACATGGCCACTACTATAGCTGAGCGGCGCGCAGGGAAGTAGGTGGCGGATGGGCGATGGAGGCATGGCCCGTCTCCCATGCCTGTCTCCTAAAAACCGCTTGGCCGGCTCCGTTGACGGGAGGTTGAAGGTGCCCTATGTTGGCCGCAGGAGGTTTCGATGAAGCTCAAGGTGGTGGTCCACGAGGCCGAAGAGGGGGGGTACTGGGCGGAAGTGCCGGCGATCCCCGGGTGCGCGACGCAGGGGGAGGACTTCGAAACCCTGCTCGTAAACCTATATGAGGCCGTGGAGGGGTGTCTCTCCGTGGACGTTGAGCCCACCAGGGACGGCAAGCCGGGCCGCGTTCTCGAGATCGCTGTATGAAGCCCTTGACGGGCAAAGAACTCACCCACGTCCTCGAGGAAAACGGCTGGAAACTCCTTCGCCCAAGTTGAAAAGCCAAGCGGAGGCTAGGACATGCGGGTGCTCAAACAGCTCTTCGAGAACAACCGGGCCTGGGCCGAGGAGGTCTCCTCGCGCGATCCCGACTTCTTCAGAAGGCTCTCCCTCCAGCAGGCCCCCGAGTACCTGTGGATCGGCTGCTCCGACAGCCGCGTCCCCGCCAACCAGGTGGTGGGGCTCATGCCCGGCGAGCTCTTCGTCCACCGCAACGTGGCCAACGTGGTGGTCCACACGGACCTGAACTGCCTCTCGGTGGTCCAGTTCGCCGTGGACGTGCTGAAGGTCCGCCACCTCATCGTCTGCGGCCACTACGGCTGCGGGGGCGTGCGGGCGGCCATGAGGGACGACCGTCACGGCCTCATCGACAACTGGCTCCGCCACGTCCAGGACGTGCAGCGCAAGCACCGGCCCCTCCTGGATTCCGTCTCCGACGAGAAATCCCGCACCGACCGGCTCTGCGAGCTGAATGTCATCGAGCAGGCGGCCAACCTCTGCGAGACCACCGTCGTGCAGGACGCCTGGGCCAGGGAGCAGCCCCTCTCGGTCCACGGCTGGATCTACGGCCTGGAGGACGGCCTCCTGCGGGATCTCGGCCTCTGCGTCACCCGGGCCGGCGAGCTCGCCGAAGCCTACCGCGCCGCCCTCGCAGCGCTCCCCCTCCGGAGCCCCACGACCCGGTGAGAAGGCGTTTTCGCGGACCGCTCAGCTGCGAACGGGCTGGAGCCGCGGCTGCCCGCGCTCACGGCTTGCCGGGGGGGTTGAAGGCGAGCACGGACTCGGGGACCGCGGGATTCAGTTCCCGCGGCCTTCTCCGGAGCGCTCGCGCAGTCGGCGCAGGCGAGGCCGAAGAGCGGCAGCTTCACCGCCGCCTCCTTGCGGACAAGCGCCGCGAAGGCGGGATCGGCGAGGAGCCTCTTGGCCTCCTGTTCCTGAAGGAAGGCCAGCTTCGCCGCGTCGTCCTTGAGGGCCGCGTACTCCTTCTCCTGCATGAGTTTGCCCGCCGTGGCTTCGCCCAGCTCCATGGCATCGCCGTTCTTGTAAACGCAGGCGAAGGCGGCCTCCGTCAGCAGGGGATCGGGATGGGCGATTCGAGACATGCCATTCATCCCGACGCACACGTAGAAGTCGCACGCATTGCCCGGCATGAGCCTGGCCGGCCAGAGGAAGGCCGCCGCGTACGGCAGAAGCTGCCCCACCGTCACCCGCTCCGGGGCGGGGGCCACGTGCGGCCCGGGGCAGTCGGGGCAGTGCAGCCCGGCCTTCGCCAGGATCTGCTCCACCTTCGGCATCAGCGCCCTCCGCATCGTCGGGTCGGAGAGCAGCAGCCCTCGGTAGGCGGCGAGCAGTTTCGCCTCCCGCTCCTCGCCCTGCGGCGTCTCTTGCAGTGCCCGCGCGAAGAGCCGGTTGGTGCGGTAGAGGTAGCTCGCCAGGGTCTCCCGCATCGTCGCCGCCAGCTCCTTCTGCGCCTCGCTGAACGAGGGCGGCGAGGGGCACGCCTTCGGGTTGGGCACGAAGTAGCTCTTCCCGGCATACTCCGTCTTGAGCAGGCACACCCCGCTCTCCAGCGCCGGCTTCACGACCTGCTCGTAGCTGACCGCGCCCGTCGCCGCCTTCGGCCCCGCCGCTGCCGCCGCCACGCCCACCGCCACCATCAGACACGCACCCGACACCTTCAGCCACCTCGTCATGGAGCCAACCTCCTTACTCCCCCGGTCTCGTACCCGTACCAGCATCCTGTTTTGACTTCGGCCTTGCATGCCCCCCGGGGCCGCTCTTGCACACGTTGCCGACACCAACGATCTTCCACCCTTACTCCACGTCTGGCCAAGGGCGCCAGGCGCCTGTACACTAAGACCGCACCGTTAAATAATAGGGACAGGCACCCATTTCTCTGTTGTCGAACGACCTCCGGCATACGGACACCCCAACACCGACCTTAGTTTCCGAAAATGACTCTCGAAAATAGGTGGCCGTCCCTTGTTCTATGGATTCCCGCTTGCGCGGGAATGACGCAGAAAGGGGCCCCCATCGCTTCGAAGGCCTCCCCACACCCTCATCACCTCATCTCCTAATCTCGCCTCCAAAGGCCCTCCCCCGCCCTAGTCCCCTAGTCTCCTAGTCCCCTAGTCCGCTAGTCCCCTGATCACGGCAGGGGCAGCGCGGCGTGGATGAGCTTGTAATCCCCCTTGCGGGTGTCGGGGACGACGGCCCAGCCGTCGTTGAGGGTGAGGGTCCAGCCGTCGCCCTTGAGAGGGCGGGCCTTGACATCCTTGGGGGCGGGGACGCGGACGCCGTTGACAAAGCCCTCCTTCTGGAGGAGCAGGGCGCCGTGCTTGGCTTCCAGGATGCCCCAGGCGGCGGAGACGCGCAGGTAGGGGTAGACGGTGCCGAGCCCCTCCAGCGGGACGGGGTTGGTGGGGTCGAAGGAGTAGGTGAAGTAGGAGGCGGCGGGCAGGGTGAGGACGGGGCCCTCCACGAAGCGCGCGTGCAGATCCTTCACCTCCTGGATCTTCTGCTGGGCGCGCTTGTCCTCCTCGGCCGCGAGCTGGGCCCCGCCGTAGGCCTTGGCGCGGGCCTCGGCGGCGGCCTTGAGATCGGCGGGGAGGGCGATGCCGTCGGCCTGGGCGAGGAGCGCGGAGAGGTCGTCCTTCGGCTTGAGGGCGCGCTGCCAGCCGGGCTTGGCGCCGTCCAGCAGGAGCCCGTAGGCGGGGCCGGTGACGTAGGCGAAGCTGCGGATGAAGCTGGGGTAGGAGGGGGCGCCCTGGAGGCCGGCGGCGGCGTAGGCCTCCGCCTCGGCGCGGCTGCGGGCGCTGAGGGCGATGCCGACGTACTCGGGGATGCCCTCGTGCATCTCGAGGGCCTGCTCGTCGGCGGCCTCGCCCGGGAAGAGGGAGCGGCGGTAGGCGCGGAAGAGCAGGGCGTCCTCCACGGCGCGGCGGCGCGACTGCTTGGGGCCCACGAGGGCGGCCTGGAGGGCACGCCATTCGAGCTGGAGCCAGAGGCGGCCGTCGCGGGTGTCGAGGGCGTCGCAGGCGGTGTCCGGCCCGCTCAGGCCGAGCTTCTCCTGGATGCGGTGGAAGGACTCGTGCATGAGGAGCACGTCGCGCTGCAAGCGGTTCTGCGGGAGCGGCCAACGCACCATGGTCCAGTCCACGCCGGCCCAGCGCATGGCCGTGTTGGCGATGTTCTCCTCCGGGGGCAGGGTGCCCACGAAGACGCTGCCCTCGGCCTTGAGGAGGTTCTTGTAGTCGGGGCGGTTGGCCACCACTTCGCGCGTGGCCTCGTCCACGAAGAGCATGGAGCCGTAGAGGGGGGTGCCCCACATGCGGCCGCCGTCGGCGTCCGAGAGGGCCTTGGCCTCCTGGAAGACTTTCGCCGCCAGCGTGAGGTCGATGCCCGCCGCGGGCTTGGCGGGCTGAGCGCCGCGCGTCGCGGCCGAGGCCGCCACCAGCATCAGGGCCAGCCCCAGGAGCCGGCCGGTCCAGCCGCGGAGCCCGCGTCGTCCCCCACCGCCGTTCGTCGCCTTGCATGTCATGGGAAACCTCCCGCGGGCCGTGGCCCCCGCCCACCCGGGCCGCCCGCCGATCGAGGGGCCATGGTACCACGCGGGGAAATGGCGTGATGAGGGGATGGGGCGATGAAGCGATTGAGCGATTAAGCGATTAAGCGATTAAGCGATTGAGCGATTGAGCGATTGAGCGATTAAGCGATTAAGCGATTAAGCGATTGAGCGATTGAGCGATTGAGGAGGGAGGATGGCCTCGCTCCGCCCGGTCGCCCCTCGCGCCTCGCTGAATCGCATCCTCGCTGAATCGCATCCTTGCTTAATCGCATCTCGCTTCATCGCGTCTCGCTTAATCGCGTCTCGCTTAATCGCATCTCGCTTAATCGCATCTCGCTTAATCGCGTCTCGCTTCATCGCGTCTCGCTTCATCGCGTTTCGCCCCTCGCGTCTCGCCTCCCGTAGTACCATGACCCTGCGCGGTGCATAGGAGCAGGCCATGTCTGAGACGATCGGGTTCATCGGGCTGGGGGCCATGGGCGGGCCCATGGCGGGCAACCTCCTGAAGGCGGGCTTGGAGGTGCGCGTCTTCAACCGGACCGCCTCGAAGGCCCAGG
>JBMFSH010000043.1:0-18332 GCA_049967655.1 Acidobacteriota bacterium
GGCGCCAAGGGAGAGGTGGGGCCCCATCGGGCTTTGCCCGTGGGGCGGGGAGGGAATGGCCCTCCCCGTCCAGGAGATAACGCCTTTCTCCCGTGAACCCGAGCCGTAGCCGGAGGCACTCCGTTTCCATCGCGGAATTTGGGGGGGAAACCGGGCGCGGAGGGGGCGGGAGGGTCCTGAAGGGTGATCCGCTACCAGGTGGTGCCCTCCCTCCTGGGCTTGAGCGACCAGAGGTACTCCACGATGTTGTGGAGGTCCTCCTCGTTCACCGTCCCCTTCCACGAGGGCATAGTGAGCGGCGGAGCCGGCTTCGAGGGATCGGCCAGCGGGGGCGTCTTGCCGTCGCGGATGATGGCCATCACATCGGACTTCTTGTAGTCGTCCGCCACGTGGACGAGCGAGGGCACCTGGCCGCCCTGGCTGTTGGGGTTGGCCACGCCGCCCGCGGCCCCCTGCCCGTGGCACCCCACGCAGCCGTAGTGCACGAAGGCCCTGGAGCCGGCTTCCACGGCCGCCTCCTCCGGCGTGACGGGCTTGGCCCCGCCGGCGAGCAGCGCCTCGGCGTCCTTGTCGGTGGCCACCGCCATGAAGCGGATGAGGGCCGTGCGCTCGTTGGCGGTGAGGTCGTAGGCGGGCATGGTGGAGCCGGGCGACACGAGCGCGGGGTTCACGAAGTGCTCGTCCAGCCAGCGAGCCGAGTGGCGCCGGGTGACGCCCTCGAGGTCGGGGCCGGACTTCCCGCCGACCCCGCCGATGCTGTGGCACGCGATGCAGTTCTTCCGGGCGAAAAGTTCGCGGCCGTCCGTGATGCTGGGGATCACGCTCTCGCTGGTGTAGGCGTTGGACATCTCTTCACCGGTGAGAGAGAGCATGAAGTAGGTCAGGTCCTTGGCCTGGCTGGAGGTGAAGTGGAAGTTGGGCATAACCGAATTAGGCGAGACGGCCCTCGGGTCGAGGAAGTGCTTCTCGAGCCAGGCCGGGTCGCGGCGCGTGGCCCCTTCCCGGCTCAGGTCCGGTCCGATCGTTCCCCCCACGCCGCGGAGCCTATGGCACCCCCGGCAGCCGTGGGTGTCGAAGAGCCGCCTGCCCGCCGCCAGCTCCGGAACGCCCGGCACGTCGCCCTTCGTGTGGCACTGCCCGCAGGAGGCACGGACGTATTCGCGCGGCAGGAGGGGCTGGTGCCAGTTGGCCACCCGGCCGTGGGCGGCCGCCACGTCCGTGGCCAGGCCCTGGCCGCCGTGGCAGATGGTGCATCCGAAGCGGGAGGGCGGGTGCCTGCTGATGCCGGGATGGTAGGAGAAGGGCTCCGGCGCCCCCTTCATGGCCGGGTTCTCCACGCCCTGGTGGCAGGTTGTACAGCGGTCCACCCGCTGGAGGCCCGGAAGGATGATCTGGGCGATGGCCACGGGGGCCTCCTCCACGGCGGCCTTGGCGGCGGCGTTGGGCTCGGATTGGGCCTCCAGGCGGTGGTAGCGCCGCTGGTAGGCGGCCCAGTCGGGCCTGGCCGCGCGCGCCAGGGCCAGGCCCAGGAGGACCATGTTGGCGAGGCTGAGGAGGAAGACGACGAACCGCGCCCGGTCCCTCATGCGCCCCCCCCGGCGCCTTTGGCCCACGGCCAAACCCAGGCCCACCCCGCTCCCCGGCAGTACAGGCCGATGAGGAGCAGGACGAGATAGGAAAGCACCACGAGCGCGAAGAGCGAGAGGGCCAGAACCCTCTCCCTCGGCCTCCTGCTGGGGTTCCTGTCGTAGTAAGGAAGGAAGAGCAGCGCGAGAACCAAGAGGCTCGGCAACAGGATCCCCGAGAGGGCGGGCGAGTGGCTCACCAGCTCCTGGACGCCCAGGAAGTACCAGGGGGCTTTGGCGGGGTTGGGGGTCTTGGAGGGATCGGCCGTCTCCGAGAGCGGGGCATTGTAGAGCAGGGCCAGGGCCATGACCGCCGCCGAGGTCGCCAGGAAGGCGGCGCCCTCGCGAAGGAAGGCGTAGGGGTAGGAGAAGACGACCTCCTCCTCCTCGGGGACCAGCACCTCGAAGGTCGGTTTGCCGGTCACGATTCCCATGAGCCCGTAGCTCTTCTCCGGGGATGACGGGATCGAGGTTTCCAGCGGCGGCGAGGAGGGCTCCTTCGGCCCGGACGGGGAGGGGGCCAGCCCTCCGTCCTTCCGGATCCGCCAGAGGTGGACCATGACCAGGGCCGCCGCGAGACCCGGCAGGACCGCCACGTGCAGGACGTAGAACCTCAGGAGGGCCTGGGTGCCCAGGGAATGGCCGCCCAGCAGGAGAACCTTGAGGACGGGACCCACCAGAGGGGCCGAGGCCACGATGTTGGTTCCCACGGTGATCGCCCAAAAGGCCTTCTGGTCCCAGGGCAGGAGGTACCCCGTGAAGGAGAGGGTGAGGACGAGGAAGAGGAGCAGGACCCCCACCACCCAGTTGAACTGCCTCGGCTCCTTGTAGGCCCCCGCGAAGAACACGCGGCACAGGTGGAGGAACACCGCCACCACCAGGAGCTGGGCGGCCCAGCGGTGCATGTTCCTCAGGAAGGGGCCCAGGAACACCACGAATTGGAGGTCCTTCATGTCCTGGTAGGCCCTCGGGGGGTAGGGGTGGTAGTAGAACATCAGGGCCAGCCCCGTTGCGCCCAGGATGAGCAGGAGGAAGAAGGAGACGAAGCCGAGGTAGCCCGTGTGGCGGAGCCTCAGGTGCTCCTTGCGGACCTTGGCGGGGTGGATGTGGAGCCAGAGGTTGTAGAAGACGAGCTCGCTCCGCCCCTTCTGGGTGCTCGGCGGGTCTCCCCTGAAGATGCTGCGGAGGATGGATTTCAGCATGGTCAGGACGGCACCAGCAGGTGGTAGGAGTCGGAGACGGGGCGGTTCTTGTCGACCTGGAGCTGGCCGTCCTTCGAGAGGGTGACCTCGAGCCACCTCAGGGGCCGGGGGGCCGGGCCGTGCAGCACGGCCCCGTCGGCGGCGAAGACGCTGCCGTGGCACGGGCAGTCGAACTGCCGGTCGCGCTCGGACCACTGGACGGTACATCCCAGGTGGGTGCAGACGGCGCTCGCGGCCGAGAAGCCCTTCGCCGGGTCGTGGAAGAGGTAGACCTTCTCGGCGGGGAGAAAGACCGGCTGTCCCGGCGGAAAGTCGGCGGGATAGCCGACCTTGAACCGCCGCGCCGGCCCGTAGAACACGCCGGGGAGGAGGAAGCGGAAGAACCCGACCACTCCCATGCCGGCGGTGACGAGCAGGGCCACGGCGCTGGCGGTGGAGAGCGAGAGGAAGCTCCTTCGGTTCATGCCGTCCCTCCCAGGCGCGGGACCGTGCCGGCCCCTACCGCGCCGTCTCGCGGCGCCGCTCCTCCAGGGCCTCCATGGTGATGGCCCCCGTGGGGCAGCGCTGGGCGCAGAGGGCGCACCGGGTGCAGCGCGTCTCGTCCTTCAGAATCGCCGTCGCGGCCCCGGGCCGGAGGCTCCCCGGCTTCACGCCGAAGCGCGCCCGGACGAGCGCGTCCAGGTCGCGGTCCCCCGCGAGATGCGACAGGTCCGCCAGCTTCAGGCAGGATTCCGGGCAGATGTCCACGCAGCCATTGCACAGGATGCACTTGGAGGAATCGAAGATGGTGTTCACCTGGCAGTTGAGGCACCGGGAGGCCTCCGCGCGGCCCGCGGCGTCGTCGTAGCCCAGCTCCACCTCGGCGATCCCGACGCGGCGGTTGGTGGGCAGCGACGGCATGGGCTGGCGGGGGGTCCGCAGGCAGGCGGCCGGGAGGCTCCAGCCGGGGAGGACGCGGAACCGGCCGGTGCCCGTCTCGGAGGAGTCTCCGCCCAGGTAGCGGTGAATGGATCGGGCCGCCCTGTGGCCGTCGGCCACGGCGTCCACCAGCAGGCGTGGTCCGAAGGCCACGTCGCCTCCCGCAAAGACGCCGTGGGCCGTAGTTCCCAGCTCCGATCCCACGGAGACGTAGCCATGGCGGGAAACGCCCACCCCCTCCTGGCCCGTCAGGAAGCTCAGGTCCGCCTGCTGGCCGATGGCGAGGACCACGCTCTCGCAAGCCAGATGCCGCTCCTCCTGGCCGAAGGCGGGAGCGAACCGCCCCTCCTCGTCGTAGACCGAGAGGCAACGGCGGATCCGCAGGCCGGAAGCCCTGCCGCCCTCGCCCAGGATCTCCATGGCGCCCCAGCCGCTCTCCACCAGGACCCCTTCGGCCTCCGCCTCGCGCACCTGCCACTCGTAGGCGGACATCTTCTCCCGCGGTTCGAGGCTGAGCAGGTGCACGGAGCGGGCCCCCGTCCTGAGCGCCATGCGGGCCGCCTCGATGGCGGAGAAGTAGGCCGAACCGGTCGGCTCCGGGGGGCGGCTCTCCTCGACCTCCTCGCCCACCAGCGGCTCCTGCAGAAGCCTGAGGGCGGAGCGCGCCACGTCCACCGCCACGTTGCCCGAGCCCAGCACCACCACGCGGGGACCGAGCTCCACCTGGTAGCCGAGGTTGGCGTTGATGAGGAGGTCGATGCCCTGGAGGACGCCGTCGAGGTGGGCGCCCGGCATCTCGATCTCCCTCCCCCGGCTCAGCCCCGTCGCCAGCATCACCGCGTCGAAGCGGGAGCGCAGGGAGGACCAGGGGAGGTCCCGCCCGAGGGTCGTACGCAGGTGGAGGCGGATGCCGAGGGCGAGGATCTGCTGGACCTCCATGTCAATGACCTCCCGGGGGAGGCGGTAGTGCGGTACGCCCAGGTAGAGCATGCCGCCCGGGACGGGGGCCGACTCGAAGACCTCCACGTGGTAGCCCCAGAGGGCCAGGTCGTGGGCGCAGGTGAGGCCGCACGGCCCGGCGCCCACCACGGCCACCCGCTTGTCCGGCTTGGGGGCCGGCGGCGAGCGGTGGCGCGCGGGGTCGTGGCCGAGGCCCAGGTTGTGGTGATCCGTGGCGAAGCGCTTCAGGGCGCAGATGGCCACGGGGGCGTCTATGGCGCCCCGGCGGCAGGCCTGCTCGCAGGGGTGGGCGCAGATGCGCCCCAGGACGTAGGCGAAGGGGTTGCCGAGGCGGGCGAGCTCGTAGGCCCTCTCGTCCTCCGAGGCGGCGATGGCCTGGACGTAGGCGTGGCACTCGCTGAGGATGGGGCAGGCCGCGCGGCAGGAGATCTGTTCCCGGTAGTAGGCTTCGTCCGGAACGACCACGCGAAAGGCCACCATGGGCTTCACCTTAGCCCCAGCGGGGCAAAAAGGGAATAGCGGCGCTCCGGCGCTAGGCGACCGAGGCGGCCGCCGGAACCGGCCCAGCGGTTTCGCCCCCCTCGCCCTCGGGAAGGTAGCTCTCCAGCCGCTCGGCGGTCTCCTGCACCCCCTCCCTGCCCTCCTCGATCTCCCAGATGGAGATGATGGGGAAGAGCTTGGTAAATCCCATGTAGACCAGGATGAAGAGGGCGAAGCAGCCGGCCATCAGGGAGACCTCCACCCAGCTCGGTGTGTAGTGGACGTTGTAGCGGGGGATGCGCGGGTTGGACAGGGTGGGGATCACGATGGTGAAGCGTTCGAGCCACATGCCCACGTTGATCAGGAGCGAGGCGATGACCGTACCGGTAATGGTCCTGAACCGCTTCACCCCCAGGATGACGAGCGGGACGGGCAGGCAGCAGATGACCATGGCCCAGAAGTAGGGCGCGAAGGGGCCGGTGAGCTTGGACATCATGACCCTGATCTCGTCGGGGCTGTTGCCGTAGTAGGTCGTAATGTACTCGGCGAAGGTGAAGTAGGTCCAGAGAAGCGTCATCACCAGGAGGAGACGGCCCAGGTAGTCGAAGTGCAGGGGCTTGAGGAAGGCCTCCAGGTGGCAGCCCTTCCGGATGATGGCCATGGCCACGATGATGGCCGCGATCCCCGAGTAGATCGCCCCCACCACGAAGTAGGGCCCGAAGATGCTCGAGTGCCACATGGGTTGGATGGTCATGGCGAAGACCCATGACACCACCGTGTGTACCGAGACGGCGATGGGTACCATGATGACGGCCATGATGGCGATGGCGCGGTTCAGGAGCTTCTTCTGCCTCTCGGTCCCCGTCCAGCCCAGGGAGAGCGGCCCGTAGAGCCAGCGCCGGTGGGGAAGCTTGTCCCGAAGGATGGCCGAGTCCGGAATGGTCGGGAGGTAGAGGTAGAGCACGGAGCCCGTCAGGTAGGTGGTGATGGAGAGGACGTCCCAGAGCAGGGGCGAGGTGAGGTGCGGCTTGAAGATCACGTTGAAGAGCCGGTCCTCGCGGCCCAGGTCAATGATGACGTTGGAGGCGCCGATGGCGATGACGGCCACCGTGATGATCTCGGCGGCTCGTGTGATGGGTCGTCGCCACTCGGCCTTCGTCAGGCGGAGGATGGCCGAGATGAGCGTGCCGGCGTGGCTGACGCCGATGAAGAAGACGAAGTTGGTGATGTAGAAGCCCCAGTAGACGGGCCTTCCCATACCCGTCACGCCCAGGCCGCGCTGGAGCTGGTAGTACCAGGCGTAGAGGGCCCAGAGCACGATGGCCCCCAATCCCGCCGCCGTGAACCAGAAGAGGCGGGAGGTGTCCACGACGGGGGGGATGAGCGCCTTCTCTTCGTAGGTCCAGTCCTCGCGGCGGTTCACTTGCCCACCTCCCTCAGAAAGTAGACCTTGGGCCGGGTGCCCAGCTCGGCCAGGAGACGGAAGGCCCTCTCGTGCCGCGAGAGGCGGTGCACTTCCGATTTCTCGTCGTCCAGATCGCCGAAGGAGATGGCGTTGGGCGGGCAGATCTCCGCGCAGGCGGGCTGGTAGTCCTCCTCGCGCATGGGGCGCCGCTCCCACGCCGCCCGCTCCCTGGCGGCCTGCAACCGCTGGTGGCAGAAGGTGCACTTCTCGACCACGCCCTTGGGACGCACGGAGACGTCGGGGTTGAGGCCCTCGGCCATGGGCTGCGGCCACTCCGGCTTGCGCCAGTTGAAGAGCTTCACGCCGTAGGGGCAGGCGTTGGTGCAGTAGCGGCAGCCGATGCAGCGCGGGTAGATCTGGGCCACGATCCCGTCGGGGTTCTGGTAGGTGGCGTTCACCGGACAGACCTTGGTGCAGGGCGGGTCGTCGCACATGAGGCAGGGCCTCGGCTTCAGGGAGGCGCGCAGGGAGGGGAAGCTCCCCTCGATTTCGGCCAGCAGCTCGATCCAGAGCATGGTGCGCCCCTTGGCCGCGGCCTCGGGGTCGGTGAAGGGCACGTTGTTCTCCACCTTGCAGGCCACCACGCAGGCCTGGCAGGCCGTGCAGCGGTCCAGATCGATGACCATTCCGTACCGGGGCATGAAGTCCTCCTACGCTTTGCGGATCCGGACGGTGGTTCGCTGGAGGTCCGGTAGGCGCGAGGACGCATCCAGCGTGTCCTGAACGATGGAGAGCGGGTCGGCCATGAGGCCGCGGGCGAAGCGGTTCCGAGAGGGGCCGCTGACGGCCATGGCGGCCACGCCGGGGCGGAGCCCCCTGAAGACGCGGGCCTTGGCGCGGATCTCGCCCTTCGGCCCCTGCACGACCACGGCGTCCCCCTCCGCGACGCCCATGCCGGCGGCATCCGTCGGGCTCAGTTCCACAAAGGCGCCCCAGAGCTCCCGCCCCAGGGGATCGGCCGCCTCCAGGAGGAAGGGCAGTGAACTACCGTTGGCGCCGGCGAAGGCCATGGGTTCGTAGAGGTAGAGGGAGAGGGTGCCATCGCTCTCCGCCCCATTGCTCGCGGGAGACGGCGCGCCCTGCACCGCGGCAAGGTTCCACCGTTCCGGCTGGGCGGGCCGGGCGGGCTTGGGCATCCAGAGGCCGCCCGCCTTCCTGGCGCTGGAGAGCGCCGCGGCGGGGTTCGGTGGGGCCGCTTCGCCGGCCTCGCTCCCGGGCAGAGTGGTGAAGCCCTCCGCCAGGAGCGTGCCGGCCCAGCCCTGGAAGGCCCTCTCGCGATCGGCGCCGGGGGCCGCGTCCAGGCTCTGACCCGTTTCGCCGGCCAGGGCGAGCGCCAATTCGGCCGGGGAGAGGGCCTCGGGAGGCGCCGCCAGCACGGGCTCGGCGTAAGCCCAGAGGAGCCCGCCCTCCGGGGCGGCAACGAGGTCGTCCTGGAAGGACTCGAAGGGATGCGCCGCCGGCAGCACGAGGCGGACCGCCTCCGTCGTTGGCGAAGCCTCCAGGGAGAGGCAGGCGGAGAAGGGGAGGCTTTTCAGGAGGGAGCGCCACGCCTCGGGCCGCGTGGAGCGTCCCAGCGGATCGTCGTTTACGATCAGGACGCAGCGCAGGGAGCCCGAGTGAGCGGTCAGGGTGTCCAGCACGGCGTCGTCCGAGAGCGGCGAGGCTGGGAGGGTGGAGGCCGCGGCGGCGACCGGGTGAGTCGGTGCACCCGGCTGGCCGAGGAGGAGGTTCAGGGCCAACACCGCCGCGGCCTCCTGGGGGGTGGACCACGGGAGGCTCACGCTTCCGCCGCCGGCCACGGCCGAAGGCCGGTGGGCGGCGAGGTCGCGGGCAAGGGCTTCGATGGTGGCGGCGGGGACGCCGCAAATGGGGCTCGCCTTCTCGGGAGCGTAGCCGGCGAGGACCATCTTGGAGAAGGCGTCGTACCCGTCGGCGCGCTGCTTGACGGCGGCCTCGTTCACGGCGCCCTGCCGGATCAGAGCCGCCGCCAGGGCCAGGGCGAGAACCCCGTAGCTGCCGGGCGCGCAGGGAATCCACTCGTCGCTCTTCATGGCCGTGACCGAGAAGCGGGGCTCCACCTGGACGAGGCGCCCCCGCACCTCCTGGCCCTGGCGGAAGTGCCCGTAGGCGCGCATGAGGGGGGCCGGAGACGCGCTCGCCTCCAGCAGGGGCGCGCCCAGGGAGAGCACGTAGGCGCAGTGGGCGAGATCCAGCGTGGTGGCGGCGGGACGGCCGGTCAGCAGGCCGTGGGCCTGGACCACGTCGAGAGATTCCTGGCGGAAGGCGACGGGATCGGCCTTGAGGCCCTGCCCGAGGGACTGCCAGAGCGTCCTCGTGAGGCCGCGCTCGGTGCCCGACAGGATGGCCACGCCGCCCGGGGCGGAGGAGGCCTCGCGCATCTTCCGGGCGAGGAGGCGGACGGCGTCTCCCTTCTTCATGGAGCGCCCCTCGAAGGCGGCCCCGAGCAGCCGGTCGGGGTGGTAGAGCCGCTGGAGGGAGGCCATCCCCTTCATGCAGAGCGAGTCGCCGTTGGTGGGAAAGCGCGGGTTGCCCTTCAGCCCCACCACCCGGCCGTCCACGCGGCGCGCGATGACGCCGCACGAAGCGGGACACTCGCGGCAGAGCGTGGGATGGAAGGTGGAGATGCCGCTGGGGCGCAGGAAGGCGGCCGGATCGGGCTTGCCCTGAAGGCCCAGGAGCCCCTTCACGGGCCGCGAGCAGCTCGCCAGGGCCGCGGCGGCGGCGCCGCCCGCCACGCTGAGCTGGATGAACTCCCTTCTCTTGATGGCCATGGTCTCTCGGGCTCCTTCCCTAGCGGTGACAGGCGTCGCAGTCCGTGGCCGCGTGCATCTTCCGGTGGCAGGCGATGCATCGGGTCATGGAGATGGGCAGAAGGGGGGCCGTCAGGGCGCTGGTCTGCCGCTCCATGGGTCCGTGGCACTGCTGGCAGCGGAGCTGGCCCAGCTCCGTGTGCCGCCGGTGGGAGAAATAGACGTAGTCGGGCAGGTGCGTCACCCTCACCCACGGGACCTCGCCGTCCTTCTTGAAGAAGGCCTGGATGGGCCGGAAGATCGCCCGGGTGCTGTCGGCGTGGCAGTTCATGCAGATGCGGGTGTGCGGCAGCGTCGCGTGGACCTCGGTGAGGGCGCCGTTGTGGCAGGCCACGCAGGGCATGTTCAGGTCGTGGACGTGCTTGTAGTGGTTGAAGGCGGCGGGCTGGACCACGTGCGGCACCATGATCGCGTAGGCCACCACCCCGGCCGAGACCAGCACGAAGAGCGTGAAAACGATTCTCTGCCACACGGGGAACCACCTCCGGCCCGGTCCTCCGGGCAAGCGGCAAACCCTTTGCGCCCGGACCTAGCGAACGGGGGTCTCGGGCTTCGGCTCCTGCTCCGCCGCGAACTCCTTGGCCAGGGAGGTGAGGCCCGCCATGGCTCCCAGCCCCATGGTTTCGACGGCGGTCGATGGGACGATCACCACGGTGGAGTTCTGCCGCATGCCCTCGAGCAGGATGTTCATGGCCCGCAGGTGGAGCGCGACGGGGTTCCGGATGTAGGAGGAGGCGGCCTCGGAAAACTTATCGGCCACCTGGCGCTCCGAGTCGCCCAGGATCACGCGGGCCTGCCGCTCCCGCTCGGCCTGCGCCTGCATGGACATGGCGTCCTGGAGGCCCGAGGGGATTTTCACGTCCCGCAGCTCCACCGTCACCACGTGGAGGCCCCAGACCGAGGTGCGCTCCTCGATAATGTCCCTGAGCAGGGCATCGATGTGCTGGCGTCCGGTCAGCATCTCCGAGAGGTCGGTCCGGCCGATCACGTCCCTCAGCGCCGTCTGGGCGGCCCACGCCACGGCCTCGCGGTAGTCCTCGACCTCGAGGGCGGCCTTCATGGGGTCCACCACTTTCCAGAAGAGGACGGCGTCCACGTCCACGGGGACGCTGTCCTGCGTCAGCGTCTCCTCGGCGGTGAAGGGGGTGGTGATGGTCCGCAGGTCCATCCAGTAGGGGATGGAATCCACGACGGGAATGATGCCGAAGAGCCCGGGGCCCTTGAGGCCCTTGAACTTGCCCAGGCGGAGCACGACGGCGCGCTCCCACTGCTTGCCCACGCGCACGGCCAGCAGGAAGAGGATGGCCACGACGGCGCCGGCCACCGCCACGAGCGGGAACTTGAGCGCCGCGGCCACGATGAAGCCGGCCACCAGGAAAATCGCCGCGATCAGGATGGTAATGGGATGCAAGCCCATGCGAGTCCCCTCCACAGTTCGGGGTGCTACCACGCCTCGCCCGGCTTCTCCGGGGGAAGCAGGCTGTCCAGATAAGCCACCAGGTCATCCTTCTGCCGCCGGGTGAGGCGATCCTTGAAGGGCGGCATGTGCAACGGGGGAGCGGGTCCATTGGGGTTGAGCCTGTCGATGATCGGGGCGCCGGCGTCGATCTTGTCGATGAGTTCGGACCTGGAGTAGTCGCTGCCCACGTGGATCAGCGCGGGCACCTGCTGGCCCGTCTTGGCGTTCGCGTTGCGGACCTTGCCCTGGCCTTCGATGCCGTGGCATCCCGCGCAGCCGTAGCCGTAGTAGATGCGACGGCCGGCCTCCACTTCAGCGGTGCCGGGCTTGATCTGGGGCCAGACGGCACTCTTACCGAGGAGCGGGTGACGGCCCTCGCGGGAGTAGCTCAAGCCGGGGTTCCAGCGGATGGCGTTGATGGCCAGCACGCTGTAGAAGGAGAGAAGACCCACAACGGGCAGCGCCAGCAGGATGGCCAGCCGCCTCGCCGGTTTGTCGACCTCCCCGGGGGTGACCTTCCCCCGGGGAGTGCAGATGGTCTTCTTCGACATGGATCCCTACTGCCCCTTCTCCATCTGCTGGATCTGCTCGTCCGACAGGGCCGGGTAGAACTCCTTGGGGTTCTTGTCCTTGCGGTTCTCTTGGTCGTAGACGAGGAACTCGAAGATCTTCTTGCCCTGGTCCGGGGAGATCCCGGAGTTGGGCTTGTGCATCATCCGCTTGACGTAGCGCTCCCAAGCGTCGCGGCTCATGGAGGTGTTGAGAGGGCGCGCCAGGGTGTGGCACTGGTTGCACTTCTCGCGGAAGATCTTGTAATCCTTCTGAATGTCCTTGGGGTAGCCCGAGACGTTGAGCTTGTCCGGCCCCTTGTCCTGGGGCAGCGCGGGCCCGCCCACCTGGGCCAGCAGGGCCAGGGACAGGGTGGCGCCGGCGGCCAGGGCGCTGAAGGCGGCGAGCGACAGCATCCGTCGTTTCTGGATCATGGTCACATCTCCTCGGGGAC
This sequence comes from Acidobacteriota bacterium, assembly GCA_049967655.1. Taxonomy (GTDB): domain Bacteria; phylum Acidobacteriota; class UBA4820; order UBA4820; family DSQY01; genus DTPS01. The sequence goes on from JBMFSH010000043.1 coordinate 11,944, forward strand.
GAAGCCCCTTACCACGCGAGGTCCAGGCCGATCTTCGCCTGTTTGTCCTCGTTGTAGGCCCCCGTGATGTCGTTGCCCTTGGCGTCGATGAACTGGGCGTAGAGCTTGACGTTCCCGAGTCGGTCCACGGTCTTGATGACGCCGGCCATCCAGGTGGTGTTGTTGGAGGCGTAGAGGCCGAAGTCGGGCTGGTCGTAGTTGGACTTGTCGTAGCGGCCGTAGACCACCAAGCCCTGCGCGATGTAGTAGTCCGCCTCGCCGAAGTAGGCCTTTGTGTTGAAGGTGTTCACGGGGCCGTTGAAGGTGCTCTGCCAGTCCTCGCGGCCGCCCATATACCCCCCGAGCACGTCCAGGTGGTCGAAGAACTTGTAGTGGCCGAAGAGGCCCCACCGCTTGGCTGTGGGGACGTAGGTGAACTGCTGCGGCGTGCCCGCGTTCTGGATGGTGTCCTTGCGGCCGTTGTAATACATGGCCGAGACGCTGCCGTTGTCGCCGATCAGGAAGTCGGCGTCGAACATCACGTCCTTGTGGTTGTAAGTGCTCCCGTTGCCGATGCCGTTGCCGTTCACGTCCAGGCCGTTGGCCACCTTGGCGGTGAGGCCAACCACGTACTTGTAGTCGGGGCTCATGAAGGTGTAGCCCCCCTCCACCATGCCCGTGCTCTGGGCGAGGTAGATGCCGTTGGGAGAGGAGGAGCCGAAGCCCAGGGCGCTGTCGTCGTCCGTGAGGCCGTAGAGGTCGGCGGCGGAGTAGCCCTCCACGAGGTGCGACTTGCCCAGCCCCACGAAGTAGGAGTTGCGGACCGTGCCGCCGGTCCAGTCGAACTTGGCGCGCTCCATGTCGGAGGTGCCGCCGTCCTGGTAGGCCACGTACTCGCCGAAGTAGGAGAAGCCGCCCGACTCGGGAATGGAGCCTCCGAAGAGGATGGAGACCTGGTCCAGGTTGGCGCTGGAGGCGCTCGTGCGGGGGCTGCCCGTGGCCGTGGTGGTGTCGTGGGAGACCGAGGTGCGCATGTAGACGGCGGCCGCGTCGGTGAGCTTCCAAGGGATGTTTTCGTCAAGGCTCGCCACCTTCTTGGGGGGCTTATGCGTGTCGATGTCAGGCGGCATGCGGTAGCCGAGGCGCTTGAACTCGTAGCCGAACTTGGTCAGGCGGGGAAAGACCGTGTGGCAGGTGAAGCAGGAGATGTGGTACTTGCGGGCGAAGGCGGGGATCGCTTTGGGGCTCGGCGCCAGGATGGCGAATGCCGCCACCGCCGCGAAGCCCACGCCCACCCACCTGGTCCAACGCTGAGGCTTGTTCTCCATGGTACGTCCTTCTCCAAAGTGAGGCGCCTTCCCTGCACTCGGTGTGCCAAAACCGCAAAGGCCCGGGAATGGGCATTTGAGCGGGAGCCAGAAAGGGAGTTGGGGAGAAAATGGGGCAGCGTCCCCACCGAAGCCCGCAGCCACCGGGTTGGAGGGGCGTGGAATTCATTCCCCAGGGCGGGAACTGCGTTCATCCCCCAGCATGGCGTAGAAGGTCTTCCGGTCCACCCCGGCCTCGCGGGCGGCGGCACTCACGTTGCCCTCGTTGCGGTTCAGGAGCCTTTGGGCATAGGCGCGCTGGAAGCTCCCGAGGTACTTCTCACGGGCCTCCCTCCAGCCCAAGCGGCTGAGGTCCTCCGCGGAGCCGCGGGCCAGCCCCTCCTCCCTCTCCAGGTCCGAGGCCTCGATCTGCTTACCGGTGCAGAGCACCAACAGCCGCTCGATGGTGTTCTTCAGCTCCCTCACGTTGCCCTTCCAGGGGCGCTGGAGGAGGGCCTCGTAGAAGGCCGGCGAGGCACTGACCTCCTTGCCGTACTGCCGGGTGAAGCGCTGGATGAAGAAGCGGGCCAGGGCGGCGACGTCCTCGGGGCGCTGACGCAAAGGAGGCAGCTTGAGGGTCACCACGGCGAGGCGGTAGAAGAGCTCCTCGCGGAAGGCGCCCTCGGCGATCTTGGCCTGCAGGTCCTGGTTGGTGGCGCAGAGGATCCGGCAGTCCACGCGGATGGGCTCCACGGCGCCCACCCTGCGGATCTCCCGCTCCTCGACGAAGCGGAAGAGCTTGGTCTGAAAATCCACCGGCAGGTCGCCGATCTCGTCCAGGAAGAGGGTCCCGCCCTGGGCCGCCTCGATGAGCCCGCGCTTGGGGGCCAGCGCGCCCGTGAAGGCCCCTTTCTCGTGACCGAACAGCTCGCTCTCGACGAGGGAGGCGGGAAGGGCCGTGCAGTCGATGGGGACGAAGGGGGCGCCCCGGCGCGCGCTCTGAGAGTGGATCCAGCGGGCCATCACCTCCTTGCCCGTGCCGCTCTCCCCCAGGATGAGGATGGTGGCATCGGTGGCCGCCGCCTGCCTGGCCTTGGCGATCTCGGCCTGCATGAGGGCGCTGTGGCTCTGGCAGGCGTCGGCCTCTCCGAGCTCCTCGAGGCGGCCCCGCAGGGACTCGACCTCCCGCTCCATGTCCCGCCGTTCGAGGGCGCGGCGGACGGCGAGGAGGAGGTCCTCCCGCTTGAAGGGCTTGCGCAGGTAGTCGAAGGCGCCGCTGCGCATGGCCAGGACGGCCCCCTCGATGGAGCCGTAGGCCGTCAGGAAGACCACCGGCACCTCGGGATGCGCCTCGTGGAGCTTGGCGAAGAGCTCCTCGCCCCGCATGCCCGGCATGCGGATGTCCAGAAGCAGGGCGTCCGGCGGGCGTTCGAGGAGGTGGGCGAGGCCCTCGCGCGGATCGGTGAAGGGCTCCACGGTGACACCGGGCAGGCGCAGCAGGCGCCGGATGTTCTCGCAAAGTTCGGGTTCGTCGTCGATGACCACCACTCGGCTCACGGCGCCTGCTCCTCCCTCTCCTCCTCCGGGAAGCGGGAGGCGAACCAGTGGTAGGGCTGCTCCTTGGTGAACCGTGCCCTGGGCATCTCCACGAGGAATCGGGCTCCGGCCTCCCCATCCGCCTCGTACCGCACCGCACCGTCGTAGATCTGGAGGAGGCTCGCCACGATGAAGAGCCCCAGCCCTGAGCGGCGGCGGTCCGCGCTGCGGGAGACGAAGGGCTCGAAGAGGTGGTCGCGCAGCTCCTTCGGGACGCCCGGGCCGTCATCCTCCACCTCGAAGAGCACGGTGGCGCGGGCCGGGTGGCTCGGCTTGAGCCGCACGTCGACCGTGCCACCCCCGCGCTTCTCCAGCACCTGCAGCGCGTTGGCCACCAGCGCCCGGACCACCTCCTCGATGATGTGGCCGGGAAGGTTGACGCGCGGCGCCTCGACCCTGTCGAACCGGAGAGCGCTCCCCTGAGATTCGGCCAGGGGCCTCAGGGAGGTGAGGGCCCGCTCAATGGCTTCGGCGGGCAGGGCGGGCTCGAAGGCGCTGTCCACCTGGGCGCGCCGGAGAGCCGGCAGGAGCGTGCCGGAGATCTTCTCGATGTAGCGCGCCTCGTGGAGGATGCGCTCCAGGTCCTCGCAGAGCTCCACGTCGGAGGCCCGCTCCTGAAGGAGCACCTCCACCCGGCCGGTGAGGATGGCCAGGGGGTTGTTCACCTCGTGGAGGAAGCCGGCGACGAACTGCCCGAGGAGGGTCAGCTGGTGCGCGGTGCGGGCCTGGCTGTCGGCGGCCATGAGGTCCTCGCGCAGGCGCTTGACCCGGTAGCGCATGGCCTCACAGAGCTGGTGCGCCTGGGCCTCCTGCGAGCGCGCCGCCTCCAGGTCTCTCTGGAGCGCCGCTCGCCGCTTCGATCCGGTGAGAACGGCCGGGAGGGGCGCCAGGAGAAACAGTGCCGCCGTGGCCGCCTCGACCGGAAGGCCGCCGGGCAGGAGCCAGCGCGCGGCCAGCCACGAAGCCACCGCGCAGAGGCCCCAGAGAAGCGCCGCGGGAAACGAAGGGAAGGAAGTGGGGACGGAGGAATCGGACGTAGCGGTCTCCTCTTCGCCGAGGTCCCCCCTCCGCGCCTGGTCTGCTGCCGTCACTCTACACCAGCTCGCGGGAGGACAGAAGCGGAAGGCGCCGGCCACCGCCGCATCCCATCGTGGACCCCTGGAATGGGTGGTCTTACCGGTGATGCGACCAAGCCCCGTGAACGGGGGAGCGCCGCGGCTCTGGCCGGGCGCGGGGGACGGGTTGACCCGTGATGCTGGAGCCCCGGCCGCGGCCGCGCAATCGTCCGGCGCCCAGAGGGCGCCTCCGTCCTACTCCGGCTGTTCGGTCTGGTCCGGCTGCGAAGTGCCGGCCTTCTGCTGCCAGGCTTTGCCCCAGTTGCTGCGGCCCGCCAGCCCGTCCCTGTGGGTCCGGTAAATGTCTTCGCGGACCCCGCTGGTGTCGGGCAGGGCAGGGGAGCCGCCCTCCTCGGCGAACCGGCTGGAGCGGATGAAGGTGAAGTTGCCCTTCCGGGGGGAACCGGCCGGGATGTCCTGCGGGCGCCCGCCGTTCCGCTTGCGCTCCCTGCCGTCGCGGCCGTTGCCGCGCCGCTCCTGGCCCTTCCCGTCGGCCGGGCCCGCTTTCGCTTGGGCACCTGCCTGCGTGTGGGGCTGTCTTCGCCCATCCTGCCCTTGAGGCGGCTGGGCCTGGCGGCGCCCGCCCTGGAAGGGACGACCGCCGCCGCTGGCGTGGCGGCCGTTGTGCTTGCCGGCGCCGGCCGGCTTCGCCGCGCGGGCCGGCTGGGGAGCCCGATTGCCGTCGATCTCACGGGGAGACCCCTGGCTTTCGGAGACGAGCCGGTTTCCATCCACCTCGCGAGGAGCCCCGTCGGGCCTCCCGCCCTTGGCCGGCCTGCCGGGCCTCTGGGAGGAGGGCCGGCGGCTCCCGGCGGGACTCTTCCCCTGGGTCTCCTGCCCTGAGCGCCGCTGCAGCTTGGCCTTGGCGCGGGCCCGCTCCTCGGCCTTTCGGGCGCGGATGACCGCGATCCTCTCCGCGAGGGGGACCTCGAACCGCTCCTCCGCCTTCTTCGTGTAGTCGAAGCCCTCCACCGTCTGCCGGGGCAGCTTCTTGCCCAAGTGCCGCTCGATCTCGCGGAACTCCGCCTCCTCCTGCGGCGAGACCAGCGTGTAGGCGTCGCCGGTGGCGTCGGCGCGCGCCGTCCGGCCCACGCGGTGGATGTAGTCCTCGGGGAGGTTGGGAACGTCGAAATTCACCACCAGCCCCAGGGCCTGAACGTCGATCCCGCGGGCGGCGATGTCCGTCGCCACCAGGACCCTGTACCTGCCGGCCTTGAAGCCGGCCAGGGCCTCGGTCCTCTGGGCCTGGCTGCGGCTGCCGTGGATGCGGGCGCAGGAGACCCCGCGCTTCTCCAGGAAGTCCGCCAGGCGGTTGGCGCGGTGCTTGGTGCGGGTGAAGGCCAGGACGCTGCTGGCCTCCGGGCGCTTGAGCAGCTCCAGGAGAAGGTGGGACTTGAGCTCGTGGGGCACGGGGTAGGCCGCGTGGGTGATTCCCTCCGCCGGGGCCGATTTCCGCTCCACGTTCAGCGCCACGGGGTTATCGAGCATCTCGCGGGCCAGCTCCACGATGGGCAGGGGTAGGGTGGCCGAGCACAGTATGGTCTGACGCCCGGCCGGAAGCTGCTTGAGCACGCGCCGGACGTCGGGGAGGAATCCCATGTCCAGCATGCGGTCGGCCTCGTCCAGCACCAGGAACTCCAGGGAGTCCAACCGGGCGTAGGGGTACTGGAAGTGATCGAGGAGCCGGCCGGGCGTGGCGATGATCACGTCCACACCGCGCTTGAAGGCCGCGACCTGCGGCTCCATGCCCACCCCGCCGTAGACGGCGGCGCCCTTGATCTGGGTGTGGGCCGCCAGGGCCTTCAGGTGCTCGGCGATCTGGGCCGCCAGCTCCCGCGTGGGAGCCAGGACGAGCGCCCGGGTCTTGCCCCTGGGCTTCTCCATGAGCTTGTGGAGGATGGGCAGCACGAAGGCGGCGGTCTTGCCGCTCCCGGTGGCGGCGGCGGCGAGCACGTCGCGGCCCTCCATGAGGGGCGGGATGGCCATCTCCTGGATGGGGGTCGGGACCTCGAATCCCTGGTCCTCCACGGCCTTCAGCAGCTTGGGGTTCAATCCGAACGATGAAAATTGCATGGGTATCCTTTTTTCCTGGAGCCAGGCCCGGCGTACGCCGGCGCCGCTGGTCCGTCTGTCAATTCCGGCTTGTACCAGTGAGGGAAACGGTGGGATCGCCGGTGAGTCCGCCGTTTGTGCCCCCGTCCCTGCCTGGGTCCGCCGGGCTTCTCTCGGAGAGAGCCCGTCCCATCTGAGGACGTAGGGGCGACGTAAAGATCCTTATCGCACACTTTCGGCGGAAATGCAAGCCAGACAATGAGCCCGAATTCCGCGATGGAAACGCGGGTGCCTTCGGCTACGGGTCGGGTTCACGGGGGAAAGGCGTTGTCTCCTGGAC
>JBMFSH010000044.1:0-17887 GCA_049967655.1 Acidobacteriota bacterium
CCTCACTCACTCAGAGATCCTATGGCTGTAGGATAGCACAAGTGATGCTAACATTAAAGACCTGACCCCGTTTTCACACGGAGCCGCACGTGAAGGCCCACTTCTTCCTGAGCATGCTGGCCTATTACGTGGAGTGGCAGATGAGGCGGGACCTGGCCCCGATGCTCTTCGAGGACGAGGAGCTCCCCTCCGCCCGGTGGACGCGTGACCCGGTGGCACCGGCCCGGGCCTCGGAATCAGCAAGGGCGAAGAAAGCTGGCCGCCGAACCGAAGAAGGCCTCGAGGTCCACAGCTTCAACACGCTCCTCACCGCGCTCGCCACCCAATGCCGAAACACCTGCCGAACGAACAGCGACGGGGGCCCAACCTTCATCCGCCTGACGGACCCCACGCCCCTCCAGTCGCGGGCCTGCCAACTCCTAGGCCTGTAGCCAGAACCAGGAAACCGGAACCCTCCCCAAACCCACGCCCACTCAGCAAAAACTTAACAAACGCGGGGTAAACCACGGGCTAGGAACGGTGGAGGGTGGAGAGTGGAGGGTGGAGGGTGGAGGTCGTCCGCTGGTGCTCTCCGCGGTCCCGACTTCCTGCTCCATCCTCCACTTACTCTGTGCCTCCACGTCTTTGTGGTGATCCCTTCTTTCCGAATTCCGTTTCCCCCTGTGCTACCATGCTGTCTGCATCGAGGGAGGCCATGGCGAGCATCGCGGTGATCCCGGGAGACGGCATCGGCGCCGAGGTGACGGCGGAGGCCGTGCGCCTGCTGGAGCTCCTCCGCGGCGAGGGGCTCCCGCTGAGCTGGCGCACCTTCGACTACTCCGCCGACCGCTACCTCCGAACCGGGGTGGCCCTGCCTCCCGGCGGCCGGGAGGAGCTCGCCTCCTTCGACGCCATCTTCCTGGGCGCCCTCGGGGACCCGCGGGTTCCGGACATGGCCCACGCCCGCGAAATCCTCCTGGAGACCCGCTTCCGCCTCGACCTCTACGTCAACGTGCGCCCCGTGCGCCTGCTCCACGCCTCCCACACGCCCCTGAAGGACCGCGCCGAGCGGGACATCGACTTCGTGATTTTCCGCGAGAACACGGAGGGGCCTTACGTGGGCGCCGGCGGCTTCCTGAAGCCCGGCACGCCGGACGAGGTGGCCATCCAGGAGTGGGTGGCCACGCGCAAGGGGGTGGAGCGCATCCTGCGCCAGGCCTTCGAGGCCGCCCGCCGCCGGCCCCGGCGCCGGCTGGTGATGGTGGACAAGCACAATGCCCTGCGTTTCGCCTCCGAGATCTGGCATCGGCTCTTCCGGGAGGTGGCGAAGGAGTACCCGGACGTGGAGGCCCGCCACCTCTTCGCCGACACCGCCTGCCTTCTGCTCGTCCAGGACCCCTCTCAGTTCGAGGTGATCGTGACCGACAACCTCTTCGGCGACCTGCTCTCGGACCTGGGGGCCGCGCTCGCCGGCGGCCTGGGCCTCGCCCCTTCGGCCAACCTGAATCCCCAGACCGGCAGGGGGCTCTTCGAACCCGTGCACGGCTCCGCCCCCGGCATCGCCGGCACCGGGCGGGCCAATCCCATGGCGGCCCTCCTCACCGCCGCCATGATGCTGGAGTTCCTGGGCCAAGGCGAGGCCGCCGCCCGCGTGGAGCGCGCCGTGAAGGACTGCATCGCCGAGGGCCTCGTGACCCCGGACCTGGGCGGCGGCCTCACCACCCGCGCGGTGGGCCAGGCCGTGCTGGACCGCCTCTCGAAGGGAGCCGCCTGATGGGCATGACGCTCGCCGAGAAGATCCTGGCCCGAGCCGCGGGCCTGCGCACCGTCTGTGCCGGGGAGCTCGTGACCTGCGCCGTGGACAAGATCATGGCCACGGACATCACGGCCCCTCTCAGCATCGAGGTCTTCCGCCGCATGGGGGCCACCCGCGTTCAAGACCCGGAGGCCTGCATCCTCATCAACGACCACTTCGTGCCCGCCAAGGACATCCGCTCCGCCGACTTCGCGAGGGCCATGCGGGAGTTCGCGAGGGAGCAGGGCATCCGGCGCTACTTCGAGGTGGGCCGCTCGGGGATCTGCCACGTGCTCGTGGCCGAGAAGGGGCTCGTCTCTCCGGGCGAGCTCTTCGTGGGCGCCGACTCCCACACCTGCACCGCGGGGGCGCTGGGCGCCTTCGCCACGGGTGTCGGCAGCACGGACCTGGCCGCCGCTTGGGCGCTCAAGGAGCTCTGGTTCAAGGTGCCGCCCACCCTGCGCGTGGAGCTGCGCGGCGCCTTCCGCCCGCACGTCACGAGCAAGGACGCGGTCCTCAGGCTCATCGGGGAGCTGGGGGTGGAGGGGGCTCGCTATCAGGCCATCGAGTTCCACGGCGAGGCGCTCGCCGCCATGCCCATGCACGCCCGGTTGACCCTCTGCAACATGGCCGTGGAGGCGGGTGCCAAGGCCGGCATGATCCCCTGCGACGAGATCACCGCCGCCTACGTCACCGCGCACGGAGGCAGCGTGGACCAGGCGGTCGCGCCCGACTCCGATGCCTCCTACTCGGCCGCTCTCGCCATCGACCTCTCCACCCTGGACCCGCAGGTGGCCGAGCCCTTCATGCCCAGCAACATCCGGCCCGTGGGGGACTTCCGGGGCCTGCGCGTGGACCAGGTCTTCATCGGCTCCTGCACCAACGGCTACCTGGAGGACCTGCGCGCCGCGGCCGGCATCCTCAGGGGCAGGAAGGTGGCCGACGGGGTCCGCCTCATCGTCACCCCCGCCACCCAATCCATCTACCTGGAGGCCGTGCGGGAGGGCATCGTGGCCGACCTCGTGGAGGCCGGAGCCGCCGTGACCACGCCCACCTGCGGCGCCTGCCTGGGCGGCCACATGGGCGTGCTCGGCAGGGATGAGGTGGCCCTGGCCACCACCAACCGGAACTTCCGCGGCCGCATGGGCGACCTCTCCGCTCGCGTCTACCTCGCCAATCCCGCGGTGGCCGCCGCCACCGCCGTCACGGGGACCATCATCCATCCGGAGGAGCTACCGTGAGAGAAGGGACGATCCTGCGAGGGCGGGCCTGGCTCTTCGGAGACCACGTAGACACGGACGTGATCATCCCCGTCCGCTACTGCAACATGTTCCGCAAGGAGGAGCTGGGGCCGCACGCCATGGCCGGCGCCGACCCAGAGTTCGCCTCCAGGATCGCACCGGGCGATTTCATCGTGGCCGGCACCAACTTCGGCTGCGGCTCCAGCCGCGAGGCCGCCCCCGTGGCCCTCCTGGGGGCGGGCGTGGGCGCCGTGGTGGCGGCCTCCTTCGGCCGCATCTTCTTCCGCAACGCCGTCAACGTGGGGCTGCCAATCTTCGAGTCGCCCGAGGCCTCGGCCGCCTGCCGGGCGGGGGACCAGCTCGCCGTCGACGCGGGTCTGGGGGTCATCCGCGACGAGACCCTCGGCCTCTCCTTCACCTTCGCCCCGTACTCCGCGCAGGTGGCCGAGATCATCGCCGCCGGCGGCCTCGTCCCCTACGTCCGCCGCCGCCTCGGCCTGCCCGCTGAGGGGTGAAGCCGGGCTCAGGTCTTCCCGGCGCCCCGGTCGGCCCTCTCGCCGGTGGTGCATCCCGCCGCGGCTCCGCACAGCTCATGCTCCCTGAGCTCGGCCAGGGCGGCCGCGATTCGCCGGATCCCCTCGGCGATGAGCCCGGGCGGCATGTAAGAAAAATTGAGGCGCATGGTGTTCGGGTGGCCGCCGTTGGGGAAGAAGGCCTCCCCGGGCACGAAGGCCACGTCCCGTGCGAGACAGCGCCGAAGAAGCTCCCGGGCGTCCACCCCCTCGGGCAGCTCGACCCAGAGGAAGAGCCCGCCCGCTGGCCGCGTGACGCGGATCTCTCTGGGCATCTCCGCCTCGATGGCCGACAGCATGGCGTCGCGCCGCTCCCGGTAGACCTCCCGGATGCGCCGCACGTCCTCGTCCAGGTCGTAGCGCTCCATGTAGAGGGAGACCATCATCTGACTCAGGGTGGAGGTGTGCAGGTCGGTGCCCTGCTTGAGGATGACGTACTTCTCGTAGAGGGGCGGCTCGGCCGCGAGCCACGCCAGGCGGAGGCCGGGGCAGAAGATCTTGGAGAAGGTGCCCAGAGAGACCACCAACCCGCGCTTATCAAAGCTCTTCATGGCTGGAAGCGCCTCCCCCTCGAAGCGGAGCTCGCCGTAGGGGTTGTCCTCGATCACGGGGATCCCCCGGCGGTCGATCACCTCCATGAAGCGGCGGCGCCGATCGAGCGACCAGGTCCGCCCCGAGGGGTTCTGGAAGTTGGGCACCACGTAGACCAGCTTGGGCCGCCGGCAGGCGTCGAGTTTTTCCTCCAGCGCGGCGATGTCCATGCCCTCATCGTCCGTGGGCACCTCCACCCACCTGGGGCGGAAGACATTCCACGCGCCGATGACGCTGAGGTAGGTCGGGCTCTCGCAGAGCACCTCGTCCCCCTCGTCCAGGAACAGCTTCCCCGTGAGATCGAGGCCCTGCTGGGAGCCGGCCGTGACGAGGATCTGGTCGGCGGTGAAGCGCGTCTCCGAGCGGCCGTTGAGCCTCTCGGCGATCTGCCGCCGCAGGGGCGGATGGCCCTCCGTCGTGGAGTACTGCAGGGCCCTCGCGCCGTCCTTGGAGAGGATCTCGTGCGCGATGGCCGCGAGCCGCTCGCCCGGGAAGAACTCGGGTGCCGGCATCCCCCCGCCGAAGGAGATGACCTCCGGCCGCTGGGTAACCTTGAGCAGCTCCCTCACGTCCGAGGCCTTCAGGATGTCCATCCGTTGCGCCAATTGAATTCCCATGGGATCTCCCCGGCGCCGGCGCGAACCGGCGCGTTCGTTCAGACGATGGGCGGCGTCCCGCCGGCGGGACGCTCGTCCGAGCGGGGCCCGGCGGCCGCCGCGCGATAGGCCCGCGCGAGCCGGGAGACCCCCTCCCGGATCTGATCGGGCGCGCAGTAGGTGAAATTCAGACGGAGGTGGTTCCGTCCGGGTTCGCCCACGAAGGAGGCGTTCCCCGGGAGGAAGGCCACGTGCTCCTCGGCCGCCTTCTGCAGCAGGGCCGACTGGGAGACCCTTTCCGGGAAGGAGCACCAGACGTAGAAGCCCCCCTCCGGACGGCTCCACGTGAGACCCTCCGGCGCCTCCGCCTGGAGGGCCTCGACCATGGCGTCTCGCCGCCGCGCGTACTCGGCCCGCACCGCCTCCAGGTGCCGCGAGAAGAGCCCCTCCGCGATGAAGCGCTCCACCATCCACTGGCCGAGCGTGCTGGAATGCAGGTCCACGAGCTGTTTGGTGAGGGCGAGCTGCCGCACGGCCTGCCTCGGAGCCGCGATCCAGCCGAGCCTCAGGCCCGGGAAGAGGATCTTGGAGAAAGAGCTGACGTAGAGAACGTATCCGTTTCTGTCTAGCGCCTTCAGCGAGGGCACCGCATCGCCCCCGTAGCGCAGGTCCGAGTAAGGGTCGTCCTCCAGGACCGGCACCTGGTAGCGGTAGGCCAGCTCCAGCAGGCGCCGCCTCCGCTCCAGGGAGAGCACGCTCCCAGAAGGGTTCTGGAAGGTCGGCAGGGTGTAGATGAGCTTGGGACGCTGACGGGCCAGGAGATTCTCCAGAAGGTCCGTCCGCAGACCCTCGCCGTCGCACGGCACGCCCAGCAGCCGCGCCTGGGCTCCCCGGAAGGTCGCCAGCGCGCCGAAGTAGGAGGGCTCCTCCACCGCCACGGCATCCCCAGGCGCCAGGTAGGTGCGCGCCACCAGGTCGAGGGCCTGCTGGGAGCCGGAGGTGATGAGCACCTCCGCGGCCCCGCACTGGATGCCGCGGGAGACCATGTGGCGGCAGACGGCTTCCCGGAAGGCGGTCACCCCCTCCGTCGGGCTGTGGAGGAAGATCCCGGCCCCGCGTTTCGCCAACAGCTGTCGGTGGATGCGGCCCATGGCCTCGATGGGGAGCAGCTCGGGGGCCGGCAGCCCCACGGCGAACGAGATGACGTCCTTCCGCTCCGTGAGGGCCAGGAGGTCGCGCACCAGCGGGTCGGGCTCCCGGGCGGCGCCGTCGCGCGCCAGCTGCAACCACGGGAGAGGCTGAACCGGCCCCGCTCCGGGCTCCTCGTGGCGGCGGGCGAGGACCGACGTGCCCCGCCCCACGTGCGCCGCCACGAAGCCGTCCGCCTTGAGCTGCTGGTAGGCGTTCACCACGGTCGTGCGGTTGACGCCCAGAGAATCGGCCAGCCGCCGCTCCGGGGGCAGAAGAAAGCCGTCGGGGAGACGGCCGGCCAGGATCAGACCCTGGATCGCCCCGCTGATCTGGAGGTAGAGCGGCACCGAGCTCTTGCGGTTGATGCGCAGATCCATCGAGGCCCCCTGGCCACCCATTGGCCCATCCAATGACCATATTGGACGGCCTCACTCAGAATGTATGGCCGGGACTGCCGTCGTCAAGAGCCAATCTCGCACGATTGGACCCATCCAATTCGATGGAGAGCCGGCCACGGGCCTTCCCACCCAATTTCCGCGATGCAATTCCCGCCAGTGTGGGAGCCGTCGCCTGACGGCGACTTCCCCATCGCGATTAAGCGAGTAAGGGAATAAGCAATTAAGCGATTAAGCGGGACGGGATGAAAGGCCAGCCCCTTTCAGGTAAGCTGCCCTAGCACGCGGTCCATGACTGCATAAGCCTTGCCCCACCTTCCCCTCCTCCATCGCGGGATTGGGGTCCCATCTTCCCCTTGACAACGGTTTCGCCCGGCGATCATCCTACCCTCTCAACAGAGCCCGAGTGCGCCGCCCCAGAAAAGCTGCTACAACCTTGCCGAGGGCGGCACCACACCAAACGACGCTGCACTGAAGCTTCGTCGCCCCATGGGGGCGAGAGCCCGCCAAAGAGGCCCTCCTGAAGGGAGGGGCCCCGGGGGCCAGTTGGGGCGAGGGCTCAAGGGTGGGTCGGCGTGAACTGAAGCAGCAGGAACGCAGGAGGCTGGGGAGCTTTCCTCGGCGGCAAAGGGGGTGTCTCATGGTCAGAGGCAAGAACCTGAATTCACGTGCAGCGGTGGTGTTCCTCGCCGCGCTCCTCTTCGCGGGAGCGGTGAGGGCGCAAGGGGCCGAGGAAAAGGGCAATCTGAGCGCCCTCGAGAGCCACCTGACGAAGAAGGGGTTCGTCTGGCAGGATGGGAAGGTCTGGTTCCCCGACGTTTTATCCATGTGCTGCTCGTGCTCGTTCCCGAGTTGCTACAGCAACAACGCGTCGAGCCAGTACGGCTTCTTCGCGCTTCCCCCCGCGCCGGGCCAGGACCCCGCAGTGAAGAACCCCTACGCCGAGTGGCTCAGCGGATACCTGCCGCAGGGCTGGAGTTACGCGTGGCGCCTGGAGCCCGACGAGGCGGTGGTCTTCATCGGGAAGACGCCGCCGAAGGTGGAGTACTTCGGCTTCACGGCCTACCTCTACGACCGCTACGTGGCCGGGATGGGGGCCATGTCCGACTGCACCTACGTGGACGGCAACGGACAGACCCAGAACAAGCCCCAGCCCCCGTCGGTGCAGAGCCGATACCCCGTCTTCGCGAGCCTGGGCGACACCCTCAACCAGGAGACGATCGATCTGGCGGGCGGACGCCAGGACCCCTTCCAGAAGAACGTGGTGGTGGTCGTGGCCGCGGACCAGAACGTCTTGCGCAAGGTGAAGGACGCCCTGGAGGCGGCGGGCTACCTGGGGAAGAGCATCAACGTCCTGCCCGTGCCACCCTCCCTCGTCAGACCGGGGTTGGCGTCACAGGACGACTCGTTCATGATCCTCATGCGCGTGACGCCTCGATCCGGCGACGACGTCAGCACCTACTACTCCCAGCCCATGACCCTGCTGCGCGTGACGCCTTCGACGCCGGTCCCCGTTTCCCAGCTCGCTCCCATTCTGCCCCCGAAGCTCCGCGTGCGCGGCACGGGGAAGACGGAGGCCTACCTGGAGGGACAGGTGGACGCCCTCGGACAGGCCATCGTCGCCTTCTACGCGGGCCTCGGCTACACGGCGGCGCCCGTCAAGATGGCCATCCTCCCCGACGGCTTCAACTGCATCTCGAACATGCAGAACTGCCTCGCGGACAACCGGGACACCATCTACGTCTCTCCGGCTTACGACATGATCAGCCAAAAGCTCCTGCAGGGGCAGCCGTCCCCGACCTTGGGGCCCAACGAGTTCCTCGTGGTCTACGGCGTGCAGCACCAACTGGTGCACAAGGCCCTCTACACCAACATCTCGATTATGGGCTGGTACAAGAAGGCCGCGGCCGGGGTGGTGACCGACGCCATGCTGGCGAACAGCGCGCAGAACTATCTCCCCGGAGCCGATCCGGTTCTCTACGCCTACCAGATCACCCGGTCGGACGGCGACAACTGCACGGACCCGCAGCACTGCATCAAGCTGGGGTATGGCTGCGGAACCGGCATCGCCGCCGCCGAGCCCGTGGCCCCCATCTTCCGGGCCTACCTGGAGCCGGGCAAGAAGGTGGGGCCCTCCAGAGGAGAGGTCGTCATCGATCACGTGCTCAAGTTCACGCCGGCCCAGTGAGGTGCAGGCGCGCGTCCTGCGGGCGGAGGGCGGAAAAGCTCAAGAAGATTCACCACCAAGACACCAAGGCACCAAGGGAGCCGGGGATCGCGGGGGGCGGGGAATCCCCAAGTCAGCGCAGGGGAGGCCCCTCGTGGCCGTCCCTCCGGCAAGCAGAAGGATTGCCATGGTGGGGCGCTCTCCAGAGCACGATGGATCGTGAGTGAACAAAAGATCGGCCCTTGGGGAGGCCTCCTTCCGATGGCCTTTGGCCCCGCACCCAGAGGGACCCTATATTTAGGCTCAGACGAGCCGATTGGCGGGGCCGCGGGAATGAACGGGCCTCCCCGGCGCGTTGCATGAAGAGTGGATGGGCTGCCGGCGGTTATCGGGCGGCGGCCCGGTCGTGAAGTCCTCGCCTGGGAGGCCCATGAGTCAAGGCCCCAGGCGGGTCAGAAACGGATCAACCCAGGAACTTCCAGAACAAGGAGAGAGACCATGGCCAAGATTCCAGCCTTCGCGGCACCGGCTCCCAAGGCGCCCCTGGTGCCCCACACCATCGAGCGGCGCGAGCCGGGGCCCCACGACGTGCTCATCGACATCCTCTACTGCGGCGTCTGCCACTCGGACATCCACCAGGCCCGGGACGAGTGGGGCGGCTCCATCTTCCCCATGGTGCCCGGCCACGAGATCGTCGGGCGCGTGAAGCAGGTCGGCGCCCGCGTGACCAAGTTCAAGCCGGGCGACATGGCCGGAGTCGGCTGCATGGTGGATTCCTGCCGCGACTGCGACCCCTGCCGCCGAGACCTGGAGCAGTTCTGCCTGAAGGGCTGCGCCTGGACCTACAACGGTACCGAGATGGACCGCAAGACGCCGACCTACGGCGGCTATTCCACCCAGGTCGTGGTGGACGAGCGTTTCACCCTCAAGGTACCCGACGGGCTCGATCCGGCGGGTGCGGCTCCGCTCCTCTGCGCCGGCATCACCACCTACTCGCCCCTCCGGCAGTGGGCCTGCAAGCCCGGAGACAAGGTCGGCGTGGTGGGCCTCGGCGGCCTGGGCCACATGGCCGTCAAGCTCGCCGCCTCCATGGGCGCCGAGGTGACCATGCTCTCCACCTCCCGCCGCAAGGAGGAGGACGCCCGCAGGCTCGGAGCCAAGGGCTTCGCCCTGACCTCCGACGAGGAGACCTTCAAGAAGCTCGCCGGCTCCTTCGACCTGATCATCAATACCATCTCCGCCCCGCACGACTACAACAAATACCTGGGCATGCTGAAGGTCCAGGGCACGATGGTCCTGGTGGGAGTGCCGCCCGAGGCCGTCCCCGTTTCGGCCTTCTCTCTCATCAGCGGCAACAGGCGGCTCGCCGGCTCGCTCATCGGCGGCATCCGGGAGACCCAGGAGATGCTGGACTACTGCGGCGAGCACAAGATCGTCTCGGACGTGGAGGTCATCCCGATCCAGAAGATCAACGAGGCCTACGAGCGCGTCGTCAAGGGCGACGTGCGGTACCGCTTCGTCATCGACATCGCCAGCCTCAAGGGGTGAAGGCCCTCCCGGCGGCGGAGCCGTCGCCGCCGAGGCGCTGAAGGCCTTTGCGCATCTCGCAACGCAGGACGCATTCGGCCGGCGCACGCGCCGGCCGAATCTCTTTCTCCCGGGGCGGCCTCGGGGGGCGCCGCGGGTCAGAAGCGGGTGAGCTTCCAGCGAAGGCCGGGGCCGGTGACGGCGCTCGGGGCGGTGAGGGGCAGCTTGGCCACCTCCCGCGTGCCCTGTGTGATGATCAGTGTTCCTACCGGCGCGCCCTCCTGGAGCCTCTTCCCCAGGGGGGCGGCCTGCACCTTGGCGTCGAACGAGAGGCCCGGCCAGCCGACGACCGACACGGCCTGGGGCGCCTTCACCTCGAGGGGAGCGCTCTGCCACGGCACGTGCAGGCGCGCCACCGTCTGGCCAGCGGTGATCAGGGTCTGCGCCGTCAGCGCGGGCGTGGCGCTGTCGATCAGGGCCCGGACGCTCTTCAACACGGTCTCCAGCACGCTCACCCCCTGCTGACCCAGCACGGCTCCGATGAGCAGGACCTTCTGCCCATTCACCTTCCGCTGGGCCGCGAAGACGAGGCAGCCGCCCGCCTGCGGCGTGGAGCCGGTCTTGATCCCCACCACGCCGTCGTGACCCACCAGGGCGTTGACGTTGTAGGCGATGCCCTGGACGGGCAGGGTCACCTGGGGCATGGCCACGATCTGCGCGAAGATGGGGTTCTTCATGGCTTCGAGGGCCAACACGGTCTGATCCGTGGCCGTGCTCGTGGTAGCCGGAGAGTCTCCGCTCGCGTCGGCGTAGTGCGTGTGCTGGAGGCCGAGCGCCTTGGCCGCGTCGTTCATCTTGGCGACGAAGGCGGGCAGGCTCCCGGCGTCCCAGACCGCCAGCGTCGTGGCGATGTTGTTCCCCGAGGGGAGCAGGAGCGCCTCCAGCATCTGCATCTCGGTGAGCTGTTCGCCGGCCTGCACCTTCACCACCGACTGGTGGTCGGCCTTGTCCGCCTGGTAGACCGCCACGTCCTGCTCGGTCATGGTGACCGACGGGCCCGTCTCGCCGATGCCCATCGGGTGGTCCTTCAGGATGAGATAGGCGGTCATGATCTTGGCCACGCTGCCGATGGCCACGGGCTGTTCACCGCCCGAACTGCCGAAGCTGCCCGAACCCTGGAGCACCATGGTGGCCTGGCCGTCCTCGGGCCACGGGATCGTGAGCGCCGTGCCGGGGATCGTCAGGACCTTCGGCACCGCAGGCTCCAGGCGCAGAGCAGGCACGGGGCGCAGGAGCTGGACGACGAGGATCACGATGGCCGCAAGGATCACGGCCAGGGCCAGGAGGGTCCTCTTGCGGATGATCAAGTTGGAAGGCTCTCTCGATTTCATGCGGCTCTCCCTCTGCTGGTGGTCTCTCCATGGACGCGGCCGGCCCCGCCCGAGGCGCGGGCGCCGGACCGATTCCGGATGGGCGCCCCACGTCCGCGGCGCCCCACGCGTCTGAAGGCCGGATTATACGGCCGCTTGTGACGCGCGTCACGGGGAGGGGATCTTCGGCGGGAGCCACTAAACCGAGACCGCCTTCTCTCTTTCTAAAGGGGCGAAGGCGGAGGCCTTCAGAAAGGAGCCTGAAATGAAAGCAAGAGCATGGGCAGCGCTCGCGGTTTCGGTGGTCTTGTTCCTATTGGCGGGGTGCCTGGAGGCCGCACCACCCCGGCGCGTGGCGGTGGTCGTACCTCCCGTCGTCGTGCGCGTCGCCCCGCCCCTGCCCCGCGTGGAAGTGGCCGCAGCGCGCCCGGGACCGGCCTACGTCTGGGTTCGCGGCTACTGGGCCTGGGGCGCCCGCGGCTACGTGTGGGTGCCGGGGCGATGGGCTCTCAGGCCATACCGCCGGGCCGTTTGGGTGGACGGTTCCTGGCACCGAGTCCGCGGCGGATGGGTCTGGCGGCCGGGCCACTGGCGCTGATGCACGGAGCGCCGCGAGTGGGCACGCGGGATGGCGAGTCATCCAGACATGGAGCGCGGGCTGCGGGCTGACGCTGATGGACTGCACCGCGGCCACCGCGAAACGGCCACCTTCACGAACCGGCCCGACGCGGTCCATTCAGCGATCTACGATGAGGACAAGACTAACGATCCGCCCTGCGGGCGGGGACCCTCGACCTTCACACCCCTCAGGCAGGATCTGCTTGGAGCCGCGGTTGGGACCCTTACCCCGCGCCCTCCCCCCGCCCGGCGGCGGGGTAGCAGCCGAGGAAGCGGAATGAGGTGGCGCGCCTCTGGAGCTCGGAGAGCACCTCCCGCACGGCGGGATCCCGGTCGGTGCCCTCGAAGTCGAGGAAGAAGCGGTAGCTACCGGGATCGGAGCGGCAGGGCATGGAGGCGATGCGCGTCAGGTTCAGCCCGGCGCCGGCGAAGAGCTCCAGCCCCTTCAGAAGCTGGCCGCTCTCGTGCCTCACCGTGAAGACCACGGAGCACTTGTCCCCCTGCTCCGAGGGCGAGCGGGCCAGCAGCAGGAAGCGCGTGGTGTTCGACTCCTCGTCCTCGATGCCCTCCTGGATCACCTCCAGCCCGTAGAGGTGGGCCGCCAGGGCGCTGGCCACGGCGGCGGCGCCCCTCGGCTTCTCCCGCGCCAGCATCCTCGCCGCCCCGGCCGTGTCGTAGAAGGGCCTCGGCTCCAGCTTGTGTCTCGCGAGAAAGCCGCGGCACTGGCCGAGGGCCATGGGGTGCGAATAGGCCACGCGCAGGTCGCGGTAGTCGCTCCCCGGCCAGGCCAGCAGGCAGTGCCTCACGGGGACCGAGGCCTCGCCCCGAATCCAGAGGCCGGACTCGGGCAGCAGCGTGCTCACCTGGCTGACGGGCCCCTCCAGCGAATTCTCCACGGGCACAACGCCCAGCTCGAAGCGCCCCTGCTGAACGCCCAGGAACACGTCGCCGAACTCCACGCACGGCACCGTGGCGGCCCCCGGCACGAGCGAGCGCGCGGCGATCTCGCTGTGGGCGCCGTGCTCCCCCTGGAAGGCAACGATGGTGTGCCGCTTCTCTTGCAGGCGCCGGCTCTCGGCCATGATGGCGGAGAAAACCTCCTGGGCGAAGCCTTCGCCCACGAGGGCCAGGCTGTTCTGCTTGGCGCGCGCCAGCACCGACAGCTCGCGCGCCGCGTCCAGCGGGCCGCTCTTGAGCGCACGCGTGCGCAGCCCCAGCTCCATGCGTTCCTCGAGCAGCGCCAGCAGCTCCATGTCCACCTCGTCGATCCGCCGCCGGAGCGACTCCAGCTCCCGCTTCGCCTCCTGGGCTTCCATCGTCACCGGCCTCCTTCCTTCTCCGCCGCGCCGCCGGTGGAGCAAGGAGGTGGGGTTTTCTCTACATCCATCCTCTGAAGCATAGCCTGCCAGCCCCAGGCTCTCACCCGGCTAGTGCACGGAGCAGGAGATGCAGGGGTCGTAAGCGCGGATGAGCATGGAGCAGAGGCGCTCCATGCGGGCGTCGTCGGCGCCGTCGGCGGCCAGCTCCTGCGCCAGTTTCTCCATGTCGTGCTGCATGTTCAGGTTGTTCTGCGTGGTGGGAATGATGCAGTTGGCCGTCACGACGCGCCCCTCCTTGTCGTATTCGTAGTGGTGGTAGAGGATCCCTCGGGGCACCTCCACCGCGCCGACGCCCTCTCCCTCGCGGGGCGACACCTCGGCCAGGGTCCGGACCGACTCGGGCTCGGCGAGCAGCTCCTCGATCAGAGCCATCGATTCGTGCGCCACGTGGATGCACTCCACGAGCTGGGCGAGGTTGTTCTTGAAGGGGTTGTGGCAGGCGGGTCCCAGGCCCAGCTCCTCGGCCGCCGCGCGCGCCGCCGGGTGGAGAACGGCGTGGTTGTTGTTCCAGCGGGCGAGGGCGCCCACGGCGAAGGAGTCCCGGGAGAGGCGGCAGAGCTTGGAGGTGTTGCGCTCGTCCACGAACTCGTTGGTCATCTGGAGGTAGTCGTCCTCGGCGCGCTCCACGCCGTCGGAGGAGAGGAGGGCGCCCCCGATCCACGGGTAGCTCCTCTCCGCCTTCAGCGAAACGTACTCGGTCTCCCGGGAGAAGGCCGGGATCTCGAACCCCTTGAACAGCTCCGCCACGGCGGCCAGATCCTTCGCGGCCGCCGCCAGCTCCGCCTTGAGGGCGGCAAGCTCGCGCCTGTCGGGGAAGACAGCCATGCCGCCCACCTGGATGGACACGGGGTGCGTCGCGCGGCCGGCCACGACCTCGCACAGCCGATTGGCGACCCCCTTGAGGCGCGCCGCGAGGGCCACCGTGGAGGGGGAGCTCTTGACGAGCGGTAGGACGCTCGGCAGGCCGAGGAAGTCGGGCGCGGCCAGGAAGAGCAGGTGCAAGACGTGGCTCTGGAGCGTCTCGCCGTGCTTGGCCAGGAGGCGAAGCTTGGTCGCGGTCTCGGGGATCTCCACGCCGAAGGCGCGCTCCGTGGCCCTCACGCTGCAGAGCGCGTGGCCGATGGAGCAGATGCCGCAGATGCGGGCAACTAAGATGGCCGCCGATGTGTAGTGCTTGCCCTTGAGCATGACCTCGAAGAAACGGGGCGTCTCCACGATATCCCAGTGCACCTCCTGGAGCTGCCCGTTCACCACGTGCACCAGGAGGTCGCCGTGGCCCTCCACGCGCGTGAGGGGATGGATGCGGATGTTCAGATCGACGTTCATCGGGTCCCTCCCGCCGCGATGCCCTCGAACCCGCCGAAGAAGGCCATTCGCTCGTTGACCTCCTCGTCCGTGAAGCCCCGCTCCTTCGCCAGGGCGAAAAACTCCTCGTAGTTGGGCGCCTCCGCCGGGCCACGGCAACCCCAGCAGCCGAGGCCTCCCGCGGGGCAGGGCGCCTCGCAGCCGGCGCGGGTGATGGGCCCCAGGCAGAGCTGCCCCTTTTCCATCAGGCAGGTGGTGAAGCGCTGCTTGCACTCCACGCAGACGGGATAGGCGTGGAAGGCAAAGGGCACGCCCAGGACCAGGTGCCGCACGATCCTCTCCACCTCGGCCTTGGAGACGGGGCAGCCGGGGATCTCCAGGTCCACCGGCACCACCTCCTTGACGGAGCGCGCGGGCAGCGTCTCCTTGGGGGTCTTTCCGTAGACCTCCGCGTTGGCCGCGTCGAGGTCGTAGGCGTTCTTCATCCGGTTGACCCCGCCGAAGCAGGCGCAGCTTCCCAGAGCCACCAGAACCCGCGCCCTCTCACGGATGGCCTTGAGGCGCCCCACCTCGTCGCTCCGGCTGACGGCCCCCTCCACGAAGGCGATTTCGTAGTCCTCCCTGGCCCCCGTGGCGATCTCCCGGAAGTTGACGATCTCCACGGCGTTCAGGAAGGGGACGAGGGTCTCCTCCTTGTTGGCGAGCTGAAGCTCGCACCCCTCGCAGCCGGTGAAGTCGAAAACGGCGATGCGGGGACGGGGGGGATCTATGCGCAGGTACCGCATGCCATGCCTCCCTTCAATCGTTCCCCTCCGGTCCGGAAGGGAGCGGCGGAGGGTCGAGAGCGGAGCGTGGAGCGCGCGTCAGCCCTCAACTTTCCACCGGCCTAGCTCCACTCTCCACCCTCCACCCTCCACCCGCTAAATGGCTTCCTTGAGGTTGATGGCCGTCCAGTAGTCGAAGACCGGCCCGTCCTTGCACGTGAAGGTGGAGCCGATGTTGCAGCGGCAGCACTTGCCCATGCCGCAGTGCATGCGCCGCTCCAGGGAGATGAACATGCGCCGCATGGGGATGCCCATGTCGCCGAGCCTGTTGCAGACGAACTTGAACATGACCGGCGGGCCGCAGACGATGGCGTAGGTCCGGTCCGGCTCGATGGGGATCCGGTCGAGGAGCTTGGTGACGAGCCCCACCTCGCCCGTCCACCCGTTGCCGCCCTCCTCCACGATGATGGAGAGGTCCACGCCGTCGACGCGGCGCCACTGCTCGTACTGGTAGTCGAAGAGAAGCTGGTCGGGGCTCTTGGTGCCGTAGAGGATGTGGACGTTCCGGAAGTCGGAGCGGTTCTCCGTCACGTGGAGGATGGCCGAGCGCAGGGGCGCCAGCCCCAGGCCGCCGGCGATGAGCAGGACGTGGTGGTCCCGCATCATGGACATGGGGAAGGAGGTGCCGAAGGGGCCGCGGATGCCGACGCGGGCGCCCGTCATGGCCCGGTGGAGGACGGTCGTGACCGTTCCCGCCCTCCGGATGCAGAGCTCGATGAAGCCTCGGTTCGACGCCGAGCCCGAGAGGGAGATGGGCACCTCGCCGTAGCCGGGCACCTCCACCATCACGAACTGCCCGGGCTGGAAGGTGAAGCGCTGCCGCTCGGCGGCGTCCAGGATGCGGATGTGGAAGAGCTTCTCCATCTCGGTGAGCTGGGTGATGGAGCTGATCTCGGCCTTGTAGACGCGGTGGGTGTTCATGAGCCGGCTGCGCCGGTTGAAGTCCAGCGGCTCGGCCATCTCCGCTTCCTGGGTGACCTGGTAGGGCAAGAGCAGGCGCTTCATGGCCCCACCTCCTCCTGAAGCTCGCGGATCACGTCCACGGGGGCGATGCCGGCCAGGCAGGCGCGGCCGCACCGGTTGCACCCCACGCACTTGGGCTCCTCGTGCTGCTCGACGAAGCCGCGGTGCTGGTGGTAGTAGCGGTACTTCAATCGGCTCTCGGGCGTGGGCCGGAAGTTGTGCCCTCCCGCCACCACGGCGAAGTCCACGAGCGTGCAAGCGTGGAGCTGCCGGATCTTGGCCCCCTCCTGGAAGTCCATAGAGATCCGCTCGTAGACGCCGTGGCAATAGCAGGTGGGGCAGACCATGGCGCAGGTGCCGCAGCTGAGGCACTTGGCGCCCCACTTCTCCCAGATGGGCGACTTGAACTCGATGTCCAGGAGGTTGGGGAGATTGTTGAGGTTGAGGCCGTTCTCCATGAGGGCGGCGATCCTCTTGCGCTCGGCGACGTAGCGGTGGGAGTCCTCGTCGGTGATGGGCTCGGCGCCGAAGCGGTCGATCAGGGTGAGGCCCCGGTCCGAACCCACCGCTGCGAAGTACCTCTCGCCGATGTCCGTCAGGAAGAGGTCGAAGCCGTGCGTGACGGTGTCCGTGCCGAGCGAGCGGCAGAAGGCCCCCTCGCAGGGATCGTGGTCGATGCCCAGGATGAAGGTGTTGCGCCGCCGGGAGAGGTAGTAGGGGCTCGGGTACCAGTCCCTGGCGAAGACCTTGTCGAGCTTCAGTAGGGCGTGGATGTCGCAGGCGTGCAGGCCGATGAGGGCCCGCGGCTCGGCCCGGTAGCGGATCTCCTGATCCCAGTCTCCGTCCTTGAATCGGTAGGTGGAGAGCCGCTCGCGGAACGGCAGAAAGTAGGTCTTGGCCGAGTACTCGGTGGTGTCGTAGGAGAGGTCGATCTCGTCGAACCGCTGCACGGGCAGAAACTGGTAGACTGGCTTCCCGTGCCGGTCCGTACTCACCCGTTTTGGCCCCACCCCTTCGCATTCCGCAAGGAGGGTTTCGACGACGGAGCGGAGTGCCCCCTTCCTCAGCGTTTTGTAGAGCATCACCCCCTCCCCCGGGGGCCGGCGAGGCGGCGCGCAGCCTATCGCGGTCCCGCTGACCAGAAGATAGGGCCCCGTCCCGGCCTTGTCCCAAACAGATACGCTTCCATCGAAGCCAACAAGCGAATTCACCCACTTCGCCAATCGGGACGGCAAACGGCCGCGGCGTCTTCCAAATGTGGCCTTCCAAAACAAACTCAGCTCGCACTTGGAGGGGGTGCCTTCCGGAGCGAAGCGGAGGAAGGCGCGTTCCGGCGCCGATGGGCCTCATGAGAGGAAGGTGAGGCGGCCGCAC
>JBMFSH010000045.1:0-17604 GCA_049967655.1 Acidobacteriota bacterium
GTGGGTTCTCTTTTTCCTCTTGGCTTTGGGAGAGGCGACGGGGAACGCAGGGCTCAAAACCTTCACCGGATACGAGGGAATCTTCTGCGGCCTCTCAGCGATCTACGCCGGCCTTGCGCAGGTCCTCAACGAGGTCTATGGGCGAACCGTGTGGCCCCTGGGCCCTGTGAATAAGTAGAAAGGAGAGGTGGTGCAAGGACCACGTCTTTTGGCATCCCACGGGAGCAAAAATGGATGGTTCCTAACCCACGGGGTTCCAGCGTAACCTCACGTCACCCGGCAAGGAGACCAGCGCATGGCAAATCGAGAGAGCACCGAAGTCAGCGAAGCCCAACTGGCGGTCCACTGGAAGGAGGAGGAGTACTATTATCCAAACGCCCAGTTCATCGCACAGGCCAACATGACCGACGCGGATGTCCTGGAGCGCTTCGGCGAGAAGAACTTTCCGGAGTGCTTCAAGGAATATGCCGACATGCTCACCTGGTACAAGTATTGGGAGAAGACGCTGGATGCCTCCCACCCGCCCTTCTGGAGGTGGTTCGTCGGGGGTGAGCTGAACGCCTCCTACAACTGCGTGGACCGCCACCTCGCCAAGTACCGCAACAAGACGGCCATCCACTTCGTCCCCGAGCTGGAGACCGAGGCCATCCAGCACGTCACTTACCAGGAGCTGTACGTCCGGGTCAACGAGTTCGCGGCGCTGCTGCGAGATTTCTGCGGCCTCAAACGGGGCGACCGCGTCACCCTCCACATGCCCATGACCGCCGAACTGCCCATCACCATGCTGGCCTGTGCCCGCCTGGGCGTGATCCACTCCCAGGTCTTCAGCGGCTTCTCGGGCAACGCCTGCGGCGAGCGCATCGAGGATTCGCAGAGCCGCGTCCTCATCACCATGGACAGCTACTACCGCTCGGGCAAGCTCCTGGACCACAAGAAACAGGCCGACATCGCCTACGAGACGGCGCACAAGCTGGGAAAACCTCCAGAGAAGGTTCTTGTCTGGGAACGCTACCCGGGCAAGTACTCCGCCGAGACACCGCTGGTGGAGGGCCGAGACTTCGTCGTCAACGACCTCCTCCGCAAATACCGCGGCCACCGCATCGAGCCCGAGCGGATGAAGTCCGAGGACATCCTCTTCCTCATGTACACCAGCGGCACCACGGGGCGCCCGAAAGGCGCGCAGCACAGCACGGGCGGGTACCTGGCCTACGTGACCGGGACCTCCAAGTACATCCAGGACATCCATCCCGAGGACGTCTACTGGTGCATGGCCGACATCGGGTGGATCACGGGCCACTCCTACATCGTGTACGGGCCCCTCGCGCTGGCCGCCTCTTCGGTGATTTACGAGGGCATTCCCACCTACCCGGACGCGGGCCGTCCGTGGCGCATCGCGGAGGAGCTGGGCGTCAACATCTTCCACACCTCCCCCACGGCCATCCGCGGTCTGCGACGGGCCGGAATGGACGAGCCCCTGAAGTACAAACACCACTTCAAGCACATGACCACGGTGGGTGAGCCCATCGAGCCGGAGGTCTGGCGCTGGTACTACAACGTTGTGGGCAAGAAGGAAGCGGTCATCGTGGACACGTGGTGGCAGACCGAGAACGGCGGCTTCCTCTGCAGCACGGTGCCGGCCCTCGCCCCCATGAAACCCGGGAGTGCCGGGCCGGGCGTCCCGGGCATATATCCCGTCATTTACGACGACGAGGGCAAAGAACTTCCTGCCGGCATCGGAAAAGCGGGCAATATCTGCATTCGTAACCCGTGGCCAGGCCTCATGCAGACCATCTGGGGGGACGACGATCGCTTCGTCCTCCAGTACTACAGCCGCTACTGCAAGAACAAGGAATCCAAGGACTGGCACGACTGGCCCTACTTCGCGGGTGATGGCGCGGTGCTCGCGGCCGACGGCTACGTTCGCATCCTGGGCCGCATCGACGACGTGATCAACGTGGCGGGCCATCGCCTCGGAACCAAGGAGCTGGAGAGCGCCGCTCTCACCGTGGAGGAGGTGGCCGAGGCCGCCGTCGTACCCATTCCCGACGAGGTCAAGGGCCGCATCCCCGAACTCTACGTTTCGCTCAAACCGGGCTACAAGCCCAGCGAGGAGCTCCAGCAGAAGATCGCCAAGGCCCTCTCCGACGCCATCAGCCCCATTGCCCGGCCCAAGCACGTCTGGATCGTTCCTGACATGCCGAAGACGCGCTCGGGCAAGATCATGCGTCGTGTTCTCGGGGCCATCTCGAGCCACTCCAGCACCGGCGACGTCACGACCCTGGCCAACCCCGAGGTAGTCGAGACGATCCGCGTCATGGTTCATGGGGAGGGCAAGTGAAGGCGGGTAATCATCGGCTCCTGGCACTTCCTCGTTAACCAGAGTTTGTTCCCGGCTCCCGGGGGGTGCGGCCCTCCGGGAGCCTCTTCTCATAACCCAAGGAGCTCGCCCATGCAGCAGACCGTCAACCCCATCGTGCAGCGCTGGCTGAAGGAGGCGCATGAAGACCCCGAGGCCTTCTGGGCCAGGGCAGCCGACGAACTGCCCTGGTTCCAGAAGTGGAGCCAGGTGCTCGCCTGGGAACCGCCCACCTTCCGGTGGTTCGTCGGGGCCCAGACGAACCTGGCCTACAACGCCCTCGACCGGCACGTGGCGAACGGCCGCGGGGGGCACGCCGCGCTCATCTACCTCAGCGAGCGTGGCGAGGTGCGCGTCTTCACCTATGCCCAGGTGCTGCACGAGGTCAAACGCGTCGCATCCGCCCTTCGCGCCCTGGGGCTCGGGCGGGGGGACACCCTCACGATCTACATGCCCAACTGCCCCGAGGCCATCTTCGCCATGTTGGCCACGGTCCGCATCGGTGCGATCCACTGCGTCGTCTTCGCCGGCTTCGCCGCCAGCGCCCTGGCGGAGCGCATCAGCGCCAGCGGTTCCCGGGTGGTGCTGGCCGCCGACGTGGTCTACCGGAAGGGCAACGACATCGAGCTCATGGGGATCGTAGGCGAGGCCCTCCAGAAGGGCGGAGAGAAGGTCGAGCACGTGGTGGTCCTGAACAGAAGCCAGAAGGCGACTCCCCAGACCGACGGCCGTGTCATGGACTGGAACGCCTTCCTGAAAAAGGGAGAGGGGCACCCCTCCGGCCACGAGGTGATGGAGGCCAACGAGGCCGCTTACATCCTCGCCACGTCGGGCACCACGGCCCGGCCCAAGCTCGTCGTCCACACCCACGGCGACTACGCCGTGGGGATCGTCACCTCGGCCAAGTGGTGCTTTGGCATGAAGCCCGAGGACGTCTGGTGGTCCACCTCGGACATCGGCTGGGTAGTGGGTCACAGCTACATCGTCTACGCGCCGCTCCTCATGGGCTGCACCACCCTCGCCTACGAGGGGGCGCTCGACTACCCCGGCCCCGAGGTGCTCTGGCGCATCGTGGAGCAGTTCGGCGTCACGGGCATCTTCACGGCTCCCACGGGCGTGCGCCTCCTCATGCGCTACGGGGAGGCGGTGACGAAGAAGTATGACCACTCCTCCCTCGATCGGGTGGTCTGCGCGGGCGAACCGCTCAATCCTCCGGCGTGGGAGTGGCTCCAGCAGAAGGTGTTCGAGGACAGGATCCCCGTCATCGACCACTACTGGCAGACCGAAACCGGCGGCCCCGTCCTCGGCAACCCCTACGGCCTCGGCATGCTGCCCATCAAGCCGGGTTCCGCATGCCTCCCGCTGCCGGGAAAGGAGATCGCCGTCGTGACGCTGGATGGGAAGGAGTGCGGCCCCGGCGAGAAGGGCATTCTCGTCGTCAAGCGTCCCTTCCCCGGCCTCACCGCCAGGCTGTGGACCGAGACGGAGCGCTACGGCAGGGACTACTGGCAGAGGATCCCAGGCGTCTACTTCACGGGCGATTCGGCCCACATCGACGAGGACGGCTACGTCTGGGTTGCGGGCCGCGCCGACGAGGTGATGAACATCGCGGGCCACCGCATCGGCACCATCGAGGTGGAGTCCGCCTTTCTCAAACACTCCGCCGTGGCCGAGGTGGGGGTCACTGGGCGCGCCGACGAGCTGCGCGGCGAGGTGGTGTCGGCCTTCGTCGTGCTACGCAAGGGATTCGAGCCCTCGGAGGCGCTGCGCCAGGAGCTCCTCAAGACTATCCGGCAGGAGCTGGGCGCGATCGCGGTGGTGGGCGAGTTGAACTTCGTGGAGGCCCTTCCCAAGACGCGCAGCGGCAAGATCATGCGCCGGGTGCTCAAGGCGGTGGTGCAGAACTTGCCGCCTGGGGACGTCTCCACCATCGAGGACGAGGGTTCCGTGGACGAGGTCAAGGTCGCCTGGGAGGCCATGCGCAAGGCCATCGAGAACAAACCCTGAGGCATCGGTGGCGAGACGAGAGCCGTCCCATCCAGGCGCCGGGACCAGGAGATGAGAAGGAGCGGAAACGGGTTCGCGGCCCGCACCTTTCTCATCTGCCCGTCCGAGCGTCTCGACGTCGCGAGGGCGGTCGTTGTTGCCGGATTCTTGCGGAGATCACGGCTGTCCAAAATAATTTCAGCTTGCGATTGAGCAGTTGGGGCCGATGGGCCTCATGCCAGGAAAGCGAGGCGGCCGCACCGCAAGCGTACTGAATGTACGCTGAGGATGCGGACGCCGAAGCTTGACGCAGCAGGAGGTCCGTCGGCGCCGGCGCACCCGTGGAGGGTGGGGGCCGGCCTTGTGCCTCCTTTCACGCATCGACGCTTGATCCAGGGCCCGCATGCGGGTATCTTGGGAGCCTGCTCCGGCCTCACTGAACGGGTTCATGGCACAGCGCACCATCGCACAGAGGCGGCGAGCATGGGAGGAAGAGCATGAAGGCCATCGGCGTCCGACGTTTCGGTGAGCCCGGCGAACTCCAGAGCCTTGAGATGGCCAAGCCCAAGGCGGGGCCTGGCCAGATCGTGGTCAAGGTGTGGGCCTGCGGGCTCAACCCCGTGGATTACAAGGTGCGAAAGGGCATGGTGCCGCTCGGATTCTCCTTTCCGCTGGTGCCGGGCTACGACATCTCGGGGACCGTTGAGGAGGTTGGCCCCGGCGTGGATGCCTTCGCCCCGGGAGACGAGGTCTACTACAGCCCCGAACTTCTGCCACCCGGCGGTTACGCCGAGTACAATGCAACGGCGGCCGACATCGTCGCCCTGAAACCCGTGGGTCTCACCCACCTGGAGGCCGCCGCCGTGCCGCTGGCTGGCTGCACCGCCTGGCAGGGCCTCTTCGACCGGGCGGGAGTGGAACCCGGCGATGTGGTTCTGGTTCACGGAGGGGCGGGAGGCGTAGGGTCGCTGGCCGTCCAACTCGCCGCCTGGGCGGGAGCCGAGGTCCTGGCCACCGCCGGCGCGGACAACCTCGAATACGTGGAGGACCTCGGGGCCTCTCTGGTGGTGGATCACGCGGAAGAGGACTTCGTCGAGGCGGTGCTGGAGGCCACGCAGGGGCGCGGCGTGGACTGCGTTCTGGACTGCGTCGGGGGCGAGACCTTCCTGAGAAGCTTCCAGGTGCTGGCCGACGGGGCCAGCGTCGTCACGATGGTCCCTGAAAACCTCGGCGCCCTCCCCCTGGAAGGCATGGCCCAGGCCTACTTCAAGAACGCCGACGTCCATTTTCTCTTCATGCAGCGCCGCAGGGAGACCCTGGATAACTTGGCGCGGCTCCTGGAGCGCGGCTATATCGAGCCCCGCCTCGAAGAGGTCATCGCCTTCGACGCCGGGCGCCTGGCCGAGGCCCACCGCCGCCTGGAGACGGGGCACGGGCGGGGCAAACTCGTGGTCAGGGTGGCCGATGCGTGAACCGGTGAAGGCCGGAAGGCGGTCGTCGCTTCCCGGGACCCGCCGCCGGCCTTCGTCATCCCATGCCATGGGAATCAGGATTCTCGCCCTGACCGCCGAGGCCGCCATGTGGCCCCTCGCCACCTGACGGCCTCCCGAAGAGAATAGGTATGGCCCCCATCGAGCCTACCGATCCACCAGCCGGTTCACCGCTTTCCTCCCGCTTACTGTCCGCCGCGACGTGGGACGTGGCCATCATCGGGGCCGGTCCTGCGGGATCCACCGCCGCCCTTCACCTGGCGAGAGCCGGCCGCCGGGTGCTCCTGCTGGACCGCAAGAGCTTCCCGAGAGAGAAGGTCTGCGGCGATGGCCTCATCCACGACACCATCGAGTGCATTAGGCGGGCGGGCCTTTACGACGAGCTGAAGGCCGCCGCCCATCCCCTCGATGGATTGCGCGTCTATGCGCCCAACGGGCTCTACGCCGATTTCTCCGGTGAGTTCTGGACCCTCGAACGGCTTCGACTGGACCACCTCCTCCTATGGGGGGCCATGGCCGTGGGGGCCAGCTTCTTCCCCGGCGAGGTCACGGGCGTCAGCCAGGGCGAGGCGGGGGTGGAGGTGGCGCTGAGGGGGATCGCCGCCCCCGTCAAGGCCCGTTCGGCCCTCTTCGCCACGGGCGCGGACCTCTCCCTGCTCCGGCGGATGGGATTTACCGCCCCCTCCTCCCCCAGCGCCGTCGCCATGCGCTGCTACGTCCAGTCCGGGCTGGAGATCCGGCGGCTGGTGGTCTCCTTCGACGGCTCCTGCCTGCCGGGTTACGCCTGGATCTTTCCGCTCGGGCAGGGCCGGTACAACGTGGGTTGCGGCCTCTTCGGGCTGGCCCCCGGCGACGGGGTGCCCTCCCTCCAGGCCCTGTTCAATTCGTTTCAGGAGGGCTTTCCCCTGGCTCGCGAGCTTATGGCCAAGGGGGGGCGGCTCAGTCCGCTCAAGGGCTCTCCCCTCCGCTGCGGTCTTGAGGGCGTGCCTGGGCGCTGCCGGCCGGGGGCGAGGATCCTGGCCGCCGGCGAGGCCATCGGCACCACCTTCCCCTTCACCGGCGAGGGAATTGGCAAGGCCATGGAGAGCGGCGAGCTGGCGGCGGGCCTGCTGGACGAAGCCCTCCGGAGCGACCGCTGGGAGGGGCTTTCGGACTATCCAGCCCTCCTGGAGAGGGAGCTGCGCCTCAAGTACCTCGGCTACCAGAAGGCGGAACGCTGGCTCTCCAAGCCCTGGGTCGCCAACTTGGTGGCCCGGCGGGCCATCCGGAGCTCCTTCCTTCGCGCGGCGCTGGAGGGCATTTTGAACGAGACGTCGGACCCCCGGCACGTCTTCTCGCCCGCGACGATCCTGCTCTCTTTTCTGCGCTGACCCGCGGCCACTTCCCGGTGGCCCGGTCGGGCTTACCGCCGCGATAGGATGAAATGGAGAATGAAGAGGCCGGCCAGCGTGTAGGTGACCGCGCTGTTCTCCCGGTGCCGGCCCGAGAGGAGTTTCACCAGCGCGTAGGAGGTGAAGCCGAAGGCCAGCCCCTGGGCGATGGAGTAGGTCAGCGGCATCATGAGCATGGTCAGAAAGGCGGGAACCGCCTCGGTGAAGTCGTCGAACCGGATGGAGCGGATGTCGGTGGTCATGAGGATCCCCACCACGATCAGCGCCGGCGCGGTGGCCTGGGGAGGAATGAGCCCCACCATGGGCGCGAACACCAGCGCCAGCAGGAAGAGGAGCGCCGTCACCACGGCCGTCAAGCCCGTCCGCCCGCCCTCGGCCACGCCCGCGGCGCTCTCCACGTAGCTCGTGACGGTGCTGGTTCCCATGAGCGCCCCGAACATGGTTCCCACGGAATCGGCCAGCAGCGCCCGCCCGATTCTCGGCAGGGAGCCCTTCTGGTCGAGCAGCCCCGCCTTTCGCGATACGCCGATGAGCGTGCCCACGTTGTCGAACAGGTCCACGAAGGTGAAGGAGAAGAGGATCGAGAAGAGACCCACCTTGAGAGCCGCCATCACGTCCATCTTGAATGCGGTGGCCTTGAGGGCCAGGAAGGGATTGGAGAGGGCCGCGAAGCTGGAAAGTCCGTGGGGCGCCGGCGAGACCCCGGCCAAGATGGCCACCGCGGCCGTGGCCAGTATGCCTAGCAGGAGACCGCCTCTGACCCTGCGCGCCATCAGGAACACGGTCAGGAGCAGCCCCGCAACGGCCACCAGGACGCCCGGCGATCGCATGTCGCCCAGCGCGACCAGGGTGGCGTCGTTCTTCACGATGATGCCGGCGTTGCGAAGGCCGATGAAGGCGATGAAGAGCCCTATGCCCACACTGATGGAGAGTCGAAGGACCTGCGGCACCCCCTCGATGATCCACTCCCTCACCCGCGTCACGGTCAGGAGAAAAAAGACCACCCCGGAGATGAAGACCGCCCCCAGGGCCGTCTGCCACGGCAGTCCCATGCCGATGCAGACGGTGTAGGTGAAGTAGGCGTTGAGCCCCATCCCCGGCGCCACGGCGATGGGGTAGTTGGCCAGGAGCCCCATGAGGAGGGTGGCGAAGGCGGAAGCCACGCAGGTCGCCGCGAAGGTAGCCTGCACCGGCATCCCGGCGTCCTTGAGGATGTTGGGATTGACGAAGAGGATGTAGGCCATGGTGACGAAGGTGGTCAGCCCGGCGAGGAGCTCCCTGCGAACGGTGGTCCCGTTTTCGGACAGCCGGAACAGCCGCTCCATCCACGCGAGTCCTGATCCACTCCCGGCCATACGAGCACCTCGTGAGGAGCCACAGCCTAGACGCAATACCGCGACCCTGAGCCCCGCTCAGCCGTTCCGATCGGACCTCCCCGGTGCCCGTGCCACGGCGGCCTCGACCCTGTTTCTGCCCCTCTGCTTGGCCGAATAGAGGGCGCCATCCGCGGCCCGGAAGAGCTCCTCGACCGTGCCGCGCCCACCGGGGACGACCGCGGCCACACCGAGGCTGATCGTCACGACGCCGCGTCCTTCCGCAAACCTGTGGGGTATCCCCAGCGTTTCGACCCTCCGGCGCATCTCCTCCGCCACCACCACGCCGGCGGCGAGGTCGGCCCCCGCGAGGACCGCCACGAACTCCTCTCCGCCGTACCGCGCGATGAAGTCACCCGCCCTTGAGAGCGTCTCGCTTAGAATCCTCGCCACCGAGCACAGCCATTCGTCCCCGCGCTGGTGTCCGTAGGTGTCATTGAAATCCTTGAAGTGGTCGATGTCGGCCATTACAAGCGCCAGCGGGCTCCCGGCGCGGACCGCCCTGCGCAACTCGGAGTCCAGAACCTCCTCCAGCCTTCGCCGGTTAGCCACTCCCGTCAGCGCATCCTGATAGGAGAACCCTTCCAGCAGGGCGTTGACCGCCGACAGCCTGCCCGCTTGGTCCTTGAGTTGTGCGTTTGCCTGCTCGAGCTGGCGGGTCCGGTCGGCCACCAAGGCCACGAGCCGACGCTCACGCCGCTTGAGCTCGCCGACCCTCCAGAGGTAGGCCGCGTACCCCGCCATGAGGAGGCTCAGCAACGCGACGGCGTAAAACCAGCCCGTCTGGTAGAAATAAGGCTCCATCACCACCTGCGCGGTGGCTCCCTGCTGGCTCCACACCCCGCCACCGGTGCTTGCCTTCACCCGGAAGGTGTAGGTGCCCGGAGGGAGCCGGGAGTAGTCCGCACTCCGCCTCCGCGTCACCTCCTTCCACTCCTTGTCCAGGCCGTCCAGGCGGTACCGGAAACGGACGCGCCTGGGGGAGATAAAGGTGAGGGCGGTGAAGCGGAACTCCAGCGACTCGGTGCCGGGGGCCAGGCGGACGGGGCGTCCCGGGTCGAGCGGCGTCCCATCGGCCGCAACCGACTCCAGAACCACGCGCGGGGGCCTCCCGCTATCCATCTCGGCCCCGGGATCAATGGCGGCCACGCCCCGCATGGTGGGGAACCATAAGGTGCCCGATCGCGTGACCGTGCCGGCCGGCTGGCACCCGCCCACGCATTCAGCGCTCCTGAGCCCATCCTCGCGGTTGTAGGTGGTGCAGGACACGGTGGGGCTCTTCCCCAGCAGAACGGCCTCTACCTGGCTTTTGGCTACGCGGAAGATTCCGCGGCTCGACCCCATCTAGAAGTTGCCTTTCCGATCCTGAAGGATCCGGTAGATTACGTCGTCGGCCAGCCCTTGGCGCCGCGTGCAGGTCTGGAACTTCCCTCCCTCGAACCGCGCCAATCCGTTCCCATAGGTGCCGATCCAGAGCACGCCCGGCCTCTCTTCAAGGAAGCAGAGGCCGTTGATTTCCATGGACTTCAGCTTCCCGCCCACCAGGATCGAGGTCTTGCCTCGGGTGGCGATCCAGAGACGCCCATCGTGGTCCTCCAGGAGGCCGATGACGGTGTTGTTGGCCAGGCCGTCGCGAGTGGTGTAGGCGGTGAAGCGCCCGTCCAGAAAGCGGTCGAGTCCTCCCCCGTCGGTGCCCACCCACAGGGTTCCGTGACGATCCCTGAGGATGGAGAGGACGCGGTTGTTGGAGAGCCCGTCCCTCGTCGTGAAGGTGGTGAATCGCCCCTCCCGGTAGCGCGTCAGCCCTCCCCGCGAGCCGATCCAAAGGGTTCCGTCCGGATCCTGGTAGAGGGACCAGACCAGGTCATCGCCCAGCCCGTCCCGCTTCGTGAAAACCCTGAAGCGTCCGTCCCTGAAGAGGGCGAGGCCGTGGCTCGTGCCAACCCAGACCCCGCCCTCCAGGTCCTCCAGCGTGCACCAAGCCAGGTCTCCCGGAAGTCCTTCCTGCGAGCTGTAATTGGTCACGCTCGTGTTTCTCATCTGCTCGAGGGCCGTCAAGGTCCCAACCCACAGGCTCCCCTCGGCATCCTCCAGCAGGCAGGCCACGATGTCGTTGCTCAGTCCTTCTTTCGTGGTGAAGCGGCTGGATCCGCTGGGTGACAAGCGATCCAGTCCCCCACCGTAGGTGCCGATCCAGAGGTTCCCCTTCCGGTCTTCGCGGATGCAGAGAACATAATCGGACGAGAGGCCGTCATGGGTGGTATAGACGGTTGGGGTGCCATTCCAGAGCCGGACGAGTCCAGCCCCGTACGTCCCAACCCAAAGGGCCCCGTCCCGGGCCGCCCATAGGCATGAGAGGAAGTTGCTCGGAAGCCCGTCGGCGGTCGTGAGAGCGGTGACGCTCCGGCCCTTCAGGCTCAGCAGCCCGCCCCCTTCGGTGGCCGCCCACAACGCCCCTGAGGCGTCCACCGCGATGGCCCTGACGGGGACGTGGGAGTGGCCCGCGGGTTCTGGGTGGCTGGCGAGGGAGCCGCTCTTCAGAGAGAGCAGCCGTCCTTTCGAGGTGCCGATCCAGAGGTGGTCCCGGCCGCCCTCGGCCAGGGCGGTGACGTGTTCATCCCCCTGGAACTCAGATCCGCGGACCCGCGAGAAGAGCCCGTTCCTGTAGTGGAGCAGGCCGCCCACCTGCGGGGCGACCCACAGTCCACCCTCCTGGTCTCGAAGCATGGCCAGGATGGCCGTGGAGGGGTATTCCTTCCCGGTGATCGGGTCACGCGTGGAGAAGCGGACGCCGTCGAAGCGCCCCAGCCCTCCCATGGTACCGACCCAGAGGTATCCGTCCTCGGTCTGCTGCACGCAGAGGATGCTGCTGGCGGGAAGCCCTTCCTCCACAGTCCAGACCACGTGTCCATACTGAGTGACGGCCTTGTCGGGATCCAGGGCTTCGGAAGTCTGACCGACGCCCAGGGCCAGGCACAGAACAGCTCCGAGAGGGGCCCAGAACCGCGCCGCCTTCTGCCAATGCCCGATCGAACGCCCGCTGCGCCCGCCTGCGATCCCCACCCGTCCCCCTTCGGCCGGGGCCAACCTGGAAGCTCCACGGGCGCCTGCCAACCGCATCGGCCCACCGCGACGACTTCAAGCTGCCGCTCCCAAGGCCAGCCCCGTTCGTTGAAACTATTCTGGCATGGGCAAGGCGCTCAGTCCAGACGCGGCTTCGCCTCTCAAGCGCCGGTTGCGCCGAAGATCTCAGCGAAGAAGCCCTTCATGGCCTGCCAGCTCCGCCGATCAGCCTCGGCGTTGTAAGCCACGCCCGTCTTGGGGTCGTTGCCGTGGGCCGGATTGGAGAATCCGTGGACAGCCCCTCCGTAGGAGACCACCTCGTAGTCCGCGCCGGCCTTCCGCATCTCGTCCTCCAAGGCGGCCACCGCGGGAGGCGGCGCGCCCGGGTCATCGGCGCCGGTCAGCACGAGCACCTTGGCCTTGATGGGTTCGTCCTTCTCCCCGGGTTCAAGCCCCAGCCCCCCGTGGAAGCTCACCACTCCCTTAAGGTCCGCTCCGCTGCGCGCCAGCTCCAGCACTGTGGTGCCGCCGAAGCAGAATCCGATGGCCGCCACCCGGGCCGGGTCCACCCTGGGATCCCTCTTCAGCGCCTCCAGGCCGGCGATGACTCTTCGCCGCAAGAGGGCGCGGTCCTTTTTGTACCGCCCCGCCAGGGCGGCCGCCTCCTGGGTGGTTTTGGCGCGCACGCCCTTGCCGTACACGTCCGCCGCCAGAGCGACGTAGCCGAGGCGCGCCAGCATGTCGGCCCTCCTCATCTCGTAATCCGAGAGGCCCTTCCACTCGTGGACCACGAGCACGCCCGGCCGCCTTCCGGTGAAAGCGTCGTCGTAGGCCAGGTAGCCTTCGAGAACGGTGCCGCCTTCCTTGTAGTCGAGCTTTTGCGTGTGGAGTGTCGCCTGGGTGCCCAGAGCCGCTCCCAGGACCAGCATCACGAAGAACACAGCCATGCGCATGATCGCCTCCGTCCTAAGAACAACGCGGGCGGGGCGAAGATTGCCGGCGGCGGTGCCCCTACTGGCCCTTGCCCGCGCCCTCCGCCGCGCGCAAACGATCCAACTGTTCCTCCGTCAGCGGAGGGGCAAAGGCTCCGGGGTTCTTCTCCTTCCGGTGGATCTCGTCGTAGATGAGGAAGTCATAGACCTGGACCGCCTCGTCGTTGGAAAGCGTGGTCTTGCCGGAGCTTTGCAAGCCTCCGAGGTAATGGGCCCAGAACTGCGGAGATGCCGTGGTGTTCAAGACCCGGGCGAGGGTGTGGCATTGCCCGCACTTCGCGACCACCAGGCGGTAGCCCGCCTGGATGCGGGGCGGGTAGGCGGACACGTCCAGGGTGGCGGGACCCCTGTCCTGGGGCAGGGCGAGGCCTGCCGCCCAGGCGGTGACGGCAAGAGCCAACACGGCAAGGATGATCAGGGTGGGACGACCGAGGGCTGCGCGCATGACCCGAAACCTCCTGAAGGATCCCCGAAGGGCCGCGATGGCCGCGTGGGCGGGTCAGTATGCACCACAACGAGCAGGATGGCCAGGGGGGCCGGCTTTCGCCGCCATCCGCGCCTCGTCCATTGCCTTCCCAGCATGCGGGCCCGAACCGGCCTAGCGCGCCCCCCCGTGCTCCTCTTTCAGCACGCGGCGCAGGAGCTTTCCCACGTTGTTCTTGGGAAGCTCCTTTCGGAACTCCACGTACTTGGGCACCTTGTAAGCCGTGAGCTTGGTCCTGCAGAACTCGATGATCTCCTCGGCCGTCGCCGTTTGGCCCTCCTTCAGGACCACGAAGGCCTTCACGCGCTCCCCCGACCGCTCGTCCGGGACGCCGATGACCCCGGCCTCCAGCACCTTCGGGTGCTCGTAGAGGACCTCCTCCACGTCCCGCGGATAGACGTTGAAGCCGCCCGTGATCACCATGTCCTTCTTGCGGTCCACGATGAAGATGTAGCCGTCCTCGTCCATCCGGCCGATGTCCCCCGTATAGAGCCATCCGTCCCGCAGGCTCGCCTTCGTCTCCTCTGGCCGGTTCCAGTAACCCTTCATGACCTGCGGCCCCTTGATAATGAGCTCTCCCGCCTCGCCGAGCGGCATTTCCTTTTCACCTTCGATTTGGTCCACGATGCGGATCTCCGTATCCGGCCATGGGATTCCGATGGAGCCGGGCTTTCTTAACCCCAGCATGGGGTTGCCGGCCACCACCGGGGAGGTCTCCGAGAGGCCGTAGCCCTCCATGATCTTGGCGCCAGTGATGGCCTCGAACTTCTGGAGGATCTCCACGGGGAGAGGCGCCGCGCCGGAGACGCAGGCCTTGATGCAGTCCACCTTGTACTCCTTGACGCGCGGGTTGTTGGCCATGGCCGTATAGAGGGCCGGCACACCCGGCAGGAGGTCCGGCTGTTCGTCGCGGATCATCTCCAGCAGGTCCGAGACGTCCGGCTTGGGCCGGCTGGGGAAGAGGATCAAGCGGGAGGCGCTCAGGATGCCGAAGTTCATGCAGGTCGTCATGCCGAAGCTATGGAAGAGCGGGAGGACCGTCATGATGGAGGCCTGCGGGGTGTTTTTCATCTCTCCCGCGGTAGCCCAGCAGTAGCATTGCAGGGCGTTGCTGATGAGGTTCGCGTGGGTGAGGACGGCTCCCTTGGAGAGGCCCGTCGTGCCGCCCGTATACATCAGGACGGCCGGCTCTTGCGTCTCCACAGCCACCTCCGGAGGCGCCACGCCCTTTCGCCCCGCCAGCTCCCTGAAACGAACGTAACCCCCCTCGGCCGGCACCGCCGTCAGCTCCTTGCGCTTCACCAGCGGGTAGAGGAGGCTCTTGGGGAAGGGCAGGTAATCGCTGACCCGCCCCACGACGACCCTCTCCAGCCCCACCGAGTCATGGACCGCCTTGACCTTGGAGAGCGTCAGATCCAGGTCCAGCGTCACGAGCACCTTGGCCCCGGAATCCTTCACCTGATGGGAGAGCTCGCGTTCGGTGTAGAGCGGATTGGTGGGTACGCAGATGCCGCCGGCCTTCAGAACGCCGTAGTAGGCGATGACCATCTGCGGCACGTTGGGGAGGTAGAGGGCTACCCGTGCCCCCTTGTGGACGCCCAAGTCGGCCAACCCCCGCGCGAAGGCGTTGCAGGATGCGAGCAGCTCCCGGTAGGTGATCTGTTTCCCGAGGAAGGTGATGGCGGTGCGGTCGGGGAACTTGGCCGCCGCCTCGTCGAGAAGGCGGTGGAGCGGGATCTTGGGATAGTCCAGACTCGGGGGTACCTTGGGATCGTAGTGACGGTGCCAGAAACGCTCTTCCATGGTTCACCCTCCCTCTCTGTGCCCCTGCACGGCCCCCCGCACACTCTCGGGCGCGAGTGCCAAGGCGCCTTCAGCCTCACTCCGCGCGTGAACGGCTCCCCGTCTCCCCGGCACTCCGTCGAGCCCCGCACGCCCAAATCCCGCCGCCCTCTCCCGTGGGCCCACGCTGCAACCGTCGGTGGTTTCAGTATAGGAGATTTGCGGAATCGGTCAATGCCAAAGCTCGAGTCGCCCTACGGCCCTCCACCGGTGCCTCTCGGGTGCCTTCGCGGCCGTCCCGGCCTCATCCCGTTCACGGCGCCGACGCGGAGCGGCCCCTCTCCTCCTCCCTGAACACTCGGCGCAGCGGCTTGGGGACCTGGAATTGGGGATTGATACGGCACCGGCCCCCTTCCCATCATCGATCATCGCCCCTCCAGCTTCCGCCCGCCCAACCTTTCAGCCGCGCCCCCTCCCTCTGCGCTATACTATTTCCTCTATATGAGGGGGTTCCCATGGCCACCACCTTCGAACTGGATTTCGCACAGCTCCCGCCCAAGAAGCCCTTCCAGGAGGGCATTCGCCGGGCGCCGAGCCGCGGCCTCCGGCTGAACCGCCGGGACACGGAGACCGCGCTCAAGAACGCCCTGCGCTACATCCCCACCCGCTTCCACGAGGAGCTGGCGCCGGAGTTCATGAAAGAGCTCGCCACGCGCGGCCGCATTTACGGCTACCGCTTCCGCCCCGAAGGCCGGCTGTACGGCCGGCCCGTCCACGAGTATCCGGGGAAGATCCTGCAGGCCCAGGCCATGCAAGTCATGATCGACAACAACCTGGATTTCGACGTGGCCCTCTACCCCTACGAGCTCGTCACCTATGGCGAGACGGGGCAGGTCTTCCAGAACTGGATGCAGTACCTTCTCGTTAAGCGCTACCTCGCGGAGATGGACGAGAACCAGACGCTGGTGGTCTCCTCGGGCCACCCCCTCGGCCTCTTCCCCTCGCGCCCCGAGGCCCCCCGCGCGATCATCACGAACGGCCTCATGGTGGGCATGTTCGACACCGCCGAGGAATTCCACCGCCTCGCCGCCATGGGCTGCGTGAACTACGGTCAGATGACGGCGGGCGGCTGGATGTACATCGGCCCCCAGGGCATCGTGCACGGCACCTACATCACCCTGCTGAACGCGGGCCGCCTCTACCTGGGCATCCCGCAGGACCAGGACCTGCGCGGCCACCTCTTCCTGACCTCCGGCCTGGGCGGCATGTCGGGAGCCCAGCCCAAGGCCGCCGACATCGCGGGGGCCGTCTCCGTCACCGCCGAGGTGGACGCCAGCCGCATCGCGACGCGCCACGAGCAGGGCTGGGTGGGCCGCGTCTCTCGGGACCTGGCCGAAATCGAGCGCTGGACGCGCGAGGCCCTCGCCAAGCGCGAGCCCCTCTCCATCGCCTACCACGGCAACGTGGTGGACATGCTGGAGTACGCCGAGGCCCACGCCTGGCCCGCCGAGCTCCTCTCCGACCAGACCTCCTGCCACGCCGCCTACGAGGGGGGCTACTGCCCGGCCGGCCTCACCTACGACCAGGCCAAGGCCCTCCTCAAGGAGGACTTCCCCGCCTTCAAGGCCAAGGTCCACGAGAGCCTGAAGAGGCACTACGCCGTCCTCAGGCGCCTCACCGACAGGGGGGCGCGCT
This sequence comes from Acidobacteriota bacterium, assembly GCA_049967655.1. GTDB lineage: Bacteria > Acidobacteriota > UBA4820 > UBA4820 > DSQY01 > DTPS01. The sequence goes on from JBMFSH010000045.1 coordinate 16,613, forward strand.
TTTGGGACTACGGCAACTCCTTCCTGAAGGCCGTCCTCGACGCGGGCGTCCGTGAGATCGCCAAGAACGGCCAGGACACCAACGACGGCTTCATCTGGCCCTCCTACGTGGAGGACATCATGGGGCCCCTCTGCTTCGATTACGGCTACGGCCCCTTCCGCTGGGTCTGCCTGAGCGGCAAGCCGGAGGATTTGGACGCCACGGATGCGGCGGCGGCCTCCTGCATCGACCCGAACCGCCGCTCCCAGGACCGCGACAACTACCACTGGGTGAAGGACGCCAAGAAGAACCGGCTCGTGGTGGGCACGCAGGCCCGCATCCTCTACGCCGACGCCGAAGGGCGCGTGAAGATCGCCCTGAAGTTCAACGAGATGGTCCGCAGGGGCGAGATCGGCCCCGTCATCATGGGCCGCGACCACCACGACGTGCAGGGAACCGACTCCCCCTTCCGCGAGACGGCCAACATCTACGACGGGAGCGCCTACACCTCGGACATGGCCCACCAGTGCTGGGCCGGCAACGTGGCCCGCGGCATGACCTACGCGGTCCTCTCCAACGGCGGCGGCGTGGGCACCGGCAAGTGCTTCAACGGCGGCTTCGGTCTCCTCCTGGACGGCTCCGAACGCACCAACGCCGTCATCGCCTCCGCCCTCGACTGGGACGTCACCGGCGGCATCGCCCGCCGCGCCTGGGCGCGCAACCCCAACGCCATGGAGACGGCCCGGAGCTGGAACGCCAAGATGGTCGGCAAGGGCCACATCACCGAGCCGGCCGTGGCCGATGAGGAGCTGGTGGCCCGGACCGTGGAGGCTGCCTCGAAACGGGGCTGAGGTGGGCTTCCCCCGTTAGCGGCTCCTTCTCTACAACAGCACCGGTTCCTCCGCCACCGTCACCGTCACGGCCTACCGCGCCCACTATACATGACGTCCTAATTAGTTGCGCATCATAAGACAACCTCCTATACTGCCACTAAGGAGGTTAGCCTGATGCGA
>JBMFSH010000046.1:0-17284 GCA_049967655.1 Acidobacteriota bacterium
GGTGCGGGGGGGGGGCGATTGGGCACGCGGCCCCACTCCCGTCGCCAGCAGAAACACAATAAGACCGACGAATGCCACAACCGGATAACACGCTCTTCTCATGACTCCCCCTCCTGGACGATGGTAACGGAACGATGGTAGCGTAGCTAGGCAGGGGAGGATTGTCAACGGAAAAGCGCGGTAGGTGAGGAAAAGACCTGGAGTGCGGATGCTCGCCGGGAACAGAGACGGGTGCGTTCGAATCGTCTCCTGGCCGGTCGGCTCTTCCGTGAGGAGATCAATCCGGGAGTTCTGTCCCCCCCCTCAATGGGCCATCACCCCTTTCTTGCCGAGGCGGGAGGCGACGAAATCGATACCGAAGCCCGCCAGGAGCGCCACGAGCACCGAGAGGAGGCCGTAGAGCGAACCGCGCTCGCGGGCGAGCTTGGCCATCCAGGCCGGGAAGCCCACCTCCTCGAGGACCAGTTGGGACGAGGTAGTAGCCTCGACGCCGCCCCCGCGGCAGGCGACCACCTCGACCGTGTAGCTCCCCGGCGGCGCCTTCCTGGGCCAGTGGAACTCCAGCGAGTAGGGCACGCCGGCGGGACCGGCTGGGCCGAGCTTCACCGGACCGGCCTCCTCCTGGTAGACGTTCTGGTTCTTCTTCATGGCGATGAAGTTAGCCCGGATGACCGGCTGGTCGAACCCCTCGGGGGAGACCCGCATCCCTTCGCGGATGGCGGCCTCGTCGAGCTGGAGCTCGTCCAAGACCCCTCGGGCGAGAAGATCCCGGGCGGGGCGCGTGCTGAAGGAGAGGAAGAGGGAGGGCGCGCCGGCGATGTGGACCTTGCCCCTGTTGATCCAGATGGGGCCCACGCGGGCCTTTCGATTGAGCTCCTCCTCGGCCTTCGGCCCCTTGACGGTCACCAGGAGCTCGGCGCCGGCCGGAGCGATGCCGGTGACGCGCACCTGGGCGCCGCTGTAGAAGGTCTCCAGCAGGATCCGCGAGGGGGAGAGGACGAGGGTGAGCGCCTGCGTGGCCTGGGCTTGGGCGGCCTGGGCTTGAGAGCGCTGGTCGGCACCCTGGCCCCGCATGGGCGCCGCGGACCAGGCGAGGGAGAGGAGGAAGATCCCCGACAAAGCTAGCGCGCGCTTCATGGTCAGTGCCCTTTCGCGTAGGAGAGCAGGCTGGAAGGGGGCAACACGAGCCCGATGGCCATCTTCACCATCACTAGAAGGACGATCGTGGCCAGCAGGATCTTGAGCTGGTCGCCCCTCAGGAGCTTGCCCACCCGGGCGCCGGCCTGTGCGCCGATGCTGGAGCCCACGGCCAGAAGGAGCGCCAGGACCAGGTCCACGGTGTGGTTGGTGTTGGCCTGCATGAAGGTGACGCCGGCGCAGGTGAAGAGGATCTGGAAGAGGTCCGTCCCCACCGCCACGTGCATGGGCATTCGGAGGAGGTAGACCATCATGGGCACCATGATGAAGCCGCCGCCCACGCCCATGATCGCGGCCAGGATCCCCACGAAGGCGCACAACAGGAAGGGAACGAAGATGGAGTGCTGGACCCCGGAGCGCGGAAAGTTCATCTGCATGGGCAGGCGGCCGAGGAAGCTTTGGCTGGCTCCTGGCTTGTGGGGCTTGTGGGCCAGCGCTCCCTGCCTGAGGCTCTGGAGGCTCTCCACGAACATGTAGCCCCCGACGGCGCCGAGCACCACCACGTAGGTCAGCGTGATGACCAGGTCGGCGTTGCCCATGGCCCTGAGGGCCTTGATGATCCGAACGCCGACGGCGGCCCCCGCCAGTCCTCCTACGAGAAGGATGCTGCCCAGCTTCACGTCCACGTTGCCCATCCGGAAGTGGGCCATTGCCCCCGAAGAGCTCGCCGCCACGATCTGACAGGAGTCCGAGGCGGCCGCCACGGTGGGCGGGATGCCGATCATCATCAGGATGGGGGTGAGGAGAAACCCTCCGCCCACCCCGAACATCCCCGACAAGAAACCCACCAGGGCCCCGACCCCCACGAGGAGGAAGAGATTGATCGAAACCCCCGCCACAGGAAGAAAGATGGACATGCCCCCCCCGAGACACTCTCAAACCGGCCGTCCGGTGGCGGCCACCCGTCCGCGCGTCTTAGCGCGCCCCCCTCAGACGTCTAGGACCTGCACCAGGTCCGACATCTCCACCTGTTCCACCCCGGGCACCTTCCAGGCCACCTCGCGGATTTGCTCGAACTGCTCCTGGCCGCGCAGCTTGCCCCGGATGGTCACCACGCCGCCGTGCGCGGAGACGTCCAGCTCTAGGTCCAAGGTCGCCGCGTTGCAGACGAGGTTGGCCCTCACCTTGCTCGCCAGCGCGAGGTCCTCCATGGCCGCCAGGGACTCGGGCGTCTCTTGGAAGCACTTGAGGTTGGCCATGGTGGAAATGGTCTCGCAGGCCTCCTGGATGTCCATGTATTCGAGATTCAGCACCACGTCGTAGAGGGTGGGGTCGCCCCAGTTGACCCCGTACAGGTAGTGGGTCCACTTCGCCCTGTCTTGGTCCATGCGCGCCGTGTAGGCCATCGCCTCCGCGCGGTCGAGCTTGAGGCGGTCCTGGATCATGGCGAGGCGGAATTCCACGGGCGCAATGATCCTGGCCCGCAGGACGTGGCTCACGCCCCTCAGGAGCAGGTGGCCGGCGTGGCCGTGATAGACGGCCTTGCCCCCCCGCACCTCCTCCGTGAGGGCCGCCTGGATCAGCGTGAGGTAGACGTACTTCCTGTGCTTGAAGCGGTCCCAGAAGGAGGGCGGCTTCTCCATGGCGTCGCGGAGCTCCTCCTGCGAGGCCCCGTAGGCCGCCGCCCGCTCCACGATCACGTCCCGGTCGATGCAGCGGTAGCCCAGCTTGTTGGCGAGACACTCCGCCAGGATCTTGCCGCCGGTGAATGAGCCACGGGATATGGTGATGACGGCCATCTTCCCCCCCCAACGCGCCGTTTTTGTAAGCGCTTCCCCCCGCCTTCCATCCAAAGTATAGGGAGGCCCAAAGCGCCAAGTCAACCAAAACGCCGGGGCGCCAGGCCGCTGCGTTGATTTCCCCCTCCCGGCGTGTTAGACAAGTTCTCCCTCGCCAGCCAGGGCGGGGGCGCGAAGGGAAGGGACGGCCATGGCGGGAGGGAAGGTCTATCTGGTGGGGGCCGGGCCCGGCCACCCGGAGCTGCTCACGCTGAAGGCCGCGGAGCTCCTCCGGACGGCCGACGTGGTGGTGTACGATCGGCTCATCCAGGAGGAGGTCCTCGCGCTCGCCAAACCCTCCGCCGAACGGCTCTACATGGGCAAGCCACTGGGCAAGCACGACTCCCGCCAGGAGGAGATCCACGAGCTGCTCGTGCGGAAGGCCCGGGAGGGCAAGATGGTGGTCCGCCTCAAGGGTGGAGACCCCTTCGTGTTCGGCCGCGGAGGGGAAGAGGCGGAGTACCTGGCGGACCACGGCGTCCCCTTCGAGGTGATCCCCGGCGTCTCCTCGGCCCTGGCCGCCCCGCTGAGCGCTGGCATCGCCGTCACCCACCGGGACGCCGCCTCGTGCGTGGCCATCGTAACGGGGCACGAGGCCAAGGAGGAGGAGAGCCGCCTCGACTGGGCGGCCCTCAGCAAGCTGGAGACGCTGGTCTTTCTGATGGGGGTCCACAACGTGGGCCGGATCGCGAAGCGGCTCACGGATCACGGGCGCTCCCCCAATACCCCCGTCGCCATGATCCAGATGGCCTTCTGGCACGACGAGCACGTGGTGGTGGGAACCCTGGCGACCATCGCCTCCGAAGTGGAGCGCAGCGGCATCCGCCCGCCCGCCACCCTCGTGGTGGGCGAGGTGGTTCGGCTCCACGAAAAGCTCAAGCACGCCAGCCGCGATCTGAAGCGCCGGGCCGATGGCAGTTCGCGCTTCGAGCCTGCCCCGGCCCCCGACCAGTTGCTCCGCCTCTCCACCGCGGGCCTGGGCAGCCAGGTTCTCGGCTTCGCCCTGGAGACCGGCCTGTTCGACCTCCTGGAGAGCCCGCGCAGCGCTGAAGAAGCGGCGCGGTCTCTCGGCCTGAACGCTTCAGCCACGAAGGAGATCCTGGACGTGCTCGTGGCCCTGGGGGTGCTCGAAGCGCTGGAGGGAGGGTACCGGAACCTCGAACTGGCCACCCGCTACCTGAGGGCCGATTCGGCCCAGAGCCTTCGCCCGGCCCTTCTCCTTCAGACCAGCCAGTCGTCCAATTGGGAGACCCTCGCGCGATACGCCCGTGACGGCCGGCGCGACTTCGTCCCGAGCAGCGATGACCGCGCCCACTCGGAATCCTGCGAGGCGCTGGCGACCTTCGCCGCCCCCGCCGTGGCCGAGCGGCTGTCCTTGGGCGGCCGCGGCCCGGTGCTGGTGCTCGGATGGGGCTCGGAGGCCTACCGCGCCGCGCTGTCCGCCCGCTGGCCCGGGATCGAGGTGGTGGCGCGCAATCCCTTCGAGGGGCCGGACCAGGCCCTCAAGTTCTTGAGCCCCGTGCCCCAAGGCAGCGGCCCCTTCGGCGCCGCCATCCTTTCGGGCCTGCTCGCCTCCTGCGACCGCGGACAGGTCCAGAAGCTCCTGGAACACGCGGCGAAGGCCCTCCGGCCCGGGGGCCTGCTCGTCCTCCACGACGCCTTTCTCCCCGTGAGCGTGCTGCCTCCGCCCGAGGTGGTGCTGGGGGCTCTCGGCCGGCACATCACCCGAGGCGGCTGTCGGACCTGGTCCATCGACCGGCTCCAGGAGGCCCTCGACGCCCTGGGCTTCGGTGCCCTCGCGAGCGCGGCCCTGCCCGCCGGAACGGTGCTGGTCACGGCCGAGAAGGGGTAGCGCGAAAAGCGGAGGCAGACCAACCACAGAGACACGGAGGCACAGAGGATGGGAATGTGGGACTACCGGCGGATTTCGCCGCTACCCATCAGCAAGCTAGATGGTCCGCACCTATCGGTCCGGAGCAAGGCACCTCTTTGGCCGCTCAAGCCTCCATTGACCGGGCCTGAGGGGTGCATCCCATGACGGTTCTTCTGGCCCTTGCCTTGTTCTGCCCCTCACTCCTCACTCCCCACTCCTCCCTGCCATGAGCTACCTCGTCAACCTCTCGATTCAAGGGAAGAGGGCCGTGGTCGTAGGCGCCGGCGCCGTGGCGCTGCGCAAGGCGCAGGGGCTCCTGGAGGCGGGGGCGCGCGTCACGGTGGTGGCGCCGGAGGCCTGCGACGGCCTGCTCGCCCTGGCCGCCGAGGGCCGCCTCGAACTGCGCCTGAAACCCTACGATGCCGGAGAGCTGAAAGGGGCTGCCCTCGTCCTCGCCGCCACCGACAACGAGGCGGTCAACGCCAGCGTCTCGGCCGACTGCTCCCGCCTCGGCCTGCTCGTCAACGTGTCCGACCGCCCCGCCCTCTGCACCTTCACGCTCCCCGCCGTGGTCCGCCGCGGCGATCTCACCCTCGCCGTCACCACCGAGGGGCGTTGCCCCGCCTTCGCCAGGGCCCTTCGCGAGGAGCTGGAGGGGCGGTACGGCGAGGCTTACGGGGAGGCGCTCGACCTCATGGGGCGCTTGAGGGACGCCATGCTCTCCGAGGGGTGGGAGAGCGCCCGCATCCAGAAGGCCCTCGCGGGGCTCTACGCGGATGGAATCGTGGCAGTCATCCGGTCCCGGGATACCGAAGCTCTCGCCGCCTTTCTCCGCCACCGTCTCGGTCCCGATTTTCCTCTGCCTTCGTAAATTCTTCCCATGATCGAATGAAGGGCGGGCCATGCGGCCCGCCCTGGGTTGAACGGTTGGCGGGGAGTGAGCTTTACCCTTTCGCGCTCTCGGGCTTGTAGGTCAGCCTGGGGTTCCTCGCGGCGGCGACTTCGTCGAGGCGGCGGCGGTAGGCGGTGTGGGGGGCCGACTTGACGAGGTCGGGCCGCTCCCTGGCCTCTTGCAGAATGGCGCGGACGGCCTCGACAAAGCGGTCCAGCTCCTCCACGGGCTCCGTCTCCGTGGGCTCGATCATGAGGGCCCCGTGGACGATGAGGGGGAAATAGACCGTCGGGGGATGAAAGCCGTAGTCGATGAGGCGCTTGGCCAGATCCAGCGTGGTCACGCCGTTGGGCAGCTCCTTGTCGCAGAAGACCACCTCGTGGAGCGTGGGGCCGTCGAAGCCTAGCTTCAGGAGGGGCAGGAGCTGGGCGCGGAGGTAGTTGGCGTTGAGCACGGCCAGCTCGGAGGCGCGCTTCAGCCCTTCGCCGCCCAGGGTCTCGATGTAGGCGAGGGCCCGCACGAGGACGAGGAAGTTCCCGTAGAAGGCCTGCACCTTGCCGATGCTCTTGGGCCTCTCGTGGTCCCAGGCGTAGCGGCCCTCCCGCTGCACGAGGACGGGCTTGGGCAGGAAGGGTTCGAGGTGCGCCTTGCAGACCACCGGTCCAGCCCCTGGGCCGCCGCCGCCGTGCGGGGTGGAGAAGGTTTTGTGGAGGTTGATGTGCATCACGTCTGCGCCCCAGTCGCCGGGGCGGGTGATCCCCATCAGCGCGTTCAGGTTGGCGCCGTCCACGTAGACCAGCGAGCCGTTGGCGTGCAGGAGCCGGCAGATCTCGGCGATGTTCTTTTCGAAGATGCCCAGCGTATTGGGCACCGTGAGCATGATGCCGGCCACGTCTGGGCGCATCCGGGCTTTGAGGGCATCGAGGTCCACGCAGCCGTCGGCGCCGCTCTTGATCTCCTCCACCTCGTAGCCGGCGAAGTGGGCGCTGGCGGGGTTGGTGCCGTGGGCCGAGTCGGGGATGAGCATGATCCGGCGGGCGTCACCCCTGTCCTCCAGGCAGGCGCGGATGAGCTGGATGCCCGTGAATTCGCCCTGGGCGCCAGCAGCGGGCTGAAGGGTGCAGGCGTCCATGCCCGAGACGGCGCAGAGGTGGCGCTGAAGCACGGCCACCAGCTCCAGGGCGCCCTGGGTCATGGACTCGGGCTGCATGGGATGAAGGCGCGCGAAGCCTTCGAGCCGGGCTACCTCCTCGTTGATTTTGGGGTTGTACTTCATGGTGCAGGAACCGAGGGGGTAGAGGCCCATGTCCACGGCGTAGTTGGTGGTGGAGAGGCGCGTGAAGTGCCGGACCACGTCCACCTCGCTCAGTTCGGGCAGGAGCGCCGGAGCTTCGCGCCGGGCCAGCGGACCCAGCAGGGAGGCGGGATCGGCCGCAGGGACGTCGCATGCGGGCAGGGAGGCGCCGATGCGCCCCGGGTGGTCCTTCTCGAAGATCAGCTTCTCCTCGATGGCGTGGCTCATGAGAGGCCTCCCAGGACGTCCGCCATCCGATCGCAGGCCGCCTTGCTCACGCGTTCGGTGGCGCAGAGGAGATGGCCGCCCGCCAGCTCGGGATAGTGGCGGGACAGGTCGTAGCCGCTCAGGAGGTCCACCGCAGAGGCGGCCTCCGAGACCCTCGATCCCTCCGCGGGGAGCTTCACGGCGAACTCGTTGAAGGTGGGAGAGGTAAAGAGGGGCCGCACGCCCTTTTCCGCCAAGCGGGCCTTGAGGTACTCGGCCTTGCTCAGGTTGTGGATGGCCAGCTCCCGCAGCCCCTTCCGGCCTACCAGCGACAGGTAGATGGTGGCGGCCAGCATGCAGAGCCCCTCGTTGGTGCAGATGTTGGAGGTGGCCTTTTCGCGACGGATGTGCTGCTCGCGGGTGGTGAGGGTGAGCACGAAGCCCCGCCGGCCGTCGGCGTCCACGGTCTGGCCGCAGATGCGGCCCGGGAGCTGGCGCATGTGCTGGGTCCGGGTGGTCATGAAGCCGAGGTAGGGACCGCCGTAGCCCAACGGAAGGCCGAAGGAGCGGGCCTCGCCGCAGACGATGTCGGCGCCCTGGCGCCCGGGAGGCTCCAGGAGGGCCAGGGAGAGGGCCTCGCTCACCACGACCCCCAGCAGGGGGCGGCGCTCCTGCGGCAGGGCCGAGGCGACGGCTTTCACGTCCTCCACCACGCCGAAAAAGTTAGGCTGGCCCGCGAGGACGGCGCAGACCTCCGCGTCGAGCAGGCCCCTCAGCGCGCCGAGGTCAAGCCGGCCGTCCGGTCCGAAGGGGATCTCCTCCACCGTGAGGCCGATGTGCCTCAGGTAGGTGCGCAGGACCTCGCGGTAGGCGGGGTGGAGCGAGCGCGCCACGAGCACGCGCCGCCCCTTGTGGATGCGGTGGGCCATGAGGGCCGCCTCGGCGGTGGCCGAGCCGCCGTCGTAGAGGGAGGCGTTGGAGACGTCCATGCCCGTCAGGTCGGCCATCATGGTCTGGAACTCGAAGATGGCCTGGAGCGTCCCCTGTGCCATCTCGGGCTGGTAGGGGGTGTAGGCCGTGTAGAACTCGCTGCGCAGCAGGAGCTGGTCCACAGCCGCCGGCGCGTAGTGGTCGTAGGCGCCCGCGCCGAGGAAGCAGGGGCGGCAGGTGGCGGAGCTGTTGCGGATGGAGCGGATCACGAACCGCTCCCGCAGCTCCGGCTCCGGAACCGCTGGGGGCAGGGCGAGCGGCCCCTTGAGCCGCACCTCGGACGGAATGGAGGCGAAGAGGTCCTCCACCCCCTTCACGCCGGCCGCGGCGAGCAGGACTTGGGCGTCCTCGTCACTGCATGGGAAATAGCGCATGGCAGATCCTCAGTGGGTGACTTCGGCGACGTACTTCTCGTAGGCCGCCGCGTCCATGAGCCCGCCGAGGGCGGCCGGATCGGAGAGGGTCATCTTCAGGATCCAGCCCTTGCCGTAGGGGTCCTGGTTCAGAAGCTCCGGGTGGTCGGCGAGTTCTGGGTTCACCTCGACCACCGCGCCGGAGAGGGGCGCGTTCACCTCGGAGACCGCTTTCACGCTCTCCACGCTGCCCATGGGGCTGCCCGCGCTAAGCGAGGTACCGGGCGCGGGCGCCTCCACGAAAACGATGTCCCCCAGCTCGTGCTGGGCGAAGTCCGTAATGCCCACCGTTCCTTTGTTGCCCTCCACCCGGATCCACTCGTGGGTCTGGGTGTATTTCAGGTCGCTCGGATTGCTCATGGGTCCCTCCGGTCGCTTGGATTGCGGCGCACCGGGCGCCGCACTGGGTTTCCTCTCGGTGATGCCGGCGAGCGGGCACGGCCGGCCGGCGTCCCTCCCTAGCCCTTGGGTCGCTTGTAGAAGGGCTTGGGAACCACCTTTGCCGGCACGCGTTTTCCCCGGATGTCCACCTCGAAGAACGACCCCGCCTCGGCGAGGGCCGTGGGCAGGTAGGCCATGCCCAGAGGCTTCTTCAGGAAGGGGGCCAGGGTGCCGCTCGTCACGTGTCCCACCTTTTCGGAGCCGGCATAGCAATCGTGGCCGTGGCGGGGGATGCCCCTGTCCAGGAGTTCGAAGGCCACGAGCTTGCGCCTCACGCCCTCCGCCTTCTGGCGCTCCAGGACCGGCCGGCCGTTGAAGTCGCCGGGCTTGCCCAGCTTGAGGATCCAGGCCAGGTCGGCCTCCAGCACCGTGGTCGTGTCGTCGATGTCGTTGCCGTAGAGGGCCATGCAGGCCTCCAGGCGGAGGGTGTCCCTGGCGCCCAGACCAGCGGGGGTGAGCCCTTCGGTCTTCCCGGCTTCGAGGAGGGCCCGCCAAAGGGCCGGCGCCAGAGCGGGGGAGCAGTAAATCTCGAAGCCGTCCTCGCCCGTGTAGCCCGTGCGGGCCACCAAGCAGCGCTCGCCCATCAGGGTGCCGTACCCATACCAGTAATACTTGATGGGCGCCAGCTCCAGCCCCTTCACGAAGGGCTGGAGAATGGCCAGCGCCCGCGGCCCCTGGATGGCGATCTGGGCGGTCTCGGAGCTCCGGTTCGTCACCTGGGCGTCGAAGCGCCCCGCCTGCGAGAGGATCCAGGCATAGTCCTTGTCCGTATTGGAGGCGTTCACCACGAGCAGAAAGCGGTTCTCCCCGTCGTTGTGGACGAGCATGTCGTCCACGAAGCAGCCCCTCGGGGTCAGCAGTCCGCTGTACTGGATCTGGCCCACGGCCAGCTTCGAGGCGTCGTTGCTCGACAGGAACTGCACCAGCTCCAGGGCCTGTCTCCCCTCGATCCAGATCTCCCCCATGTGGCTGACGTCGAACAGCCCCGCCCGCGTCCGGACCGCCGCGTGCTCGTCGAGGATGGAGGTGTACTGCACGGGCATGTCCCACCCGCCGAAATCCACCATCTTGGCGCCGAGGGCACGGTGTTCCCCGTTCAATGGAGTCTTCTTCAACTCGGCCATGGTCCCCTCCGTAAGCACCCCATCTTAGGACCGAACCGGAGGAGGGTCAAACGGAGTTCGAAAAGAAAAAGATCACCACAGAGACGCAGAGGCACAGAGGGGAAAGAGGCAAAAAATAGTAAGAGCCGGTGGCTTCGTCCATCGGCGCACCGATCTCAGCACTCACTCCTCGGCGGGCTCGTAGAGGGTGCGCCGCTTCTTGGGGATGAAGCCCGCGTCGGCGATGAGGCGCCGCAGCTCCTCTTCATTGGTGCTGTTGCGGCAGCCGGCGCTGGCCACCACGTTCTCCTCGATCATGATGGAGCCCATGTCGTTGGCACCGAAGTGGAGCGAAACCTGTCCCACCTTGAGCCCCTGGGTGACCCAGCTCGCCTGGATGTTGTCCACGTTGTCCAGGTAGATCCTCGACAGGGCCAGCACGCGCAGGTAGTCCACGCCGGTGGCGGGCGCATCCTGCAGGGGGGTCGTCGCCCCCGGCTGGAAGGTCCAGGGGATGAAGGCCGTGAAGCCGCCCGTCTCGTCCTGGAGCTCCCGCACGTGTTGGAGGTGGATCAAGATGTCCTGGGAGGATTCTATGGAGCCGAACATCATGGTCGCCGTGGTCCTGAGCTTCTGCCGGTGAGCCTCCCGGTGCACGGCGATCCACTCCGTGACCGTGGCCTTGCCCCTGGCCATCCGCTGGCGCACGCCCTCCGAGAGGATCTCGGCGCCGCCGCCGGGGATGCTCCCGAGCCCCACCGCCTTCAGGCGCGCGATGACCTCGGCCACGGGCATCTTATAGAGCTTGGAGAAGAAGGTGATCTCCGGGGCCGAGAAGCCGTGGATGTGGACCTTCGGGAAGCGGGCCTTCATGGCACCCAGCATCTCCTCGTAGAAGCCGAAGGGCAGCTCGGGGTTGTGGCCGCCCTGCAGGAGGATGCCGGTGCCTCCGAGGTCCACCGTCTCCTGGATCTTCTGGAGGAGCGTCTCAATCGTGTGGACGTAGCCCTCCGCGTCGCCGGGCCGCCGGTAGAAAGCGCAGAAGGTGCAGTTCGCCACGCAGACGTTGGTGTAGTTGATGTTGCGGTCCACGATGTAGGTGGCCACGTTGTCGGGGTGTTTGCGCGCCCGGACGGCGTCGGCCGCCTGGGCGAGCTCTAGGAAGGGGGCCTGCTCCAGGAGCAGCAGCCCCTCCTCGGGGGTCAGTCGGCCTCCGTCGAATACCTTATCGAGAACCGCCGGCACCTCCATCGGGTGCGGCGCAGCCGAGGCGTTCATCGGGTATCTCCTCCTTCAGGGCCAGGGCGATGAACCGGCGGAGCCCCACCACCTCGGCTCCGTCGAGCGGGTAGCTTAGGTGTTCGGTGAGGTAGCGCCGGAGGGTTTCGGGGGGAAGGTCCAAGGTCCGCGCAAACTCGGCCACGATCTCCTCCAGATGCTCCATGCCGTAAGCGTGGGACCTCGCCAGCACGGTCCTGGTCTCGGGGGTGCAGGCGCTCTTCCGTCCCGCCCAGACGGCGAAGACGAAGGGGAGGCCCGTCTTCCGGCTCCAGAGCTCGGCCAGGTCGTAGCGGTGCAGCCCCTTCAGGGCGCGGGGCAGGGTGAGGGCCGGGTCGCCGATCACCAGGGCGGCCTCGTCGGGGCCGAGGGCGGCTGGCGGTTCGGCGACCTCTCGGTAGATGGGCTCCTGGGATGCGAGATCGGCCAGGAGGAGGCGCGTGAGCATCTGGGACGTCCTGCTGGCGGCGTGGAGATAGACCGTTCGAACGCCCGCCGCCTCGCCCCCGCAGAGAAGGAGCACGGAGGTGACCTCCCGGCGGGCGCCCACGCACAACGGCGCGGCGAGCACCAGGTCGCGCGAGCGGGCGAACTCGATGGAGGGAATGAGCCCCAGATCCGCCTCCCCCTTAAGGACCCGCTCGGCGCAGCGCGAGGGAAGGTCGAAGGAGACCTCCCACTCCGGCGGATGGAGGCCGGCCTTCAGCCCCCAGTAGAGCGGAGCGGCGTTCAGGAAGCCCACGGCTGAGACCTTCACGGCGCTGCCTCTCCGATGTGCGACCAAAGGAGGTAGAGGGCGTAGTTCGCGCTCAGCTCCATCACCGATGCCCTGTCCAGCGGGAAGAAGAGCTTGCGCGCCCACTCCCCCCCGGGTGTGCCGGCGGCCACCCAGACCGTGCCCTCCGGCTTCTCGGGCGAACCCCCCGTGGGGCCGGCCACGCCGGTGGTGGCTACGGCGCAGGAGGCGTTGAAGCGGGCCCTGGCCCCCCGCACCATGGCCCGAGCCGTCTCCTCGCTCACGGCACCATGCAGATCCAGGATCCCCGGAGGAACCCCCAGCAGGTCAATCTTGGCCTCGTTGGCGTAGGCCACGACGCCCCCCTGGTAGTAACGCGAGGCCCCCGGCACGGCCACGATCTTCCGGCTCACCGCGCCCCCCGTGAGGGACTCGGCGCAGGCCAGGCTCCAGCCCTTGGCCAGCAGACGCTCTCCCAGGGACTCGGCCAGGCTCTCGCCCTCCAGGCTCACGAGGTGGCGGCCGTAGCCCTCGCGGAGAGCCTGCCGCACCCGTGTCTCCAGCGCGGGTAGTTTTTCGGCCGGCGGAGAGGTGAGGGTGAAGGTGATGGCGAGGACGCCCAGGGAGGGCAGGATGGAGACGGCCACGCCGGGCAGGCCGTACCAGGGCTTGAGCACCGGCTCCGCCATGGACTCCGCGAGTCCAGCCACGGTGGCCCTCACCACCACGACCTCAGGACGCCGAGGGTAAAGGGTCTTCAACCTTGGGATGACGCGGCTCTCCAGCATCTCCTTAAATTCGGTGGGCACGCCGGGTAGCAGCACCAGGTCGCCTCCCCCCGCTTTGAGCCAGGAGCCGCAGGCCAGCCCCTTCCCATTCGGCACCGACTCGGCGCCGTCCACGACGAGCGCCTGCCTACGGTTCACCTCGGTGAGGGGGTAACCTCGGGACTCTAAGCGTCGGCGGATCTCCTCGATCCATTCGGGATCCTCGTGGATGCCCACCCCGAGCAGGCGCGCGGCCCCCTCGCGCGTCAGGTCGTCGCCCGTGGGGCCCAATCCGCCGGAGGTGATCACCACGTCACAGGTCGCCAGCGCCGCCCGCATGGCCGCCTCGATGGCCTCCACGCGGTCCTCCACCCGCGCGAGCAGGACGACGGGGATTCCGGCGGCGGCCAGGCGCGCGTGCGCCGCCGGGCCGTTGGCATCCGGCCTGGAGGGATCGGTCATCTCTGATCCGATGAGCAGCAGGGCGGCCTTAGCCATGGCCTCCGCCTCCTTCCTCCGCGACGCCGCTGGCCGGAGCGACGGCAAAGACGCCGAGGTAGTCGTCGCGACCCTCCGCTTGCAAAAGCCTCGCGATGGCCTCCATGGAGCGCCGGGAGATGGTTTCCGGGAGCATGTCCCCAGGGAAGGCGATGGGTTCGCCCACGAGCAGCGTCACCCGGCCGGGCCTGGGATAACGCCTCCCCGGCGGATAGGTTTCCCGGGTACCCACGATGGCCACCGGCACCACGGGCACCCCGGCCCGGGAGGCGAAGACGCCGAGGCCGGGCTGGGGATCGAGGAGGCCGCCGGTGTCCGACCTCCGGCCCTCCGGGAAAATGGCCACGGCCCGGCCGTGCTTGAGAAGGCCCAGGATCCTCCGCACCGCCGAGAGCTGGAAGGCCGCGCCGGCCTTCACCGGGACCACGTCCATGAGGCGCGAGAAGGTCTTGACGACGGGTTTCTCGAACTGGTCCTCCGCCATGACGAACCAGAGGCGCCTGTGAAGGAAGCACCCCAAGATGAGCGGGTCCGCGAAGGAGAAGTGGTTCGCCGCCAGGAGGAAGGCGCCCCGCGGCGGGACCCGCTCGCCCCCCTTCACCCTGACGCGGAAATAGAGCCTGAAGAGCGGCCAGAAGAAGGCCTTCGCACCGACGTATGAAAGGGCCTTCACTGCGGATTTCCAATCTCGCCCCGCCATGGCTCCTCCGGCCCAGTAGCGTACCTCTTGCGACCCGGCTGGGACAAGGGCGCGAAGCGCACTCGGTGGCAGAGCTGGAGGGGCAGGGGACGGGGGACAGGGGACACCGCCCGTTGGTTTCGGCATCTCCTCATCTCCTCATCACGTCGTTTCATGGGGACAAGGGACAGGGGACAGGAGGATGAGGGATGAGAGAGAGCGGGGATTTGATGAATGGCTCTGTAGGAGGCCTCTCCCGAGGCCGATGCGCCGTCCCCTCTCCACCCGTCGCGCTCTGGAGAGCGCACCTACGGGCATCACGGGCGAGCAGGGGGCGGTTTTTATGCCTTCCGAACCTTTTTCCTCGCCTCCACTCCTCCTCCACTCCTCCTGGACAGCCCACCCCCGCACCTCTACAATGCTCGGGGAGGCGCCCATGTGCGGTATCTGCGGGGAGGTGGGATTCGGCGAGCCTTCCCTCGTGCGCCCCGGTACCACGGAGAGGATGGCCGAGCGGATCGCCCACCGCGGCCCTGACGGCGAGGGCTTCCTGCACGAGGCGGGGGTGTCGCTGGGGCACCGCAGGCTCTCCATCATCGATCTCACACCCGCCGCCGCCCAGCCCATGGTCAGCCCCGACGGCCGCTACGTCATCGTCTACAACGGCGAGCTCTACAACCATCCGGAGCTGCGCGCCGATCTGGAGCGCCTCGGGGAGACCTTCTCCACGCGGTCCGACACGGAGGTTCTTCTCAGGGCCCTCATGGTGTGGGGGATGGACGCGCTGAACCGGTTCAACGGCATGTGGGCCTTCGCCCTGTGGGACCGCTCGGAACGGAAGCTCCTGCTCTGCCGTGACCGCCTCGGCATCAAACCCCTCTACTGGTCGAGGGTCAGAGACGGGCTGGTCTTCGCCTCCGAGATCCCGCCCCTCCTTCAGCACCCCGAGGTTAGCCGGGAGCTGAACCCCCGGGCCCTGGCCGAGCAGGTGGCCTGCCGCTACGTCCTGGCCCCCCGTACCCTGCTGAAATCGGTGCAGAAGCTCCCGCCCGGCCACCTCCTCACGGCTTCGGCGCAGGGGATCCGCATCTCCCCCTACTGGCGCCTGCCCATCGGCGACCGGATCCACAAAATGGGGGAGACGGAGGCGCTGGAGCGGTTCCGCGAACTCTTCGAGGCCTCGGTGCGGCGGCGCCTCATCTCCGACGTCCCCGTGGGGCTCCTGCTGTCGGGCGGCGTGGACTCCTCGGCCCTGGCGGCGGCCCTGCGTCACTGCGGCCAGGGGCGCATGGCCACCTTCACCGTGGCCTTCGAGGAGCAGGGCCACGACGAAAGGAGCTGGGCCAAGGCCGTGGCCGAGCAGCTCGAAACGGACCACCACGAGGTCACGATCACGCCGGAGCGTTTCGCGGACTCCCTTGGCACCGTGCTCTCTCACCTGGACGACCCCGTGGCCGACGTGGCCGTGATCCCTCTCTACCACGTGTGCGGCCTGGCCTCATCCAGCGTGAAGGTGCTCCTTTCGGGACAGGGGGCCGACGAGGTCCTCGGGGGCTATCACCTGGACCGCGTACTCCGGCAGATCCGATCCATCGTCCTGCTCAGGGGGCTTCCCGGGGCGCGGGCGGCGGCGGCGGCCATCGCCAGACGGGATCACAAGCGGGCGCAGCTAGCCCGCTGGGAAGAGATCCGGCGCGCCGTGCCCGGCCAGCTGCCCGGTAAGATCCGGTACGACCTCACCATGCCCCTGCCTCCGTCCACCATGAACCGGCTCCTGAAGGACTGCATGCCGCCGCCCTACGACCGGACCCTTGACGCTTTTTACACCGAGGTGCCCAGCCACAGAGGCCCCCTGGACGCCATCCTCTCGACCCTTTGCAAGGGCTGGCTCCCGGATAACCTGCTCAACCACTCCGACCGCATGTCCATGGCCCATGGCCTGGAGATGCGCGTCCCCTTCCTCGACGTCGATTTGCTCACCTTCTGCTTCCATCTGCCCCAGCGCCTCAAGATCAACCGAGGGATCACCAAGTACCTGCTCAAGCGGTATGCCGTCAAGGCGGGGATCCCCCACGGCGTGGCCTTCCGCAGGAAGCTCGGTTTCCCCGTACCGTGGAACAGATGGGTCCGCGGCCCCCTGAAGGGGTTTCTGGAGGAGACCCTGGACGGCGCCGACTGGATGGCCGACTACTTCCATACCGCCGAGGTGCGCCGAGTCCTGCAGGAGCACCTCGACGGGAAGGACCGTGGCCTGCTCCTGTGGAACCTCGTGGTCCTTGCCCACTGGGGTAGGCGCATGCTCGCTGCCTGAGGCCGGTCCAAGCCTTCGGCCAGAGCGTTCGCCTCCAGATATGGCGGGCAGACGGCGGAAAAGGGGCGGCGCCCGAGAGGCACCGCCCCTTTTTCTTGGTGCGACCCGGAGAAAAAACCTACTCCAGGCTCAGCGTGACCTCTCCGTCGTTGCTCACCACGCGGGCGAGCAGGCCGGTGCCGAGCTGCTTGGCGAAGGGAACGAGCTGAGCGAAGAGGGCCTCGGTATCCACCGGCCCCTTGCCCTCGACCTTGATCCCCGACAGAAGGGACTGAACGGTGGAGAGGGGCACGGAGATTCGGGTCTCCTCCCCGCCCTCGCCCTTGTTTCGGGCCCGCAAGACGAAGTTCGTCGGGGCCTTGCCGGGCCTCGGCTGGGCTGAGGGGGCAAATCCGACCGTGACCGAACTCTTGCGGCCGTGCTTTTCCACCGCGAAGAGCTGGCTCTCCCCGCCCTTGCTCTCCTTCTTGAGCGCATCGAGCACCTTGCCGAGGTCGAGGGTGACCTGCTGGCCCTCCACGCGGCACCCCTGCAAGCCCTTTTCCACCTTGTGCTGGTCGAGGAATTGGAGGACCTTCAGGGGCATCTCGATGACGGCCTTGTCCTGCTCCCCCTGGATGCGGAACTGGACCACTTCGTCGGATCCGCTCTGGGCCAGAAGCGGCAGGGCGGCGGTCAGTAGCGCGGCGACCAGCGCGGCGAAGAAACCGCGACGAAACCAGTGGACGGCCATGGTGTCACCTCCTCACCTCCTTGTACGCAGGGGGAAGCGGGGAGGTTTGCCGGGGCCGCCCCCCTTCACTCCTTCTTCGTCTTGAAATCCTTGC
>JBMFSH010000047.1:0-17230 GCA_049967655.1 Acidobacteriota bacterium
GAGAGGTTGACGGCCCCTTCCGGAGGCTCCGCGGCCCGGGAGGGGACGGCCCCCAAGGCCAGGCCCAATGCACACGCTGCTATCGCCCATCCGAAGGTCTTCAGCTTCATCCCGCCCTCCTGGTCTAGAGGCGCCGTCCAACAGGGACCGCGGCCTCTGCACTTCCATCCTCTGCACAAACATCATGGCCTTGTTGCCTGGAGATCTTGTCCCAGCCACATTCTTACCCCGGAGAGACGAGGGCTCTGGCGGGGTCGAGGTAGGCGGCGCGGAGGGCGGGAGCCAGGCCCGAGAGGAGGCCGAGCCCCACGGAGAGGGCGAACGACAGCGCCGCTCCGCTCCAGGGCCAAACGAGCGGCCAGCCAGCGGTAAGGCAGACGAGGGCGGTCCCGCCGAAGCCGGTCAGCGCGCCGGCCGCCCCGCCCGTCCCGGAGAGGGCAGCGGCTTCTGCCAGGAACTGGAG
The DNA here is from genome assembly GCA_049967655.1 of Acidobacteriota bacterium. Taxonomy (GTDB): domain Bacteria; phylum Acidobacteriota; class UBA4820; order UBA4820; family DSQY01; genus DTPS01. Next base: position 464 of record JBMFSH010000047.1, read on the forward strand.
CGCCACGGCTCCCCGCGTGGCTCCGATGGCCCGCCTCAAGCCGATCTCCCCCGTACGCTCTCGCACCGAGAGGAGCATCACCGCCGCGATGCCGGCGCAGCCTGTCAGCAGCGAGACTCCGGCCACGGCCTCCATGAGTCCCTGGAAAGCCGCACCCATGTCGTGCTGGGCCTTGAGGAGCTCCGCCGGATCCTGGATGGTGAAATCGTTGCCCCGGTTGAGGGGCAGGCGGTGGGCCTGGCGCAGGACGGCGATCATGCGTCCCATGGTGGCGCCCAGATCCGCTCCGGGGCGGGCCTGGACCTCGATGCTCGCCAGATAGGAGACGCCGAAGAGCCGGCCCATGGCCGTGGTGAGGGGAACATAGAGGGTATCGGCCCCCTGTTCGTCCGCTCCGCCCTCGTCCTGGACTACGCCCACGACCCGAAAAAGGACACCCCCCACGCGCAGATCCGCACCCAGTGGCCGGGCTCCCAGGCGCAGGTCCCGTACCGTTCTGGCACTCAGCACGGCCAGCCGGGCCTGGCCCCGAGTCTCCTCTGGCGTGAAGAACCGTCCGGCTGTCAGGTGTAGCCTCGACATGGCAAAATAGGGCGGCTCGACCCCCAGCACCGACACCAGCCCCTTCTCCCGGCCGCACGTCACGACCTTTTGGTCTCCGGCGATGCCCGAGGCCGAGGTGAGCTGGGGAACCTCCTGGAGGAGGGTTGCAGCATCAGCCGGCACGAGCGTGGTGAACGACGCCACCTGCATCTGCCGGTTGCCGATGGGTTGGAACTCCCCCGCCTGGACCACGAGCACGCGGGTCCCCAGGGCGTCGAGACGGCGGTTCAGGTCCTTCTGGGCCGACTGCCCCGTCCCCAGCATGAGCGTCACCGCGCAGACCCCTACAAAGACCGCTGAGCAGGACAAGAAGGTCCTCGCCTTGTGAGCGACCAAAACCCCCAGCGAGGAGGCAAGCAGGCGGCGTGCCATCATGGGTGAAAGTTCCGCGAGCCTTCGTCAGGCCACAGACCGGTCGAATTCCACGGTGCCGTCCCGAAGCGCTACGACCCGCTTGGCCCGAGCAGCCACGGCGGGATCATGCGTAACGAGGACGAGCGTTCGCCCCTGGGCGTGGAGCTGGTCGAAAAGATCCAGAATTTCGGCACCGGCCTTCTGGTCCAGGTTCCCCGTGGGCTCGTCGGCCAGGATGAGCGCCGGCTCGTTGATGAGGGCCCTAGCAATGGCCACCCGCTGTTGCTGCCCACCGGAGAGGGCATAAGGCTTGTACTTGACGCGATCCCCGAGTCCCACCTGCTCCAGTAGCCCCTTGCCGCGCTCCTTGGCATTTTTCGGGTAGTGCGGCGAATACAACAGGGGCAGCAACACATTGTCCAAGGCGGAGATCCTGGGCAGCAGGTGGAAGAGCTGGAAGACGAACCCGATGCGCTGGTTACGGAGGCGTGAAAGGGCCCTGTCGCCCAGGTCCGTGACATCCTCTCCATCGAACAGGTAGCGGCCGCCCGAGGCCGAATCCAAGAGCCCAAGGACGTTCATGAGGGTGCTCTTGCCCGTCCCGGAGGGGCCCATGAGGGCCACGTATTCGCCCTGTTCGATGGTGAGATCGATCCCCCGGAGCACCGGCGTCTCCACCCCACCCGCTTGGTAGGTCTTCTCTATCTTCTGGAGCTGGATCATGGGACCTCCTCTTTCATCACGCCCCACCGCTCTGAGCCTGAGGAAGGAGGACCTCTTCCCCTTCGGACAGGCCGTCCTTGATGGGAATCTCTCCACCGCTCTGCGAACCGCAGACCACGACCTTTTTCTGGGGCTTGCCCTTCACCACCACCGTCACGTAGCTGCTCCCCTGGGCGTCATACTGAACCGCCCCCGCGGGGACCACGAGGGCCGCCCGGTGTTCGCCCGTCTCGATGGAAACGGTGGCCGTCATGGCGGGACGTAGAATCCCCTTGGGGCCCTTCTGGATGGTGAGCAACACCACGTAGTTGACGACGTTGTTGCGCACCATCGCCTGGGGAATCACGGCCTGCACCGTTCCGTGGAAGGTCTCCGAGGGCGCCGCATCCACGGTGAAGGTAGCGCTCTGCCCGGGCTTCACGTGCCCGATGTCCACCTCGTCCACGTAGGCATCCACCTGAAGGCGGTTCAGGTCTACGATCGTGACGAAGGTCGGTACCGCGAAGCTCGCGGCCACCGTCTCGCCCTCCTGCGTCGAAATGGCCGTGACCGTGCCTGAAATGGGTGCCCTCACGGTGGCGTAGCCTTGCATGATGCGCGCTGAGGCCAAGTGGCTTTGAGCACTTTCGAGAGCCGCCTTATCCACCGTGACGGTCTCGCGGGCAATGTCCAGGTCCTCCGGCGAGACGATGCCCTCCCGCTCCAAGCGGACCCGGCGCGCGAGAACCAGCTTGTCCAGATCCAGCTTGGCCCTGGCCTCCTTCACCGCTGTCCCGGCGTCCCGGACGGCCTGGTCCAGATCCGCGTGCTCGATCTCCGCCAGCACCTCGCCGGTCTGGACGGTGTCACCCACCTTTACGTAGAGCTTCTGGAGAAGGCCTGAAATGCGGGGGCCCACCTTTACGTCCGCCCCCACCTGTGGCGTGATAGTGCCCGTGGCCGAGACGGTGCTCTCGAGCGTTCGCTGCTTCACCCGGACCAGCGTGCCGGTCACCTGGGCTTTCGGCTTCTTGCACCCCGCCAGACCAGCCAGGGCCACCACGGCCACGAGGGCCACCATGACCCCTCTGCCCCTCCTGCACCGCCTCCTATGTACCATCGTGAACCCCCGTATTCGAGATGGGCTTCCAAACCAGCCCGGCCTGCCTCCATGTTGATACGAGACCGTGAGCCACAGTATGCGCCGAGCTCCAGCCACCTGCCCGAGCACTACGGAAAGAAGACCACCGCAGAAACCACGTGGATTTCGATCCCGCTGGGTTGGATCCACGCCCCCCTTGCTTCGTCGCAAGCCCCCGTTCTACATGGCCCATTCTCTTCAGCGCCGGCCGCCACCTCATAGGAATAGACGGCCCGGCCCCTATCCTGTCTAGCCGGCGCCCGAGTGCCCCTGCTCCTTACGGTTCCCCTGGCCTTGAGCCAGAACGGCATAGGCCCCCCCGAGGGCCAAGAGCTCCGCATGCGTCCCCTGCTCCACAATCCGGCCGCTTTCCAGCACCCAGATCCGGTCGGCGTTTTGAACCGTGCCCAGCCGGTGGGCGATGATGAGCCGCGTGCAGCCCAGCCGGGCCAGATTGGCGTGAATGCTGGCTTCTGTAGGAGGGTCCAGCTCACTCGTGGCCTCGTCCAGGAGGAGAATGGCCGGCCGCCGGACCAGCGCCCTGGCCAAGCAAATACGCTGGCGCTGCCCCCCGCTGATGTTGTTCGCCATTTCCGAGAGCAGGGTGTCGTAGCCCATCGGCATGGCTTCGATGTCATCGGCGATACACGCCCGCCGCGCCGCCTCGCGGACCCGTTCAAAGGGCACGTCGGAGGCCCCGATCGTGATGTTGCGCCGGATGGTATCGTTGAAGAGAAAGGCATTCTGAACCACTACCCCCGTCTGCCGCCGCAGGCTGGGAAGATCGAGAACGGAGAGGCTCTTCCCATCCCACAGGACCTCCCCTTTCGTGCAGGGGTAGAGCCCCAGCAACACCTTGGCCAAGGTGCTTTTACCGGAGCCTGACTTCCCAACGAGAGCCACCAGCGCGCCTTCGGGCACCGTGGCGCTCACCTCTTTCAGAACCCACGGAGACTGCGGCCCGTAACGGAAGGACACATCCCGTACCTCGATTTGGCCTCGCAGCTCGGGGGCCGCTTGGGGGTGCCTCGGCTCGGGCGGCTCTTCAAAGACCTCTTCCAGCCGCCCCAGGTGCGTCCCCATGACCTGGAAGCTTTGCATGTTGTTCACGAGGGAGTTGAGCGGAGCGAGAAAGGCCCCGGCCAGGGCCGCAAAGCCCAGCATCTCCCCTAGGCTCAAGTCCCCCTGCAGCACGAGACGGGCGCCGTAGAGGAGCAACAGAAGAGGGCTCGCCACGGTCAGGACTGTACCCAGGCTTCTCAAGAGTACACCCCGTTTCTGCCGCCTGAACGAGGCCAGAAGCTGCTGCCCGAAGAATCCACGCCACGCTTGAAAGACTTCGTCCTCCGCCCCCGAGGCTTTGATGGTTTCCACCCCCCGCAGGACCTCCACGAGGTAGCTCTGGCTGCGGCTCTGGGCCGCGATATCCTGGTGCACCGGCCCCTGCATGACTTTGGCCTCCACCAGGGCCCACGCCACTTGCAGGACCGCCAGGGACAGGACCAGCAGCGCGAGAGGCCCATTCGTGGCCATCATCACGCCCAGGTACAACACCACCAGCAGCCCATCCGTAGAGAGCGAGAGCAACTGTTGGGACAGCAATTCCCGCACGAGCGAGTTGCTGGAGAGGCGCATCATCAGGTCGCCGGCCGACCGCACCTGAAAGAAAGAAAAAGGCAGAGACAGCAAGTGCTCAAAGAATCCCGCCATGGTGTGCTCGTCCACCATGACCTGCAGGCGGAGGAGGAGAAGACTTCGCCCCAGCGATACCACCCCATAGGCGGCCAGGTACAATCCCAATCCCAGGGCGGCCACACGCAGGCCTGGCAGAGAGTGGGCCGGTACGACCCGGTCCACGACATACGCCGTCAAAAGAGGCAGGGCCAACCCCAGCGCTTGAACAGCGAGGGACAAGAGGGCCACGAACGAAAGCGTGCCCCGCCGCTCCAGAAGCATGCGAAGAGGCCTTCGCCACGGCCGCTGCTTCTCCGCCTGGCCCTCGTACCCAGACAGGGGATCGAAGATCAGGGCCACGCCCGTAAACGACTTCCCCAGTTCCTCGATCGGCACGCAGGACCGTCTGCCCTCTGGGTCCAGGATCTCCGCACCTTTCCGGCCCACCTGGGCAAGCACGACGAAGTGCTGGAAGTTCCAGTGGAGAATGGCGGGGAGGGGCAAGTCCTTAAGGGCAGAGAGTTCAGCCCGCACGCCCTGCCCTCTCAGCCCGAAGGCCCGCGCGGCCCTGACGATCTGCTGGGCGGTCACCCCGTCGCGCACGATCCCCATTGCTTCGCGAATGTCGCGAAGTGGCACCTCGTGCCCGTAGGCCCCCAACACCATCGCTAGGCAGGCAGCGCCGCAGTCCGTGGCGGTGGTTTGCACCACCAACGGCACCCGCCTCCGTCGCTCCCCCCACGGAAGACGCAGGGGTAGAAAACCAGCCCGGTTGCCCAGGTGGTGTTGCAGGGCCTCGTCGCGAAAGAGGTTGGGCTGGGACCGCGCCTTTCGTTTCCGGGTCATAGTACGGCTTCGAGGCGCTCCGTCCGGTTCGCCTCCTTTTTGAGCCGGGCCATGCGGGATTCGCAGGCTTGCGCCAAGAAGGTGTAGAGCACCGCTTCATGGGCCCTGGCCCTGGCCCGCACCATGCGGTTGATGTGCATGTGCAGAAGGCTGGCCGCCAAGTCCGGCAGAGAGACCGTTATGTGGCCTTGCCGTCTCTTCTTGCGGAGGGCCGCGATCACGGGGGCCATCTTGCGCGACCGCTCTTCCAAGACCCGCAACCCAGGAATCATGCTGGGGTCCCCGGATTCACCCATCTCCAGCAGGGTCTCCACCGCAGCCCTCTCCTTGCGGTACCGGCCGCCCAGGGCCTTCTTCAGCGCCACCGTGCCACCGAACTCCTGGAAGTACCCCTCTTTGAGACGGGTGAGCAGCGCCAGGGCAGTAGGATTTTCCAGGGCAAGATCCCCCAGCAGCCGGCTAGCGCCAATCAGGGCGAGCTTCCACCGTGCCTGGGCGCCCGCATCCCCCGTAAGGCCTCCCAGAATCCCAATCACAGCTTCGCTGTCCGCCTGAAATAGTTGCTCACAAAGCAGCATCCCCTCCGGCCCGCCGTACCGCTCCACCTCCCGCTCGTAGGTACAAATCTCCAGTCGGTGGAGAAGGCCAGCCCGGAGGTGTTTCTCCGCCTGCGCCCGGATCTCCGCCAGCACCTCCAGCAACAACCGCTGCGGTGCCCCGTGAAACCGCACCCGAAGGTGCGGATCGGGATCCGCGTAACGAATGAAGAACCACCCATCGGCCGCCTGGGAATGAAGGGCCTGTCGTACAAGGGGCGTCACTAGGCCCAGTAGCAACCGGTCCGCATTGGCCAGCCCGCAGTAGAATTTGACGTAGAGCCATTCGGAGCCCGGCGGGAAGGTGCGGGGCAGCCCTTTGCGGGGGAGGCTCGGAGCCGCATGGGTAGGCTGGTCCGCTGGTGGAGAAAAGAGGCGCGCTTCCGGACCGTTGTGGGAGGTGCGCACAAAGGGGATCACGAGCTCGTGAACAAACTTCCCCTCCGGTCCCTCCACACACCATTCGCCGGCGCCAGGATACAGCTCCAGCAGCACGGTTTCCGGGCGGTTCTTGACGTACTCGGCGAAGGTGTCCACCGCCAAGGGTAGTTCAAAGTCAATGAGAAGCTCATTATCTCCTTCGGCGAGATAAGCGAACCTGGGTATTCGTTTGTGCCCGGCCCACGCTTGAATGCGGCGAACCCGCTCTTCCCCCTGACCTTTACCCAGCGCCTCCATCTCCTGCCGCCGCAACCGCCACCGAGCCCGCGAAAAAACCAGCCGCCCCCAACGGACACGCGGCAGGAACGAACTTTGCTCCAGAAGCCCCCAGTTCCAGAAGAGCCCCGCCGCCACCTTGTGGTGCTGGAGCTGGCACAAGAACCGGTAGGCCTTCAGGTTGAACGGAGAGCCGTAGTTATGGGCATTCGTCAGGCGAGGAATCACCTCCTTGCCTAGCCTCCGTGAACGCAGTGCGATCCGGCCACCCCGAACCGAGACCAGAAGGTCTTGCAACGGAAGTTGCTTCTCCTCCGGCGCGCTGGAGCGGCCGAGAAATGGGATCTCATAACTCCTCAATACCGGCCGGAAAACCACATTGCCGATCCGTCCCTCGGGCACGTGAGCGATCTCCGCGAACACCGCTTCGGGCTTTAGCGCCTCTTCCGCCTGAAGGTGCTCTTTCACTCTCCGGGTCAACTCCTCATCCATCGGGCAAAAGCGCCCGAGCAGGTTGGCGCCGGATGGGCCCGAAGCGGCGTGAATCCAAAGCCTGAAGTCACCCTGGTTCACCGCTTCACAAGAGGGCGCGGCCAACGTGGCCATCACGGAGAAGGCATCCGGCAGGGGAGGTGGATTCGGAGCCGACAGCGCTTCCATCTCCTTGCCATCCAACTCCATCTCCAGGTCTCCACTCCGGGCCGCCTCCTCCACCCGCGGCCAGAGAACGGGTTCAACCCTCGACCAGCGAACATCCGGTGCCGCACCCGCCCGCCCCAGGGGCAGGCCTTCTAGGAGCGGCGAAGCTATGCCCTCTTGCCCCTGCGAGCGCTCGAAGCCCACCCCCCACTCCTCGTCCAGGGCCGCGAGCAGGGGAATCTCTTGCCCTCCATAGCGCTCTTCGAAAACCCGGGCAAAGGCCTCCAGGGGATCGTCCCGCCGGGGGGGGTCATGCCGTGGAGGACTTCCACGCCTTTCAGGATTTCCCGGATGACCCTCTCGCCCAGCGTGGCCGTCACCACGGGCTTGCGCATGTCCACCTGGAAGAGATGCTGAATCTCTACGGGAGCGGGCAACGATTCCCGAAGGCCGGCGGCAATGGCTTCGTACCGGGCTGGCTCATGGCCCATGCCCCCGCTGTCTAGCTCCCGGAGAGCCTCCACGGCCTGCGCCAGCGCCTTCCCCAGCGGCGCTGTAGCCTCCTGCGAAGCCAATTCTCCAGCAAGCACCTCCGCCGCCTCTTCGCCGGTCACGAGCGGCTCACACTCCGGCACTAGTATCTGGCTCTCCACGAGCTGGGCCAGGTAGCCTTCAGCCTCGTCGGCGGAGACGCCCCCAAACCTCTCCACGAGGCCTGCGACCAGGGCGGACCCGGTCACTCCCCACCGTGCCGCCTCCACGACCTCCCGCAAGTAGGGAGTCCTTTGCACCTGAACCTGGTGGTAGCTTCTCCGCTGGCCGTTGAAGCGCCCCTCGGCATACAGGTACCCCTCCGGAGTTTCCTGAAGGCTTGAATTCGCCCGGAACCGCAAAGCCAGCCGTACCTCCGGACGCTTCAAAAGGGCCTGGACCAGCCCGTGAAGGTATTCAAAGTCCAGCCGCGTCTTGCGCTGGTAGTGCTCCCTCCCCACCAGCTCAAGGCGCGTCTCCTTCCCTACTTCCCCCAACGAATAGCCCGCAAACAGCCCAAAAGGCGTGGCCCGGTACGCCATGCGGGAAGAATAGCGGTACAGCGCCCTCGCCCGCCGCCCCTCCTTCCCCGCAGGCTCTTTGCTCCCGCCGTCCCCACCCGCTTGCCCGCCGAACTCCGGAGAACCCAGCCATACCGCTTCGCGAGACCGGTCGTCTGCGCCAAGCATCCCCCCCGCTGATGCTAGCAGCTTCTCCCCTTGGGATTGCGAAAGAAGAGGGGTGCGCAATACAATGAAACTAGCCTGGAAAGGAAGAGCGGCCATAGCGCGAGAACGGCCCTACATAGGACACGGTGGCATGTCTAACAACATACACCGGTCCCACATCGGCTCTACATCACTCACCGCCGCCAAGAGAGCCAGCCCGACGCCACACGCTCCGTTGAGAAGACCTGGATTGTAACGCCAGAGAGGCTTCCCTGTTGTAAAGTTAGACATTTCGTATGTCCACCCACCAATTCCAGTACCAGGGTCCCGGCACTCCAATAGGGCACGGAACCAGCGGCGAGAGGCTTCCTTAAGCCGCCCTTCTCCCGTCGCTTGATAGGCCCGGTTGAATATGTGCGCCACACTGGCCAGACCATGGCACAGTCCAGGGCCGGTAGTTCCGGCTTCCTTAAGGGGTCTTTCACTTGCCTTGACGAAGGTATCGAGCGCCACCCGTCTCCATTCAGGTACATCCAGGCATACGCCCGCCATCCACAGACTCACAGCGATGGGCAGATCACCATAGCACCAGCGCAGGCGGGATGCATGAGGCTCAACATTTTCGGCCACCACTTCAGGGAAGAAAGAGCCCTCGTCATTGGAGAGACGCTGCTCTAATAGCCAGGCTACCGATCGCCTAAGCAGGGACGACACTTCTTCTCTCTCGAAACCGGCCTTATAAAGTTTAGCAAGAAAGGCGATCGCACCGGGATCACCGTGTGCCATGCCGAGATTACAATAACCGCTGGGATAGAGGTCTCGCATTTTGCCGGAAAGTATTTCTGGCGGGATGAACCAAGAGATAAGCTGCTGCTCTCTTCTTGCCAGGATGCCCATGCGAGACAAGATGGCGCGAAGGGCTCTGCTATATAGATCTGAACCAGGCCTGGTCAGAAAGTAAACGCCAAGGCCGGCGAGACCAAAAAGCAACTCAAAGCTTTGGCCTTGCCTTGTGTCTTCCAGTGAGGCGAGGGACAAGGCTTCGGCCTGCTCGCCTCCGATATCTTCAAAGCACTGGCAGCTCTCTGGGACTATCTTATCCAGCAAGACCGCCGAGAATAGAAAACCAGGGAACCCTTCGTAGAGAGTGTTTCCCATCGTTGCACCGCTTGCCTGGTCAATGGCGCGGTTCATCTGCTCTGCCGCCGCGTCTAGCCACTCACCCTCCCGGCTGAAGCGGGCGAGCTCTCCGTAGAATAATGCGATGCCTGCGTGGCCCTGGGCGAGCGAGGCTGCGGTGATGGCGGTGCGGGTGGATGTGAATCCTAGCTCGGTTAGTTCTTCCAGAGGAAACAGACTCGACTCGGTTCCACCGGCCAAGTCTTGGGCAAGGCTTCGAATGGCTTCGATGGCCCCTTGCCTGGCTCCTCGGTCAAGAACAGGCTTCCAAGCCAGAGTATTCACCGAAGCAACTCGGGCAAGGGCTTCTTGAGCATCTTGCGCACCGGAACCAGCGCCATACTGGCTCCCACGGCGGCCCAGGTGATGAAGGTTATAAGAACATCATTAAGGGAAATGCCAATAAAGAGCTTCCAATCTATTGAGTAATCCGTGTTATGGTTGGCGAAATGGGCCCGCACGACCCAGGCCGTTACCCAGCTTGCGAGGACACCAAGAACGATGCTCGCCGTCAGCAAGATGGCGACCTCTACGGCATAGGCTTGAAGAACTTGCTCTCGGGTTGCCCCAAGGGCGCGCTGAATGCCTATTTCCCCTTTTCGCTGTTGCGCCAGGAGCGCAAAGAGATACCAGCCGATGGACAGCGCCAGCAAAGCTGACACTACCGTAACCAGCCAGGCTGCGAGACGCATCGGGAGGGTAACCTGTGAAAAATAGGCGCGCCTGTCTTTCGAAGACACTACTAGAAAGGGATTGCGGCTCGCAGCCGCTAGACCACGGTTTTTTCGAAGCGCCATCACCGCCTTTCCAGCTGCTTCCTCCAATGGCACATCCCGGGGAACAGAAATCAAAATACCGCCTAGCTCACTGGATCGTTTAAACCGTGCCTGCAAAGTGGAGTAAGGGATGGTGAGCACAGCAATCCGCGTTCTGCCGAGAACTGTTCTAAGGGAGGGAAGGACATCGTCCGTACCGATTATGGTGAAGGTGAGGCCATTAAGTGTAATGGCCTTGCCTAGCGCCGTGCGAGGATCCGCAGAGAGAAGCTTGAGTAGGGCCGGGTTGGCGACCCCTACCAGCCTCGCGTCACGTTCATCTTCTTCCGAAATCCACCTTCCTGACTCCAGAACATTTGAGGGATCCATCTGGGGGTAGACGCTGGCGAAGACGCCGCACTTTTGGGGACCTCCATCTAGAGCGGTCACCGCCCCGGAAAGGGGATATGCGTTTACTCTTGCGCGCCCTGATAGAGCCTGCTCTACCGCGTGAAGATCCTTAAGTGTAAGCGCCTTCCCACTGGCGAGGTCCGGGTAGATTCCAACACTATGTGGGCCACCGTCCATGATGTTCATTGCAGCGATCGCCCGACCGAGACTGCTTTGTATGGACAGAACAAAACCAAAGGATCCGACAGCCACTGACAGCACTACTCCCATCAGCATGTACCGGCTAGCATGACCTGCCAGACTGTTTCCGGCCCTCTGTAAGCTAGGAAGCCACTTCATGGGATTCAGCCCTCTTGAACCTGTGGGATGTTCTTGCGTTCTCTCGGTGTACCGGCATGGTGCCGGTACACCGAGCTTTGTTCCATGGTTCAGCAGGCCCCCGCGGCGCTGCAGAGGTGCTGGCAGCTCGTCTCCGCAGAACACGTACAACAATTACTAATCTGAGTGTCACCTGGTCCTACAATAATCGTGGTGGGCCAGCCGAAACCTCCCCCCCTGATCTGGCCGAGGTCCTCTCCCGTCAGATTGTGGATCGTTTCCTTGCTCAGTACCAGCTTCTTGACCTTGAGCCCCTTCTTTTCCATCTTCTGCATGGTGCCTGCTGTGAGGATCCCTTTGCCGGCCCCCTGTGGGCCAGCTCCGACCGGAAGATTACCCCCCCCCCCCCCCCATCTTTTGTCAAGAAATGCGGGCTGTTTGGTCCCCTGCCGGGTTTTCTGCTGGGCCATTTCCCCCTTCAGCCATGGATACGCCGGACCCACACTTCGCACCCGGTAGCCCGGTTCTGCACCCCAAGCCCACCGCTTCTTGGCCGCCTGATCGCCATCGCATGCGCCATCTTGGGCAAATTTGTCCTGTCTCCCTCCTCTCCCTGAGAACCCAGGGCACGGGGGTCCCCGGTCACCATGCGCGAATTGCCTCACAGCCTAGCCCTGGATTCTGTTCCGGTCCTGGAACACCTCGCCGTGGCCCGGGTTGCCGGGACTTGTACATTCTGGCGCCGCCCAACCAAAGCTGACACAAGAAAGGCTGATGTGCATTACCATTGCCCTCCCCTCTCGGGACGAGCAGGAAGTCAGCATGAAGTGGCTGAGGAAAGAGGACGTCGGCACTTCGTGATGGGATCGAAAAGGAAAAGCGCCAAGTTGCCCTCCTCCGCGAATACCGCATGCGCCTGGTGGCGGACGTGGTGACGGGCAAGGTGGACGTTCGCGAGGCCGCGGCCAACCTCCCCGCCGAACCCGAGGCCGAGAACGAAACCATCGAGCCCAACGAGGACCTCGACCTCCCCCAGGCCGCCGAGGAGGAGGGGAGCTATGGTGGGGGCAAAGAAAAGGATTAGTGCCTTTGATCTTAAGCGCTTGCACGATTCGCGAATCGCGAATATATTTGAGCCATGGTACTGAAACCGCAGGACCTCGTCATCGCGTTGAAGCTCTCCCACATGGGCTCAGGGGCCTGGACTTACGAGAGCCTCGCCAAGGATCTCGCCATGAGCCCGTCGGAAGCCCACAGCGGCGTGAAGCGGCTCATGCAGGCCAAGCTCCTCACCCCGAACCGAACCGTCATCCGGGAGTCCCTTCGGGAGTTCCTCGTCCACGGCGTGCGCTACGCCTTCCCTCCTACCTTGGGGGGGAGGTCCCGTGGCGTGCCGACGGCGCATGGCGCGCAGCCCTTGGCGGCCCAGATCCAGGCCTCCGGCGAGGACCTGCCCGTCTGGCCCTACCCGGAGGGCACCGTCCGAGGGCAGAGTTTCTCGCCTCTCTACCGGTCCGTCCCTGCGGTGGCCCTCAAGGACCCGCCTCTCTACGAACTCCTGGCTCTCACGGACGCCGTGCGGGGCGGGCGGGCCCGTGAGCGCGAGCTGGCGGCCAAGATGCTCAGCGAGCGCCTGAGATGAGGCTCTCCGAGGGGGAATTGGAACGCCTCACGACCGTGGCACGGCAGCTAGAGCCACTACACACCAAGAGCGTCTTTCTGGGCGGGGCCATCGTGGGGCTCCTCGTCACGGACCCGGCAGGGGCCGAGGTCAGGCCGACCAAGGACGTGGATGTGGTGGTCGAAGTTGCGACCTACTTCGAGTACACGGAGATCGAGGCACGGCTGTGGGACTTGGGATTCCTCCTCGACCAGGAGGAGGGCGCCCCCCTCTGCCGGTGGCTCGTGGAGGGGATCAAGGTGGATATCATGCCGCCCGATACCAGCGTGATCGGCTTCTCCAACCCCTGGTACCCGGAGGCCGTCCGGACCGCCCAGCCCTTCCAGTTGGGAATAGGGCTCAGCATCCACCTGATCAACGCGCCATGCTTTCTCGCCACGAAGCTGGCGGCTTTCAGCTCGCGGGGACGGGGAGATTACCTGCGGAGTCCTGACATCGAGGATGTCGTGATCGTGTTGGACGGGAGGCCCGAGATGGGAGACGAGATCGCGAGCAGTCCGTCGGCCCTGCGTGAGTTTCTCGCATCGGAGAGCAGGGCCCTCCTGGAGACCCCGGCCCTTCTGAGGGCGCTCGTTGGGCACCTCGACCCTGACGAGGCCAGCCAAGCGCGGGAGGGGCTGATCCTCCGCCGGCTCCGGCACATTGCCGACATGAAAGGGTGACGCCATGCCCACCGACACGAGCGAGAAGGGTCTGGAGAGCCTGATCGTCGCCTCGCTGACGGGGCGGAGCGGGCAGGAGGTCTTTGAGGGGACGCCTACCAGCGAGCACCCGCCGGCCTACGACAACGGCTGGTACGTTCAGGGCGATCCCAGAGACTTCGACCGCGACCACGCGGTGGACCTCACCAAGCTCCTGGCCTTCCTCCAGGCCACCCAGCCCGAGGTGGTCCAGACCCTCGGGCTTGAACAGGACGGGCCCAAGCGGTAGCAGTTCCTGGCGCGCCTCCAAGGCGAGGAGGTCCTCTCCCGCGCGGGCCGGTTTCCGGTCCTGAACGGCGAGCGAGAGAACTCCAAGGATCCCTCGCCGCTGAAGGTGAAGGAGGTCTGGGTGGAGTAGCGCCCCTACGCGGTCTGCCTGAACCAGGAGCAGGCACGCAAGGACGCTCACGACCGACGCCGCGAAGGTCGCGGCCGAAGCCCGGTACGACGGCAAGTGGGTCCTGCGCACCAACACGGACCTGCCCGCCGCCGAGGTGGCCCTCCAGTACAAGCGGCTCTGGATGGTGGAGCCCCTCTTCCGGTCCGTGAAGTCGGTGCCTTCCACGCGGCCGATCTACCACAAGTGCGACGAGACCATCGGCGGCCACGTCTTCTGCTCCTTCCTGGCCCTCATCTTGGTGAAGGCCATGGAAGACCGCCTCCGGGGCCGGGACCAGGAGCTGGAATGGGCGCGCTTCATCCGTGACTTGGACCAGATGAAAGAGGTGGAGCCCGATCAGAATGGCAAGCGCTTCATCCTCCGGATAGGCGAGACGGGGTGCTGTGGGAGGGTATTCAAGGCCGCCGGAGTGGCCGTCCCGCCTATGTTACGCAGGGCATAGCCCTGGAAGCCCTGCCCACACTCCGTTAGAAGGCGTAGTGCCAAGCCCTTTTTGTGCGCTCGTAACCACTTGAAGGATAAGCGCTTGCCAAACGCAACCGTAGAAGATGGGCATGAGTCAAGACCCGACGTAGCAGAATGCCGCTGTACAGGGACGCCTTAGATTGATCTCTTGAGTGACACGAATCTTTACGATCTCGGTGGGAGAGGGCCGATTTCGTATTCTGGGGCGAGAGGTCTCAGGAGAGCGAGATGGGCCGGGTGAGCCGGAAGGAGATCGTAGCGATGGGCGTGCTGGTGGAGCGAGGCGAGACGAAGGTGGCGGTGGCGGCGCGTCTTGGGGTGAGCGAAGGGACGGTGCGGTACCACCTGAAGCGGGAAGCGGAAGGGGCGGTGGACGGCCGGAGGGGCAAGCGGATGAAGGCGGAGGCTGTGGCGGAAGTGGTGAAGGGGTTCATGGAGCGGACGGCCAGCCGGCCGAAGAGGCGGAATCTTCGGGTTCTTCACGAGGAGCTGGTGGAGCTGGGCTATGAAGGGAGTTACCGGTCGGTGGTGCGGTATGTGAGGAAGCGGTACGGGGGGGCGCCGGTCCGGCCGTTCCGGAGGGTGGAGACACCGCCTGGGGTGCAGGGGCAGGCGGACTGGCACGAGGAGCGTGTGTACCTTGAGGACCATGGGGGTGAAGTGGCGGTGCACGGGTTTGACCTGAAGCTGTCGTACAGCCGGGGCCGGGCGGTGGTCTGGTCGCTCTCAGAGAAGCAAGCGGCCTTCCAGGAGTGTCACAACGGGGCGTTCGAGCGGCTGGGGGGTATTCCGGCGGTGGTGCGGGTGGACAACCTGAAGACGGCGGTGGCGTCGGGGGCTGGGCCGGCGGCGGTGATCACGGAGGCGTATGGGGCGTACGCGAGAGAGATGGGCTTTCTCGTGGATCCGTGCCGGGTGCGAACGCCGAGGGACAAGGGGAAGGTGGAGCGGGAGGTGCGGTCTGTTCGAGCGGCGCTGGACGTGAAGGGCCGGCGGTTTCGGGATCTTCGGGACCTTCAGGCGTGGACGGACCGGAAGGTGGTGGCGGGGATGAGGCGGGCCGTGTGTCCCGTGACGGGGAAGAGCGTGTGGGAGAGCCTGCTGGAGGAGAGGAAGGTTCTGCGGCCGCTGCCTGGGGTGCTGCCGGAGAGCTTCGATGCGTGTGTCGTCCAGAAGGTTTCGAAGGACTGTCTGGTGTGTTTTGAAGGGCGGCAGTACAGCGTGCCGTTCGTGCATGCGCTCACGCGGGTGGAGGTGCGGGGGTATCCGGCGCAGGTGCGGATCTACGCGCAAGGCCGCTTGGTGGCCGAGCACCCGCGGGGCACGCCGGGGCGGCTCGTGATCGATCCGGCGCACTACGACGGGACGGGCACGGAGGGGGTGATCCCTCCGGTTCCCCTGGGCAAGATGGGCCGGGCGATGCAGGAGCTGTGGAGCTCACCCGTGCAGGTGCATGCGATGGAAGCCTACGCGAGGCTGAGCGAGGTGGCGCGGTGAGCGGCGGGACGCTGGACCTGGACGCGACGCGCTCCCATCTCACGAAGCTGGGGTTCAGCCACGTGGTGCCGATGCTGGGCGACCTCGTGGAAGAGGGTGTCCGCCAGAAGAAGACGCCGCACGAAGTGCTGTACGACGTCCTGAACGCGGAGCTCGTCTTCCGGGAGGAGCGGCGGGTGGGGACGAGCCTGAAGCTCTCCGGCTTGCCGCCGGGCAAGACGCTGGAGGCCTTCGACTTTGCCTTCCAGCCCGGGGTGGAGCGGGCGCGGGTGCTCACGCTGGCCACGTGCGAGTATCTGTCCAAAAAGGAGAACGTGATCCTCCTGGGGCCGCCCGGGGTGGGCAAGACGCACCTGGCGGCGGCGCTTGGGGCAAAGGCGGTTCTGAACGGTTTCTGCGTGGCCTTCATGCACCTGGACGAGCTGATCCACGCGCTCAAGCGGGACGCGGAGGTCCTCCCCAACCGGCTCAACGGCAAGAAGTACCTGAAGAGCGCGCTGCTCATCATCGACGAGGTGGGCTTCACGCCGCTGGACCGGCGGGAGTCGAACCTGTTCTTCCGCCTGATCAGCCACCGGTACGAACGGGCCAGCACGGTCCTGACCAGCAACAAGGGGATCGCCGACTGGCCGGAGGTCTTCGCGGGCGACGAGGTGATCACAACGGCGATCTTGGACCGGCTGCTGCACCACGCCCACGTCTTCAACATCAAAGGCCGCAGCTACCGCATGAAGAGCATCGGAGAAAGGATGCAAAGAGAGTAGGAACCGAAACCCGCCCGCACCGGGCGGTCCGGCTGGGAGGGCCTACGGCCTACGGCCTTCGCCCCTCCCAGCCGGACAGAAAGGGCCACGATCCATGCACCAGAAAGGAGGGCAGAACTCTATCGTGCTCCAAAATCGTAAAGGTTCGTGTCACCTAACGTCGCAAAAGATCGTGTCACTTGACA
>JBMFSH010000048.1:0-16874 GCA_049967655.1 Acidobacteriota bacterium
GGGACATGGATCCCGCTGCGGAGGGCCATCCCATCCGGCGGATGGAGGGGATGGAGGTGGACTTTGCCGGCGACGTGATGCTCCTGGACGGAAGAGCCCACCGCGCCGTGCTGTTCTCCGGCGATGGACGCTACCTGTCGGCCACCGGAGAGGGAACGCGCGTGAGCTCCATGGGCTGGGACGGCCTCGATTCGGTGGTGGTTCTGGACGAGAAGAGCGGCGCCGTGGGGAGGATCGCGCTGTGAGAAGGCTGTTCTTCGCTCTCCTCGTGACCGCCGGGCTGCTGCCTCTGGCTCTGGGCGGCCAGGTGGTGGTCCAGGAGATCGGCGCCCTCCAGGAGACCTTTTCAAAGGCGCAGGATTCCTATCACGCCTTCAAATTTCCACAGGCGCTCCAGCTTCTGAATCCCCTGGATGACACCCTGACCAAATGGGAACAGACGGGCCGGCTTCAGCCGAGCGACGAGACGCTGCTCGAACGGGTGCTGGAGCTGAAGGGCGTCTGCGCGTATAACCTCGGCCAGTTGGACGACGCCAAGCAGGATTTCACGCGGCTGATCCAGCTGCGCCCCGAATATCCCTTTACGGTGACGCGCTCCCCCAAGATCCAGAAGTTCTTTGAGGACGTGAGGAGCTCCATGACCGGGACGCTGGCCCTGTCGGTGGACCCGGAAGACAGCGTGGTCACCGTGGACGGTAGACAGCTCGGCACGGGCTATCCCCAGAGCTTTCCGGTGCTCAAGGGCCTGCATGTTCTTCGAGTGGCGCATCCCGGCTACACCTCTCAGGAGCAGGAGGTCAACGTCGAAATCGGAACCACCGTCCCCGTGACGATCCGGCTGGTACCCAACGCCCGCTCCATCTACTTCTTCGTGCAGCCGCAGGGCACCGAGCTGCTCATCGATGGAAAGCCTGTCGGCAGGGCCGAAAAGACCGCTTCGGCTCAGCAGGACTGGGCCCGGTTCGCCATCGAAAACAAGGTGAATCCGGGGTCTATCTACGTTATCCCGGCCCTCTATCTCCCTCCCGGCGAACACAAGGTGACCCTCCTCCACCAGTGCTACCTCACCCGGGACTTCCTCATGACCGTGACCCTCGACAAGGTTAGAAACTCCGTCGGCTTCATCCGGCCCATATTCCTCGAACAGCGGAACGTGAACCTGGAGATCGCCTCTCACCCCACGGGGGCGCAGGTCACGCTGGATGGCCAGCAGGCGGGGATCACGCCCCTGAACCTCCAGAACTTCTGCATCGGAGAGCACGATCTCCTCGTGCAAAAGGCGGGCGTGGGGGAGTACCGGGCGAAGCTGGACATCCCCGACCAGAGTCCATACAAGGTCATGGCCGTCCTGAGGCCGACCCTCCTGTGGATCGGGCTGACCCGCGTGCAGGACGTCACTCCCGGCCAGCTCCAGGGACTTCAGGTGAAGATGAACGAGGCGGTGGGCGCCATGAAGCTCTTCAACGCCGTCCTCTCCAAGGAGAAGGACCCCATGCTCCCGGACACCTTCTTCGTGCCCGGGGTCGATCCGCAGGAGATCTCGGCGACCGTTCAGGAGCTTTGCACGAAGTACAAGTGCCAGGGTCTGCTCGCTGGCAAGCTCTCGCCGGCGGGGCCCTCTCAAGGAGCGGCTGTGCGAGTCACCCTAAGGCTCTTCGTCCCGGGCATTCCTGGGTACGATGAGTTCGGCAGCGTGCTGGGGCCCCGCGAAGAGGCCGCCGCCGCCCTCGAACCCGTGGACCGGCCGCTCATCCACCCGTCGGCCGGGGAGGTGGTGAACGTGGCCGACCTCCCGGGGGCTCCGGGCCCCACGTTCGTTCGCGGGGTGGGCGACCCCTCGGGTCCCTCCCCCGGCGATGTCCTGCTGGGCGTCGATACAACCCTCACTCCCACTGTCGCTTCGGCCGCCAAGGCGCTGGCAGGGGATCGGAATCCGACCATTCGCTATCTCCACAAGGGCCAGGAGAGGACCTGGCACTTCCGGGCCGACCAGGCCTTTGTGGTGCAGGTCTACGGGGGCTCTTCGTTCCCCTACAGGCGGCTCTGGCTGCTTTCCAAGCAGGCCGTTCTGGGGGCCGAGTCCACCTTTGAAAATCGCCCGGCGGTCCTGAATCTGGCGTGCGCGGACCTGAACCTGGGGCGCCCCGACCAGGCCCTCAAGGACCTGGACATGCTCGGTGCGGAGAGCTCGGGCGAGCCCTCCGGTGCCGCCTGGTCGTACCTTCGGGCCGTGGCGCTCATTCAACTGGGCAGGGTGGAAGAGGCCCGCCCCCTGCTGCTCTCGGCGGCGCGCGACCCGTCCGCCAGCTTGGACGGGCTGGGCGACATTCTCATCCAGCCCCTCGCGACTGACCTGTTGCAGCAGCTTCCGCCGCCACCCCTGCCGGTGCCCAAACCAGAGCACTGACGGACGATGCAAGCGGTGGCAGAACGCGTGATTGTGGACTCGGCAAGGGAGGAAACGGATGAGCGACACCAGGCCGCCCGTTGGACGCCTGACGCAGCTCAGCCACGGCGCTGGCTGAGCGTGCAAGATTAGTCCACTGGACCTGGCGGAGGTCCTCCGCCAGCTGCCCCCCATGACGGACCCGAACCTCCTGACGCCCTCAGGGCATGTGGAGGACACCGCGGCCTATCTGTTGGACGCGGAGAGGGTCCTCCTGTTCACCGCGGATTACTTCACGCCGGTGGTGGACGATCCTTACGTGTTCGGGCAGATAGCGGCTGCCAATGCCTTTTCGGACGTCTACGCCATGGGGGGGCGCCCCAAATTGGCCCTCAACCTCATGAGCTTTCCAAGCCGGAAACACCGCATCGACGAGATGCTTCAGATCCTCAAAGGCGGGACCGACAAGGCGGTGGAGGCGGGCTGCCTCATCGTGGGGGGGCACACCGTGGATGACGCAGAGCCCAAGTACGGCCTGGCCGTCATCGGCGAGGCTCGGGTCGAGAACCTCCTGCGAAAGGGAGGGGCGAAACCGGGAGATCGCATCGCCCTTACAAAGCCCCTTGGGACCGGCATTCTGGCCACGGCCTACAAGTCGGGCGACCTTTCCGAATCCGAGTACGCGCCCGCGGTGGATTCCATGGCTTCCCTCAACGCCGTCGCCGCCGAGTGCGCGCTCGAATCGGGCCTTCACGGCGCGACCGACGTCACGGGGTTCGGGCTGCTGGGCCACCTGTTGGAGATGTGCCGTGAGGCGGAGGCTGGCGCCGAAATCCGCTTCTCCGCGCTGCCGTTCTTCGGGGGGGTGGAACGGCAGGCCCTGGACCAGAACGTGCCCGGCGGCACCTACGCCAACCGGGATCTCGTTCTCCCCCACGTGGACTCGCCGCCGGGTTTCCAGGACCACCACCTTCTCATGGCCGCCGACGCGCAGACTTCGGGAGGGCTTCTTCTCGCCGTGCCGCCGGGAGCCGCCGAACGCTTCGAGGAGGTGTGCCGAAGCCGAAGCCAGAGGTTCTGGTGGATCGGAACGTTTCGCTCCGCCCCCTGCCGGATCCAGATTGTCCCCTGAGGGAGGGACCTTGCGACCGACGAAGCTCCCCCCTGCCATGCCCATAAGCCGCCGACCAAGACACGTCCCGCTTTCACCCCTCGCCCGACAAGGAGCCGTTCATGCCTAAGCCGCGCCATCCGAAGGGGTTGTATGTCCTTTTCTTCACGGAGATGTGGGAGCGATTCAGCTTCTACACCATGTTCGCCGTCTTCGTGCTTTACATGACCGAGCCGGCGCACTATGCGAAGCTGAAGGTCCTGCCCTTCTTCGATCCCCACGTGATGTACGCGTGGTACTCCGGCCTCATCTACATCACGCCCCTGCTGGGAGGTTGGATCGCGGACCGGTACCTGGGTTGCCGGAAGACGGTCTACATCGGGGCCCTCCTCATGGCCATCGGCCAGTTCCTCCTGGCCACGACGAGCGTCTCCCTCTTCTATCCCGGCCTCGTGTTCCTGATCATGGGCGGCGGCTTTTTCAAACCCAACATCTCCACCATGGTGGGAAACCTGTACGAGCACGACAGCCCCCTGCGCGATTCCGCCTTCAACATCTTTTACATGGGGATCAACGTGGGGGCCTTCATCGCGCCCCTCGTGGCGGGCTGGCTCCAGGTGGCCTATGGCTTCCGCTGGGCCTTCTTCGCGGCGGGCGTGGGCATGATACTGTCGACCGTGATCCTGATCTCCTTCAACAAGTACGTGGCACACGCGGACACCACCGCCACGGGGACGAGCGGCTTCGTCAGCGCCCGGGAGCCCAAGGACCGGCACGCCTTCTGGATGCGGATGTGGGCCCTCTACGCCGTCTTCGGAATCATCATTCTCTGGTGGGCCGTCTACATGCAGTACGGGGACGTGATGAACCTCTGGGCCCGGGACTACACCCAACCCGTGAGGATGGGCACCTACACCATGCCCATCGAGTGGTACCAGTCCATCAACCCCATTTTCATCATTGTGTTTACGCCGATGCTGGTGTGGCTGTGGGGCTTCCTGAACCGCCGGAAGATGGAGCCCTCCACCTCGGGCAAGATGCAGTGGGGCTTCTTCCTGAGCGTAGTCTCCTTCTTGATCATGGTGGCCGCTGCCGCGGGATTCTCACACGGCCATTCGCCCGTCAGCCCCTACTGGCTCGTAGCCTTCTACGGCATGATGACGCTCTCCGAACTTTGCCTGAGTCCCATGGGGCTCTCCTACGTCACCAAGGTGGCCCCGCCGCGGTACCAATCCCTCATGATGGGCATGTGGTTCGCGGCCAGCGGTGTGGGGAGCTTTCTCGCTGGATACCTGGGGCGCATGTGGATCACGCCGGGTATTCAGAACGCCTTCCCCCTTCAGCTCCAGCCCGGGCCCTACTTCTGGCTGATGAGCGGGCTCTCCGTGGTCTGCCTGGCCATGATGGCCTTCGCTTTTAGGATCGTGAACCAAGCGCCGGAACTCTAGCGCACCGATGGGTGAGCAGGGTCGGCAGGCCGGCGGAGCGGTTGTTCACTGACCATGAGGATGAGGTAGAACCGCGAATGGGGCCGCGCTGCGCTCCTACGCTCGAAATTCGATCGAGGAATGGGGGCTCCAGCAGTCTCTGACTACAAGAGCCGAAATATGCTACGCATGCCGAATTATTCCACAGTCCCGGGAAGTTGGCATAACTAATTGATAATAAGTCCCTTATCACTGACGTTCAGGGTGGGTGTAGTAAATTGCATCGCCTGAGTGAGAGGAGAGCGCCAGGGCGCCCTCCGAGTTGCGGATAATCTTTTATTTATCAGTTGATTACAACGAGATCATGGGAAGCCGATTTGGCTCTTCCTTTGCAGAGGGAGGGGGGGCTTCGGGCGTCAGGCTCTCCAACGATGGGCAGGCGTCCGGGGAGGGTTGGGCCCGCAGAAGGGAGGGTCCCATGGTTCCGATCCTGGTTGTTGCTACCGTTCTTGGTTTTCTGCTGGCCGACTTGGCGGTTCGATTCTTCATCCAAAGACGGAGTGGGGCACGGGAGGCCCCGCCCGTCTCCACCTCTTCCGCGCCGCTTCCGGATGGTCCCCTCCACTGGAAGGTGGAGGTTCCCGGGGGGGTGTTCTTGTCCCCCCGGCACGCCTGGGCGATCCTCGAACCGGAAGGCTTGGTACGGGTCGGGATGGACGATTTCGCCCGACAGATGCTGGGAGAGATCGACACTTTGGATTTGCCGGCGCCGCAGGCCTCGCTCAGGAAGGGAGAATCGGCGGTTACCCTATTCAAGGGGCACAGGCTGGCGCGGCTGGCGGCTCCCGTTAGCGGGGTCGTGGAGGAGGTCCATCATCTGGTGGCGGTGGATCCTCAGGCCATCGCCCGTGACCCCTATGGAGAGGGTTGGCTGTTCAAGGTCAGGCCTTCCTATCTAGCGCACGAACTCAAGGGGTTGGTGGTGGCGGAGGATGCGAAGAGGTTTTTGGACAGCGAGGTCGAGCGCTTCAGGAGCTTCGCGCAGACTTTCCACGCCGACCTGGCGGCGGACGGGGGACGACCTGTGGCCGGCATCGTGCCCGCGCTGGGTTCGGAGGCCTGGGACGAGTTCAGGAGGGAATTCCTGGGCGAGGGCTTGTGACCCGCTGACAGGCACCACGGCGGGTGTGGGATATGAGCTACCGAGAGACCTCCCGGCGGAAGCGGACTTCCTTCGCCTATACACCTACCCTATATTGATCGTAACCCTCCCGGCGGGGGTCACAGCGCGCCCCGTTCCCCCCACTGCCGAGCTGGGCCCGGCCCATCCGCACGCCTCGGCGTGAGCATCCGGTCGGGCATCCGGTGATCCGGGAGTTCCCCCCTCGGGGGGCAGCGCGGGACGTTGATCGACGGCTTGGGGGCTGAGTGGGAACGTTCGGGGGAGTGCGGATGGACGGGAGGTGGCGGTTCCGGGGCCTGACCTTCAAGCTGGCTGCCTCCCTCATCGGGACGGTGGTGGTGATCTCGGGAAGCCTCTGCTACGTGAGCGCCTACTTCCACCGACAGGCCCTGGAACGGCTCATGGTCCAGGAGGCGGACCGGGTCACCGACGTGGTCCGGCGCTCGACGCGCATGGCCATGCTCAACAACAGCCGCGATGAGCTCTACAAGATCATGGACAGCATCGGGACCCAGCCAGGGATCGTGAGGCTCCGGATCTACAACGAACAGGGGCTCGTAACCTATTCGACGGACAAGGCCGAGATCGGCCACTCGGTCAACAAGAAGGCCGAGGCCTGTTTCGCCTGCCACCAGAAGGGGCAGCCCCTCAGCCGCCTGAATCGGCCCGACCGAATTCGGGTATTCCGTGCGCCCAATGGGGGGCGCGTGGTCGGAGTCATCAACGCCATCGACAACGAGCCGGCTTGTTACAACGCCCCCTGCCACTACCACCCTTCGAACCAGCAGATACTCGGGGTGCTGGATGTGGACGTTTCTCTGAAGGATGTGGACGCCACGATCGCGAGTCTGAGGAACCGTGCGCTCGTCGGCGTGGTCGTCGATTTCCTGATCGTCTCCCTGGTTTCCTTCCTCTTCGTGTTTCTCCTCGTGGACAGGCCCCTCAAAGCGGTCATCGCCGGCACCAAGCGCGTGGCCGACGGCGACATGGATCACCCCATTCCGGTCCGCACCCGGGATGAGCTGGGAGCCTTGGCCCAATCCTTCAACGACATGACGCGCCGGCTGAAGGAGGCCATGGAGGTGGTCAGGCACTACAACCGGACACTCCAGTCCAAGGTGGAGGAGAAGACCGCCGAACTTCGGCAGGCCCAGGAGCACATGCTCCGGATCGACCGGATGGCCACGGTGGGGCGGCTGGCGGCGGTGATCGCCCACGAGATCAACAACCCCCTCTCGGGGATCCGGACCTACGCCAAGCTTCTCCAGAAACGCGCCATCAAGGAACCGGGAGTGGGAGATGAGGAGCGCCGGTACCTGGAACTCATCGAGAGCGAGGCCACCCGCTGCGGGGAGATCGTGAACTCCCTGCTCCAGTTCTCGCGCAAGTCGCCCATCAAGCTGGAACCCCAGGACATCAGCGGGCTCACGGCGGAGGCTCTTCGGCTCGTCCGCCACCGTCTCGACCTTCAATCGGTGACCGTGAACACCCATTTGCCGGAGCGGTTGCCCCGCATCCATTGCAGCGGCCAACAGGTGATTCAGGCGCTGTTGGCCGTCTTCATCAACGCCTGCGAGGCCATGCCTTCGGAGGGAACCCTGACGGTCTCCACGGGATCGGAAGAGGGAGAGAAGGGCGTCTGGGTGCGGGTCGAGGATACGGGTGTCGGAATGGACGGCGAGACCATGGAGCACATCTTCGAGCCCTTCTTCTCCACGAAGGAGGAGGTCCACGGCGTCGGCCTCGGCCTCGCCGTCGTCTACAGCATCGTCCAACGGCACGGCGGCCACATCGACGTGGAGTCCACGGTGGGCAAGGGCTCCGCGTTCACCCTCCACTTCCCCGTTCTGCCGCCGCAGGCAGGGGCATCGCAGAAGGAGGTGCCGGTATGACCACTCCCATCCGCATCCTGGTGGTGGACGACGAGTTCAGCGTGAGGGATTCGCTCCAGGCCTGGTTTCGCGATTCCGGATACGAGACCGAGGTGGCCGCCAGCGGCAAAGAGGCGCTCGCCAAGATGGGCCGGCAGCGCTTCGACATCTTCCTCCTGGACATCAAAATGGCCGGGATGGATGGCCTGGAGCTGCAGGAGACGATCAAGGAGCACCAGGAGAACCCCATCATCATCTTCATGACCGCCTACGCGTCGGTGGACACGGCGGTCCGCGCGCTGAAGCAGGGCGCCTTCGACTACGTCACCAAGCCCATCGACCCGGAGGAGCTGGAGCGCCTGGTGCGCAACGCGGCCGAGAGGCGTCTCCTCCAGAAGGAAAACCTCTCCCTGAAAGTGCAGATCGAGGAGCTGACCCCCTTCAAGGACATCATCGGCGAAAGCCAGCCCATCCGGGACGTGGTCGAGCTGATCAAGAACGTGGCGCCCACGGATACGACGGTGCTCATCCGCGGCGAGAGCGGGACCGGGAAGGAGCTCGTGGCCAGGGCCATCCACGCCGCCAGCCCGAGGCGGTTCATGCCCTTCGTCACCGTGAACTGCGGCGCCCTGCCCGAGGGCCTCCTGGAGAGCGAGCTTTTCGGACACGAGCAGGGGGCCTTCACCGGCGCCCAGTTCCGACACAAAGGGAAGTTTGAGCTGGCGGATGGCGGCACGCTCTTCTTGGACGAGATCGGGGACGTCAGCCTCAAGACCCAGACCGACCTCCTCCGGGTGCTCCAGGAGAGGGAGATCACCCGACTCGGCGGCACCAAGCCCATCAAGGTGGACTTCCGGCTCATCGCCGCGACGAACTGCGACCTCGAGGCGCGCGTGGCTGAGAAGAGCTTCCGCGGGGACCTCTATTACCGCTTGAACGTTTTCCCCATCGTGCTGCCGAGCCTGAAGGCTCGGCCCGGGGACATCCCGATGCTGGCCGGGTATTTCCTCCAGAAGTACGCCCGGAAGATGAACCGGCCGATCCGGGGCATCTCGGCTTCCGCCATGGCCCTCCTTTCCCAACACTCCTGGCCCGGAAACGTGCGGGAATTGGAGAACTCCATCGAGCGGGCGGTGATTTTCTGCAAGGGCGACGAGCTGCTGCCCGAGCACCTTCCGATCCATAGGTCCGCCGCCTCCAAGGCCTCCTCGGGCCTCCCCCTGTCCGAAGTGGAGAAGATCCACATCCAGAGGGTCCTGGCGGAGACCGGCGGAAACATCTCCAAGTCGGCCCGAGTCCTGGGCATCGACCGGGCGACCCTCTACAACAAGATCAAGCGCTACGGGCTCTTCGTGCGAGAATGACCCCGCTCAGGCTGATCCCCATCGGGAGCGTGAACCCGGGGGTCATGGAATACCTGGCCCTGGTCTTGCCCGAGTCCACCGGCTTGAAGTGCGTCCGGGCCCGGTGGGTCATCAACTACACGGAGGCCTACCTGAGCGAGCGGGACCAGTACCATTCCACCCGGCTGCTGGACATGATCCAGGTGCAGGCCGATGGGGCCAGGGGTTCGGGCCCCTGCCTGGGGGTTACGGAACTGGACCTGGCGGTGCCCATC
Organism: Acidobacteriota bacterium; assembly: GCA_049967655.1. Lineage (GTDB taxonomy): Bacteria > Acidobacteriota > UBA4820 > UBA4820 > DSQY01 > DTPS01. The sequence goes on from JBMFSH010000048.1 coordinate 9,597, forward strand.
CTCACCTTCCTGTTCGGCGAGGCCCGCCTCCAGGGGAGTTGCGCCGTGGTCTCCGCGCACCGCCTGCACCAGGCCTTCTACGGGCTACCCGGCGATTCGTCCCTGCTGCTGACCCGGGTGGAGAAGGAGAGCCTCCACGAGTTGGGCCATCTGGCGGGTCTGCGCCACTGCCGGCTCTCCTCCTGCGTCATGGCCTTCTCCACGTCGGTGGAGCAGGTGGATCTCAAGGAGGCCGCCTTCTGCGATCGCTGCCTCCCGGTTTTCGAGGCTTGGGTTCAAGGCTGGCAGAACCGTCCTTGAGCCATCCGTGAAAGCTGGTCCGGCGATGCTTTTCTAGCCATCCCCCAACCTGAAGAGCCGCGGTGATACTTCAGAAGTCGGAGGGAACTCCATCTCTCCCCCGATCTCTTTTTCCCGCAGTGGCGGTTTTCGGGCTCTCCCGTTTTGGTGTGCGGCGACGAACGGATCGTCCGCGGGGTCAGCGCGCGGAGGTGGCGAGGGGGCGAAGGCGGTCCCAGGCCTCGGTGTAGGTTCGGTAATCCTCTGCGCTGAAGCAGACGAAGAGGACGAGGGCCGGGGCACCGTGGGCGCGGAGAAACCCGTTCACTTCTGCGAGGGCGATTGGGCAGGCCCTCTCGATGGGGAAGCCGTAGGCGCCCGTGCTGATGCTGGGAAAGGCGAGACTGGCAACGCCCTTTTCCAGGGCGAGGTGAAGGCTGTTCCGGTAGCACCTGGCGAGCAGCTCCTCCTCGCCGTGGCCGCCTCCTCGCCAGACGGGCCCGACGGTGTGGATGACGAAGCGGGCCGAGAGCAGGTGGCCACCCGTTATGCGGGCCTCTCCGGTGGGGCAGCCGCCGATGCGGCGGCACTCCTCCAGGAGCCCGGGGCCAGCCGCCCGGTGGATGGCCCCGTCCACGCCGCCGCCTCCGAGGAGGCTCGTGTTGGCCGCGTTGACCACCGCCTCCACCTTCTGGCGCGTGATATCCCCTTGGACAATCCGAATCGTGGGTGCCACGATACCCCTCCAAGAACCCGTGCGCGGGGCGGCACCTTTCCGGCCGGAGAGATCGGGGCTGGGATGGGAGATGGCCTCCCCGCAGCTCCTTCGGCGGAGGCGCGGTCAGTCGGTGCTGGGGACGGTGCAACCCGTGGGATCGGTGGCCCGTTCCGAAGGGATGAGGCCTCCAGCTTCCAGACGGTCCAGCACCTCCCGGCAGGTGCCGTTGGCGCAGGTGACCACGTGGATGCCGCTGTTTTGGAGAATCTGAAAGGATTCGCGGCCGATCTCACCGGTAGCTATCCAGGAGACTTCGAGTCGGGACAGCATCTCGGCCGTCTTGGCCCCCGCCCCCAGGCCCATGCCGGCGAAGGCGCGATTGTCAATGATGCGGACCACGCGCGTTTCGGTTTCGGCCACGAAGATGTAGAGAGAGCGGCCGAACCGACGTGAAACGGGTGCGTCCAGGGACTTCTCCATGCTCGTGACGGCTATGCGCATCTCGTCGTCTCCTTCGATGCGGAGGCGGCTCCAATGATTCGGGTCCCCTTATCCATTGTACATCCCGCCTCGCCTGGTGCAAATCCCCGGACGGGCCAGGGCGGGCCAGGGTTTCATTCGCCCGAATCGCCGGGCCTCTCGAACCCCAGATCCCGCGCCCGCTCCAGGTGGCCCGAAAGGCGCTGCAAGGCCCGCTGGCCCTCGTCGTATTTTTGGTGGGCGTTGGCCAGGTGGCGGCCGAGGGTTTCGAATCCCCCTTCGAAGCCCCGAAGGTCCCTCTCCAGGGTGGCCAGGAGATCGAGCACCTGCCGGGCGTTCTGTTCGACGGCGGCGGCCTTGAGACCCAGGGCGACTGTTTTCAGATAGGCGGTCAGGGTTCCCGGTGAAAGAGGCAGCACGGATCGTTCGTAGGCGTAACGCCAGAGGTCCTCCTCCTCCGGGACATGGACGACGAAGGCCTCGTAGTAGAGAGACTCGGCCGGAAGGTACATGAGGGCCAGGGGAAGGGTGCCCTCGCCGGGGCGGAGGTAGAGCTTGGCGATGTCGTCGATCTTCTTCTTGAGGTTGGCCAGGAACGCCTTTCGCGCTTTCGGCCGGTCGTCCTCCTCCGCCTCCAGGTACCGCTGGAAGTCCTCCATGGGGAACTTGGCGTCGATGGGCAGGAGGCCCCTGTCCAGAAGGACCATGGCGTCCACCTTCCTGCCGTCGGCGAAGGCGTACTGGTAGACCACGCGGTCTTTGGGCAGGATGTCTCTCAGGATCGTCTCAAGGCCCAGTTCCCCCAGCTCCCCTCGTGCCTTCGGGGCGCGGAGGAGGCGCTGAAGGCCTTCGATGTCCTTCCCCAGTTCGGCCATCCGGAGAGAGGTCTGCTGAACCATCCCCATCTTCTCGGTGACCTGGGCGAGGGTGGCCTGGGTGCCCTCCATGTGCCGCTGGAGGATGCCCGTCTGGTTTTGGAGGGAGGCGGTCTGGTGGCTGAGCTGCTCGCGCAGGCTCTGTTCCTGGCCCGACAGCCTCTGCTCCAAGAGGTGCTGGGTCGTGCCGAGCTGCTGGGTCAGGATGGCCTGAAGTTCCGCATTGCGGCGTTCCAGGCCGTCCACGCGGCCCACCAGATCGCTCCGCAGGCCTTCCAGGAGGATGGCCTTGCTCCTTTCTTCGCCGGTGATGCGGGAGAGCCGCCGGAGCACGATTCCCAGCAGGGCCAGCAGCCCGAGCAGAAGGGCGGCCAGCGCCAGCCCGAGGGACGTGGGGCCGCTCATAGCTTCCTCCCCCCGCTCTCCGAAGGACGAGACCTGCGAACCGGGACCGGCCCAAACGGGGGATCGGGCACGAGCGCGCGGATGCCCACGGCCCAGCCAGCCATGGCTCTCACGACGGGGCCCGCCTCCACCTTGGCGCGAAGCGCGGGGGAGACGCGGCCGGCCGCCTGCACGATGCCCCCCGTGAGGTAGACGGCCAGCAGGAATCCCAGGATCGCTCCCAACAGGCGGTTCAGGGGGCCCAGGCCCGCCTCGTGGGCCAGTTTGCTGGCCAACATACCGGCCAAGACGAAGGCCAGGAGAATGAGCAGGAAGGCCGCGATGCGCGCGGGGGACCCAGCCAGGAGGGGCATCCTGCCGGCCATGTTGCGCTCCATGAGGTCGGCCACGCGACCTGAAAACAGGAAGGCGGCGAGCAGCCCGGCCAGGGAGAGGGCCAGCCGGAGGGCGCCCTTCCAGAGGCCCCCGAGCACCAGGGCCACGACTGCGAGCAGGATGACACCGTCCCAGATCGTCATGGCGCCGCACCCGTCCCCGAAAACGCGGATCCTCCTGAGCCTAGCACGGTTGGGCCACGGGGTCCACGGCCGCCCACCGCTCGTAGCGCAGGGCAGGGAAGAGGGGGAGGTCCGCCGCGCGGCACAGCCTCTTGAGCCGGGGCAGGTCGGTCCCCTTCGACTGTCGGGCGCGGAGCGTTGCCCGGGCGAGGGGGCGCGGGGCCACCTCTTCGATCCATCCCTCGCGCAACGCCTCCGCGGCCGTGAGCCGCCTCGCCCTCAGCAGGGCCTCCGATCCGGGCGTGCCCCGGCGCGGCAGGAAGGCCGTTCCTCCCCATCCGGTAATGAGGCCGAGGCTTGGTCCCGGATGGGCGAAGCGGGCCGCAGGGCCGGCCACCCGGTAATCGCAGGCCAGGGCCAAGTCCACCCCGCCGCCCATGCAGGCCCCTCGGACGCAGGCCACGAGCCAGAGCCGGCTCGCGCGCATCCTCCCGAAGAGCCGCTGCCCCATGCGAGAGAAGTCCGATGCCCCTTCCGCGCCGAGCTGCCTCAGCTCCCGGAAATTCGCGCCCGCGAGGAAGGTGGTCGGGGAGGCCGAGGTGAAGGCCACCCAGCGCAGCTCCTTCCTCGACTCCCAGCCATCGAGGGCCCTCTCCAGCTCGGCCAGGGCCAGCCGGCTGAGAGTGAAAGGGCGGCCCGCATTGCCGAAAACGACGTGCAGACCTCCTTCGGGAAGGCCGGATGCTTCGAGGATCAGCCGGGTGGACATGGCCGGTGGGGGAAAAAGCGGGGCGGTTGCTCGGGTGGCCGGCTCAAGGCTAGGGGGAAAGCGCTCGCGGGTGTCAACTGGAAACCCGCGCTCGTCTGGGCTCCACCTCCTCCTTGAGGAACCGCACCACGTCGGCGGTGGAGGTCCCGGGGGTGAAGATCCTGGCGACGCCCGCCTTCAGAAGCTCCGGGATGTCCTCGTCGGGGATGATCCCTCCGCCGAAGACCACCACGTCCTCGGCGCCTTTCTCCTTCAGCAGCCGGGTGATCTTGGGAAAGAGCGTTCCGTGCGCGCCGGAGAGGATGGAGAGGCCGATGGCGTCCACGTCCTCTTGCAGCGCGGTGGCGACCACCTGCTCCGGGGTCTGGTGGAGCCCCGTGTAGATGACCTCGTAGCCCGCGTCCCTCAGGGCCCTGGCGATGATCTTGGCCCCCCGGTCGTGGCCGTCCAGCCCCACTTTGCCGACCAGAAGCCTCAACGTCTGCTTGGCCATGGTGTCTCCTCCAGCTCAGTCAGTATACCTCACCTGCGATGTCGCAGAGGCAGCCAGAGACCGAAACCGGATGCCGCCAGCAACGACGCCGCCGGTAGGGGGAAGGGGAGCACTCGGAATCCCCACGCGGCCGCTAGATCTGTCCCCACCAGGTAGCTCAGGGCCGCTTCCATCGATCCGCCTCATGGACGGGAAGAAGGAGGGGGCGGACCGTGGCACGCCGGCGCTGCCTTGCCGGGGCCGGTCCCTCCGCGGCTCAAATCACGCTGTTCTCCCGGTACTCGCCGAAGACCTCCTTCATCGCGTTGCCCGTCTCCTCGAGCGTACAGTAGGCCCTGGCGCACTCCAACAGGGCTGGCATGAGGTTTTCGCTGGTGCGGGCCTTGGCCGTGAGGTTGGAGAGGGCCGAGAGGACCGCCTTGCCGTCCCGCGTCCGTTTTACCTCAGCCAGTCGGGCCTTCTGCCTGATCTCCACCTCAGGAGGGATCTTGAGCAGGGGGATGGGGATCTCTTCGGGCATGGTGTAGCGGTTCACGCCCACGATGGTCTTCGTCCCCTCTTCCACCTGTTTCTGATAGCGGTAGGAGGCCTCCGCGATCTCGCGCTGGGGAAATCCCTGCTCGATGGCCTTGATGATGCCGCCCATCTCGTCGATCTTCCGGATGTACTCGAGGGCCTGCCGCTCCATCTCGTTGGTAAGGGACTCGACAAAGTAGGAACCCGCCAGCGGGTCTATGGTATTGGCGACGCCGCTCTCCTCGGCGATGATCTGCTGGGTGCGCAGGGCCACCGTGACGGCCTGTTCGCTCGGCAGGCACAGCGTTTCGTCCATGGAGTCGGTGTGGAGGCTCTGGCAGCCGCCGAGCACCGCCGCGAGGGCCTGGATGGTCACCCGGATCACGTTGTTGATGGGCTGCTGCGCGGTCAGGGAACACCCGGCGGTCTGCACGTGCGTACGCAGCATCCACGAGCGCGGGTCCTTGGCGCCGAATCGTTCGCGAAGCTGGCGCGCCCAGATGCGGCGGGCCGCCCTCAGTTTGGCGATCTCCTCGAAGAAATCGTTGTGAGAGTTGAAAAAGTAGCTCAGGCGAGGGGCGAATGAGTCCACGTCCATTCCGCGGGCCATGCCCGCCTGCACGTAACCGATGCCGTCCGCCAGCGTGAAGGCCAGCTCCTGGACCGCGGTGGAGCCCGCCTCCCGGATGTGGTACCCGCTGATGGAGATGGTGTTCCACTGGGGAACCTCCTTGGCCGAGAATTCCATGGTGTCCACGATCAGGCGGACGCTCGGCTCGGGCGGGTAGATCCACTCCTTCTGGGCGATATACTCCTTGAAAATATCGTTCTGGATGGTGCCGCGGAGCTTCTTCAAGGGGACCCCCTGCTTCTCGGCCACCGCGAGGTACATGGCGTAGACGATGGCGGCGGGGGCGTTGATGGTCATGGAGGTGGAGACGTCACCCAGCGGGATGCCGTCGAAGAGGATCTCCATGTCGCGCAGCGTAGCGATGGCGACGCCCTCTTTCCCCACTTCGCCTTCGGCGAGGGGGCTGTCGCTGTCCCGGCCCATGAGCGTGGGCAGGTCGAAGGCCGTGGAAAGGCCCGTCTGGCCTTCCTTGAGGAGGTATTTGAACCGAGCGTTGGTGTCTTCCGCGGTTCCCATGCCGGCGAACATGCGCATGGTCCACAGGCGGCCGCGGTACATGGTGGGCTGCACGCCGCGGGTGAAGGGGTATTCTCCGGGCCAGCCGATCTCCTTCTCGTAATCCTGCCCCTCGAGGTCCTCGGGCGAATAGAGGCGGCGAATGGGCAGGGAAGAGACGGTCGAGTAGTCCGCCTCCCTGTCGGGGTGCCGTTCCAGGTGTGGGTTCAAGGTCTCCCGCTCCCAGCGGGCTCGGCCTCGGGGGTTCTCATGGGAGGGTGCCATGGCGCTACCTCGCTCCGAAAGGGGCCCGATAACGGGCCATTCTGCTCGAACCGCATTTATCGTACCACAAGGCGCCTTGGGCGAGGGTCGTGCCTCGGAGAGTCCTATGCCTGTTTGGCGCTGTCAAAATGGCCAGCTGCGCCAAATAGGCACTAGCTTGACCTCCGAAGATCCCCGGGGCAGCCGCAGGATTATCTCTATTTTTCAGTGAAATCCGCGCCATTTCGTCTCTTGGCACGCCCGTTGCTGGCCACCAGCGCGGTGCTAGGAGGCATGCATATGAAACGAATTTTAGTGGCAACTTTGGCTGGTCTGATGACGATGGGTATGCTGGCCATGCAGGCTCCCGCTCTGGGGGCCGCTGCAAAGGCCCAGAAGCCTGCCGCCGCGGCTTCGAAAGCCCCGGCAAAGAAAGCGCAGCCCCACAAGAAGGCTGAAAAGAAGGCCATCATGAAGAAGGCCGAGCACAAGGCCATGGCCCACAAGAAGGTTGCGCCGAAGAAGAGCTCTTCCAAGCCCAACCCTGCCCCTTCCCATCCCACCAAGTAGCTTCCACTCAACGGTTTCCCTCCCAACGGCCCGTCCCCTCCCCCGGGGGCGGGCCAACCTTATTATGGGGACCGTGGGTCCCCCCCGGCAGAGGTCTGCGGCAGCCTCCCCTGCGGGCTGAGCACCAAAGGTTTCTCCGGGCGCCCAAAATTCCGCGATGGAAACGCGGGTGCCTCCGGCTACGGCTCGGGTTCACGGGAGAAAGGCTTTATCTCCTGGACGGGGAGGGCCATTTCCTCCCCGCCCCACGGGCAAAGCCCGATGGGGCCCCACCTCTCCCTTGTGG
>JBMFSH010000049.1:0-16746 GCA_049967655.1 Acidobacteriota bacterium
AGGGATTGGGGGCCATCGAGCCGAAGGCGAAGAGGGCGCCAAGGGAGAGGTGGGGCCCCATCGGGCTTTGCCCGTGGGGCGGGGAGGGAATGGCCCTCCCCGTCCAGGAGACAACGCCTTTCCCCAGTGAACCCAAACAGTAGCCGGAGGCACCCGCGTTTCCGTCGCGGAGTTTGGGGAAGGAGACCCCGTGAGCGGCCGAGAGAGAGGCAAGAGGCCGGAGGGCGGGCGCAAGGAAACGCTTGATCGGCCGACATCGCGACCGGCCGTCCCCCTCCTCAATCGCCCGCTCCTCGCCGTACTCTTTCCGCGATGGAGCGAGGAGAAGGCGGGGCAAGGCTCATCCAGCCATGGATCGCGAGCTCGGGCAGCTTACCTGAAAGGGGCTGGCCTTTCGCCGTCCCGCTTCATTGCTTATCGCTTAATTACAATCGGGAAGTCGCCGTCAGGCGAGGGCTCCCACTCCGGCGGGAATTGCATCGCGGAATTTGGGTTCCGCCTTCCCCTTGCATCCCTCCGACCTGCCCCGTATAATCCCTTGGGTGTAGACCGGATGGAAGGAATTCTCCTGCTGGAAGACGGTACGACCTTCGCGGGGCGGGGCTTTGGCCACCGAGGGACGAGCCTTGGCGAGGCCGTGTTCACGACCTCCATGGTCGGCTATCAGGAGATCCTCACCGACCCCTCCTACGCGGGCCAGATCGTGGCCATGACCTTCCCCCACATCGGCAACTACGGCGTGACGCCCGAGGACGTGGAGAGCCTGGCCCCTCACCTCGCGGGCTTCGCGGTCCACGACCTCTCGCTGGCCGCCTCCAATTGGCGCGCCCACGGCAACCTCCAGGACTACCTGCGTCTGCACCGCGTGGTGGCGCTCTGCGGCGTGGACACGAGGGCCCTCGCCCGCCACATCCGGTTGAAGGGGGCCATGAAGGCCCTCATCTCCAACGACGGCACGGCGCTGGCGGATCTGCAGAAGAGGCTTTCGGCATTCCCGGGCATCGACGGGATCGACCTGACGGCCCGGGTGACGGCCCGGGAGCCCTACCCTTTCGCCAAGACCTTCACGGGGCCGGAGGGCTTCGCCGACGCCCTGCGCCCCGTAAGGAAGGCTTCCTGCGCCTTCCGCGTGGCGGCTCTCGATTTCGGCCTCAAGGAGAACATCCTCAAGAACCTCACCGCGCGGGACTGCGAGGTGACGGTGGTGCCCGCCTACACGCCCCTGGACGAGATCCTCGACCTCAAACCGGAGGGCATCTTTCTCAGCAACGGTCCCGGCAACCCCGAGATGGCGGCCAGGGCCCTGCCGACGCTCCGGTCGCTGGCCGAGCGCCTTCCCACCTTCGGCATCTGCCTCGGCCACCAGCTCCTGGCGCTGGCCTTCGGCGGCCGGACCTACAAGCTCCCCTTCGGCCACCGCGGCGCCAACCATCCGGTGAAGAACCTCCGCACCGGCCGGGTGGAGATCACCTCCCACAACCACGGCTTCTCCGTGGATGCCGACCGGCTCCCCCCGGGATTCGAGGCCACACACGTCAACCTCAACGACCACACGCTCGAGGGGATGCGCCACCGGGAGCTCCCCCTCTTCTCCGTGCAGTACCATCCCGAGAGCAGCCCCGGGCCGCACGACTCGCTCTACCTCTTCGACGACTTCATGGACATGATGGAGCGGTTTCACGGATGAAGAGACGATTTCACCACGGAGATCACGGAGCCCGCGGAGGGAGGACAAGAGTGTTCTTTCCAGGAAGGACCAAGCCCTTCTCCGTGATCTCCGTGCTCTCCGTGGTTCATCGGGCCGAGGCCTCACGATGACGCGCCCCGAGAAGCCCCAATCGGTCCTCGTGATCGGCAGCGGGCCCATCGTCATCGGGCAGGCCTGCGAGTTCGACTACTCGGGGGTCCAGGCCCTCAAGGCGCTGCGCGAGGAGGGGATCCGGACCATCCTCGTGAACAACAACCCCGCCACCATCATGACCGATCCCGATCTGGCCGACGCCACCTACCTGGAGCCCATCGAACCGTGGGCCCTGGAGGCCATCCTGGAACGCGAGCGGCCCGAGGCCATCCTGCCCACCGTGGGCGGCCAGACGGCCCTGAACGCCGCCATGCTCCTGCACCAGCGGGGCTCCCTGGAGCGCTTCGGGTGCCGCCTCATCGGCGCCAGCCCCTCGGCCATCCGCGCTGCGGAGGACCGGGAGGAGTTCAAGGCGATCCTCCACCGCGAGGGGCTGGAGACGAGCCGCTCTTTCGTGGCCCACAGCCTCGAAGAGGGGCTCTCCCGAGTCGGCGAGGTGGGCTTCCCCGCCATCCTCAGGCCCTCCTACACGCTGGGGGGCGCGGGCGGCGGCGTGGCCCGCGACGAGGGCCGGTTCGCCGAGCTGCTCGCCTACGGGCTGGCCGCGAGCCCCGTCCACAGCGTCCTCGTGGAGGAGTCCCTCATCGGCTGGAAGGAGTTCGAGCTGGAGGTGATCCGCGACCGAGCCGACAACGTGGTGGTGGTCTGCTCCATCGAGAACCTGGACCCCATGGGCGTCCACACGGGCGACTCCATCACCGTGGCCCCTGCCCAGACCCTCTCCGACAAGGAGTACCAGTGGATGCGCGACTGGGCCAAGCAGGTGATCCGCGCCGTGGGCGTGGACACGGGCGGCTCCAACATCCAGTTCGCGCTCCACCCAGGCACGGGCCGAATGGTCGTCATCGAGATGAACCCCCGCGTCTCGCGCTCCTCCGCCCTGGCGAGCAAGGCCACGGGGTATCCCATCGCGCGGGTGGCCACCCAGCTCGCCCTCGGGTACACGCTGGACGAGCTACCCAACCGCATCACCGGCACCACGCCCGCGGCCTTCGAACCGGCTCTCGACTACGTGGTGGTCAAGATCCCGCGCTGGTCCTTCGACAAGTTCCGCGAGACCGATCCCACCCTCTCCACCCACATGAAGTCCATCGGGGAGGTCATGGCCATCGGCCGCACCTTCAAGGAGGCCCTTCAGAAGGCGCTGCGCTCCGTCGAGATCGGCCGCTACGGCCTCTTGGACGGCGTTCCTCCCGTACCGGACCGCGAGGCCCTCCTCCGCAAGCTCGCCATCCCCAACTGGGAGCGGATCTTCTACACCGCCCTCGCCTTCCAGCACGGGCTACCCGTGGAGGAGGTGTCGGAACTCTCCGGCATCGACCCCTGGTTCGTCATCCAGATGGCCTCCCTGGTGGCCACCGAGAACCGCCTGCGCTTCTTCGGCCTGCACGATTGCCCCGCGGACCTATTCCGGAGGGCCAAGGTGGAGGGCTTCGCGGACCGACGCCTCTGCAAGGTCTGGGGCGAGAGCGAGGAGGCCGTGAGGGCGCGGCGCGAGGGGCTCGGCCTGACGCCGGTCTACCTCGGCGTGGATACGTGCGCCGCGGAATTCGAGGCCAAGACCCCCTACTTTTACAGCTCCTACACCGGGACGAACGAGAGCGAACCCAGAGCGGTCCCGAAGGTGGTCGTGGTGGGCAGCGGCCCGAATCGCGTGGGCCAGGGCATCGAATTCGACTACTGCTGCTGCCAGGCCGTCTTCGGCCTGAAGGACGAGGGATACGAGACGGTCATGGTGAACTGCAACCCTGAAACCGTCTCCACCGACTTCGACACGGCCCACAGGCTCTACTTCGAGCCGGTCACCCTGGAGGACGTGAAGGCCATTCTGGACCGGGAGCGGCCCGACGGGGTGATCCTCACCTTCGGGGGCCAGACTCCCCTCAAGCTGGCCCGGGAGCTCGACCGCCTCGGTTATCCCCTCTGGGGGACCTCTCCCACGGCCATCCACGGGGCCGAGGACCGGGAGGAGTTCGCTTCGCTATGCACCCGCCTCGAACTGCGCGCCCCCAGGGGCACCACGGCGAGGAGCCTGGAGGAGGCCCACCGGCGGGCGCGCGAGCTGGGCTTTCCGCTCATGGTCCGCCCCTCCTACGTGCTCGGCGGCCAGGGCATGGCCCTCTGCACGGGGCCGGACCACCTGGACCAGTACCTCGCCCAGGCCGTGGAGGTCAGCGAGGACCATCCTCTCCTGTTGGACACCTTCCTGCAGGAGGCGGTGGAGCTCGACGTGGACGCCCTCTGCGACGGCGAGGAGGTGGTCCTGGCCGGCATCCTGGAGCACGTGGAGAAGGCCGGCATCCACTCGGGCGATTCTTCCCAGGTATTTCCGCCCCAGACGATCCCAGCGGCCGTCCTGCGGGAGGCGGAGGAGGTCACGCGCCGCGTGGCCCTCGAGCTCGGCGTGGTGGGTATGCTCAATCTCCAGTTCGCCTACAACGCCGACGGTCTCTTCGTCCTGGAGGTGAACCCCCGGGTCTCGCGCACCGTCCCCTTCCTCTCCAAGGCGCGGCGCATCCCCTTCGCCAGGCTGGCGGCGCGCATCATGACCGGCCGCCGCATCTCCGAGATGCCCGAATTGAGAGGGCTCGACGCGATCCCCACCGATTCCCCCCTCGTCTTCGTGAAGGCCAGCGTCTTCCCCTTCGCCAGGCTCCTGGGCGAGGACCCGGTGCTCGGGCCGGAGATGAAGTCCACGGGCGAAGTCATGGGGGTCTCGCCGGGATTCGGACAGGCCTTCGCCAAGGCCCTCGCCGGCGCCGGCGTTCCCCTCCCCACCGGCGGCGCCGTCTTTGTGAGCGTCCGCGACCAGGACAAGCGGGCCTTCCTCCCCGTCGCGAAGGGCCTGGCCGAAGCCGGCTTCGTGCTGGCGGCCACCAAGGGCACGCGCGCTTTCCTCGATGCCAACGGCGTCCCCGCCGGGCCGGCCTTCAAGGTGGGCGAAGGGAAGCCGGACGCCCTGGACTTGCTGAAGGCCGGGACCCTGCACCTGGTCATCAACACGCCGCTGGGACGGAAGAGCCAGTACGACGAAGCCGCCATCCGGTGCGCCGCCATCGCCATGGGCGTACCGTGCATCACTACGGTGGAGGGGGCCCGGGCCGCGGTGGAGGGGATCCGCGCCCTCAAGAACAGCCGGCTCGGGGTCCTTCCCATCCAGGCCTGGGGCGGCCTCCCGCCCACCTCGTCGCCATGAGCCTCGCCGGCCTTCGAACCGGCGTCCCCCTCGCCCCTCTCACCACGCTGGGCCTTGGTGGACCCGCCCACCATCTCCTTCCCTGCCCTTCGGCCGAGAGCGTCGCCGCGGGGGTGCGCCTCGCCGGAGAGCGCGGCTGGCCCCTCGCTGTCCTCGGAGGAGGAAGCAACGTTGTGGTGGCCGACGAGGGCTTTCCGGGGCTGGTGCTCAAGATGGAGATCGGAGGGGTCGCCTTCCACCGGGAGGGCCAGCGGACGCTCGTCACCGCCGGGGCGGGCGAGTCCTGGGACGGCTTGGTGGCGGCCTGCATCGAGCGGGGGCTTCGGGGTCTGGAGTGCCTCTCCGGCATTCCCGGCACCGTCGGAGCGGCACCCATCCAGAACGTCGGGGCCTACGGACAGGAGGTCGCTCAGACCCTTCTCTGCGTGATCTGTCTCGATCGGTCCACCCTGAAAACGGTGGAGCTCCCCGGCTCCGAGTGCGGTTTCGGCTACCGCACGAGCCGCTTCAAAACAGTGGACCGAGACAGACTCATCGTCCTCAAGGTGACCCTTCGCCTGAGCGAGGGGGCCCCGGAGCACCCCCATTACCCCGAGCTTTCCGAAGCCATGGCCAAGCAGAATCCTCCGGCCGGCCACCGCTCCGCCCTCCAGGCCGTGCGGGATACCGTACTGTCGCTCAGACGGAGCAAAGCCATGGTGATCGATCCCGCCGAGCCCGATAGCCGCTCGGCCGGTTCCTTCTTCCTGAACCCCGTGCTGGCCGAGGCGGACTTTGGCCGGCTCCAAGCGGAACACGGACCCATCCCGTCGTTCCCCGCGCCAGGGGGAGTCAAGGTGCCCGCCGCCTGGCTCGTCGAGCACGCCGGCTTTCCCAAGGGATACAGCCTGGGCGGAGCGGCCATCTCAACCAAGCACGCCCTCGCCCTCGTGAACCGCGGAGGCAGCGCGGCCGACCTGCTGGCCCTCGCCTCGGCCATCGAGGAGGCGGTGCGCCGGCGATTCGGCATCGGCCTGGAGCGAGAGCCGGTGGTCATTGCCTGAGGATCCTCGGGCTGAACGTCACCGACCCGTTGGCGATCCAGGCACTCGCCACGGTCTCAGAGGGCCAAAGGCAAGGGGGGAGCGGCGGTCGTGGCCGCCACTCCCCCCTCCGGGTCTATCTCGGATCTGAAACCACTAATCCCGAATGCCCGTCAGACCTTCTTCACGGGCTCCATGGTCTCCAGGGCGCTGGCGACCATATAGTCCCGGTTGAGACGGGCGATAAAGTCGATGCTGATCCCCTTGGGGCAGACCGCCTCGCATTCGCCGTGGTTGGAGCAGGCCCCGAAACCCAGCTCCTGCATCTTGGCGACCATGCGAAGGGCCCGCTGCTTGCGCTCCGGCTGCCCCTGCGGCAGCAGGCCGAGGTGGCTGATCTTGGCCGCCGTGAAGAGCATGGCCGAGCCGTTGGGGCAGGCCGCCACGCAGGCGCCGCAGCCGATGCAGGCGGCGGCGTCCATGGCAAGGTCCGCGTTTTTCTTGGAGATCAGGATGGCGTTGCCGTCTGGGCCCGAGCCCGTGCGGGCCGAGATGAACCCGCCCGCCTGCACGATCTTGTCCAGGGCGCTCCGGTCCACCACCAGGTCCTTGATCACAGGAAAGGCCCTGGAGCGGAAGGGTTCCGCCACGATGGTGTCGCCGTCCTTGAACTGCCGCATGAAGAGCTGGCAGGTGGTGGTGAGCTTCTGGGGCCCGTGGGCGATGCCCGAGATCATGAAGCCGCAGGAGCCGCAGATGCCCTCCCGGCAGTCGTGGTCGAAGGCCACAGGGCGCTCGCCCTTCTTGATGAGCTTCTGGTTCAGAATATCCAGCAGCTCCAGGAAGGACATGTCCTCGGCCACGTCGTCCATGGGGTAGGATACCAGCCGGCCCTTATCCGTCGGGCTTGCTTGCCGCCAAATTTTTAACGTCAGCTTCATTTGTAGCTCCGCTGTGCCAGGTGCACGTTCTCGAACGTCAGGGGCTCCTTGTGCAACTCGGGGCTCTTGCCCTCGCCCTTATACTCCCACGCCGCGACGTAGGCGTACTTCTCGTCGTTGCGCAGGGCCTCCCCGTCGGGCGTCTGGTGCTCTTCGCGGAAGTGGGCGCCACAGGACTCGTCGCGCATGAGCGCGTCGTACGCAAGCAGCTCGCCCAGCTCCAGGAAGTCCGCCACGCGCCCGGCCTTTTCCAGCTCTTGGTTCAGGTCGGCGCCGGAGCCAGGCACGCGGACCTCTTTCCAGAAGCGCTCGCGGATCTGCGGGATCTTCTGGAGGGCGGTCTTCAGCCCCGCCTCGTTGCGCCCCATGCCCACGTACTCCCACATGACCTGCCCGAGCTCCTTGTGGAACTCGTCCACGGTCTTGGTACCGCCGATGCCCAGGAGCTTTTTCGTCCTGGCTTCGACCTCGCGCTCGGCCTCCTTGAATGCGGGATGATCGACGCTGGGCCTTGTCCCCGGCTTCACCTTGGCCAGGTAGTCAGCGATGGTGTAAGGGATGACGAAGTAGCCGTCGGCCAGTCCCTGCATGAGGGCGCTGGCGCCCAAGCGGTTGGCGCCGTGGTCGGAGAAGTTGGCCTCGCCCAAGACGTGCAGGCCGTCCAGGTTGCTCATGAGGTTGTAGTCCACCCAGAGGCCGCCCATGGTGTAGTGGACCGCGGGATAGATGCGCATGGGCCACTTCCAGGGGTCCTCGCCGGTGATGCGCTCGTACATCTCGAAGAGGTTGCCGTAGCGGGCCTCGATGACGCCCTTACCGAGGCGGTTGATGGCGTCGAAGAGGTCCAGGTAGACGCCCCGACCCCCGGGACCTACTCCCCGCCCCTCGTCGCACATGCGCTTGGCGGCACGGGAGGAGACGTCCCTCGGCGCAAGGTTGCCGTAGCTGGGGTAGATGCGCTCCAGGTAATAGTCCCTCTCGTCCTCAGGAATCTCCCACGGCTTGCGCGCGTCCCCAGCCTTCTTGGGAACCCAGACGCGCCCGTCGTTGCGCAGGGACTCGCTCATGAGCGTGAGCTTGCTCTGGTGCTCGCCGGCCACCGGGATGCACGTGGGGTGGATCTGCGTGAAGCAGGGGTTGGCGAAGAACGCTCCCTTGCGGTGGGCGCGCCAGATGGCGGTCGCGTTGCACCCCTTGGCGTTGGTCGAGAGGTAGAAGACGTTGCCGTAGCCTCCCGTGGCAAGGATCACCGTGTCGCCCACGTGGGAGCTGATCTTCCCGGTGATCATGTCGCGCACGACGATGCCCTTGGCGTGGCCGTCGATGACGACCAGCTCCAGCATCTCGTGGCGCGGGAACATCTTCACCGAGCCCAAGGCCACTTCGCGGCTCAGCGCGGCGTAGGCTCCGAGGAGAAGCTGCTGGCCCGTCTGGCCCCGCGCGTAAAAGGTGCGGGAGACCTGAGCACCGCCGAAGGAGCGGTTGGCCAGGTAGCCGCTGTACTCGCGGGCGAAGGGCACGCCCAGGGCCACGCACTGGTCGATGATGGCGTTGCTCACCTCGGCCAGCCGGTAGACGTTGGCTTCGCGGGAGCGGAAGTCACCGCCCTTCACCGTGTCGTAGAAGAGGCGGTAGACGCTGTCGCCGTCGTTCTGGTAGTTCTTGGCCGCGTTGATTCCCCCCTGGGCCGCGATGGAGTGGGCCCGCCGGGCGCTGTCCTGGTAGCAAAAGGCCTCCACCTCGTAGCCGAGCTGGCCGAGGCTGGCCGCGGCGGCGCCGCCGGCTAGGCCGGTGCCCACTACGATGATTTTGTATTTGCGTTTGTTGGAGGGGTTCACCAGCTTCATGTCGAAGCGGTGCTTCTCCCACTTCTTTTCGATTGGGCCCGAAGGGACCTTGCTGTTCAGTTCCATGGAATCACCCTCCGCTCAGTGCACGATGCCCAACAGAACCGACACGGGAATGGAGATGTAGCCCGCCGCGAGGAGTATCGCCAGCACCGCCGAGGCGATCCTCCGCAGTCGATTCAGCTTGGGGTGGTTGATCCCCAGGGTCTGTAGCATGCTCCAGATCCCGTGGTAGAGGTGGAAGCCCAGGACCAGCATGGCCACGATGTAGACGGCCGAAATGCCCGGCTGCTGGAAGGCCTTCACTACGTTGCCGTAGACGTCCGTGTGGCTCAGACCTTGGGGAGTCTGGAGGAAGGTGAACATCATCAAGTGGTAGATGACGTAGAGGAGGATCAGCGGCCCGCTCACGATCATGGTGCGGGCGGCGTATCCCGTCTCGATGTCCTTCTTCATCGCGTAGCCCACCGGCCGCGCCTTCCAGTTCGCCAGCGTGATCTGCACGGCCGCCAGGATGTGAAGAAGAATGGCGGCGAGCATCACGATCCTCACCCCCCAGAGCAGCTCTCCGGTGCTCTTGAGAAAGTGGGCGTAGGCGTTGAGCCTCTCGGCCCCAATGAAAATCTGGAGGTTGCCCAGCATGTGCCCAATGAGAAACAGCACGAGCAGGACTCCCGTGGCGGCCATGACCACCTTTTTCCCGACCGTTGTACTGTAAAATGTCATCGCCCGGGCCATTCACCTCTCCTTATGCCACTGGTAGGATAGAGTTCCCCCAAAAACGAGGCTGGATTATACGTCCGCCGGTACCAAATGGCAAAGCAGGACGGGCCGACTGTTGCGACGCGCTGGGTGAAATGGAGCATGGGGCCCCCAGCGCCAATCCAGCGGGCGACCGGAGGCGCTCCGAGGGGCTCCCTCAGCGGCCGCCCGACGTCAAGGCCGCGAAGGCCTCCCGGACGGCCCTCACGAAGGTCCTCCGGTGGAAGAGAAAGGCCGTCACGTGGCCCGAATCCAGCCAGTGCAGGACCGAACCCGGCCAGTGGCGCTGGAGCCTGACGGGCGAATAGGCGGGGATGTAGGCATCGCGGCGGCCCGCCACGATCACCGCCGCGTCGGGCCGCCGGGGAGGCGGCAGCGAACAGAGGTCGGTGACGGCCAGCAGGCCTCGGACCCGCTCCACGGGATCGGGTGTCCCGCTCATGGCCTCCCAGGCCACCTGCCGTGCCAGGATGCCCTCCGTGAAGATCACCTGGGCCGAGTGCGGCGTGATGCAGCAGGCCGTGGCGAGAGGGCCGTGCCAGAGCGCCGCCGTCCCCGCGGCCATGTGGCCGCCCATGCTGATTCCCGTCACCCCCAGCCTCGTGAAGCCCTGCGCCTGAAGCCATCCCAGGAGCGCCCTCCCCTCCTCCACGGTGGCGCTGCCCATGCGCCAGAGGTCGGCGAAGCTGCGCAGGAACTTGCCCCTCTGTCCGGCAGGGCGGCGAAGCCCGTAGTAGGGGTTCTCCAGCAGAAGGCTGGCGATGCCGTGGCGCAGGAGCGGAAGTGCCATGGCCCGCCTCCTCCGCCCAAAGCCCTCGTCGCCGGTCGCGGCGAAGTGCAGGCAGATCGGGGTATCCGGCCCGGCCCCCCGGGGGAGGATCCACTCCAGGTAAGCCCTCTTGCAGACATCCGGAAACCCAGGTGCCCCGTAAGAACTTTCGAAGTGGCCGGTCCGGATGAGCGCCCCATCCTGCCTGCGCTCGTTCACCCACTGAACCTCCGCCGGCGCAGGCGGGTCGGGGCGCGCCCATTGAGGCCCCAGCCCCAGCAGGCCGTCCACGTCTCCCCATCCGTCCGCGAAGAAGCGCCTCCGATTGGCCATCCCCGCGTAGAGCCGGTCTACACGGCTGCACCGGGCGGAGCTCCACGGCGGGTTTTCAGCGCTCACCGTCCCCTCCTCGCAAGGCGTCGAGAAGCGAGCACTGGAGGACCTTCTGTTCTCGCCTCATCTCCCCGCCACGCCGATTCCTCGCCATCTCCGCCTTCATCTCCACTCCACCTTCCCAGAGCCCTGGGAACGAATCCGTTGTTCTCTCACTTCCCGTAGGTCAGGGGGCTCTCCTCCTTCTCCCACCGGTAGGACCAAGCCTCCGGTTCTCCCTTCAAGTACTTATCGAACCACTCCTGCATCATGTCCTCGCTGGCCATCCGGTTGCTCGGCTTGCCGTTGATGCCGTGGTCCTCCCCGGCGAACCGAACGTACTCGCAGGGCCGCCCCAGGATTCGGAGGGCCGTGAAGATCTGGTCCGATTCCTCGTGCGGAACGTTCACGTCCGAGTCCCCGTGCAGAAGAAGCAGGGGTGCGTGAATCTTGTCCGCCCGGTAGACCGGCGAGCGGTCCACGAAGAGATCGCGGCGGTTCCATGGGTAGCTCATGGCGAGGGCCGTATCGCCGTAGCTGAAGCCCCACCAGCCGGCGCCCCAGTAGGAGGTGATGTCGCTGATGCCGAAGAAGTCCACGGCAGCGGCGAAGAGGTCGCTGTGGCTCACGAGGTAGAGGGTCATGAAGCCGCCGTAGGAGCCGCCGTAGCAGCCCACCCGCTTGGCGTCCACGAAGGACTTGGCGGCCAGCACGGCCCTCGTTCCCTCGAGGATGTCCTCGCCGGCCTTCTGGCCCCAGTCGTTCACGTGGTCGTCCGCGAAGGGGAGCCCGTACCCCACCGAGCCCCGGGGAGTCACGAGATAGACCACGTAGCCCTGGCCCGAGAGGCGGAAGAACTCGGGGCGGAAGCAGTCGGCGTAGGGCTCCACCCCGCCGTAATAGGCGACGATCATGGGGTAGCGTTTGGCGGGGTCCAGGTGCGGAGGCAGAAAGAGCCAGCCGGGAATGCGAACCCCTGCCTGATCGGTGAAGTCGAAGCGCTCGGGCCGGGTGAGCTCCACGCGGGCGAAGGTCTGAGCGCCCGGCTCCCAGATGTCGCGCACCTTGCCGGTCGCAAGGTCGTAGTAGCGGACCGTCCAGAAGGTGCCGAAGGAGGAGCCCACATAGCCGAGGCCTGCCCCCGAGGAGGCCATGTCGGGGCTGCCCAGGCAGGAGTCGGGAAGGTTGGCGGGCGTAAAGCTCTTGCCCTCCGGGTCGGTCCGGTAGAACCGGACGCGGTCCCCCTCCGTGGCGATGAAATAGAGATGTCCATCCTTGGGGCTCCACCAGACATTTCGCCGCCCGGGCAGAACCCCGATGGCCTGTGAAGAGGCCGCCGGGGTGAAGTGGTCCGTGAGGCAGTTCACCTGGCCGCTGGCCAGGTCTACGGTGTAGAGCATCAGGTTGTAGGCCAGCTCCTCGCGGGGCTTGTTGCCCCCTGGGGGCATGTCGGCCGGGGGGGCGATGAGGGCGAGGCGCTTGCCGTCCGGCGAGAAGGCGATCTCGCTCACGTCGGGCCAACGCGGCCATGCCATCACCTTCCGGGAGGCACCGCTCTCGGTGTCGTAGCTCCAGATCTCCGTGGTCAGGTAGGGACGCTGCTCGGTGAAGACGATGCGAAGCAGGGCCAGGGTGCGCCCGTCGGGGCTCAAGGCCATGCTCTGGACGTTGGAGGGGCCCGCCGTGAGCTGGTGAAGGGTTTTGTCCTCAAGCGAAAGCTCGAAAGCCTGGGGGCGGTCCTCCCAGTCGCTCCAGCGCTGAACCATCTGGGTAAACCGCACGTAGGCCGGCGACTTGGCGGGCTTGGTGCGGGGCGGCACCGCGAGGAAATAGATGAAATCTCCTTTAGGCGCCCAGAGCACCTCCTTGATGTTCCGCTGCTCCTTGAGGAGCGGGCGGAGTTGCCCCGTCTCCAGGTCGGCGATCCACAGGGTCTCGCTCTCCTTCTCCTCGGCGTCCGGGGCCGTGAAGACGAGCCTGTTGCCGTGGGGCGAAAAATAGGGGGAGTTCGTCCCCTTGGCCACGCGGAAGTTGGCCAGGATCCGGCCATCCACCGTGGACCTCACCTCCAGATAGACGGGCCGGTCATCCCTCTTGAGGTCGTCGTTCCTGACGACGAGTGCCATGCGGGAGCCGTCGCCCGAAACGGCGATGTCGGAAACGAAGGGCGAGTCCATGACGTCGCTCTGCTGGAGCGTATGCCGCCAATCGGTCGTGGCGGCGGGAAAGGGAAGCGGCGACTCCCTGGGCAGGGTCAGTACCGCCTTGATTGGGGCCGGCACCCCGCCGTCGAGAAGGGCTGCGAGAAACAGCCGGTGCAGGCCCGCGGGCAGAATCAGATCGACCGTCAGGGGCGTTACCTGGCCGGCTCCCTCCCGGGCCTTCGCCCTCATCTCCAGTTGGGTCCCGTCCAGGTAGACGGCGAGGGGGCCGGGCCAGTCCACCGAAAGGCCCACCTTCTCCCAGCGCTGCGTGCGGAGGTAGGTGGAGGCGTAGAACAGCGAGGACCCCTTGACCCCTTTCGGCTCCAGACGGCCATCCTTGGCCCCCTCTACCTTCCAGGCCGTCTTGCTCCCTGGGGCCCACTCCAGCGCCGACCCCGGCTGGGGCCAGAGCTTCAAGGGGTCCAGTGTTTCCGGCCCGATGAGCCTCTTGATCCCCTCTTCGTCGAGCTTGGGGCCGTACACCAGAGGGGGAACGGCCAGCGGCCCAGCCACCATCCACGGCGTGATGAGGCTCTCTTTCTGGGCCGCCTCCTTCTGGGCAGCATCGAGCACAAGGCCCGAAAGCAGCAGACAGAGGGATGCCAGGGCTACCTTTTTCGGAATGGAATGCATGAGCCCTCCTGCAGCAATATTTCGTCTCGCCGCACGCCGGACAGGGGCGGTCCCGCCGGCAGAATTCTCATAGCACAGGATACCCCTCCATCCAAAGGGGCCGCTCTTCCCCAAATTCCGCGACGCCATCGCGGAATTTGGGAGTTCAGAGGGGCTTGCCGACCGGCAAGCCTTCGGATAGAGTTGGGGCGGATTCGGAGGCGGGAGATGCCCGAGGAGTTTAAGAAGCAGCGGCGCTACCCCAGGATCAGGTCCGAGTATCCCGCGCTGGTCAAACGCCTCGACCCGGAGCTGTTCACCGGCCTGGCCACCGCGCGGGTGATGAGCCTGGGCGGGTGCATGGTTGAGCACGAAGGCCCGCTGGGGGAAGGCACGCCCGTGGAGCTGCGCTTCAGCGTCGCCGGCAGGATCATTTCCGCCCGGGGCATCGTGGCCTCGGAAAGAAAGACCCAGGGCGAGACCTACGAGGTCGGCGTGGAGTTCTTCTCCATCCCCCTACCCGACCTCGAGCTGCTGCAACAGATCACGCGCACCGCCGACGAGGCCTGATCCCAGACATCGCCGCACCCCCTCACCATTATCCCCCGAAGCACCCGCCCGCCGCGCAAAGGTATCCGGGGGGGCGTTTTCTCCCCCGGCGCGTGCCGCTTCTCGGACCTGCCGGAGCCGAAGCCGCAACCTTTTGTTTGCACGGAAGGCGGGACGGGAGCTACACTTTATCGTAATCCACGGAGAGGGGCTCGAATGAAGGATGCGATCGAGGAGAAGCGGCATTTCCCGCGGCTCACGCGGGACGTGCGGATCACCGTCAAGAAGCTCCTTCCAGGAGGGCACGAGTGGCCCGCCGCGACGCGTGAGCTGGGCCTGGGAGGTCTCAGCTTCATCCACCCGGTTCCCCTGGGTTTGGGCACGCCCCTCGAAGTGCAAATCCCCGTCGCCGAAGCGGTAGTGACGGTGCAGGCGCGCGTCGTCTATGAGCGCGTGGAAGGGGACGGGGTTGAAATCGGAGCCGAATACACGGCTTCGTCCATGGGAGACCTGGAGCTGCTTCAGCGACTCTTCGGCCCGCGCGCCAGGGCTTTCCCCTGAGGCTGTTCCGTAAGCTGCGAGGGGAAGGGCGATGGTCTTCGGCTGGCTCCGCAAGAGGCGGCGCTCCCGACTGGTGGCCAAGCCGTTTCCGGCGGCATGGGAGTGGTTTCTCGAACGTCGCTGCTCCCTGTGGGGGACCCTCTCCGAACCCCAGCGTTCCAGGCTGCGCGATGATCTCCGCATTCTCATGGCGGAGGTGAGCTGGGAGCCCTGCGCCGGCCTGGAGCTCACCGAGGAAATGCAGGTGCTGGTCGCCGCCCAGGCCTGCCTGCTCACTCTGGGCCACCGAGTGGACGATCTCCTGGCCGTGAAGACCATACTCCTCTACCCGTCGAGTTACCGGGCCCCGGACCAAACGACGGACGAAGCGGGGATCGTGACCGAGGAGATGGACGACCGGGAGGGTGAGGCCTGGGACGCCGGTACGGTGGTGCTCTCCTGGGAAGATGTCCGAAACGACGCCCGGCGGCTGGACGGCCGGAACCTGGTCCTCCACGAGTTCGCCCACCAGATCGGCCTCCTGCAAAGGCTGGAATTCCAGGATCCCCCCGCCCGGGGCGGGGCCGCCTTTCGTCGGTGGAACGCGATCATGCACCGGGAATTCGCCGCGCTTTCCTCGCACCGCCGGGACCGGGTGTTGGATGCTTACGGGGCCGAGGACGAGGCGGAGTTCTTCGCGGTGGCCACGGAGGCCTTTTTCGAACGTCCCTCGGACCTGCTCAAGGTTCACCCGGAGCTGTACAAGGCGCTGAGCGCTTACTATCGACAGGACCCAGCAGGACGCGGGTAAAATTCCGGCGTCCCCTCCGGACCGTGCTCACATCGGCATCCTACGGAGGCTGGTGGGGATTTTGGAGAGAGGCTTGCGGCGCAAGCCCCCTGGCGCCGGGTGGCCTGACCCGGGCGTAGAACTAGGGATTGGACGGTAGGCGGTCCCGGTATATGCCGGGATCCGATCCCGGGATCTCGGTGGCACCCGCCACCCGCTCATAGAAGCCCGTCGAGTCGGCGCCTCCCACGATGGCGTAGGCGTAGCCAAGGGCCTGCATGGCTTGAAGGGAGGCCAGGAGCAGGGCCGCGCCGACGCCTGCCCCGCGATGAGCTTCGAGCACCCCCGTGGGACCGAAGAAGTTCCGGCACGTGGTCTCGTAGCAGGCGAAGCCCAGGATGGCCCCTTCCCGGGTGGCAAGGAAACAGGAGACGGGATGGTTGGCGAAGGAGACCTCCGCCTCGCTCGCCCAGCCCTCTCCGAAGGCCCTCGCCACGAAGGACGAGACCAGGTGCTTCTCGTAAGGCATGGCCCTGCGGATGGTGATCCCCCGCTCGCCCAGGGCCGCTCGGGGCCCTTCCGCATCGGGCAGTTCGTAGAGCTTGACGAGAAGGTCCGGCATGCGAGTCCCCCATTCATCCTGCGCCATCGTAGCATACAGGCGGGCCGGTCCAGGGAGGATACGACCACGGGCATTTCATGGGGCGTGAGGCCGGGGAAACCGGCCAAGCTTGCATTTGCCTCCGCACTGCGGTATATTGTCTTTGCACCCTTCGGCAAGTAGTTTGTTGGAGAGTGGTCCGCAACGGACAAGTAGTGTAGGAGTACAGTGTGGTAAACGGCATCGTAAAATGGTTTGACGAGAAAAAGGGCTACGGCTTCATCACGGTCGAGGGCGGCAAGGACGCCTTCGTCCATCACACCGCCATCGAAGGCACCGGCTTCAAGACCCTCCAGGAGGGGCAGAAGGTCACGCTGGAGGTCACCCAGGGCCCCAAGGGTCCCCAGGCTGAGCAGGTGCGCGTCGTTCGCGACTGAACGATCCTTCCAGTCATCCAAACGAAAGGGGCCTTCGGGCCCCTTTTCTTTTGGCTGCCGGAGAGCATCACACCACCCGGCCCGCTTTCCCTTACTTCATCCATCATCATAGCTGTCCAAAATATTTTCAGCTCGCACTGATGCGGTCTGCCTTCCGGAGCGAAGTGGAGGAAGGCGCGTCCCGGCGCCGATGGGCCTCATGTAAGGAAAGCGAGGCGGCCGCACCGCAAGCGTACTCCCTGT
>JBMFSH010000050.1:0-16217 GCA_049967655.1 Acidobacteriota bacterium
CTTGATAGGTGACAAGGGCCTCTTCTTCAATGGCTTGCTCCGCCTGCTCTCCATGCTCTTTGCCCCGTTCCAGCGCGGGATTGGGGTTTGCCCCTTCGGGTGGACGCCTCCCTCTCTTCCTCATATAGTGATAACTCGGATTCGATGAGCGGATGTGGGCGCTGGAGCGCGCCGCGAGGAGGTGCTTTCCATGCTGGTCCAGGACGTGATGACGAGGAGGGTGGTGACCGTCTCTCCTGCGGCCACCCTGCAGGAAGCCTATGAAACCATGCAATCGGGGCACATCCGCCACCTCCCGGTGGTGGAGGAGGGCCGACTCGCGGGCGTGGTCACGGACCGCGATCTCCGCCTCGCCACCAGCACCCTCGCCCCCGCTCCTTTCGCGCCGGACACCAGAGTGGGCGACGTGATGAACCGGACCGTCCGAACCGCCGACACCATGGACCCCGTGGAGGATGCGGCGAGAACCATGCGGGAGCTCAAGATCGGCTGCCTTCCCGTGGTGGAGGAGGGCCGCCTGGCTGGGATCGTGACCGGCATCGACCTCCTCGATGCGCTCCTCAAGCTGACGGGAGCCACCATGCCCACGGGGCGCCTCGAAATCCGGCTGCACGACCGGCCAGGCGAGCTCGCGCGCCTCACCGGCCTCGTGAGCGAGCGGAACGTCAACATCCACTCGCTCCTGACCTATCCGGAGGAGAGGGCACACGTGCGTACGGTGCTGCGCGTGAACACCATCGAGACGCGCCCTCTAGCCACCGCCCTCCGCGAAGCCGGCTTCGATGTCGTTTGGCCCCCCGACAAGCCATGCCCCGCGTGATCTATTCCCAGGCCTACAAGGCCTACGACTTCGGCGAAGATCACCCCTTCAGCCCGGCCCGGCACGACATGCTCCTCGATCTGCTCACCGAGCTGGGCCACTCCCTCGCCCTGACCGAACCTCGGCCTGCCACGCGGGAGGAGATCTTAACGGTCCACGAGGAGCCCTACGTGCGGAGGGTCGAATCGCTGGGTCGTGGAGAGCCCGTGGCCGATGCCCAGAATTTCGGGCTCTGCACCGCCGACAACCCCTGTTTTCCGGGCATGGACCTGGCGGCCCGCTGGCTGGTTGGGGGCGCCCTGGAGGGAGCCAGGATGATCGCCGAGGGAGAAGAGCAGAGGGTCCTTCAGCTCGGCGGAGGCCTTCACCACGCCCAGCCCGACCGGGCCTCGGGCTTCTGCATCTATAGCGACCTCGGCGTGACGATCCGCCGGCTCACGTCCCAGGGTTTCTACGTGGCTTACCTGGACATCGACGTCCACCACGGCGACGGGGTGCAAAAGATCTTTTACGCGGACGAGAAGGTGCTCACCATCAGCTTCCACGAGTCGGGCCGGTACCTCTTTCCCGGCACGGGCGACGTCCACGAGCTCGGCTCCGGGGCGGGCCGCGGCCTCAAGCTCAACGTGCCGCTGGAGCCTTACACAGAGGGCGCGAGCTACCTGGAGGCCTTCGACCAGATCGTCCCCAACGCCCTGGAGTGGTTCAAGCCCCAGATCCTGGTGGTCCAGGCGGGGGCCGACGCCCACTTCGAGGATCCCCTGGCGGACCTGATGCTCACCACGAGGACCTATGAGGCTCTCTACCGCAGGATCCTCGACTACGCCGACCGCTTCGCCGGAGGGAAGGTCCTCTTCACCCTCGGCGGGGGCTATTCCCCCCGGGCGGTCCCGAGGGTCTGGGCCATTCTCATGTTGCTGCTCCACGACTGGCCCCTGCCGGAGAAGCTGCCTTCCTCCTGGGTGGACCGATGGTCAGCGCGGCTTGCCCTGAACCTCTCGGATCTTCTCCATGATCCCGAAGCCCCCTTCGACCCCATACCGCGAGTTGAGGAGATTACCCGGAGAAACCGCAAGGTCTGCGACCGCCTCCTCGAGGCGACCAGCCGTTACTGGTTCTGAGCGCGCCCCGTCTCGGCCACCGAGGCGAGCACGAATTTTCCGATTTTCTAGGTTTTTTTCTTGGAAGAGTGGATGACTTTTTCCGACCGCCTCGAAATTTTGACCGAGCAAGGCAAGATTGCCTGGAGAGGCCATACATTTTTTAGGTAATGGCCTTTAGCCCACTGTGGCTTCAGGATATTTCGATTGACGACATAGGAGCCGACCATGAGCCCTGCCTCTTACCCCGTGCAGACCCTCGACCTCCATTTTCAAGGCGCTCCCTCCATCATCGCGGCCTTCCTGATCCGCTCCAGCGCGGGCCCCATCCTGGTGGAGACGGGACCCGCCTCGACCTATGAGGCGTTGGCGTCCGGCCTCAAGAGCGCGGGCGTGGAGCCGGAATCGGTGCTCCACGTCCTCGTCACCCACATCCATCTGGACCACGCGGGCGCGGCCTGGCGGCTGGCCCACCACGGCGCCACGATCTACGTCCACCCGGTGGGCGCCCCCCACATGCAGGATCCCTCACGCCTGCTCTCCTCGGCCCGCAAGATTTACAAGGAGACGATGGATCCGCTCTGGGGGCCGCTGGAGCCCATCCCCGCCGAGCGCATCCGGCCCCTCACCGACGGGGAGGTCCTGCGCTTCGGGGACGTGGCCATCGAGGTCCTCTTCACCCCCGGCCACGCAATCCACCACTCCGCCTTCCGCCTCGATGGAGCCCTCTTCACGGGCGACATCGGCGGAGTGCGCATAGACGGGGGTCCCCCGATTGCCCCGTGCCCGCCCCCCGACATCGATATCGAGACCTGGAGGGCTTCTCTCGCTCGGCTCAGGGAGGTGCGCCCGGAAGTCCTCTACCTGACGCACTTCGGCCCCTTCACGGACCCTCAGGAGCACTTCGACGGACTGGAGTGGAACCTCAGGAGCCTGTCCGAATGGGTGCTGGGGCGGCTTCGCTCCGGTGTCGCCGACGCTGATCTCGTCCCGCTCCTCGAGTCTTACTCCAGCGGATACCTGGACGGTGCGACGAGGAAGGAGGCCCTGGGGAGGTCGTACGCCCTGGCGAATCCCTTCTTCATGAGCGCGGCGGGCCTTGCCCGCTACTGGCGCAAGTCGCACCCCGAGGCCGTGGAGCCGCGGGCGTGAAGGCGCCTTCTCTGGATTTCTGACCCGGCGCGCCCTAGGCGGCGGCCTTGCCCCCGCCGCGAAATTCCAGTCGGGGGCCTTGGGTTGCACCCGCCTGTTGGAGTATGCTGTAGCCATGTTCCGGATCATCACTGAGGGGGTTGATTTCCGGGAGTACGTTTTGCTGAGAGATGGGCAGAGCATTCTCCTGCGAATGGCCCGCCCAGAAGACGTGCCCGTGGTCGAAGCCCTGATGTCCAGGGTCTCCCGACAGAGCCTTCAGATGCGGTTCATGGGCGGCGTGGCCCTGGTGCCCCGCAGCTTCGTGGAACAGCTCTGCTCGGGAGACCCCAAGGACCGCGCCTGCATGCTCGCCGTGACGGGCGAGGGCGAAGCAGCCCAGGTGGTGGGCCAGGGCAACTACGTGGGGCTGGGCGCGCGAAACATCGCGGAGGTGGCCTTCCTGGTGGACGACGCTTGGCAGGGGCGGGGCATCAGCACCCTGCTTCTGGAACGGCTCGCCGGCATCGCCTGCGCCAACGGCTTCGTGGGTTTCGAGGCCGAGGTGCTCTTCGAGAACCAGCGTATGCTCAACGTCTTCAGGGATTCGGGATTCCAGACCCGTCAGGCCCTGGACGGCGGTAGCATCCACCTCGAATTCCCCGTGAGCGGCGCGGCGGCGCTCAGAGAGAGGGCGGAGGTCCGGGAGCGGATCGCCACCGCCAACTCCATGGCGCGCATGTTCCGGCCCAAGGCGGTAGCCGTGGTCGGCGCTTCCAGGGACCCTGCCAGCGTGGGGGGGATGATCTTCCATCACCTCCTGCACAACCACTACACGGGGACCGTATTTCCCGTCAACAACCAGGCCGTGTCGGTGCACGGCGTGAAGGCCTACCCTTCCGTCGCCGCGCTCCCCGAGCCCCCCGACCTGGTGGTGGTGGCTGTGCCGGCCGAGCAGGTGCAGGGCGTGGCCGAGGAGGCCCTGAAGGCGGGAACCAAAGGCCTGATGGTCGTCTCCAGCGGCTTCGCTGAAGCCGGCGAGCACGGCGCGGAGCTTCAGCGAAAGCTCGTGGAAGTCGTGAGGGCCCACGGTGCTCGCCTGGTGGGACCCAGCTGTCTGGGCTTCATGAACACCCACCCGGAGGTATGCCTGAACGCAAGCCTCGCCGAGCGCCTGCCTCCCCAGGGCCGCATCGGCTTCTACTCGCACTCCGGGGCGCTGGGCCTCGTGATCCTCCAGTACGCCACCGAGCGCGGGCTCGGCTTCTCCACCTTCATCTCGGCTGGCAACCGCGCCGACGTCTCGGGCAACGACCTTCTCCAGTATTGGGAGGAGGATCCCCTTACGGACATCGCCCTTCTCTACCTGGAGGCCTTCGGCAACCCCCGCCGCTTCGCCAGGATCGCCCGCCGCATCTCCTGCAGGAAGCCCGTGCTCTGCGTCAAGAGCGCCCGCAGCCGGGTTGGGCGGGACGCCGCCCTGGCCCACGGCGGAACGGTCAGCCAGAAGGACGAGGAGGTCGACGTGCTCTTCCAACAGGCCGGCGTCTTGCGAGCCAACACCTTGGAGGAGATGTTCGACTTGGCGGCCCTGCTAGCCACCCAGCCCCTGCCCCAAGGGAACCGCGTGTCCGTGATCAGCAACTCGGGCGGTGTGGTCACGATCACCGCCGACGCCTGCGATGCCAGCGGCTTGGCCATCTCGGGACCGGGCTTGGTGGATCTGGGCTCCATGGCCACGGCCGACATGTACGACAGGGCCGTGCAAGAGGCCCTGGAGCACGCCGAGGTGGACTCGGTCATCGTCCTCTTCGCCTGCGTGGGCGGATGCGACCCCAAGCCCGTCGCCCGCGCCATCCGCCGCGCGGCCATCCGCGCGGAGCGCGCCTTGGGCCAAGCCAAGCCCGTTCTCCTCTGTCTTATGGGCGAGGCGGGGGCCGTGCAGGTGGCCGAAAGCCGCACCAGTGTCCTGCCGGGGCCTAGACGGACCTTCCCCTCCTTCCGCTTCCCCGAATCGGCGGCCCACGCGCTCGCCCGCGCCGTGGAGTACGCCGCCTACCGCCGCCAACCTCCCGGCCAGATCCTCTGGTATGAGAACGTCGATGCGGCTTCTGCCCGCCAGCAGATCGAAGAGCTGGTGGGAAACGCCGCTCCGGGCGTCCCCGTCGAGGCGGCGGGAGAGGCGGCCAGAAAGCTCCTCGCCTTTTTCGGAATCGCCGTGGAGGAGCCGGGCACCGGTGAGGAGATGCCCGAAGGTGGCGGCCTTTGCGTGGCCGTGCGCTCCCATCCCGACTTCGGCCCTCTTCTCGGCCTGGGGAGCCAGGGCAAACGGCTCGTGGAGAGGATCACGCCGCTGACCGACAGCGATGCCGCCGGCATGGTCCAGGCGGTGGGCATCACCCTCGGTGCCCAGGAGGTACGGGAACTGCTCGGCAGACTCTCACAGCTGATCGAGGAACTGCCTTGGCTGTGGGAGATGAAGGCGCGAGTGGCCGTCCGCGGTTCCGGTGAGGCCACTCCATCGATCGCGCTGGGAGCCGATGTGCGGTTCGGCTTCCGCAAGCCGAGTCCGCGCGCCCACTAGCGCTGTTTCGCAATGCCGGCGGCGCGGCCGCCGACCATCCCGTTGAGTTCACCTCCCGGCGGGCCGTACCCCGGGATTGGTTTTAGGCGCACGCCGACCAGGCGTCCTTCATCAGCAGGAGACGTTCATGAATGCCTTCGATGGAATGAGCAAGGAGGAACTTCGCAGGGCGCTCGAGGCCTTCGCCAAGAACTGGCTCGCCCACGACGGGTGCTGGTTCCTGGCGGCGGAGGAGCGCCTAGGGCTCGAAGCCGCCATCGATCTGGATTCCCGCTCCTGGGCACGCTTCGCCGTCGCCGAAGCGCGGCGCATCATGGAGACCTTCGGCGTGCCGGAGGGCGGTGGGCTGGAGTCCCTGGAGAAGGCCCTGGGATTTCGCATGTACAGCCTGGTCAACGAGCAACACACCGAATGGTCCAAGGACCGATCGCGCCTCCGCTTCATCATGGACGCCTGCCGGGTGCAGCAGACCAGGCGTCGGAAGGGGCTTGCCGACTTCCCCTGCAAGAGCGTCGGCATCGTGGAATTCTCCACCTTCGCCCGCACCATCGATCCGCGCATTCGCACCACCTGCCTGGAGTGCCCTCCCGACGCCAAGGAGGGGCGCTACTGTTCGTGGGAGTTCACGCTGGGGGAATAGCGTGCCGTCGGGACCCTTGGGAGGGACGATCCCATCCTTAGGAGGTGACCATGAGCAGCGCGAGACGTTCGATACCGTCGGACCAGGAGAAGGCGCAGGAACCCGGCGACGCAGGAACGGGGGCGATCTTCGAGGGAAAGCCTCTCGTGCCGCCGACCCCCGAACTCGTGGCCCAGGCCCCCATGAGCCTGATGGAGACCAACCGTTACCTGGAGGAGGCCCGGAAGGACCCGGCGGGCTACTGGGGGCGTATCGCGGGTGAGCTGGAGTGGCTCTCCTCGTGGGACCAGACCATGGAGGGCGGCTTCCCCCATTTCCGCTTCTTCGTGGGCGGCATGACCAACGTCTCCCTCAACTGCGTGGACCGCCACGCACGCACCCAGCCCAACAAGGTGGCCCTCTTCTGGGAGCGCGAGGATGGCACGCACGAGACCTGGACCTACCGGCAGCTCTACGAGGCGGTCTGCCGCTTCGCGAACGTGCTCAAGCGCCTCGGCGTGAAGAAGGGCGACCGGGTGGCCATCTACATGTCCAACATTCCCGAGGCCTTCATCGCGTGCCACGCTTGTTACCGCATCGGCGCCATCTACGGCGTGATCTTCGCGGGCTTCTCGGCCCAGGCCGTCCACGAGCGGCTGGCCGACTCCACTCCGAGGGTTGTCGTGGTGGCGGACGGGAGCACGCGGCGGGGCCAGGTGGTGCCCCTGAAGGAGACCCTGGAGAAGGCGCTGGAGGGGGTGGAGTCGGTGGAGCACGTGGTGGTGGTTCCGCGCATGAAGCGCGACGTGCCCATGGTGGCCGGCCGCGACCTCAGCTACTCCGATCTCATGGAGGCGGAGTCCGCCCATTGTCCCGTGGAGCCCATGGAGGCCAACGAGCCGGGCTTCATTATTTACACCTCGGGCACCTCCGCCAAGCCCAAGGGGCTCATTCACTCGGGCATCGGCTTCATGGTGGGCGTTTACGCCGACGTCAAGTGGTCCCTGAACATCAGGCCCGAGGACGTGATGTGGTGCACCGCCGACGTGGGCTGGCTCACCTTCCCCATCTGGGCTCTCGTGGGAGGGCTGGCCAACGGCGCCACCATGGTGGTCTACGAGGGGGCCCTGGACTTCCCGACCCCGGGCAAGTTCTACGAGGTCCTCGAGCGGTACGCCGTCAGCAAGCTCTTCACCGCCCCCACGGCCCTGCGCATGCTCCGGAGGGCGGGCGAGAAATGGATGGAGGGGCGCGACCTCAACCGTCTGTGCCTGGTCTCCCTCGTGGGCGAACCCCTGGACCCGGAGACCTGGTACTGGACCCGCGACAAGCTCGGCGGCGGGCGCATCTTCGTGAACAACACCTACGGCCAGACGGAGACGGGCACGGGGTGGACCTCCAGCATGGTGGGCATGACTCCGACCAAGCCCGGCTCCTGCGGCCACGCTCTGCCCGGCTACGTGGCCGAGGTGGTGGACGACGATGGCCGCTCCGTGGCCCCCGGCCAGCTCGGCTACCTGACCCTCGCCGCCCCCTTCCCGTGCCTTGCGCGCACCGTCTGGGGCGACCCTCAGCGTTACGTGGAGGCCTACTACTCGCGGTTCCCGGGCCGTTACATGAGCAATGACGCGGCCATCATCGATCCCGAGGGTCAGATCTGGGTCACGGGCCGCGTGGACGACGTCATCAACGTGGCGGCTCACCGGATCGGCACCATGGAGATCGAGGCCTCTCTCATCGGCCACCCCGCGGTGAGCGAGGCGGCGGTGGTGGGGGTGCCGGACCCGGTGAAGGGCGAGGTCCCGCTTGCCTTCGTCATCCTGCGGGCGGGCCAGACGGCGGGGCCGGACCTCGAGCACGAGCTCTCGACCCACATCGTCGAGGAGCTGGGCGCCTTCGCCAGGCCCCAGCGCGTCATCCTCTCGCCCACCCTGCCCCGCACGCGCAGCGGCAAGATCATGCGCAGGCTCCTGCGAGACCTCGTGCGCGACGGGGAGGTCAAGGGCGACGTGAGTGCGCTGGAAAACCCGGATGCCGTAGAACAGGTGCGGGCGCTACTGGGCCCAGTGGCGAACAAACCCTAGCGGCTTCGGCAGAGAAAGACCGTGCGCGTTATGACGCGGCCCGGTTTCGGGTTCGTCATTCCAAATGGTCGGCAGCCTTCGGGGTCAGAGAGGGCGATCGCGGGCCCAATCGCTCTCCTGCCCCCCCCCAAAGTCCGCGATAAAAACGCGGGTGCCCCCTACTACCGCTCGGGTTCATGGGAGAAGGGCGTTGTCTCCTGGACGGGGAGGGCCTGGCCTTGCCCTCCCGAACCGCGAGCCAAGCCCGCCGGTTCGGGAGATTGCCCTGCGGGGCCCCACCCCACGGGCAAAGCCCGAGGGGGCCCCACCTCTCCCTTGATGGCCTCTTCGCCTTCGGCTCGATGGCCCCCCAATCCCTCTTTGGGTATGACTCCCTTTCCCACTGTGCGTGACCGGTCGCGCCTTCCATGGCTATTCCCCTTCTCTATCGCGGGATTGGGGATCCCCGTCGCCCTTGTGCGCATGAAGAGCCGGCATTACATTGACGCCTTGCTTCTGGTAAGGGGGGAGTCATGAATTCATTTCCGATCATGGTCGGGGCCCTCTGCGTCCTGGCCCTGGGCTATCGCTACTACAGCGCTTTCCTTGCGGCCAAGGTACTCACCCTGGATCCGAACCGCGAGATGCCATCGCACCAATTCCGGGATGGGCACAACTACGTGCCCATGAACAAGTGGGTGCTTTTCGGTCACCAATTCGCCGCTATCGCGGGGGCCGGGCCTCTGGTGGGTCCGGTCCTGGCTGCCCAGTTTGGCTGGGCTCCGAGCCTGCTCTGGCTGCTCCTGGGCGCCGTTCTCGCGGGCTGCGTCCACGATTTCATCGCCCTGGTGGCCTCGGTGCGTCACAACGGCCGCTCGCTGCCCGAGATCGCGAGGGCCGAGATCGGCCCGGTAGCCGCGGTGACGGCGGGCGTGGCGGTCCTCTTCATCGTGGTAGTGGCCTTGGCAGGTCTGGGCCTCGTGGTCGTGAACGCCCTGGCCGCCTCTCCTTGGGGCACCTTCACCATCGTCATGACTATTCCGATTGCCGTGGTCATGGGCCTTTACATGTTCAAGATAAGACCGGGCAGCATCGTGGGGACCTCGGTAGCGGGCGTGGTCGCCCTGATCGTCTGCGTGGTGATGGGAAAGTACGTGGCGGCTTCCTCTTGGGCCTCCGCCTTCACCTTCGGCCATCACCAGCTCACCCTCCTGCTGGCTCTCTACGGCTTCACGGCTTCGGTTTTGCCCGTCTGGCTTCTGCTCGCTCCTCGAGATTACCTTTCCTCTTACATGAAGGTGGGAACCATCTTCGCCCTCGTCGCGGGGGTCCTTATCGTCCATCCCGACCTCCACATGCCGGCCATTTCGCAGTTCGTTCACGGTGGTGGCCCCATCATACCCGGCAAGCTCTTCCCCTTCCTCTTTGTCACCATCGCCTGCGGCGCCATTTCGGGGTTCCATTCGCTCGTCTCCACGGGCACGACCCCTAAAATGCTGGACAAGGAGACGGACGCGCGGTTCATCGGCTACGGAGCCATGCTCATGGAGAGCCTCGTGGGTGTCGTGGCTCTTATCGCCGCCTGTTCGCTGCATGCGGGCGACTACTACGCCATCAATCTCCCGCACCACCTCTACCAAACTCTGGGCATGCACCCGGTGGACCTTACGAAGTTGAATACGGAGGTCGGAGAAAATGTGGCGGGCAGGACCGGAGGCGCCGTGACTCTGGCGGTAGGCATGGCCCAGATCTTCGGCTCCATCCCGGGACTCAGGGCTCTGATGGCCATCTGGTACCACTTTGCCATCATGTTCGAAGCCCTCTTCATCCTGACCACCATCGACGCAGGTACCCGTGTGGCGCGATTTCTCCTCCAGGAGTTTCTAGGCAACTTCTACGAACCCATCGGCAATCCCTCCTGGCTGCCCGGCAACATCGCGACCACCACGGTGATCTGTGCTGCGTGGGGCTACTTCATTTACACCGGCTCCATCCAGACCCTGTGGCCCATGTTCGGGACCTCCAACCAGTTGCTCGCCACGGTGGCCCTCGCCATTGGGACTACCTTCCTTGTGAACATGGGAAAGGCCCGTTATGCATGGACGACGGTGGTCCCCATGCTCTTCGTAGCGGTCACGACGCTGACGGCCGGAGCGGAGGGGATCCTGGATATTTACCTCCCCCTGGCTCGGCAGCCCGGCAAGGAATTTCAGGGGTTTCTGCAGGCCTCGCTCACGGCCCTCATGATGCTGATGGTGGTGGTGGTGCTCGGCGACGCCCTGCGCCGCTGCGTTGCCACCCTGCGAGGCCGTCCGCTCCCGCCCAAAGCGTTTGGCCCCGCGCCCCTCGCGGAGGGGGTGCCTCAGCGGTGTTGCTGAGAGTTCATCCGCAGTCGGGGAGTGGCTTGAGGCTCCCGCCTCCCTAGCTTTCGATCGCGAGCGACAGGGCGTCCAGGGCGCGCTTTTCAAGTTCCAGAAGGGCCCTGGCCTGGACGGCGCAGGCGGCAAACCGGCTCGGATCGTTCGCCACGAACACCTCCTTGAAGGCCCCGGCCAGGGCCCGCCACCCGTCGCCCGCGCTCTCGTAGAGGGCCGGAGCGCGGCTCTGAGCCAGCGAAGGCAGAATCGCCGCCGCCTCTCGAAGGAAAGAGCCATACAGATAGCGGAAGGCGCCACCGCCGGTGCCCCGTTTCTCGATGCTCTGGTAGGCGAAGCGGGCACACCAGCCGAAATCCGGCGCCGCCATCCAGCGGGGCAGGCCCTCGGCCAGGCGTGCCAGGGCCGGAAGCCCCTGGTGCGCGTACACTTCACCCGCCATGAGCCGCCGGGTCTGGGCGATGGCGGCGCGGAAGGCCTCCGGATCGCTCAGGCGCTGCTGTGTGAGGCGCGGCGCCTCGGCCCAGCGATAGGGCGCGGGGAGGAGCGGAGGGGCCACCCCCTCCATGGCGAGGCGCAGGTTCTCCAGGGCTGTGCGCTGGACCTCGGGAAAGCCCTGGTCGGATATATCCACCGTGCCCGTGCGCAGATCCAGCCCGGTTACCACCACGCCGTGGCCCGGGAAGTGCACCGGGGGCTGGTAGTAAGGGAGATGGAAGAGATCCGTTTGAGCCAGCACGGGCCGACCGCGGCGGAGGCAGGATTCCATGGCCGCGGGGTCCCAGCGGCCGGCCCACTCCAGCGGCCGTCCCGCGTGGGCGAAGAAGGAGCCCTCCAGGTCGGGCGCGCGGCCGTTGAGAACCCGGCTCGGCGTGAGCCGATCATCCTCCAGGTAGAAAAAGCCCAGGCCGCCGCCCAGCCCGAAGGCTAGGGCCTCGCTCACCTCCACACCATCGTAAGCCAAGATGTTCCAGAGGCTGGTGGAGGAGCAGTGATATCCGACGCGGTGCTTATAACCCGCGAGCAGAACCGGTCCCCTCGCGGCCCACTGTGCGTGCCTCGCATCCATCGATCAACCTTGGTACGGCGGCCTGCCCGATAACCACCCTCCTTGCACCACAGAAATTGCTTGAGCTATCAGGACGGAAACGCAAAATCCATGAGCTTTTCTCTCAAGGCGCGCTTGAGGAATTTGCCGGCTGCGGTTCGCGGAATTTCGTCCACAAAGAGAATGGCATCCGGCAACCACCAACTGGCAAATTGGGGCGCCAAAAAGGCCTTGAGATCTTGGTCGCTCACGCGCCCCTTGGCTTCGGCTTTGAGCACAACCACCGCTACAGGCCTCTCCTGCCATTTTGGATGGGGGACAGCCACCACGGCGGCCTCCGCCACACCCGGATGGCCCATGAGCGCATTCTCCAAGTCCACCGAACTGATCCATTCGCCGCCGGACTTGATGAGATCCTTCGTGCGATCCACGATTTTGAAATAACCGCGTTCGTCCAGATTCACGACGTCCCCCGTCCGAAACCAGCCATCGGATGTGAAC
Organism: Acidobacteriota bacterium; assembly: GCA_049967655.1. Lineage (GTDB taxonomy): Bacteria > Acidobacteriota > UBA4820 > UBA4820 > DSQY01 > DTPS01. The sequence continues at coordinate 12,242 of JBMFSH010000050.1, forward strand.
TGGTTACTTCCTTCGGGGTAGCGGTAATAGCTACCGGTGATGTACGGGCCTCGCACCTGCAGTTCGCCCAGCGAACGGCCGTCGGGGGGAACCTCGGTCCCCTCCTCCGTGATGGCCCTGGCCTCCACGAGGGCAACCGGAAGGCCCGTCTTCTCGCGAATAACGAATTTTTCGTCGTCGCTCAAGCTTTCCATATCGGGCTTGAGCACGCTGGCCAGACCGAGGGGGGTCGTCTCGGTCATGCCCCACGCCACGCGCACCTCCACGCCGAAACGACTAAAACCACGGATGAGGGCCTGAGGTGCGGCCGCCCCCCCCACGACCATGAGCATTCCTTTGTGCAAGCTCCACCGGTGCGGTTCGCGCTCCAAAGCCTGCAGCATACCCAGCCAGATGGTGGGGACGCCAGCCGTGAGGGAGACCCTCTCAGCCTGGAAAAGATCCAGCAAGCTCGATGGATCCAAATGGGGGCCCGGCAAAACCAGCTTGGACCCCATCAGCATGGCCGCGTAGGGAAGTCCCCAGGCGTTCACGTGAAACATGGGGACGACGGGACAGAGGATGGCCCAATGGTTGAGACCAAAAGTGGCAGCGATCACCAGTGAGTGGAGCACGAGGGCTCGGTGGCTGTAAGTCACCCCCTTGGGCCGGCCCGTGGTGGCAGAGCTGTAACACATGCCGGCCGCTTCGTTCTCGTCGAGGTTCGGATAGACGAAAGGAGCTCGAGCCGATGCGAGGAACTGCTCGTACGACTCATGCGGCGGGGAGACGCTCTGCCCCATCAGGGAGACCACGATCACGCGCTCCAGCTTCACATGGTCTTTGAGTTTGAGGACGAGGGGCAGAAGGACGTCATCGACGATGAGAAAGCGATCTTCCGCGTGGTTCATGACGTAGATGAGATCTTCAGGGTGCAAACGCGGATTGAGGGTGTGCACCACCCCCCCCATGATGGGAACGCCGAAATAGGCTTCGAGGTGGGCGTAGTGGTTCCACATCAGCGTGGCAACCCTCTCGCCCGGTTTCAACCCGGCTTGCACCAACGCCTGAGCCAAAGCCTTGGCGCGGCGGCTCACCTCGCCATAGGTGGTTCGGTGAAGGGACTTATCAGGCATCCTCGAAACCACCTCCACCTCTGGATACACCTTCTGGGCTCGCTCCAGAATGTGAGGCAAGGTGAGTGGGAAATCCATCATCGTGCTCTTCATCGTCTCTATCCCCTCCTAGCTGAGTTACCTTCCCTTGGTGCAAGTTGCTTCTTAACCCTTCAATTCAGGGAAATCCTCTTCCCAGAACTCGCCCTCGGCTCGCCCGCCTCCGGCCGCCCGGCGGCGCAGATCCACACGGCGGATCTTTCCGGAGATGGTCTTCGGCAATTCGGAGAACTCAATCCGGCGGATCCGCTTGTAGGGGGAGAGCCTCTCACGCACGAAGCGGAAGAGGGAGAGTGCCGTCTCCCGGTCGGGTTTGTGGCCCGCCCGCAAGACGATGTAGGCCTTGGGGACGGCCAGCCGCATGGGATCCGGGCTTGGCACCACCGCCGCCTCGGCCACCGCCTCGTGCTCGATGAGGAAAGATTCGAGCTCGAAGGGGCTGATGCGGTAGTCCGAGCTCTTGAAGACGTCGTCGGCCCTGCCCACGTACCACAGGTAGCCGTCGGCATCCCGCGTCGCCACGTCCCCCGTGCGATAGTAGCCGCCGGCGATGGCCTCGGCCATGCGTTCGGGATCGTCCAGATAGCCCTCCATGAGGCCCAGGGGCCGCTCCGGCGAGAGCGCGAGCGCGATCTCGCCCTCCTCCGCCTCCTTCCCGTCCGCGTCCAGAAGCACCACACGATAGCCCGGCAGGGGCCGTCCCATGGAGCCGGCCTTGACCTTCTGCCCTGGAGAGTTGCCCACCTGCGCCGTGGTCTCCGTCTGTCCATATCCGTCGCGGATGGTGAGGCCCCAGGCCTTCTCCACGCGGCTGATGACCTCCGGGTTGAGCGGCTCGCCCGCTCCCACGAGCTCGCGGAGCTTCACCGGAAAGGCCTTCAGGTCCTCCTGGATGAAGAGCCTCCAGACGGTCGGCGGCGCGCAGAGGGTGGTGACGCCGTGGTCCACCATGGCTTGAAGGGTGGCCCTGGCGTTGAAACGCGCGGTGCGGTGGACGAAGATTGTGGCTCCCGCGTTCCAGGGGGCGAAGAAGCTGCTCCAGGCGTGCTTCGCCCAGCCGGGCGAGCTGATGTTGAAATGGAGGTCCCCCTCCTTCAGGCCGATCCAATACATGGTGGAGAGGTGTCCCACCGGGTAGGTGTAATGGGTGTGGAGCACGAGCTTCGGCTTGGCCGTGGTGCCCGAGGTGAAGTAGAGAAGGAAGGGATCCGAAGACGCGGTGGGCCCATCGGGCGCGAATGCGGCGGGTTCGGCGTAGGCCTCGTCGAAGGAGCGCCAGCCCTTCTCCGCCTTGCCCCCCACCGCCACGCGGCCGAGCCCCTGCCCCAGGGCACCAAACTTGGCGCAGTGCTCGGAGGCCACCATGAGGTGGCGCACGGCTCCGCGCTCCAGGCGGTCCTTGAGGTCGCCCTCCGCCAGAAGGGTCGTAGCCGGAATCACCACCGACCCGAGCTTCATGGAGGCGAGCATGATCTCCCACAGGGGGAGGACGTTGTCCAGCATGACCAAGATGCGGTCGCCCTTCCGCACTCCCATCTTGCGCAGGTAGTTGGCGACGCGGTTCGAGCGTTCGGCCATCTCCGCGAAGGAGGGCGACTGCACGGAGCCGCCCTCATCCACCAGCATCAAGGCGGGACGGGAATTGCCCCGCGCCATCTTGTCGAAATAGTCCAGGGCCCAGTTGAAGTGCTCCAGTTCCGGTGCCCGGAACTCCTTGTAGGCGGCCTCGTAGTCCTGGTGTCGGGCCAGAAGAAAATCCCTCGCCTCCATGAAGCGGTCTGCGCCCTGCATGAGCTTGCCTCCTCTTGTCGATCGCTACGAAAAGGTTAATCCCCCGCTCCGTCCCACTCGCGGCAGGGGAGCGGCCATCGAGGCCGCCCCCCTGAATCAATGCCTTCGGAGCCTATTTCTTGAATGGACCCAGGGGCAAGACATCCCTGCCAGCCGTGGTGTTGATGACGCCCGCGAAGCTCGTGTACATGGCGAGAAGCGCACATACGATGCCCAGGTAGCCACCGGCCGTGTGCAGGCTCCCCGAACCCATGATCTCCCCGAATCCCAGCAGGAAGAAGGTGATCCAAAGCGTCAGGAAGATGAGCCAGAGCGCCCTGTTCAACTTGAACGTCGTGATCCACATGTACAGGCTGAAGACGCCCCACGCCACGAGGCACACCCCGATGCTCGTGTCCGCGCCCTTCAGATCCACCACGCCCTTGCTGTTGAAAATGAGCATCACCGCGAACCACCACCAAAACGCTCCGTACGCGACGAAGGCAGTCTGGCCGAAAGTGTTACCGCTCAAAAACTCGAGTACCCCCGCGATGACCTGCGCCGTCCCGCCGAACATGAGCGCGAGGGGAATAACGACGCCCATGCCCGCCGCCGGCAGAAGTCCGGCGTTGATGCTGCTGAGCATGATGGTCGTCAATCCGAAGCAGATCAGACCTAGCGGGGCGGGATTGCCGTAACGCGGTCCACTCGATTCAGCCATCGATCTCTCCTTGTGCCGGAAGGGGCAGCGGGCCTCCTGGAGTCCCGCGGCCCCTTCGCGGGTCCCGAGATCAGAACACGTAGGCCAACATGAAGTAGACGGCCTTGGTCTTGGTGGTGTTCTTGCCCGATACGCCGTGTTCGTACCAGAGATTCATGAGGGGAAAATGTGGGAAGGTGAAACGCAATCCGATACCCGCTGCGCCTTCGTAATTGTTGCTGAAGGGCACCTCCAGTCCGGTCTGCTGGATGGTGGTGCTGTCCTGATGGTTGTAGTCATAGCGGATATTGGGCTGAACGTAAGGTGTGGCCATCCACGTGAAGATGAGATC
>JBMFSH010000051.1:0-15430 GCA_049967655.1 Acidobacteriota bacterium
CCCGATGGGGCCCCACCTCTCCCTTGGCGCCATCTTCGCCTTCGGCTCGATGGCCCCCAATCCCTCAGTGGGTGTGATCTGTCGCGCCTTCCACGGCTATTCCCCTCCTCCATCGCGGGATTGGGGTCCCCGGCCCATCTTGCGGCGGAGGCCGCTGAAGGCCATAATGCCAGCCCATGCTCATCCCCTGGACGAAGAAGCAGCGCCGCAAGAAGCTCCTCTCCACCCCCTTTCCCCACACCCTGCGCCTGGCCGTCGAGCGCGACGCGGCCTTCTACCGTGGGCTCGCCTCGCGCGAGCGGTCCAAGCTGGAGGAGGACCTTCGGATCCTCACGGCCGAGACGAGCTGGGAGGCCTGCGGGGGCCTCACCCTTACGGAGCCCATGAAGGTGGTCATCGCCGCGCAGGCCTGCCTCCTGGTACTGAACCGATCCGTCGACGAGTTCTCGAACGTCCGCTCCATCCTGGTCTATCCGGAGGCCTACATCGCCCCCACCCGCAAGCTCGACCGCCTGGGGATGGTGATGGAGGGCGAGCAGGCCCGGAGCGGTGAGGCATGGAGCCGCGGCACCGTGGTCCTCTCCTGGGCCGACGCCGAACAGGGCGGACGGTTCGGGTCGGGCGGGCGCAACCTCGTCCTCCACGAGTTCGCCCACCAGCTCGACATGGCTGACCACGTGGTGGACGGCACCCCCATCCTGGACCAGAAAGAGGACTACGCCCGCTGGAAGTTCATTATGACGGCCGAATTCCAGAGGCTCCGCTCCCTGGTGGAGAGCGGAGGGGAGACCGTGCTCGACCCCTACGGAGCCACGGACGAGGCCGAATTCTTCGCCGTGGCGACGGAGCTGTTCTTCGAGCGGCCCACCTTCATGCGGACGCGGCGCCCGGCTCTCTACGACCTCCTGCTAAGCTATTACCGCCAAGATCCGGCGGAGAGGGAGGGGTCGGCTCCCTAGCCCCCTCCCAGGGCTTCCCGATCCTGCGCGGCCACTGGACTCCCTCGTGCTTCGTGCTATCTTATGACTACATAGCAGCGATGGGTCAGCCCGTTGGGAGGGAGGCCATGCTCGGCAGGGGTGGAAGGCTGGGCTTCGCGGCCGGGATCGTGGTCGTTGCAACTGCGCTCGGCGCCGCGCTGGTAATTCAATACCGCTGCTACGCGCGGGAGAGGGCAAGGCTCCAGGAGATCCTTGACGAGGCCCGGGCACAGGCCAGCCAAGGCCGCGAGGCAAGGCGGCATCTCGATTCGATCTACCTGGAAATCGCCAGGACCGACGCGTCGCTGGCCGCCTTGCAGCGCAAGCTGCCCTCCCAGCCCAAGCTCAAGGAATTCGTTGAACTGCTGATGGAGGAGGCCGCCCAGCGCAAGCTGGAGGTGGCCATCGATCACATCGAGCGCGGGCAGGCCATACCTCACGTCCCCGGCTTCCAGCGCCACGAGTTCACGCTCCGGATGAAAGGGGACCTCGTCGAGGTGGCAACCGCCCTCGACCGATTGAGACAGGAGCGGGCCTTCACCCTGCGGAGCATTCGGCGGATGGAGACGGAGGCCGAGTTGCGGGTGGCGGTCCTCTCCTTCGAATGGGCTCCCGCGCCCTCCGCGTCCGCCCCCCCGAGCCCCATCGATTCGGGCGGTCCCTTCCTCTGGCCGTACAGCCGGAGGATCGCCTCGCTTCGCGAGCGCTGCCGCCTCGCTCGGGCCGAGGCCGGGGAGTACCGTTGGGAGATCGCCAAAGCGCAGGAACTGGCCGACAAGAGAAAACTCCTCGATTACATCGAGACCGTCCTGGCGGGGCTCGAGGCGGAGGAGCCCGCGGGCGACGAGGAACCGGGCAGGACCGTCTCGCGCCCCGATCCGCCCGTTGCCGAGCCGCTCTCCCGGGACGCTCCCACTCGGCGTGCCTGACCTCCGACCTTCACGGCCTCGGTCGTCGCGGACCGGAAGCGAGAGCTGGGAGCTCGCGCCCTTGACTCTCCGGTTGGAGCGCCGCAGGATGGACCGGGCGGCGACGGCCTTCGGAGGGCACCGGTGGCGCAGGATCCCCACGGAGAATTGATTCTGGCGGCCTCGCTCATCCCCATCTTCCGACGGGAGGACGGAGAGCTTGCGGTGGTCCTCGTGCGGCGCACCGAGTGGGGCATCCACGGCGGCCAGCTCGCCTTTCCAGGCGGCAAACACGAGCCCCAAGACGGGATCATGCTGGAGACGGCCCTGCGCGAGGCCTGGGAGGAGATCGGCCTGCCCCGAGAGGCGGTGACGCCCCTGGCCGCCCTGCCGCCTCTGGCCACGGTCTCCACCGGCTTCCTCATCCATCCCTTCCTGGCCCGCATCCGCCGCCCGGCCCAGTGGCATCGCCAGGAGCGAGAAATCGCCGAGATCCTCGAGGTGGGGCTTCGCGATCTCCTCCTGCCCGAGGCCCAGGGCGAGGAGGTGCTCCAGTTCCCCGCCTGGCCCGAGCCTCGGCGCTTCCCCTTCACCCGCATCGGGCCCCACAAGCTCTGGGGCGCCACCCACCGCATCCTGACCCCCCTACTGCCGCGCCTGCTCCAGGGGGAGTGGGAGATCTGAACCGCGGGAGGGGCCCGCGGCGGCCGTGCCGGACTGCCGCGGAGCGGCACCGTCCCCCGACCACCTCGCTCTCTCCTCGCGGAGAAGGGCTGGCTGGACTTGCGCCGCTTCGGCGAGCTCATAGGCCGAGGCCGGCGCCGGGGGACTGGAGCAACGTGCCCTCGCCGCAGAGCTGCGCGGGCTTGCCGACGGGCTGACAGAACGGTAGAAAGTGGTTTGGTCGGCCTCAAGCAGGATAGGACCGGGATAGGACAAGGAGGACGCTCATGAGAAAAGGATGGTGCGGATCACTGGGCGCAGTGGCATGGATAGGCATTCTTCTCACTTTTGCGGCCCCTTCGGGGGATTGGGCGCAGGAAGCGGTGCCGACGCTGGCGCCGCCCCCGTCCGTCGCAGGGATCTGGGAGGGCACGCTGGAAGCGGGCGGCCAACACCTACGGATCGTTTTTCACATCAGTCAGGCTCCGAAGGGCGGCCTGTCGGCCACCATGGACAGCCCGGACCAGGGGGCCACGGGCATTCCCGTGAGCGACGTCACCTTCGAGAAGGGCAGGCTCCACCTTTCGGTGGAAGAGGTGAACGGGAGCTACTTCGCAGAGCTGGGGAAGGATGGCACACTCCAAGGCACCTGGAGCCAGAACGGCGCCATTCTGCCATTGAACCTCCGCCGCGTGGAGAGCGCTCCCCTCCTCGCCCGGCCCCAGGAGCCCAAGCCGCCCTTCCCCTACGCGGTTCGTGAGGTCACCTACGCCGGCGGCTCGCCCGGCGTCACCCTGGCGGGCACCCTCACCCTGCCCGAGGGCAAGGGCCCCTTCCCCGCCGTCCTGCTCCTGGCGGGCTCCGGTCCCCTGGACCGCGATGAGGCGCTCTTCGGCCACAAGCCCTTCCTCGTGCTCGCCGACTTCCTCACGCGCCAGGGCGTGGCCGTCTTGCGCTTCGACAAGCGCGGCGTGGGACAGTCCACGGGGGACCGAGCCCAGGCCACGGACGACGACTACACGAAGGACGCCCTGGCGGGCCTCGCCTTCCTCCGCTCCCAGAAGGAGGTCAACCCCAAAGCCGTGGGCCTCATCGGCCACAGCGAGGGCGCCATCGAGGCGGTGAAGGCCGCGGGCCGGTCCACCGACGTGGCCTTCATCGTTCTGCTGGGCGGGCCGGGCCTGCCGGGCGCCCGGATCCTCGAAGACCAGATCGCGGCCATGGACAAGGCAGCGGGGGCCACGCCCGAGCAGGTGGCGCAGGCCGTCGCCGTGGAGAAGCAGATCCTCTCCGCGGTCCAGAAGCAGCCCGACGACGCCAAGGCCTCCGCCGAGATCCGGACGATTCTGCGCAAGGAGCAGCCCGAACTCAAGGGGCAGGCCCTCGACCGGCAGGTCCAGATGGCGACCTCTCCCTGGTTCCGGCAGTTCATCGCCTACGACCCCAGGCCCGACATCGAGAAGGTGAAGTGCCCCGTGCTCGCCCTCGGCGGAGAAGAGGACCTCCAGGTCCCCGCCATGGAGAACCTGCTCGCCATCCGAGGGGCCCTGCAGAAGGGCGGCAACCAGCGCTACACCGTGAAGATGCTGCCGGGGCTCAACCACCTCTTCCAGGAGGCCTCCACGGGGCTGCCCGCGGAGTACGGGCGGATCGCGCAGACCTTCTCCCCCGACGCGCTCAAGCTCATCGGCTCGTGGATTCTCCAGCAGACGCAGAAGTGACGTGCCGATCGCGCTCTTGCTGGCCGGACTTCCCCCGACGGTCGTGATGGTCGTGATGGCCCTCGCGCTCCCCCACTGGAGCCACCGGGGTCTCTTCTTCGGTGTGACGGTGGGGGCGGAGTTCGCCCCCACCGCCCAGAGGCGGGCCATCCTGCGCGGTTACCGCGGCACCGTGGCGGTCACGGGCCTCCTCGCCTTGGCCATGGCCTCGGCCGCCTTCTGGCATCTGCTCTGGCTTTCCTTGGCCGCCCCCTTCGTTGCGGCGGCCGGCATGCTGGCGGGATACCTCCGCACCCACCACGCCGCGCTGGCCCACGCCGCTGCCCCCGAGACGCTCCGGGAGGCCTCCCTCCGCGTGCGTCGCGAGCGCCTGCCGGGCGGGAGGGACAAGCTGTGCCCTTCCTCATCCTGGCCTCCGCCGGCCTCTACGTGGCCCACCATTGGAGCGAGCTGCCGGCGCGCGGAGGAGCAGGCCCGGGAGAGCGTACGGAAGCTGGAACGGCTTCTGGACGAGACGGTTCAGGCCCTCGTCGCGGTGGTGGAAGCCAAGGATCCCTACACCAGCGGCCACCAGCGCCGCGTCGTGCGGATCGCGGCGGCCATGGCCGAAGAGATGAGCCTCGCGCCCGAGAGGATCCGGGACTTGCGCGTGGCCGGCCTCCTCCACGACATCGGCAAGATCCAGGTGCCCGCCGAGATCCTCGCCAAGCCGGGAAGCCTCAGCGCGGCCGAGAAGAGCATCATCCAGACCCACAGCGAGGTGGGCTACCGGCTCCTGAAGGGCATCTCCTTCGAGGGACCCGTGGCGGAGATCGTCCTGCAGCCACGAGCGCATGGACGGCTCGGGCTATCCCTCGGGCCTCCGGGGCGGCGAGATCCTGCTGGAGGCCCGGATCCTGGGCGTGGCCGACGTGGTGGAGGCCATCTCCAGCCACCGCCCCTACCGGCCGGCCTTCGGTATCCACTACGTCCTCTCCGAGATCGAGTCCCTCTCGGGCTCGGCTTACGACCCCGCCGTCGCCAGAGCCTGCCTCTCGCTCTTCCGGGACAAGGGCTTCTCGATCGACTAGCCGGAACGCCGTGAGCTCCTCTGGCTTCGCCGGTTCTGTTGGCGGCATCCTCCTCGCCACACTGCATTTTTGTACAGCAGTGAGGGGCTGGAGGGAGTGATTCCCCTTACAAAGCCGGAGGGCGCCGGTGCCACTCCGCGCCGAAGAGCGCGAAGGCGGCGCCCGACGGCCCGCCGGAGCCCCGACCGAGGAGGATGCCGAAGAGCGATAGGGCCCAGAGGCCTGCTCCCGCGGCCGCGAGCCACCGCCTCGGCACGCGCCGCGTCAGGGCCGGCACCGAGAGGGCTCGCCCGAGGACATAGAGGCTCATGAGGGTCAAGGCGGTCAGGAGCATGATGCCGAACATGTCGCCTCCCCCGTGGAAGTTCCGGTCAACCTCGGTCGCTGCCGGTTCGTGAAAAGGAGGTCCCGGGCCTCAGGAGGAGTTGCGCCGAGAACGAGACCACTCCCAATCCCACGATTAGCCATCCCATTCCCGCCAGGCCCGCACCCGCCGTGAGCAGGAGGCCCGCCGCCAGCGGACCGAAGCCCTGGGAGAGGCCGATGAGGGTCTCGTGGATGGCGCCCTGCCGGGCGTTGTCGGCATCGGGCGTGGCCAGGCCGTAGAAAAGGGCGAAGGTGTAGGGAACCGCGTAGGCGACGCCGCCCAAGGCCACCGTCAGGGCGAAGAGGGCCGGAGCGCGCGCGGTGGCCAGGGAGGCGCCAAAGAGGAGCAGGGCCCCTCCGCTGAGGAGGGCGCAGAGCCTCGGCCGGCCGATCCAGAAGCGCGTGGGGAGGAGCACCAGAAAGGTCAGGAAGACGCCGACGTTGCCGAAGGCCGTGATGAAGCCCACCTCCGCCAGCGGCACACCCGACGACGATAGCAGCTTGGGGTAGAGGAGCATGGTCCCCACGAAGGCCAAGCTCCCCTGGAGCAGGGCGGCCCTCGCCCCCAGGCGCAGACGCTTGAGCACGGCCCCCTCCAGGGGCGGCGGCACGGGCCCCGAGAAGCCCGCCGGGGAGGGCCTGGGCAGCGCCTCGCCGTGGCGGCGCCAGTGGCCCCAGAGGGCGGCGGCCCCGGCCAGGCAGAGGGCCATCCCTCCGGCGAAGACCAGCGCCGGGCTCTTCTGGATGAGCCAGGGGCCGAAGAGCATCCCCACGATGTTCCCGCTGCTCCAGCTCAGGGAGAAGCGCGCCGTGGTGCTGAAGGGGTGCACCCCCACCTTGGCCTCCTCGTGGGAGAGCAGCCCCTCCACCGAGGGGTAGAAGAAGCCGAAGAAGACGAGGACCAGACAGGCCGTGGGGAGGAGCATCCAGGGCCCCGTCCAGAAGAAGCCCGTGGGCAGGACGCAGGCCAGGGCCAGAAAGCCCGCCGCCAGGGGCCGCTTGAAGCCGATCCGGTCGCCCAGGTGGCCGAGCAGGAGGGCCGAGGCCACGTAGGCCATGTAGGCCGCGAAGTTCAGCAGGCCCACCGAGGCGTAGCTCATGGACCACGCCGCGGCGCGCGTGTTCCACGCCGCGATGAGCAGCCACAGGAGCACGGAGAAGAGAAAGACGATGACGTGCACCAGTCCGAACACGGCGCCTCCCGGCAGGCCATCCTACCCCGTCGCAGGCCGGTCTGGAAGAAGCGTCGCCGACAGAAGCGTCGCCGAAGACCGTCCGGCTCTTATCCAGCGAACTTCCGCCCTGCCCTGGTGGTAAGCTGAAAGGGAGGAGGAGGGAACACGTCAACAGGGCTCGCCTCGGTGAGGTGGAAGTCGTTTCAAATGAGGAGCACGGCCATGAAGATCGTCCGTCTGGACCAGGTTCCGAAGGCGCCGTTCACCATGGAGGGCGCCCGCGGCATCACGAAGCAGGTCCCGCTGTCGCGAAACGACGGGGCACCGACCTTCTCCTTCCGGGTCTTCACCCTCGAACCGGGAGGCTTCACCCCTTACCACCGGCACGATTCGGAGCACCTCAACTACATCATCGAAGGGGAGGGAGCCCTGGTCACGGAGAGCGGGGAGGAGCGGCCCGTGAGGGCCGGTGATTTCGTGCTGGTCCTCCCCCAGGAGAAGCACCAGTACCGGAACCGCTCGTCAGACCGCCCCTTCGTCATGATCTGCGCCGTGCCCAAGGAGTACGAATAGGGTTCCGAAGGACCTCTCCTCGATTCCGCGATCGAATGGCGCGCGTAGGAGCGCCGCCCCGGACACGGCCGGCTGTTCCGGGCAATCCCCCCACGACCTCGCGCTCATCCGCGTTCCCATCGCGGAATTTGGGGAATCGGATCCCCTTGCCATTCGACACGCGCCATGGTTTGTGCTAGAGTTCAAATGCACACTTTAACAAGCGGTTTGTTGAAGTGGATGTGAATACCAAGGAGTGCGTTGTGGTCAACGGAATCGTAAAGTGGTTCGACGACAAGAAGGGCTACGGCTTCATCACGGTCGAGGGCGGCAAGGATGCCTTCGTCCATCACAGCAACATCGAGGGCACCGGCTTCAAGACCTTGTCCGAGGGACAAAAGGTCACCTGCGTGATCACCCAGGGCGCCAAGGGCCCCCAGGCTGAGCAGGTCCGCGTAGTGAACGACTGACCTGCGAGCCATCCAGGAAGCTGTTCAAGGGGCCTTCGGGCCCCTTTTTTCCTCTGCGACCCGCCCCATGGGGCGGCGCGGTTGACCCGAGCCGAGGTGGAGAAAGGAGGATCCATTGCCCCACCCAGGAGCCTATCGAGGAAACAAACGCCAGAAGGAGCTCAAGCGGCTGCAGAAGCAGCAGGAGAAGCGAGAGCGGCGCCAGCATAAGGGCGCCGGCGCCGAGTCCGAACCCGAATTCGCCGGCCCCGCCACCCTTCCCGCAGAACCTGCGCCGATGGGCGAGGAGTCCGTGCCCGCGAAGGCGGAGCCCGAGCCCCCGAAAGACGAATCGCTCCGCCCCGAATAGGGGGCGAGGCGGGAGCTCCGAGCCCGACCCTTCCCGGCCTCCGCCGTTCACCACGATCCTCTCGCAGCGCACGACGGGGCGGCGGAAAGGCCGTCCCGGAACCTTCCCGGCCCCCTCCATCGCGCCCGGCCTCCCTCTCCAGAGCCATTCCCCGGGGCGAAGCTCGCCTGTCCCCCACCGGTCCGAACTTGGCGTCCTCCTGGCTTCTCCCCCGCGAATGAGCTAGATTTAAATCTGTACTCAGCTCCCTAAGGAGGAGAGCGAAGATGGGCTACAAGGTCCTGCTGGTCTATCCGGAGATACCGCCCACCTACTGGAGCTTCCGGTACGCCATGCCCTTCATCGGCAAGCGCGCCGCCTTCCCGCCGCTCGGCCTCCTCACGGTGGCGGCCATGCTGCCGGAAGACTTCGACGTCACCCTCGTGGACATGAACGCCTCACCCCTCACCCCGGAGGCCGTCTCCGCGGCGGACCTGGTCCTCACCTCCTCCATGATCGTGCAGAGGGAGTCCCTGGCCGAGGTCATCCGCCTGTGCCGCTCGTGCGGCACTCCGGTGGTGGCCGGCGGGCCCTACCCCACCGGCTGTCACGAGCGCATCGAGGGCGTGGACCACTTCGTGCTGGGTGAGGCGGAGGTCGCCCTGCCGGCTTTCCTGGCCGATTTCCGGGAGGGCAGGGCCGGGGCGCTGTACAGCGACGCCGCCAAGCCGGACCTGGCCTCCACGCCCCCGCCCCGGTTCGACCTCATCCGGATGCAAGACTACGCCGCCATGGCCCTGCAATTCTCTCGGGGCTGTCCGCACGACTGCGAGTTCTGCGACATCGTGGAGCTCTTCGGCCACCGTCCCCGCACGAAGCCGCCCTCCCGGTTCCTGGCGGAGATGGACGGTCTCTACGCCACTGGGTGGCGGGGCTCGCTCTTCATCGTGGACGACAACTTCATCGGAAACCGCCGCGCCGTGAAGGCCCTGCTGCGCGAGGTGGCGCGCTGGCAGACCGAGCGCTCCTACCCCTTCGCGCTCTTCACCGAGGCGACGCTCGATCTGGCCGCCGACGAAGAGCTCATGGCGCTGATGCGGGAGGCGGGGTTCAACATGGTCTTCCTGGGCATCGAGACGCCCGTGGAGGAGACCCTTCGCGCCGTCCACAAAACTCACAACCTGAGGGGCGACATGCTGGAGGGGGTGAGGCGCATCCAGCGGGCGGGCATGGAGGTCTCGGCCGGCTTCGTCCTCGGCTTCGACTCGGACCCGCCGGACATCTTCGAGAGGCAGATGGCCTTTATTCAAGAGGCCGGCATTCCCACCGCCATGGTGGGCCTGCTCACGGTCCTTCCCAATACGAGGCTCTACAAGCGCCTGGAATCGGAGGGCCGCATCGCCGAGGATTCGGGCGGCAACAATACTCACGATTTCCAGCTCAGCTACGTGCCGAAGATGGACGCCCAGGTGCTCCTCTCGGGCTACAAGCGCCTCCTGTCTGAGATCTACCGGCCCCGGCGCTACTTCGAGCGCTGTCTGTCGCTCCTGAGGAATCTCCGGGTCCATGAAACCACCGAACGGCGGATCGGGCTCACGGAGCTGCGGGCCCTCGGCCACTCCCTCATCCGGCAGTCCTTCTCCACCTATGCCTGGCCCTATTGGGCCTTCATGGTGCGCGGCGCCCTCCTGAGGCCCCGGCTGATGGCGGAGATCGTGACCATGGCCGTAAAGGGCCACCACTTCTTCAAGATGACGCGGCGGATTCTCGAGGTGGAGCGCTTCAAGCAGAAGATCGACCGCCTCGCGCGGGCCTTCCAGGAGCGCGCCTCCTCGCTCTCCCTGCCCGACCCGCAAGCCAGGGCCGCCGAATTGCGGGCCTACGGCGACCGGCTCGCCGCCCGCCTCGCCCGCGAGTACCGGCGCCTCCACAAGGACTTCCGGACTTACGCCGAGCGGTCCCTCGCCAACTTCCACACCATGGTGGACGAGTTCATTCAGAGCGCCGCCGCCCAGGCCGTTCCCTCGGCGGGGAGCTGAAGGGCGCGGCACGGCCGTCCCCCTTCCCGCCTAGGCCCGTCTCTCCACCAGCTGTTCGTAGTGCTGGGAGCGCAGGTCGAAGCGAGACAGGACGGTCCTCGCCTCCGGCGGCACCACGCACGCCTTGTAGTCCTCGTCCGCGAATTCGCGGACGGCATTCAGCGAATCGAAGAGCATGTGGCTCCCCAAGACCTGACCCCCATGGGGATCCTTCTCAATCCTTCTCTCAGCGCCCTTCCGCCTATGGCCGTGAACACAGGGACGCCGACCCTGATGCCCTGGTGGCCATTCTTCTTCCTCCCGCCTTTTCCCCTCCGTGCCTCGCGTCTCTGCGGTGATTCCCCGGCTTACCGTCTCCCGCCCTCACCCCTCCTTGCGGATGAGCTTGCTGAGCTGGACGCGGTCGGGGGCAAGGAGTTCGGCGATGCGGGGGTGGTTGACGTCGGCGACGATGATCTGGCCCACCTCCGTCTTGACCTCGCTGAAGATGCCGTGGCTCTTCATCTTGGCGGCCTGGTACTGGTTGTCCTCGGTGGGTGTCACGTAGTGGACCGAGTCGGCCTTGTAGCGGTGGACGAGGAAGAGGTGGATGAGGGTCATGAGGCGCTTTTTGCGAAGCTTCTCGTCGAAGGTGTTCTGGTCGCGCACGGAGAGGATGGTGCGGCCGCGGCGGTCCTGAATGGGGGCGAAGATGACGTTGGCCTCCTTGTCGCTGCCTTTGCTCACGAGGGCCAATTCGAGCAGCTCGGAGCCGGCGCGCTGGGGCCGCAGCTCCACGCGCAGGGGGCCGGGCAGGTGGTAGTGCTCGCTCCAGAGGGCCAGCCACTCCTCCAGCAGTTTCTTGGGCACCTCCGTTTGGATGAGGTGCTGGTGCTGGGTGGAGCCCTTGCCCATGGCCTTGGTGGTGGCCGTGCGGCCGGAGGAGGCGGCCAACGCGGCGTCCAGGCGCGGTCCGCCCACGAGCGTCTGGGGCGTCCGGTAGGGGGACTCCACGAGGCGCAGCTTGCGCTGCACGCGGGCGAGGGCGAGCATACCGTCCTGCCTGAGCGCCGTGGCGAACTCCTCGGACGCGAGGCCGTCGATCTGGTGGCCACCGTAGGTGATGAAGTTGAAGACGAAGCCCATCTTCCCCAGCTCCTCGGGGAAACGGCGCATGTCGTCGTCGCTCATGCCCGTGGAGTCCCAGTTGAAGGAGGGCGAGAGGTTGTAGGCGAGCATCTTGTGGGGGAAGACGGCGTGGATCGCCTCGGCGAAGCGGCGGGCGTCGGCGAGATTGGCGGTGGCCGTCTCCATCCAGAGCAGGTCGGCGAAGGGCGCGGCCGCGAGCGACTTGGCGATGGCGTACTCGATGCCGCCGCGCACCTGGTAGTAGCCCTCGGGCGTCTTGGCGTGTTCGCAGTCCCACACGATGTTGACCCCCAATGAGCGCGCCTTCTTGCGCGCGGCGTAGAGGGAGGCGGTGCGCGCGAAGCGGCGCCACTCCTCCACGCTGGTCTCCAGCGCCTCGCCCTCGTTGGCGCGGAACTCCAGCACCTCGGCCACGGCCTCGCCGTAGGTCTCGAGGCCCGCCTCGGACTCCCACGCCTCCAGGAGCCGCGAGCTGACCTGGTCGAAGAGAGCTTCGGCGGAGGCCTCCGGCCTCTTCGCGCGGGAGGCGGCCGCCTCCACCACCAGCGGCGAGAGGCCCGTGCGGTCAAGCCAAGCGTCGGTGGCGTCAAGCTCGTCGTCGCTGAGGGCGTAGAGCAGGTGGCCGTTGATCTCCGTCAGCCCCTGCCCGAAGAACCGCCGCATGAGCGCCAGGAAGGCCGCCTTGTAGCTCGGCATGGTGACGTTGGTGGAACCGAGGATGAAGGGCTGGTCGCGCTCGTCGCCGCGGCTGTCGAGGAGGTTGGCAGCCTCGGCGTCGGTGCGGGCCACGAGGATGCCCGGCACGCCCATGACGTCGAGCTGGAAGCGCGCCGCGTTGAGGCGCTTGATCTGCTCGTCCGAAGGCACGAGCACCTTACCGCCCTGGTGGCCGCACTTCTTGGTGCCGGGGCGCTGGTCTTCGATGTGGTAGCCCGGCACGCCGGCCTCTACGAAGCGGCGGATGAGGTTGCGCACGTGCGGGTCGCCGCCGTGGCCCGTGTCGGCGTCGGCGATGATGAAGGGCCGGTAGTCCACGGCGGGCGTCTCGGCACGCTGCTTCTCGCTCATGCGAAGCCGCTGGAACCGCTGGTTCCGGTCGGCCGCGAGCAGGGCGCGCACGAGGCCCGCCGCCTCCTCGGGAACCTGGCTCAGCGGGTAGCTCGCCAGGTCCGAGCCCGGGTCCTCCGTGGCGGAGCCCTTGGCGGAGGTGGCCCAGCCGCCGAGATAGATGCCTTCGATCCCCATCCGCTTGATGGTCACCGCCTGGCCGGGCGAGTAGGGGCCGAAGGTGGTGATGGAGCGGCGGTCGGCGAAGAGCTGCCGGAGGCGGGCGTGGAAGGCCTCGGCGGCCTCCCGCGCCACGGTATAGTCGTGGGGGATGGTGCCTCGCTGCTCGACGACCTGCTGCGCCGTGTAGAGGCGCGTGATGCCGTCGAAGCGGGGGCTCTCCATCCAGGCCCTGGTTGCGGCGACCTCCTGTTCCAACGTGTTCATGGCTCCGTCTCCTGCCATCGCTATCGGGCTATGCGTTGACCGTCTTTCTCTCGGAGGGCCGCGCGGCCTCGCCTCCAGCTCCGGGCTGGCGGTTGGGGCCCCGCTTTTCCGTCCCGTCCCGAGTCGTCATTCGGCGCCTCAGAAATCCAGGTTTTCGGTGAGGCGCGTACCGTCGCGCCTGAAGGCCTCCTGGTAGCGCGCGATCCGCTCCCTCGCCACCGCGAGGTCGGGGTTGTCCAGGTTGATGTTCAGCAGGTCCACCATCCAGGGGGTCTTCACCGGGTCGGTCACGTAGGCCTGCACGATGGCGCGGGCGATGGGCAGGGTCGTGCCCTTCGAATCGTCGTGCACATCCCGGTTGTCCGCCCTCAGGAGCTTGGCGTACTCCTCCTCCAGGAGGCGCTGGAAGAGCGCCAGGGTGAAGGGCGCGCCCCTCTTCACGCCGGTCTGCGCGTCGTCCTCGGTGAGCCTGGCCCCCTTGTGGAGCCACTCCCAGAGGATGCTCAGGCGGATCTCGCCCGTGGCCATGTCCTCCATGAGGTAGAGGATGTCGTCGTCGCCGAAGAAGTCGGCGGGCTTGAGGGCCGCCGCCTGGAAGCCGCGGCCGAAGGCGTTGCCGTACTGGAGCGCCACGCTCAGAAGATCGCGTGCCCCTCGCACCGTGCGCGGGGCCGGCTCCAGGAGCGCCAGCCCGGCGGCGTCCTGCTCCGTGTAGGTCAGGGGTGGAAAGGACCGTCCGAGCTGGTTCTCCTCGCCGGCCTTCTCCCAGACGGGCCGCACGATGTGGACCATCTTCCAGTGGGCCACCCACTTGCCGCTGGCCCCCTCCCGCTGTTCGCGCTCGGCTCCGGCCACGGCGCGCCGCATGCCCGCCGCCACGCCCTCGGGCGTGCCTACGGGGATGTTGGTCTCCATGCCGCCCTGCCAGAGCGCGCAGCGGCCGTTCCGGTCGGGCGTGTTCACGGCCCTGCGCACTCGGTCCTCGTAGGTGCGCATGTAGCCGTAGGTCATGACAATGGCGTCGATGTTGGGGTTGACGAACTCCGGGTCCCACGAGAGCGCGTCGGAGACGCTGTTGATGTAGTCCCAGCGGCCCGTGTTGAAACCCACGAAGTGCCGGCCGAGGGCCGCGCGGATCTCCATGAGCTGGAAGCAGGCCTCGATCTGCTCCACGAGGACGTAGGCCTTGATCGTGCCGGAGGCCATGCCGAGGTGGCCTTCGAGGGCCGTCAGCAGGTCGTTCCAGAAGGCCGCCTCCTC
Source organism: Acidobacteriota bacterium (assembly GCA_049967655.1). Classification (GTDB taxonomy): domain Bacteria; phylum Acidobacteriota; class UBA4820; order UBA4820; family DSQY01; genus DTPS01. The sequence goes on from JBMFSH010000051.1 coordinate 14,155, forward strand.
GGCGGTCTGGATCTTAGGCAGGTAGAGGACCACGGAGGAGCCTTCGGCGCGGAGCCGCTTGTGGTTGCCCACCACGTAGAGCACGAGATCCACGATGGAGGCGGAGAAGCCCGTGCCGCCGGCCTCGCGCACGTGACGGTCGTCCAGGTGCAGGCCCCGGCAGCGGAAGAGCTTCGTGGTGAAACGGAGCTGCTCGCGCCAGTTCGCGATGATAGGCCGGCCGAAGAAACCTTGGGCCCAGGCGTTCATTTCGGCGGCCACCTCCTCGGCCACCTCCAGGAAGAGGGGGTCCTTGGCGATGGCGAGCTTCAGGTTGCGCTGGTTGTCGAGGGCCATGGTCTCCACCTGGCCGAGGGCGTCCTCGCCGTCGAACATCCAGCCGTCAGCCCCCGAGAGCAGCGCGTAGGCCACGTTGCGCAGGCCGCTCTTCACGGAGGCGCGTGGCTTGGTGGCCGGGCCCGTGCCCTGGATCCACTGGCGGCGAAGGTCGTGCGGGATGTCCGCGCCCTCGAAGCGGCCGTCCCGCGCATCCTGGACGCCGATCGCGGAGCGCGGGATGACCGAGCCGGCGGGTAGGAAACCGATGCGTTCGTGGTTTTGGATGCGGTCGCGCCGGCGCGCGATGCGCGCCGCCATGAGCTCGCGGCGGCCGGCGTTCAGAGGCGCGAGGGCCTCCAGCGCCGCCAAGACCTCCCAGGTGAAAAGGTCCGCGTACTGCCTCGTGGTGGCCCGAAACTCCAGCTCGATGCCCATCCTGCCTCTCCTCTCCTCGGCGCCCGCCGTGCCCGGCCGGAAACGCCCATTCCTCCCGGCGGGCCTCCGGGTTCGCATCACCGACCGGCTCCCCGAGGGGACGCCTCCCGCGGCTCCTGGTGAACAACCTATGGAACGCGAGGGAACGGGGGTAAATTCCGCCGCATCACCATCAAGGACGCCGAGGGCGAGACCCTCATCGAGGTGCCCCTCTCCCTCGGCGTGGTGGGGGCGGTCCCCTCTCCCGCGCGCCCGCCCTCGCCGCAGTCTGCTACCCTTCAGAAATGGGGACGGTGCGCGTGGGGCCGAGGAAGGCCTTCGAGGCGATCCGGAGCCACTGCCTGGCCAAGGCCGGGGCCGTGGAGGAGTACCCGTGGGGCGCCGTGGTCTGGAAGGCGCGCGGGAAGCTCTTCGCCATCGGCCACGCGGGGGAGAGCGCCTTCACCATCAAGTCCACGCCCGCCGACCAGGCCGTCCTGACGCACCACCCCGCCATCGAGCGCGCCGCTTACGTGGGCCGCTT
>JBMFSH010000052.1:0-14296 GCA_049967655.1 Acidobacteriota bacterium
CGCGGCCACGCTGGCGTGGACGCGCCCGGACCAGGCCCCCAGCGCCGCGCCAAAGGCGCGGCCCAGACCCAGCCGTGGCTCGGAGCCGGCAAGGCGTTCTATTTTGGACAGGCATGATCAAGCTTCATGAGGTCCCAAGGATTCGGGCGGCGCGCCGTCAATGAGCGGCCGTTTCCGAGGCGGTCCAGCGCAGTTTGGCGACGGGCGGCGCGGCCTCGATTCCGACGAAGGTCATGGTCCGGCAGTCCAGGTAGGCCAGGGCCTTGGCCCAGGCCGGCCGCCCGGCGGGCACGTAGGTCAGCGTCACGGTCGGTGAGTCGCCTGTCTGGATCGCCTTGAGCCTCGCCCGGCTGGCGTCGTAGGACCAAGTTCCCGTCACCTTTCCCTCGGCGGCCTCCACGCGCCACGCCCGGCCGCCCGCCGGATCGAAGCACCAGAGGGAACGGCCGGCCTGGGGCTCCCAGACCACGTAGGGCGCCTGCGCCGCCTCTTCGGGCAGGGGAACAACCCGCCCCACGGCCAGGCCGGCGCGGTCCAGTTGGACCGTCGCGGGCGGGCCCGCGCCTCCCACCGGAAAGAGCAGCATGCCTCGCCCGTCCGGGCTGACCTCGATGCGCTGGAAGCGGGCGTGCTCCCCGAGGCGCAGGGGCGTGCGCCGCCCCTCCAAGTCCACCCTGAACACGCCTCCGGGGCCCGAGGCGTAGAAGCACGGAAGGCGGGGGTTCCAGGCCACGGACCAGGCGCTCTCGTCGGCCTTCGGGTAGGAGCGGCCCTGGAGGTCCGAGACGCCGGCCCGACCGGCCCCGTCCGCGGCGAGGATCAGCCCCTCCCGCCCCGGGTGCAGCCAGGCCATCCGGATCCCTCCGCCGGCCTCCTCCAGCCCTCGCGCGGCGGGCAGGAGAGAGCCGTCGGCGAGCCTGCGGAAGTTGCCCGTGCCCAAGTCCAGCAGCCCCCAGCCGGCCGCCGGCCCGCCGAGCCCGAAGGAGCCCATGGGCACCAGCACCGAGTCCAGGGAGGCGTCGAAGGAGGCCCGGTCGAAGAGGGAGCGCCTCACGTCGGCCAACTCGCCCTGCATGGCGCCCGCCTGGATGCTGGCCATCTCGCGGTCGGCCGTACTCTCGCCGCCCGCGGGAGGGTGCAGGAGGAGCTGGACGCTGCTGGAGAGGATCTCGTGCCGCTTCACGCTCTCCGGGGCCGGCCGGCCCTGCTCCCCCATGAGGACGGCGATGTACTGGCGCAGGTCCGATTCCGTCGCCTTTCCCGTCAGGAGAAAGCGGATCCTCTCGCTCGTCCGCGCGTAGAGAAAGCCGCGGCCGGGGCAATAGACGCCGCCTTCGCTGGGCAGGGCGATCTCCACGGTCCTCGTCCGCTCCCCGTTGCACGCAACGAGGCCCACGAGGCCGAGAACGAGGAGCGCGCCCAGAAGCGCGCTCGCCGCGAGACGGCGCCCATGCCGCCCGGCGATCACAGGATGGCCACGGCGCGCACCGGCGCGCCCTCCGCGCGGGCCAGGGGCAGGGGAAGGCAGGCGAAGAGGAAGGGGGCCTCCGGAAGGAGGTCGAGGCCGGTCAGGTTCTCCACCAGGAGCTTTCCGGCCCCGAGGAGGATCCGGTGGACAGGCAGGCCGTCCGAACCCACGGGATCGAAGGAGGGGCCGTCCACACCCACGCCCGAGAGGCTGGAATCGGCGAGCCAGCGGGCCGCCTCGGGCTCCAGGCAGGGAAAGCCCTCCCCGTAGCCGGGCGTTCCCCAGCGCCCGGCCCACCCCGTGTCCATGAGCAGGAAGCGGATTCCGGCCAGGCTGCCGGCGAGCCCTTGCAGATCGCTCAATCCGATGGCGGAGCCCTCCGCCGCCGGGACACGTACCACCCGGGCGCTGCCCATGAACCGGCCGGGGTCCATCTCATCCAGCGTCCCACCCTCCATCAGGACGTGCGCCGCGGCATCCACGTGGGTTCCGGTGTGGCTGTGCAATCCGACTCGCCGCGCGGCGTAGCCGTCCCGCTCGACGGTGGCGAGGGGCTGGAACTCGGGAGGCAGGTCGCCCGGGAACATGGGCATGTCCGGCTCGATGCGGTGGCTGAGGTCGAGGACTCTCATGGGGGGCTGCCTACGAAGGGCGAGACGGGAGACGGGAAACGAAGAAAGATAACCACAGAGACACGGAGGCACAGAGGGGAAGAGAATGCGCTCGTACGCGCCTCGCTTCTCCTCGGTGCCTTTTGAGACCTTTCCAGCTTCCTCATTCTCCGTGCCTCTGTGTCTCTGTGGTTCGCCCTTTTTTTCAGATTCCGATTCTTTACTTCAGCAGGGCCTTCATCTCGGCGACGGCCTGCTGAAGCCCGACGAACAGGGCCCTGGCGACGATGGCGTGGCCGATGTTGAGCTCCTCCACGAGCTCCATGGCCGCGATGGGGCCCACGTTCCGGTAGTTGAGGGCGTGGCCGGCCAGGATGGCAAGGCCCAGCTTGCTCCCCATTCTCACCGCCTCGTCGATGGCCTTGAGTGCGGCCGTCCGCTCAGCCTCCGTGCGGGCGATGGCGTAGGCGTTCGTGTTGATCTCCACCGCCTGCACCCCCGCTTTGTGGGCGGCCCGCACGGCGTTCAGGTTCGGGTCCACGAAGAGGCTCACGCGGATCCCGTGGGAGGCCAGCCTGGCCGCCGCCTGCGTGAGCTGGGCCTGGTTGAGGACCACGTCCAACCCCCCCTCGGTGGTGATCTCGTTGGGCCGCTCGGGCACCAGCGTCACCTGCCAGGGCTGGATGGCCGCGGCCCTCTCCATCATCTCCGTGGTGGCGGCCATCTCGATGTTCAGCCGCGTCCCGATGGTTCGCTTCAGCAGCTCCACGTCCCGGTCCTGAATGTGGCGGCGGTCTCCCCGTAGGTGGACGGTGATCCCGTCCGCTCCGGCGAGCTCGCAGAGAACGGCGGCGTGAACCGGATCGGGCTCGGTCCCCTTTCGCGCCTGCCGGAGCGTGGCCACGTGATCGATGTTGACGCCCAGCTTCATGGGACCCTCCTTCGCCTAAAGCTTAACCCTCGCCGAGCGTTCGCACGAGGACGGCCCTCAGCCTCTCCACGACCCCCTCCACGCGGGAGGGGGTGTCGGCCTCCACCATGAGCCTCAGCAGGGGCTCGGTCCCGGAGTAGCGGAGGATGATCCGCCCGCGGTCGGACAGCCGCGCCTTCTCCTCCTCGATGGCCGCACAGATAGCCGGCTGCTCCTCCAGGGGGAGCCTCCTCTCGACCCTCAGGTTGACCATCACCTGCGGGTAGGGGCGGATGCCTTCCGCCAGGGCCTCCATTCCTCCGGCGTCCCTGGCGAGCATGGCGTAGGTGAGCGCCGTCAGGAGACCGTCGCCCGTGGTGGCCAGGTCGAGGAACAGGATGTGCCCCGAGGGCTCTCCGCCCAGGAGCCCGCCGCGGTCCTGGAGGCACTGCAAGACGTACCGGTCGCCCACGGGCGCCCGGAAGAAGCGCATCCCCTCCCGCTTCAGCGCCTGCTCCAGCCAGAGGTTGCTCATCACGGTCCCCACCACCCAGCCTCCGGGCAGACGATTCTCGGGAAGGCGGGCGCGGGCCTCGTGGTAGAGGATAAAGTCTCCGTCCAGCACCTTTCCGGAGGGCGTGACGGCCATGCAGCGGTCGGCATCCCCGTCGAAGGCGAACCCCATGTCCGCGCCAGCCTCCCGGACCCTTCCCGCGAAGTCCTGCGCGTGGAGGCTCCCGCACCCCGCGTTGATGTTCCGGCCGTCGGGCTCGCAGGCGCGGCACACCACCTCTGCTCCCAGTGCCCGAAAGAGGGCCGGGGCCACCCGGTGGGCCGCGCCGTTCGCCCCGTCCACTAACAACCGGCGGCCCTTCAGGGACGCGCCTCGCCAGAGGCTCTGGAGCCACTCCACGTAGGCCCGTTCCATCCCCTCCTCCGCCGGACCGGGAGAGGCGGCGTCGGGCGCGGACCGCGATCCCCCCCGAAGCCCCTCCATCGCCACCTCGATGTGGTGTTCGGTCTCGTCGGGGAGCTTGAAACCTCTGCCGGAGAAGAACTTGATCCCGTTGTCCTCGAAGGGGTTGTGAGAGGCCGATACCATGGCGCCGAAGGTGTACCCGCCGGCGGCCGCGAGCCGCGCCAGCCCAGGCGTTGGAATCACCCCGGCGAAACGGCATTCCACGCCGCTCTCCCGAAGGCCCGCCAGCAATTGCGCGCTGATCCAGCCGCTGGACTCGCGGGGGTCCATGCCCACCAGCGCCGTGGCTCCGGCCCCTCCGAGGATGAGGCCGGCGGCCCGGCCCAGGGCCCTCACCGTGGGAGGGTCGAGGGGGAACTGACCGGCCCGACCCCGCAGGCCGTCCGTCCCGAAATAGCGGCGCTTCACGGAGCGTTCCCTCCGGCCGGGACGGGTGCCAGGGAGGGCTCGGCGGTCTGCCCGGGCTTGAGTACCTTGACACCCACGAAGCGCTGGATCCAGGAGGTGATCTCCACGTGCGCCGCCAGGTTGGTGCTGGTGAACCGGACCGCCGGCCTGAGCTGGTAGGCCTGGCTCGATGGCTTCAGCCCCGTCACGTCCACTTCCGCCACCAGGTCCTGCGGCGTCAGGGTGCGGACCAGCGAGAAGGGGCCGTCCACCATGACCTTCAGGCTGGTCGGATCGAGCACCGTCGGATACTTGGCGTTGAGGACTTTGATGGGGATGGGGCCGATGGTTCTCTGGCTCCTGCGTTCGCCGATGCGGACGTTAAGCGTGTAGGGGCCCAGGTCCAGGACGGTGATCTCCGGGTCCGAGATGGTGGGCACGACCGGGGTCTGGAAGTCCTCCGACCGCCCCTCCAGGGAGACGGGCTGGGTGGGAGCGTGGTGCATGCGGCGCACGATGCTCTCGGGCCCTTCGATGCGCGTATTGGGAGGTTCTATAGACCAGCCAAGGACCTCCTTGCCCCTCGTCACGTGTCCGGTGAAGTGGGGATCCAGGGGGAGCGTCTCGGTCACCTTGCGCTCCAGGGTGAAGTGCAGAACCCCGGGCAACACCCGCACGAAGGAGACGGAAGAGGGAAGGCGGATGTCCTCCTGGCCGATTTCCAGAACCTGCGGGCCGAGATCCAGCTTGCCCACGTCCACCTTGGCGTCCACGTCCTCCTCGCGAACCCTCCTCAGCATCTCGGGGGAGCCCTTGATCTCCACCGTCACCAGGCGGGGGAGGTTCTCCCCGACGATGATCCTGTCCTTGGGAACGTTGGTAAATTCCAGGGGGACGCTGACGTCCTTCAGCGACTTCTCCTCGGAGACCGTGTACCCCCAGTAGAGCAGGGCCAGCACGAAGGAGAGAATGATCAGGGAGACGGGCGGGCGCTCGCGGAGCCTGCCCTTAGCTTCCAGATTCGGCCGCCGGGCTTTCAACGGGCTTCCCTCCCAGGAGGTCAGTGAGTCTGCGTTCCAGTTCGTCGGAGCTGTCCACGGTTTCCAGTCTGCCATCCATGGCGAGAGAGACCACTCCGCGCTCCTCGCTCACCACCACGCAGATGGCGTCCGTGATCTCCGTGATGCCGACGGCGGCCCGGTGCCGCGTCCCGTAGGTGGTGGGCAGCGCACCGGAGGTGAGCGGCAGGAAACAGCTGGCCGCCATCACCCGCCCGTCGACGATGAGGGCCGCCCCGTCGTGCAGGGGGGTCCCCGGGTAGAAGAGGGTGACCAGGAGGTCCGAGGAGACCTCGGCCCCGACGCGGATGCCGGTCTCGGCATAGTCCTTGAGCCCCTGGCTGCGCTCCAGCAGGATGATCGCCCCGTAGCGGAGCTCCGCGAGGATGAAGCTGGCGTTGGCCGTCTCCCTCGCCACCCGGCCGGTGACTTCGCGCCCCGCGCGATACCCGAAGAAGGTCCCGCCCAGGGTGGCCAGGAACTTCCGGATGGGCTCCTGAAACAGCACGATGACGGCGAACGGGATGTAGAAGAGCACGTTCTGGAGGAGGCGGTGGGTGGCGGTCATCTCCAGAAGCCCCGATAGGGCGTTGGCCACGGCCAGCACCACGACCCCGATGAGCATGTGCAACGACCGGGTGCCCCGCACCTGCCGGAACACGAGGAAGAAGAGCACGGTCACGGCCAGGACGTCCAGGACGTCGAACCAGTGCACTCCCCTCACGGCCAGCGTCCGGAATGCCTCCTCCATCCGAGTCGGACCTCCAAAATGGCATCCTAGTATGGTCCTCCGATGCTTCGTGGGTCAAGCTTTGGAATCGGGACGGGCGGGGGTTCCCCGCGGGCTTGTCCGCCGCCCTAAGCGGCGTGTAGAATGCCAGGGAACGGGAGGATCGTCCATGTCGGATCCCAGGATCGAAACCGCGAAGAAGCTGGCGGACGCGGGGAAGTTCCAGGAGGCCGCAGCCCTGTTGAAGTCCGTCGTGCAGGCCAACCCGCAGGATCAGGCGGCGCGGCAGGTGCTCATCGACCTCCAGGACCAGATGATGCTGGACATGCAGGTCCGCGAGAAGGTCAAGCGGGCCCAGGCCCTCTACGAGCAGGGCCAGTTCGAAGGGGCCTCCCGCCTGGTTCAGGAGATCCTCAAGGTGTCGCCGAACAACGCGGGGGCCCGATCCCTGGCCGCTGCCATGAAGGCCGGCCCCATCGGCCCGGCGCCCGTTGCACCGGCTTCGGCCCCGCCGGCCGGGATTTCCCAGATTCCTTCACCGAAACCTTCACCGCTGCCTCCCCAGCCCGGGGTGGCCCAGGCTCCGCCGGCCGTTCCCTTTCCGGAAAGCCTCTCCCCTTACGAAACCGTCAGCCTGGAGGCCCAGCCGATCTTCGAAACCCCGGCCGAAAAGACGGGCGGCGGACAGGAGCTTCCGGCCCTCGGCGCCGACTCTCTCGAACTGCTGGACGCCTCCCCACTCGCGGAGCGGACCACCACCGGCGCGGCCCCGCGGCTTTCCCCCGCCGAGCAGGCCAAGGTCCAGGAGTACATCGCGGAGGGGCAGAAGGAATTCGATCAGGGGAACTACCAGGACGCCATCGACGCCTGGACGCGGATTTTCATTATGGACGAGGAGAACCAGGAGGCCCAGCGGCTCATCGACGAGGCCAAGGCAAAGCTCCAATCCCACGAGCAGGAGTCCGACTTCCTCCTCACCGAAGCCATCGCCTCCTTCAACGCCGGAGAGTTCGACCGTTCCAGGGAGCTCCTGACCCGGATTCTCCACGACTTCCCCGGCCACCGCGAAGCGCAGTACTACCTCGACCGCCTTCCGAAGCTCGCCGCACCGGCGGCGGCCCCGGTCGCGCCGCCGCAGGCCGTCCCGCCGCCCCAGCCGAAGCCGGCGCCGCCGACCTTCCAATCGGCTCCCGCCGAGTTCGAGCTCGAGGACGACCTGAACATTCCCACGGGGCCCGAGATGAGGGTCCAGCCAGAGACGCCGAAGCCACAGCCGACCTCCGGCGGATTCCAGCTCGACGACTCCTCGCCCGACGAATTCTCTTTCGCCGGGTTCCAGCTGGACACCCCTCCGGCGGCGCCAGCGGCGCAGGCTCCGGCGGCTCAAGTGCCCTCCGCTCCCGCTCCTCCTCCACCCCCCGAGCCCTTCCAGTTCGACGGCGGCTTCCCCCCAGTGCCCGGCCCGGCCGCGGCGGCCGCGCCGCCTGCCGCCGCCCCTTCCGCGCCTCCGCCCGCCGCCCCCGCGGCGGCCAAGCGCGCCTTCAAGGGGGCCTCCCGCCGCCCCAGCGCCGCCCTGCTCGCCGGCATCGCCGTGGTTCTCGTCCTGGCGGGCCTGGGCATCTTCCTGGGAACCCGGTATTTCCTGAGCGGGAGCGATTCCAACCCTCCGGCCGAGATCCAGCACCTCCCCAAGCCCCAGCCGCCCCGTCTCCCCAAGCCCGAGGCGCCGGCCCAGGGAAGCTCGGAACCCTCCGCCTCCCCGGAGAACCAACCCACGCCCACCCTGCCCGGCCTCCTGAAGGGAGCCGCCGACGCCATGGCGGCCAAGGACTACGGGAAGGCCGCGGCCCTGTACCAGCAGGCCCTGGGGATGGATTCCTCCAATGCCGAGGCCCAGGCCGGACTCTCCTCGGCCAGGGACGCCTTCCAGCGCCAGCAGGTCGAGGATGCTAAAAATCAGCAGTTCCTCAAGGAATACCAGGCCTCCATCCAGTCCCTCCAGGAGGGCGACTTCGCCGAGTGCCTGAGGATCGCCTGGCGCCTCATCTACCCCGACGACACGCTGGCCCGGCAGCTCGGCAAGCGCGACGCGGTGGCCCAGCTCATCCGGGACGGCTATTACAACTGGGCGGTTTTCAACCTGAAGGCCTCCAACGTCCGGGGGGCCCGCCAGAACCTGAAGGACCTCCTGGACTTCGACAAGAACGACGCCGAGGCGAGAAAGCTCCTCGACTTCGTCAACCGCTACCAGAACTCCCCTCCCGACGACCGCTACCGGGACACCGTGAGCGGCCTCACCTACCGCACCTTCTCGGAGGCCCAGTGATGCCGGGGCGCTTCGAGGAGCTCGCGAACCGCCTGAAGGCGGGCCGGGAGGGCGGGGGCCCCGAGAGGCTGAAGGCCCAACACGACGCGGGCAAGCTCACGGCGAGGGAGCGCATCGAACTCCTCGTGGATCCGGGCTCCTTCGAGGAGACCGACGCCCTCGTGGAGCATGACTGCCGGGACTTCGGCATGGAGGACAAGCGCGTCCCCGGCGACGGCGTGGTGACGGGATTCGCCAGGGTGGACGGCCGCCCCCTCTTCCTCTTCGCCAACGACTTCACGGTCTTCGGCGGCTCCCTCTCCGAATCGAACGCCAGGAAGATCTGTAAGATCATGGATCTGGCCATGAAGGTCGGGGCCCCCATCGTGGGCATCAACGACTCGGGCGGAGCGCGCATCCAGGAGGGCGTGGGCTCCCTCGGCGGGTACGCCGACATCTTCCTCAGAAACACCCTGGCTTCGGGCGTGGTTCCGCAGATCTCCCTGATCATGGGGCCGTGCGCGGGCGGCGCGGTCTACTCTCCTGCCATTACGGACTTCGTGGTGATGACCGAGGCCACCTCCTACATGTTCATCACGGGCCCGGACGTCATCAAGACGGTCCTGCACGAGGACATCTCCAAGGAGGCGCTCGGCGGGGCGCACACCCACGCCTCCGTTTCGGGCGTGGCTCACTTCAGCGCCGGTGATGACGCCACAGCCCTCGCGACGGTTCGCGCCCTCCTCTCCTTCCTTCCCTCCAACAACCAGGAGGACCCGCCCGCCAAGGCCACGCAGGATCCGCCGGACCGGCGGGACGACGCGCTCAACACCGTCGTGCCCGACAACGCCAACCTTCCTTACGACATCAAGAAGCTCATCCTCGGGGTGGTGGACGACGGCAACTTCCTCGAAGTCCACCGCGACTTCGCGCAGAACATCGTGGTTGGATTCGGCCGCCTCGGAGGCCGCGTCGTGGGCATCGTCGCCAACCAGCCGGCGTTTCTCGCGGGAGTCCTTGACATCAAGGCCTCCATCAAGGGCGCGCGCTTCGTGCGCTTCTGCGACTGCTTCAACATTCCACTCGTGACCTTCGAAGACGTTCCGGGCTTTCTTCCCGGAAAGGACCAGGAACACGGAGGCATCATCGTACACGGGGCCAAACTGCTCTTCGCCTTCGCCGAGGCCACGGTGCCGAAGGTCACGGTGATCACGCGGAAGGCCTACGGCGGCGCCTATTGCGTGATGGCGAGCAAGCACATCCGAACGGACCTCAACTTCGCGTACCCCACGGCCGAGATCGCCGTGATGGGCCCGGAGGGAGCGGTGAACATCCTCTATCGGAAGGAACTGAGCCAGGCGGCGGACCCCGAGGCGGCACGCGCCCAGATGGTGCGCACCTACCGCGAGACCCTTGCCAATCCCTACGTGGCCGCCAGGAAGGGATTCATCGACGCGGTCATCCTGCCCTCCGAGACTCGTCCCAGGCTGATCAGCGCCTTGTCCGCCCTGGCGAACAAGCGCGAGACCAACCCCCCCAAGAAGCACGGGAACATTCCGTTATGACGAGGGACGGACGGAAGCTCCTCGTTTTTATCCTGCCGGTCCTGCTGGTCTGGGGATGCGCCCCCGCCAAGAAGCCGACGGGGGTGGCCCTGACTCCCGCCCCGGCGACCGCCAAGGCGCCCAGTCCGACCGACAGCCTCTTTTCCACGATGGAGCAGCTCAGCACCCGGGCGGAAAACCCGGACCTCACGGACGAGCAGGCCGCCCAGGTCGCGAGGGAGATGACCCAGGCGCTCACCCAGTACAATGCCCTCACGGCCGACCAGCAATCCGATCCCAAGCTCCAGGGGGCACTGGAGCGCATGTGCGACCTCTGCCTCCAGCTCCAGCTCGACGCCAACGCGGCTCCAGCGTCGCCCGAACAGGCCAACGGCTCGCCGACGGACGACGACCTGCTTCACGTGACCACCTTCCTGCCTCCCGACGCCCTGAAGTCCACCTACCAAGAGGTCGAGGCTGCGCTCCAGCAGACGCACCTGGGCTTCGCCATTCCCACCGACAATCCCGCCGTCCTGACCTACGTCCAGCTCTTCCAGACCAAGCTGCACGACTGGTTCGAGCGGGCGCTCACCCGCGGCGGCCCTTATATCCCCAGGATGAAGGAGATCTTCAAGGACGAAGGGGTGCCGCCCTCACTGGTCTACCTAGCCATCGTCGAGTCCGCCTTCAACCCCGACGCCATCTCCAGGGCGAGAGCCGTGGGCATGTGGCAGTTCATCAAGGGAACCGCCATCCGCTACGACCTGAAGGTGGACTTCTGGGAGGACCAGCGGAGAGACCCTGAGGCGGCGGCGCGTGCGGCGGCCCGATACCTGAAGGACCTCTACGGGATGTTCAACGACTGGCAGATGGCGCTTGCCGCCTACAACTGCGGCGAGGCCAAGATTCAGTGCATCATGGAGAGGCGCCCCAATTCGACCTTTTGGACCCTGCGCGACTCCCGGTTCCTTCGCCGCGAAACGAGGGAGTACGTCCCCGCCATCCTCGCCGCCATCCTGCTGGCCAGCAACCCGAAGGCCTACGGTTTCACCCCGCCGGCGCCCGACCCTCCGCCGTCCACAGCGATGGTGACCGTGGACGAGGCCACGGACCTTCGGGTGATCGCCAAGTGCGCCGAGGTGCCCATCGAGACGATCCAGGCCCTCAACCCCTCCTTGAATCGCCTGATGACGCCCCCCGGGCCCTTCGAACTGCGCATCCCGGCGAGCCACCTGGACGGCTTCATGGCGCGGCTCAAGGCCGTTCCCCAGGACGAGCGAATCGCCGTGGCCATGCACAAGGTCACGCGGGGCGATACCCTCCGTCGCATCGCGGCCCACTACAAGGTGAGCACGGAGGCGATCCGCCTGGCGAACCGAATGCCGACCTGGCGGGTCCACCCCGGCGAGACCCTGGTGATTCCGCTGGGCTCCGCCGCCAGCGACCCCGAGCTCTACGCCCAGAGCCGGTCTCGCGAATCCGCGGGCGCCAGGGTCTACCGCGTCCGCAGCGGGGACTCGCTCGCCTCCATTTCCAGGCGCACCGCCGTCCCCATCGACCGGCTCAGGGAGTTGAACAACCTGAGCTCGAACCTCTTGCACCCGGGCCAGCGCCTAGTGCTGGCCGAGGGAGAGCGGGTGCGCAGGGCCGGAGCCCCGGGCAGGAGCCGCGCCCTCGAATCCCGGGAGCGTGTGCATCACGTCCAGCAGGGCGATACGCTCTGGGACCTGGCGCGGCGTTACGGGACCAGCGTGGACCGCATATGCCGCGCCAACCGCATCAGCCCCAGCCACCGCCTCAAGCTCGGGGACTCGCTGCTGATCCCGTAGCCCCGGCCCGCCTGGCCGCGGGCTGGCGAGTCAGCCCTTCAAGGCCGCCAGCGCCTTGTCGTAATCGGGCTCCTTCGCGATCTCCGGGACCTGCTCCGTGTAGAGGACCTTGTCGTGCTCGTCCAGCACCACGACGGCGCGGCTGAGGATGCCCGCGAGAGGACCATCCACGATCCTCACGCCGTAGGCATCGCCGAAGGCTCGGTTCCTCACCTCGCTCAAGGCGACCACGTTCTTGATCCCCTCCACTTCGCAGAACCGCTTTTGCGCGAAGGGCAGATCGCACGAGATCGTGAGGATCACCGCCCCCTGGACCTTGGAGGCCTCCTGGTTGAAGCGGCGCGCGGAAGCGGCGCAGACGCCCGTGTCCAGGCTGGGGACGATGTTGAGGAGCTTCTTCTTGCCGGCGAAGTGTCCCAGGGAGACGTCCGACAGGTCGGCCTGGGTCAGCGTGAAGTCGGGCGCCTTGGCCCCTTTGGCGGGCAGGCTCCCGCTGGTGTGGATGGGGTTGCCTTGCAGCGTGATCGTAGCCATGATTGCTCTCCTTTCATCGTTAGGCTTTGCCAGACGAGTGTAACGCCAAAACCGGCCCGCTTCCTCCCCGAGGGGGAGATTTCAGCCTATGGTGCGAGGGAGGGAGGGGCCCGCGAAGAGGCTGGGATTAGGCCCGCCCCGGCTCGGACCCCGCCGAAAGGCGCTTCAGAAAGGCGCCCGGGATCTTCAGCCGATCCGAAGGCCGCTGATCACTCCGTTGAGGAGGTCGGGAAAGATGCCCAGATAGAGCGTGGCCGCGCCTGTGAGCAAGAGGACCGCGAGGGTCCACGCCGGCACATCCGGCTTGGGAACGGGTTCGTCCCCGGGGGAGGGAAAATAGAGCGTGACCACGACCTTCAGGTAGTAGTAGGTGGCGATTACCGTACCCACTAGCCCGAGCGCCGCGATCCGGTAGTACCCCCCGTTGACCAGCACCCGGAAGATATAGAACTTGCCGAGGAAGCCAGCGGTCAGGGGGATTCCGGCGAGGCTGAAGAGGAACACCGAGAAGACCGCCGCCAGCGCGGGAGCGCTGTTGCCCAGGCCGGCGTAGGAGGTGAGGCTCTCGTCCATGTTGCCTCCCTTCTCCACGGCGCCCGCCACGGCGAAGGCCCCCACGTTCATGAAGAGGTAGGCCGCCAGGTAGAACAGGAGGGCCTGGAGCATGGGCACCGCCAGCGCGGGAATGGCCAGGGCCCCGATCCCGAGAGCGATGAAGCCCGCGTGGACGATGGACGAGTAGGCCAGCAGGCGCTTCATGTGCCTCTGGGTGAGGGCGACCATGCTTCCCACGAAGATGGTCAATATCCCGACCGCCATCATCAGGGTCAGCCACTTCTGGGCCAGCTCGCCGTTGGCCGAGAAGACCGAGAGGAACACCCGGATGGCGGCGGCGGCGGCGGCCGTCTTCCCTCCCACGGCCATGAGCGCGCTCACGGGAGTGGGTGCCCCCTGGTAGACGTCCGGTGCCCAGAAATGGAAGGGGATGAGCGACAGCTTGAAGAACAGCCCCACCAGAAAGAGGAAGAACCCAAGCATGAGGATCGGCTCGCCCAAGGCGTACATCCTCAGGCCGAGCGCCGCCGCCAGGCCGCCGTAGTCCAGCGAGCGGGTGGAGCCGTAGAGCAAGGCCATGCCGAGCAGCAGAAAGGCCGAGGAGAACCCGCCCAGGAGGAAGTACTTGAGCGAGGCCTCGATGGAGTTCTCGTGGGTGCGGATGAAGGCGGCCAGGACGTAGAAGGAGATGGACATGGTCTCCAGGCCGAGGTAGAAGGTGATCAGGTTCGTGGCCGAGGCGAGCACCATCATCCCCGTGGCGGAGAGGCAGAGGAGCCCCGCCAGTTCGGGGTGGTGGGCCTCCTTCTTCCGGAAGTAGTCCAGCGACAGGAGGCAGACCAGCATCGTCACGAGCACGAAGAGTCCATCGAAGAAGAGCGCCAGCTTGTCGCTGGAGAGGAGCGCCTGGGGCACGACCTTCCCGCCCTGCTGCCAGAGCACGAACACGGGCGCCCCTCCCAGCAGCAGGGCCGCCGCCGCGCCGAGGAGGTTCATGGTGCGGCCGTTCCGGATCACCGCCGCGAGAAGGAACAGCAGGCAGGCAGCAGCGCCCATACCCGCCACAGGAAGCACACCCATCCACACGTCGCCCATCAGGCTCCCCCTCGCTCAGATAAAGAAGTACAGGAGCACGAGAATGCCCAGAAGGATGAACAGGGCATAGTTACGGATGTAGCCGGTCTGGAAGAATCTCAACAGCATGCCCAGGACTTCGTTGGCGTAGGCCACCACGTTCACCGTGCCGTCCACCAGCCACCGGTCGATGCCCCAGGCGATCCGGGACATCATGACGAAGGGCCCAATCACAGCCCCGAAGTAGAGCTCGTCCACGAAGTACTTATTAAGCAGCAATTTGTACGGGAAGGCCAGGGCCCTGGCGAGGCG
>JBMFSH010000053.1:0-14227 GCA_049967655.1 Acidobacteriota bacterium
CCCAGCCTCATCGAATACGAACCGTCCCCCCACCCTCCACGGGAGCGCCGGCGGCGACGGACCTCCTGCCGCGTCAGGTTTCGGCGCCCACATCCTCAGCGTACAGGGAGTACGCTTGCGGTGTGGTCGCCTCACCTTCCTTACATGAGGCCCATCGGCGCCGGAACGCCGCTTTTCGCTTGCAGCGAAAAGCGAAGCCAACTGCGCAAGCGCATGCTAAAGTTGTTTCGGACAGGAATGCAAAGAGCAATGCCTGAGGGGGCCCGTCGTGCTATATTAGGCGGAATTGGACGGAGGCCGGCGAGAGGGCGGCTTCCGTGCTCTCCGGCCGGGCCGGAGGTCCGTGAGGGGTCTGAATGGCGCCATGGCGCAGTTCCCTGGAACGCGGTGAGAGCGGTCTTTGCCGAGAGCCGGGCCAACCCGGCGGCGCTGGAGTGCCGATCGATCATGAGTGAGGCCCCCCCTGTTCGAGCCGACCTGCACGTGCACACCCGCTACTCGGGCTGGAGGCACCTGCGGTTCATTCATCCCCGCGACTGCTACAGCGAGCCCAAGGCCGTCTACGACGCCGCCCTCGCGCGGGGCATGCGCTTCGTGGCGATCACCGACCACGACGCGGTGGAGGGGGCCCTGCGTCTCCTCGACGAGCCCGGCGTGGACCCCCGGCGGGTCATCGCGGGCGAAGAGGTGGAGACCCTCTTCCCCGAGACGGGGCAGTGGGTCCACGTGAACGTCCTGGGCATCACCGAGGAGGACCACCGGCGGCTTCAGGCGCTCAAGGCCGACGTCCGGGACGTGGCGGCCTACTGCCGCGAGCGCGGCCTCCTGTACGTGCTGAACCATCCCTTCCAGTCCTACCTGGGTCAGAAGCCCCTGGAGGCCTACATCGAGGATCTGCTGGGCCTCTTCAGCCACGTGGAGGGGCTCAACGGCGGCGTCCCCGAGCTGCAGAACAGGGCCGTCACCGAGCTCTGCCGGGCCGCCGCGGCGCGGGGCATGGAGCTGACGCAGGCGGGCGGGTCGGACGCGCACCGGCTCGGCCGGGTGGGCGCGGCGTGGACGCAGGCGCGGGCCGAAACGGCACAGGAGTTCCTGCGTGAGGTGCGGGCGGGCCGCTGCAAGGTCGGGGGGCGCACGGCGGGCACCCTCGGTCTCCTCCGGGACGTCTACGCCGTGGTGGCCACCTACTACGGGCGCCTCTATTCGGGGCGCGGGGAGGCGCCCGGCGCGGCGGCCTACGCGCTGGACGCTGGCTTCGCCACCCTGAGCCTGCCCGCGGCCCTTCTCGGGCTGCCCGCCGCCATCGTCGTGGGCAGCCAGATCCGGCAGAAGGTGGTCTCCAGGCACGTGCTCGCCCGCCTCTCCGGGTTGGACTGGCCCAGGCTCCTGGCCGCGGCCGGCGCCTGAACCGCTGGTGCCTTACTGTACCGTGGACCGAGACCGGCGAGGAGGGCGCGGAGAGGTTCCCCGAATGGTTCCCCCGAGGGTCCGGCCGGCCGAGTCCTTGAAGGCGAGAAACGAGGCGCGACGATGAAGATGCAGCTCATCTACCCGAGCTGGCCGAAGCTGGAGCGACAGACGGAGTTCCACCTGCCGCCACACGGCCCCGTGGTCTTCGCCGCCGAGGTGCCCGAGGAGGTGGAGCTGAGCTTCACCGACGAAAACCTCCAAGAGGTGGACTACTCCGAGGGAGCGGACATGGTGGCCCTCAGCGTCATGCTCACGAGCCAGCTCCCGCGCGCCTTCGCCATCGCGGACCGCTTCAGGGCACAGGGTGTGCCCGTGATTTTCGGCGGCATCGCCGTCATGCTCCACCCGGAGGAGGTGGCGCTCCACGCCGACTCGGTCTTCCTGGGCGAGGTGGAGGGGCGCTTCGCGGCGGTCGTGGAGGATTTCAGGGCGGGCCGGCTGAGGCCGCTCTACGACTACATGGACGATCCGCCGGACATCGCGCTGGTGGGCACGGCGCGCCGCTCCATTCTCAAGCGCGAGCTGTACAACTACAGAGGCACGCAGATGCTGGACCTGGTCCACGCCTCGCGGGGGTGCAAGTTCAACTGCTTCCCCTGCTGCACGGGCTACCTCGGCGGCCGGCGATTCCGGCCGCGGCCCATCGACAGGGTCATCGAGGAGATGGAGTCCATCCCCAACAACCGGATGTTCGTCGTGGACAACTCCCTGGCGCAGGACCGGGCGTGGCTCGTGGATCTCTTCACGGCCATGGCGCCGCTCAAGAAGAAGTGGGTCTCCCATCCCATCCTGGACGACGACGAGATCCTGGACCTGGCGGCCAAGGCCGGGGCCTGGTACGTTTACCAGGCGGTCTTCGACACCTCGGACTTCATCCGCAACCGGATCCGGCGGCTCAAGGAGCACGGCATCGCGGTGGAGGGGACGATCATCCTGGGGACGGACGAGCAGGACGAGGACTTCATCAAGCAGCTCGTGGACTTCCTCCTGGAGATCAAGCTGGACGTGGCGGAGTTCACGGTGATGACGCCCTTCCCGCACTCTCCGATCCGCGCGCGGATGGAATCGGAGGGCCGGATCCTCTGCAACGACTGGCGGCTCTACACCTGCGACAAGGTCGTCTTCAGGCCCAAGCGCATGAGCCCGGAGAAGCTTCGGGAGATGTACTTCTACGCGTGGGACACCTTCTACCAGGGCAGCGGCCACGCGCTCAAGATGGCCGACCTCTTCAAGACCGTGGTCCGGCGGGAGATCGAGGACGGGACCTACGGGCGCTATAGTCCCGACGGGTGCCGCGTCTTCCCCAAGGAGAAGGCTCCGGACTGAAGGGACGGATGCCCCAACATGAGCCATGCGAACAGGTTGCCTGGAGACACGGAGTGCAGGGAGAGAGGCTGGATGGGAGATGCAAGGGGAATTCACGGGTGAATGGTGCAGCCCTCCGTACAGCACCTGCTTCCAGCGGGCAAGGCCCCCTGGTTGCATCCCACGAACCGTCACTTTATATATTTTCCTCTGCGGTAGGGCTGATCTTTCGCTTCACCACCTACCACGTCGGGAGGTGGTTCCGTTACCGCTTTTCGGGAGTCCTTGGGGCGAAGTGAAGTCCTCCCAGGCGTGAGTCGAGTCTGTAGGGGGGGCAAAGGAGATGGCGCCATGCAGAAGGTCGTGCTCAAGCCGTTCTTCGTGGGGGAGGCGGAGCAGATTCCCCTGGGGTTGCCGCGCCGGGTCGAATCACTTTGTCCGGAGTGTCGGCGGGTTATCAGCGGTGAACTCCTCGTGCGCGACGGTCGGGTCATCATGCAGAAAAGCTGCCCGCTCCATGGCTCCTTCGAAGAGGTCGTGGCGGGCAACGCCAACGTATTCGCTCACGTAGAGCGGTACGCTGTGGATGGCTCGGCCAAGCTTCAGAATACGCCCGTAGAGAAAGTGGGCATCTGCCCTACGGACTGCGGCCTCTGCCAGGGTCATCTCTCCAGTGCCAGCATGACCATCCTCGATTTAACCAACCGGTGTAACCTACGATGCCCCTATTGCTTCGCCAATGCGAACGTACAGCCCTACGTCTACGAACCCACTCTGGAGCAGATCCGCACCATGATGGACCGGGCCCTCGCCATAAGGCCCAAGCGCATGCAGGCGATCCAGTTCTCAGGCGGCGAGCCGACGCTCTCTCCGCATTTCTTGGATGCCTGCCGGTTGGCCAAGGAACGGGGCATCAAGATGATCCAGGCGGCCACCAACGGCATCCGCTTCGCGCAGGAGCCCGGCTTTGCCCAAAAGGCCGCCGAGGCCGGACTGAACGCCGCCTATCTGCAATTTGATGGGGTGAGCGACGATATTTATGAGATCACCAGGGGTGTCAAGGGCCTCTGGCCGCTCAAGCTCCAAGCCATCGAAGCGTTTCGGCGGGCCGGCATACGGGTGACCCTCGTGCCGACCGTGATCAAAGGAGTCAACGACCACCAGGTGGGGGATATCCTCCGGTTCGCTATCCGGAATCTTGACGCGATCGTCGGGGTGGCACCGCAACCCGTGTCCTTCACGGGGCGCGTGGATGAAGCCGCCAGGGTGGCGCAACGATATACATCGAGCGATCTAGCCGTGGATATCGAACGGCAGACGGGGCTTCTAGTCGCGGAGCGGGATTTTTTCCCCTTCTCCATCACGGCACTCTTCGGTCGGATCGTGGACAACGTCCTGGGCGAGGACGCCAATGGATTCCTCCCCATGGTGTGCAATTCCCATCCGGATTGCGGTGTCTCCGCCTACCTGCTGGTCAATCAAGACACGGGTGTGAGCGTCCCCGTGAACGAGCTCTTCGACATCGACAGCACCCTAAGACTCATTCAGGAACTGGGGGTCAAGAGCGCCGAGCACCCCTCTCGCCTCTACTCCACGGCTCAGTTTTTCTCAATCCTCCTGAAGACCTTCCGGCCGGAACGGGCACCCGAGGGACTGAACATCGTCCAACTGGCCAAGACGATCGACGCCATTTCCGGCAAGCGCATCATGGGTATCGCTAAAAGGAGCCGCTACCCGTGGCGGTTGCTCCTGATCGCTTCGATGCACTTCATGGATGCCTATAATTTCCAGGTGGATCGGGTTAAACGATGCACCATCCACTACTCCGCTCCCGACGGCCGCATCTACCCCTTCTGCACCTACAACTCGGGCATGGTATTTCGGACAGGCGTAGAAGAGGCCTTCAGCGTGCCCAAGGAGGAGTGGTTGAAGAGCCGGGGCGGAAGGTACGTGACGGAAGGGTTCGTGGGGGAGTAGCGGGGGACAGGGGACAAGGGACAGGAAAGGCCGACGGGCTCCTTTCGGCATCTCCTCATCACGACCAGCGTCGCCGCCTACCCCCACCCGGAATGAAGGGCCCCTAAACCGTGTTGACACCCTCCTGGCGGTATGCTAGGCTCCTCGACTGAGTTTCAGACTCGCGGGGGGTCTTCGGGACAAGTGAAGTCAGGGGGTGCAGATGCTTCCCACTTACCTGCCCATTCTGATCATGATCGTGGTGGCCGCCGCCATGGCTGCCGGGCTCATGCTCGGTTCCTGGCTGCTGGGCAAGGTCCGGGGCTCCCGAACGGAGCTCATGCCCTATGAGTGCGGTCTGGACCCCATGGACGAGCCCTTCAAGCGAGTGTCGGTGCGCTACTACGTCGTGGCGCTGCTCTTCCTGCTCTTCGACGTGGAGACGCTGTTCATGTTCCCGGTGGCCGCGGTCTTCCGCGACAAGATCCGCATGGGCTGGGGCCTCTTCGTCTACGGGGAGCTCCTGCTCTTCATGGCGATCCTCTTCATCGGGTACGTGTACGTTTGGAAGAAAGGGGCACTCCGATGGGAGTAAAAACCCTCGATCAGCCGGACCAGGAACTGGACCGGCAGACCCGTGAAGACCTCCAGATGGTCAAAGGCGGGGTCATCTTCGGGTCCCTTTCCAAGCTCGTGGACATGGCCCGGAAGAACAGCCTGTGGCCCATGCCTTTCGGCCTGAGCTGCTGCGCCATCGAGATGATGGCCATGGTGGCCAGCCGGTACGACCTGGCCCGCTTCGGCGCCGAGGCCATGCGCTTCACCCCCCGCCAGTGCGACCTCATGATCGTGGCGGGCACCCTCACCAAGAAGATGGCCTACGCGGCCAAGCGCATCTACGACCAGATGCCCGAGCCCAAGTGGGTCATTGCCATGGGCGTCTGCACTACCACGGGCGGCATGTTCAATGCCTACTCGGTGGTGCAGGGCATCGACCACATCGTCCCCGTGGACGTCTACGTGCCCGGCTGCCCGCCCAGGCCCGAGGCGGTGATCTACGCGGTGATGAAGATCCAGGACCAGGTCATGAAAGAGAAGTGGGCCCCGCTGGGCAAGCGCTCGCACCACGGGCACTACCGCGGACGGGACCCCAAGTACGGAGCGCTTCCGCTGCTGGACACGGGCGTCAAGGTGGAGGTCAAAGGCTATCCAGAGGAGCCCGGCTCTCCCACGTGGAGGAAGGGCTACTATACCGGTTGAAGGGGCGGATCGGCGGCGGTCCAGCACGGACGAGGCGAATCCGGGGGAGCAAGTTAGCCGTGCCCGAAATCGGGCCGAGCACCGAGGCGCAGAGGCAGCGATGGCGGACGTGATCCAGGCGGTCCAATCGAAGTTTCCCGGAGCGATCCTCGAGATCGTGGAGTACCAGGGCGAGCGCACCCTCGTGGTGCAGCCGGGACGGGTCAAGGCCGTGCTCGGCCACCTCAAGCAGGCCGAGGGATTCAACTTCCTCGCCGACATCAGCAGCGCTCACTGGCCCGAGGAGGGGCGCATCGACGTGGTCTACATCGTGCGGAGCCTCAAGAGCCGGGAGCAGCTGCGCATCAGGACGCCCCTGCCCATCGAGGACCCCGCCGTCGAGACGGTCTGTGACCTCTGGGGCACCGCCGACTGGCTGGAGCGGGAGGTCTACGACCTCATGGGGGTGCAGTTCACGGGCCACCCCGACCTTCGCAGGATCATGCTGCCGGAGGATTTCGAGGGGCATCCCCTCCGCAAGGAATATCCCATGGAGGGCGACGACGAGTGGCGGAACTACCTCCCCCCCGAAAAAAGGGAATAGATCACAGAGGCACGGAGACGCAGAGGAAGAATCAGGAGGGTGTGGCGGGTGACCCCCTTAGGCGTGAAATACCTGTTTTTCAATATGGAGGCTTTTTTCTCTGTGCCTCTGTGTCTCTGTGGTGAATCTCGCGTGGGGACCTTAGCATGACCGAGATGAACCGGGAACGGCTCGACCTCAACACGGACGTCATCACCGTCAACATGGGTCCGCAACATCCCTCCACCCACGGCGTGCTCCGCGTCATCCTGAAGCTGGACGGGGAGGTAGTGCTTTCGGCCGTGCCCGACGTGGGCTATCTGCACCGGGGGATCGAGAAGATCGCCGAGAACAAGACCCTCCACCAGGTGATCCCCTACACCGACCGGATGGACTACCTCTCCCCCATGTCCAACAACATCGGCCTGGCCATGGCGGTGGAGAAGCTCATCGGCTTCCAGATCACGGAACGCTGCCGGGTGATGCGCGTGATCTGCATGGAGCTGGCGCGCCTGTCGAGCCACCTCCTCTGGCTGGCCACCGACGCGCTGGACGTCGGCGCGGGCACGGTCTACTTCTACGCCTTCACGGAGCGCGAGAAGATCTACGACATATTCGAAAAGATGAGCGGGGCGCGCTTCACCGTCTCGTACGGGCGCATCGGCGGCCTGGCCAGGGATTGGCCCGAGGGGCTGGAACGCGAGATCGACACCTACGTGGCTCAGGCGCACAAGACCATCGACGAGTGCGACAAGCTCCTGACCCGAAACAAGATCTGGATCGACCGCAACCAGGACGTGGGTGTGATCTCGGCGGAGAAGGCCATCGACATGGGCCTCACGGGGCCGCCGCTTCGGGCCTGCGGCGTGGAGTGGGACCTCAGGAAAGCCTACCCCTACCTGGGTTACGAACGATACGACTTCGAGATTCCGGTGGGCGAGCACGGCGACTGCTACGACAGGTATCTCGTCCGGATGGAGGAGATGCGCCAGAGCATCCGGATCATCCAACAGGCGGTCAAGGAGATGGATCGCTCCATTCCGCTCTTCCCAGAGGATCCTGAATCGCGCAAGGTGTTTCTGCCGCCCAAGGATCGGGTCCTCACGAAGATGGAGGAGTTGATCCACCAGTTCATCGTGGCCACGGAGGGTCCCAAGACCCCAAAGGGCAAGGAGATCTACTTCGCCATCGAGGCCCCCAAGGGGGAGCTGGGCTTTTACCTGGTGGGATCGGGTACGAACGTGGCCCATCGATGCCACTTTCGCGCCCCCTCCTTCATCAACCTTCAGGCCCTGCCCATCCTGCTCAAGGGGGCCATGGTGGCGGACTGCGTGGCCACCATTGCCTCGCTGGATCCCGTCATGGGCGAGTGCGACCGGTGAGGGCCGAGAGGGGACGGCGGCGGATTTCTTCTGAGGTGACAGGGTGAGCGAGCAGGGCGTGGCGGAGCTGATCAAGAACCCCGAGTTTCTGGCCAAGGTGGACCGCCTCGTGAAGTCCTATCCGAGGCCCCAGACGGCGCTCATCCCCATCCTCCACCTGTGCCAGGCCGAGCTGAGGCACGTGCCCGTCGAGTTCCAAGCCTTCATCGCCGAAAGGCTCGGCCTGACCCCGGCCCACGTGAGGGGCGTGGTCACCTTCTACGAGATGTTCTCCGAGGAGCCCCACGGCCGGTATCTCTTGCAGGTCTGCAAGACGCTGCCCTGCATGCTGAGGGGATCGGAGGCTCTGCTAGAGCACCTCCAGAACAAGCTCGGTATCAAGCCGGGCGGAACCACCCAGGACGGACGCTTCTCCCTCATCACGGTGGAGTGCCTGGCCTGTTGCGACGGGGGGCCCTCGCTCATGGTCAACGAAGTGCTGCACAAGAATGTCAGCCTGGCCGACGCGGACCGCATCCTCTCGGAGCTGGAGTGAGAGAAATGAACCACCAAGACACCAAGGCACCCATGATCTTGTTTTCCCGCAGAGATCACTTCTTGGTGTCTTTGTGCCGTAGTGGTGGGTTTTTACCCACAGAGGGCGCGAGATGACGCAAGTGCTGAAGCTGCTGACGAGGAATGTGGGGAAGCCCAACTCGACTCACGTCGATGCCTACATGGGCTCGGGGGGCTACGAGCCCCTCATGACCGTGCTACACAAATGGACGCCCGAGCAGGCGCTGAACGAGGTGAAGGCGGCCAATCTGAAGGGCCGAGGCGGCGCGGGCTTCCCGGCGGGCCTGAAGTGGTCCTTCCTTCCCAAGGGCAAGGAGGTCCTCAAGTATCTGGTCTGCAACGCCGACGAGAGCGAGCCGGGAACCTTCAAGGACCGCCTGCTCATCGAGAACGACCCCCATTCCATACTGGAAGGGATCATCATCGCCGGATGGGCCACGCAGGCGGCCGGTTGCTTCTTTTACATCCGGGGCGAGATGCCCGCCGGAGCGCGGATCTTCCAGAAGGCGGTGGACCAGGCCTACGCCAAGGGCTTCCTCGGCAAGAACATCCTGGGTTCGGGCTTCAACTTCGACGTCTGGGTTTCGAGGGGGGCGGGCGCCTACATCTGCGGCGAGGAGACGGCCCTCATGGATTCGCTGGAGGGCAAGCGGGGCCAGCCCAGGCTCAAGCCGCCGTTCCCGGCGGGCTACGGTGTCTACGGCGTGCCGACCAACATCAACAACGTGGAGTCCTATGCCAACGTCCCGCTCATCATCAAGAACGGAGCCAGCTGGTACACGGCGATCGGCAGTCCCAGCGCCCCGGGTACGAGGCTCTTCGGCATCTCTGGCCACGTGAAGCGGCCTGGCGTCTTCGAGCTCCCCTCTGGCGTGACCCTAAGGGAGCTCATCTACGAGCACGCCGGGGGGATCCTGGGCGACCGTCCCCTCAAGGCCGTTATCCCGGGCGGCTCTTCCGTGCCGGTCCTGCGCGCCGATCAGATCGACGTGACCATGGACCCCGACGGCCTCAAGACCGTAGGGACCATGCTGGGCTCGGCCGGCGTCATCGTCATGAACGACAGCGTCTGCATGGTCAAGGCCCTGCTGAATCTGATGGAGTTCTACGCGCGCGAGTCCTGCGGGCAGTGCACCCCCTGCCGGGAGGGAACGCACTGGCTTGAACTAATCGTGAGGCGCCTGGAGGAGGGCGGCGGGAGGCCGTCGGACTGCGACCTCATCCTGGACGTGGCAGGCAACATCATGGGCCGCACCATCTGCCCCCTCGGGGACGCCGCCGCCATGCCGGCCATCTCCTTCGTGCAGCAGTTCCGGGAGGAGTTCGAAGCGCACGGCCGGGCGGGCCGCTGTCCCATGCGCGACGTCCGCATGACCGCGGCGATTTAGGAGGTAAGAGAGCATGAACCACCCAGACACCAAGACACCAAGAGCTTCTTTTGTCATGCAGAATCGTTTCTTCGTGCCCTTGTGCCTTGGTGGTGGATCTTTCTTGAGGTTTGCATGCCGCTGATCCGGATTGACGACCAGGAAATCGAGGCGCCCCAGGGCGAGACCATCCTCCGGGTGGCCCTCAAGCACGGGATCGCCATCCCCTACTACTGCTACCACCCCGCCCTCTCCATCGTGGGCCAGTGCCGTATGTGCCTCGTCGAGGTGAAGGGCGCGCCCAAGCCGCTCACGGCCTGCTCGACCACCATAACGTCCCTACCGCCGGACAAGAAGATCGAGGGCAAGTACGACATGGTGGTCTCCACGAAGAGCGAGACGGCCAGGAAGGCCCAGCGCGGCGTGCTCGAATTTCTCCTCCTGAACCACCCCCTGGACTGCCCCATCTGCGATCAGGCGGGGGAATGCCAACTGCAGGAGTACTCCTACACCTTCGGCGATCCGGCCAGCCGCCTGGAGTTCGAGAAGGTCCACGCCCCCAAGCGCGTGGACATCGGGCCGCACGTGGTCTTCGACGTGGAGCGCTGCATCAAGTGCACCCGCTGCATCCGCTTCTGCCAGGAGATCAGCAAGACCGGCGAGCTAACCCTCTCGGAGCGCGGCGTCTACACCCGCGTGGATACCTTCCCCGGCCGTAAGCTCGACAACCCCTACTCCGTCTGCACGGTGGACATCTGTCCCGTGGGTGCGCTGACGAGCCGGGAGTTCCGCTTCAAGGAGCGGGTCTGGTTCCTGAAGTCGGTGAACTCCGTCTGCCAGGAGTGCGCGAGGGGCTGTTCCGTCCGCGTGGATGCTTACAAGGGCGAGGTCCTGCGCCTGGTGCCCAGGGACAACCCGCAGGTAAACGGGCCGTGGATGTGCGATTACGGGCGCCTCATCACGGAGCGCATGAAGGGGCTCGATCTGGTCGCCAGGCCCCTGCTCCGCTCGGGCTCGGCCTGGCAGGGCTATGAGTGGAAGGAATTCGGGGCCGCGTTGGTGGAGAGGATGGCGGCCTCCCCGGCCGCCAAGTCCGATTCGTGGGCCCTGGTCTTCTCGGGCCGCCTCTCGCTGGAGGAGATGGCCGGCGCGCAGGCCCTCTCCCAGGCCTTTTTCAATCGCTCGGTGGGTTCGGCGCCCGATGTGGCCTGGGGGGAGGACGACGAACTCCTCATCCGCAAGGAGCGGCGGCCCAACCTCACGGGAGCCCGGCTGATGGGCATCCCCGTGGGGGAGCAGAACGTCCCCCTCTCGGGCCTGTTCGCCGGGAAAAAGGCGGCCCTGATCCTCCGCGAGGACGTGGTAGGAGACGCCGAGGGGGCGGAGAAGGCCGCCATCCAGAAGGCGCTGGGCGCCATGGACCTGGTGATCGTGGCCGACTCGTCCTTCACCGAGACCGCGCGGTTGGCTCACGTTTTCATCCCGCTCGCGGGCTGGCACGAGATGGAAGGGGTCATGGTGAACTTCCTGGGCGTCGCCCAGAAGACCGCCCGAGCGGTGGTTCCCCCGAGGGACCGCCGGCCCTTCTACGAGGTGGCGAGTCTCTGGCTCACGGCGGCCGGGCACGACGCCCCCGAGCCCACCTTCCTGAGCTGGCACGCCAGGGCCAAGGAGTCGGTGCCGGGGCTGGCGGGAACCTCCATCAAGGACCTGCTCCCGAACGGGCTGCAGATCCTCGACGCCCCGGCCAAGGAGAAGGCCAAGAGGGGCGAGGGGGCATGACCAGCATGAAGCCGAACAGCGAGCCGATCCAAGGGGAGGGGAGCAAGTGAACGCCTACTGGCCCATCGTGGTGCCCGCCCTCATCAAGATCGTCGTGATCCTAGGGATCGTCCTGACGGGCGTGGCCTACAGCACGCTCGCCGAGAGAAAGGTCTCCGCCTGGATGCAGGACCGGCGCGGGCCCAACCGGGTGGGCCCCTTCGGGCTCCTCCAGCCGGTGGCCGACGGGATGAAGTTCTTCTTCAAGGAGGACATCACGCCGAGGGAGGCCTACCGGCCCCTCTACCTGTTGGCGCCGTTCCTGACGCTCTTTCCGGCCCTCATCACCTTCGCCGTGATCCCCTTCGGGACCCAGATCAGCGTGGGCGGGCAGACCTACCCCCTCATCATCGCGCCCGGCATGGACGTGGGGGTCATCTTCCTCCTCGCCGTGTCCTCCATCGGGGTCTACGGCATCCTGCTGGCGGGCTGGTCCAGCGGCAACAAGTACTCCCTCATGGGCGGGCTAAGGAGCGCGAGCCAGGTCATCTCCTATGAGCTGGGTATCGCCCTGGCGGTGATGAGCGTGGTGCTCTGGACGGGCAGTTTCGATTTCCGGCGCATCGTGGAGGATCAAACCGGGTGGGGCCACTTCTGGTTCGTCGGCCCGCAGTTCCTGGCCTTCATCGTCTTCACGGTGGCCGTCTTTGCCGAGACCAACCGCCTGCCCTTCGACCTTCCGGAGGGCGAGAGCGAACTCGTGGCCGGCTACCACACCGAGTATTCGGGCCTCCGTTTCGCCATGTTCTTCATGGGAGAGTACGCGAACATGATCACGGCTTCGGCCTTCGTGGTGCTCCTCTTCCTGGGCGGGTGGAATCTCCCCTTCGTCAACTACGCTTGGTTCGGGCCGCTGTGGGGAGGTCTGCTCTCGGCGGTGGTCTTCTTCGCCAAGGTGGCAGTGCTGCTCTTCGTTTTTATCTGGGTGCGCTGGACGCTGCCCCGCTTCCGCTATGACCAGCTCATGTCGCTAGGGTGGAAGCGGCTCTTCCCGCTCGCCTTATTGAACCTCGTGCTCATCTCGACCCTGCTGGTACTGAGAGGCCGCCCATGAAAGTGACCAGGCCCGAACTGAGCTGGTGGGAGCGCACCTACTTCCCCGCCATCCTCAAGGGGATGAAGCTCACCTTCAGCCACATCTTCCGTAAGCGGGTGACCCTCCAGTACCCCGAGGAGCGCTGGACCCTGCCGCCCGGCTACAGGGGTCAGCCCGTGCTCCTCACGGGGCTGGACGGGCACGAGAAGTGCACCTCCTGCAAGCTCTGCCAGTTCATCTGCCCGCCCGAGGCGATCCGCATCGTGGCGGGCGAGACGGAGCTGGCGAAGGAGAAATTCCCCAAGGAGTTCGACATCGACATGGGGCTCTGCATCTTCTGCGGTTACTGCCAGGAGGTCTGCCCCGTGGAGGCCATCTGGCTCAAGGATGCCTACGAGCTGGCGGACTACGACCGCACCAACCTGATCTTCGACAAGGAGAAGCTGCTGGCCATCGGCCGCAAGCCTCCGTACCTCCCCGGCAGGGAGAAGCCTTTGGAGGAGGGAAGATGATAGCCTCTGTCGTCTTCTTCGCGGTGGCCTTTCTAGCCTTTCTGGGGGCGCTCGCGCTGGTTTTCCACCGGCATCCCATGGTGGCCGGCCTGGGCATGGCGCTCTCCACGCTCTCCATCGGCGTGCTCTACGTGTTGCTGAGGGTTCCGTTCCTGGGGCTGTTCCAGGCCATCATTTACGCGGGCGCGGTCATGGTGATCGTGCTCTACATCGTCATGGCCCTAGGCCAGGAGGAGACCGGCCCGAGGGTCGGTGCGGTCCAGACGGGGTTGACCTACGTGGCTGCCGCCCTGTTGCTGCTGCAATTCTACTGGGCCATCGTCCGATCGGGGGCGGGGCCGTTCCCGGAGGGAGCCGCACTGCCGCCCGTGACCGCGGGGGGGACGAGCTACCCCTTCGGCACCATTCAAGCTTTCGGGAGTCTGCTCGTGAGCCACTACTCCGTCCCCTTCGAGGTGGCCTCCCTCCTGCTGGTGGGCGCCATGGTCGGGGCGGTGATCCTCTCCCGCAGGAGCTGGTCATGACCATTACCCTCGGCCACTACCTCATCTTGGCGGTGTTTCTTTTCGCGGTGGGCGTCATCGGCGCCCTGACGCGCAAGAGCGCCATCATCGTCTTCCTCTCTATCGAGCTCATGTTGAACGCGGCCAACGTGGTCTTCATGGCCATGGGGCGCTATTTCGGCCAGCTCGATGGGGCCGTTTTTGTGCTCTTCATCCTCGCCGTGAGCGCCGCCGAAGCGGCCGTGGGGGTGGCCATCGTGGTGGCCTTCATCCGCCGGCGGGGAACGACCGACATCGATGCCGCCAACCTCATGAAATGGTAATGGGGTCTAACCACAGAGGCACAGAGACACAGAGAGTCAGAGGAAGAGGGGATTTCATGGCTTGCAATTGGGACAAGAGAGAGGGGAGGATCGGAGCAAAAGGCTTCCTTGAGCCAGAAGGCCTTTTCTCTGGGCCTCGCTGTCTCTGTGGTTTGCTGCTTTGGGGGTTGCCATG
>JBMFSH010000054.1:0-14066 GCA_049967655.1 Acidobacteriota bacterium
CGACTATCAAAGTGCTTCTTGGGTCAACTACACCAATACGAATGCAGCTCCCGTGGGCGACCCCGCCTATACGACCGCAGTTGCGCCCCAGGATCTGGTGGGGCGCAGCGCCAGTCAGGTGAACTGGGGCCTCGTCGTCTTTTGCGGTACCTCCACCAAAGAACTGGTCCAGGTCAACCCCAACGACAACGCCCAGAGCGGCAACGTGGCCACCATCGAGGACTACCTTCAGCCGGTCGCCAACGGCGGCCTCAACCCTTACAACGGAACGCCCACGAGCATGGGGCTCGACAAAGCGAAAGCTTCACTCACCTCCACCTACCAGAACGACACGGCGGCCTCCTGTGGCCGCACCTACGCCACGCTCCTCATCACCGACGGGGAGAGCAACACCTGCAACCCCGGAGGAGGCGAGTGGAGCAATGCGTGCAGCGATAAGACTCTTTCTGACATCGCCAAATACCCGCCGGGGAGGACCGACGAGCTTTACCTGGGAGGCTTACCCGATAAGAGCAGCGGTTGCCAGAGTTCAGCCACGAGTCCCACGCACGTGCGAACCTTCGTGGTAGGGGTCAGCAGCGATATCATCTCCATTCCTGCCGCCGTCTGCGAGCTCAACATGGACGCCTATTTCGGCCGAACGGACGCCTCTGCTTCCGACGGGGGTATGAACATCCAAGCCGATAGCCGGCTTCCGCAAAACACTTCTGGGACGACAAATCTCACCAACTACAACCCCAGTTCGGGCAACTACGCCTACTTCGCCAACACGGCCGGCGAATTCGCCCAGGCCGTTGCCTCCATCATCGCCGCCGCCGGTGCCGGGGACTACAGCACGGGCGCGCCGGTCGTGAGCAACAACTTGGTCAATTCGGGAAGCTCCGCCTACGTCAGCAGCGTCACCTACCCGGCCATGCAGGGCCACCTCTACAGCTACGACGAGCAGGTGCTCACCCAGCCGACGCTGCTCTGGGACGCAGGAAAGGTGCTGGAGAACCGGGACCTCAATCCATCCAGCACCACCTACTCCCCCAGGACCATCCTGACCTGGGACCCCGCCAACCCCACGGCGAAACCCATCAATCTCGGCTCATACACAGATTGGAAGAATGTCCCCTCCTCCATTCAAACGCTCCTGGGAAATGACCCTAACGCCCTCTTTTTCCTTCAGGGTTACACGGGGGCCGTGAAGGGCAGCGGGAATGGAAGTTATGTGGCGAGCGGGGTGAAGCGGTCGTGGTTACTGGGTCCCGTCCTGAATTCCACGGCGGCCATCATCGGGGCGCCTCAGGTCTGGACCGGCAAGAGCGGCCTGCCGAGCCACGTCTCCTTCGAGCAGACCTACGCGGGCAACCACCCCATGATCCTGGTGGGCTCCTCCGACGGCATGCTCCACTTCTTTGATACGGCCGACGGCTACGAGGTCTTCGCCCTTCTGCCGCCCGATCAGCTCGCCAATCAGGAGAAGCTCTATCAGAACTATCACGCGGGAAACAGCACCGCCACCGGTGAGCCGACGTCACCGACGCAGCAGATCTACGGTGTGGCCAGCTCTCCCCGCTTCGCGGACGTCTATCTGTCGGACGGGAACTACCATACCGTCCTGCTCCTCACCGAGGGCAAGGGGGGCCGCTCCCTCACGGCGGTGGATATCACCGCTCCCTACCCGGGGAGAACCAACGTCACCGTGCCTTACGTGACCGTGGTGAGCGGCGTGCCATCGCTGCAAACGCAGACGGGCGTCAACTACCCCGCGGACGCCAATTACAGCTCGAACTATCCCGTCTCGATCCTCTGGTATAAGGATGGAGCGCTCCCCTCCACCTCTCCTTCGAGTTACGCCACTTTGGGGCAGACCTGGAGCGTCCCGGCCCTGGGCTTCACCAACGGCAGCGGGACCAATCCCCTCTTCTCCTGCATCTTGGGCGGCGGTTTCCAGCCGACGACCTCTTACAGCGACCCGCAGGCCCTCCAGCTCAACGTCCAGAGCGGCAGCCAGATCGGAATCAAGGATCTTGGGAACAGCAGCTCGGGCCTCGTCCACAACCAGGCCTACGGCGCCGGTGTCCTCTACGACGCGACGGCCTCTTACAACCGTCCCAACGACCTGCTCAACCTGGGCGTGGTGGCGGACACCGACGGTAACGTCTGGAGCGTGAGCGCCTCCAACGGCACGTGGGGAGCCACCTCTCTCTTTTCGGTCGGTGCCTGCAACCCGATCTACTACACGCCCGCCGTGGGCTACTACGCGGGGTACGACGTCTACGCCTACGCCTCCGGAAACTTCTACGAGATTTCGCCCCAAGTGACCGGGGGCGCAAACACGAGTTGCAGCTACAGTGGCTCTTCCGTCTTCCAGGCGACGGTCTACATGACTCTGGTTGATCCCACGGGCAGTAAATCCGTGGCGACGAAATCCTTCTCGGTTAGCTCCATCATTACCCAAAGCGTCTCCATTCCGTCGGGGGTGACCTTGCATCCCCAGATCACTGCGGACCCCATGCTCTTCATCCCCTCCAACGCGGCTCCCTCCTCGACCATGCCCGTGAAGGCCTATTTCACCTTTTACGATCCCAACAGCGCCCTGGGGTGCGGAGGCGCCTCGTACTTAGTCAAGGTGAGTTTGGATTTCACCAAGGTCACCGCGGCAGGGGGAACCACGACCTTCGGTTCCGGGGCCTTTAACAACGCGGCCAGCTACCTCGGCACCGGCGCCTCCTCCGGCATCGCCTTCAGCGGCGGCAAGATCATCGTGGCCAAGAGCGCCATCGGCACGGGCTCGGCGGCGCCGCAGGCCACCAACGAAAGCGCCCCGACGACCATCAACCAGGCTCCCGGCATCAACGCCTGGCAGGAGCTCCAGTAGGAGGCCTCTCCAGAGGCCGATCAGGCGGTTTCGAAAGGGGCGGGCTTCGGCCCGCCCCTTTGGCTGAATGACGCGCCCAAGAGGCCGACGCCGTAGGAGGCCTCTCCAGCGGCCCATGCGTGGGTGGGGGAGGCGAGACACGAGGGGCAAAGAGGCGCGTCAGCCCTTCTTGAAGAGCCCCGGGACCATCTTCCGAAGCGATCCTCTCTTGAGGGGCTCCGCCTCGATGCCGCAGGCGGCGCAGAGGTAGCGGGGAGAGCCGCCCTCGATGAGGGGCTGGTTCTTCACGCAGTCCCGGCAGAGGTAGTTCTTGCAACGGGGGCAGCGCCAGTCGGGTTCGCGGTCCCGGTGCTCGGCGCAGTGCTCCTCGTCACCGTGGCGCTGGCGGTGGAGCTCCACCAGTTCGGCGAAGAAGCCCATGAGGGCCGGGTAGGCCCGGACGGGCTGCCAGTCGCCGCCCTCCACCCGGGCGTAGTCGCCCTCGAAGAGCGTCTCAGTAAGGATCATCTCGCGCAGTTCGGCCAGCGTGTGCGGGCCCGCCGTCGCGGCGCCATCGGCCCTCTGGGAGCGGACCTCCCACCGAAAGTCGGCCGCGGGTCCCGTGAGCTCGACCCCCGGGGCCGCCTTCGGCGGCGGCGGTAATCCGAGCAGCTGGGCCCGGCCGTCGGGGTGCACCACGAGCTGGGCGCCGCACGAGGTGCAACGTCCGCGGGCGCCCTGGGCGGGCAACGCCCCCTCGGGCAAGGTGAAGCTCTTTCCGCAGGAGGGACACCGAAAGGTCACGTCAGCCATGGTCCGAATCCAAGGTTGAGAGTATGGACCTAGGAAGGCGGCGAGGGAAGCGTGGGGGAACGCGGACTGCGAAACGCGAGAAGGCACTCATCGGGGTTCGGGAGGCGCACCCCGCGTTTTCCATTCCGTTGGTGTGAGCGCAGAGGGCCGCACTTTTCCCCTCCAAAACCCTCCTCGGTGCCTCTGTGTCTCTGTGGTGAGGCCTTCTTTCACTTCTCGTTCCCGAGCTCGGCGGCCATGGCGCGCTCGTAGGGGGCGAAGGCCCTGCCGTAGAGGAGGGCGTAGGTGCCCTGGAGGAGGGCGGCGAGGTAGAAGGGGGTGGCGAGCCAGCCGGCCCCGATGAGGGCGCCGGCGATGGCCGGGCCCACCGCCTGGGGCACCTGCATGGAGAGGGCGTTCAGGCTGGAGGCCAAGCCGCGGCGCTCGTCGCGCACGGAGGAGATGACGAGGGCCTGGCGGGCGCCCACGGTACCGCGGTTGAGCGCCGAGCGGAGCATGTAGAGGAGCGAAGCCAGGACGTAGAACGGGCTGAGCGGTAGGAGGAGCAGGAGCAGGACGCCGCCCGCGCGGCCCCAGACCACCGTGCGGACCAGCCCGATGCGTTCGGTGAGCTTGCCGGCGGCCACCGCCGCCACGGCCGTGAGGGCGAAGGCGGCGGCGAGAACGGGGCCGATCTCCGCCGGGCCCACGCCGAAGCGCTTGGCGAACCAGTAGGCCATGAGGGGGCCCGTGAGGCCCACGGCCATGCCGTTGAAGGCGTTGAGGCTGACGAGCCGCCAGAGGAAGGAGTTCTCCCGCCTCTGCTGCTTCCTGGGCGGGGGCTTGGGCCGTTCCTGCCCTCGGCTTTGGTGGACCTCGGGCGTTCCCACGAGGAGGACGACATTGATGGCGTTGCCCAAAAGGACCAGCCCGAAGAGGGGGCGGAAACTCCCCGAGCGGCCCAGGGAGGTCACGAGGAAGGCGGGGATGCCGGCGCAGAGGGCGCCGATGGACATGCCGACGAAGCCGATGGCCGTGTTCAGGCTGTAGACCATGCCGCGCCGCTGGGGGACGATGGCCTCCGCCAGCCAGGCCTGCTCGGCGGGCATGAAGGGGCCGGCGGAGCCGTTGGCGCCCTTCCCAAAGCCCGCGAGGATGATGACCGCCGACAGCCAGAAGGCGCTGGTGGTGCCCATGGCGATGAGGGCGCAGCAGCAGCACATGGCCTCGTAGGCGAGGAGGAAGGGCTTACGGCGGAGGCGGTCGCTCGTGATGCCGATGGTCAGGTTCAGGGCGGCCCCCACCAGCCCCCCTCCGCTCAGCACCAAGCCGATGGATACGCCGTGCCAGCCGAGGGCGTGCAGGTAGAGGGCCAGATCCACCACGAGGGCGCCCTGGCTGATGCTCCGCCAGAAGCGCGCCGAGAGCAGGCGCCGCGTCGCCGGCGCCAGGCTCCGCCAGAAGGCCAGCGCCCGCGCCGGAGAGGAGGGGGCCGTCCCGGTCTCGCCCTCGCCGTCGTTCGGGTGACCGGTCACGGCCGAGCCCCGCGCGGAAGGGCCTTCGGGCCCGCTGACGGAGATGCGATCCGGGCGTTCATCATCGGGGCGGCGGGGTTCCGGAGGCGCTGGGCGGGGGCGCACCTCCGGTCTCCACGAAGCCCGAGTTGCCGGGCTTGGGGCCGATGGCTCCGCCGCCGAGAAGGGCCTGGCCGCCGTCCCGGCGGCGCCCCTCCCCGCGCCCAGGCGCGGGCCGGCGAGGGCTCTCTTGGGTTTGAGGCTGGTTTTTCTGGAGGAGCGATTCGAAGGAGCTCCCCGAGTCCAGCTCCCGCCGGATGGCCATGGGGCCGTCTCCCGTGAGCCGTTCCAGGGTCATGACCTGGGCGAGGAGCCGGAGGCGCTCCTCGGCCGCCGGGGCCTGCACCGCATCGGCCGCCGCCGGGAGAGGTTGGAGGCCGTACCGGGCGCCGCCCTGGAAGAGGAGCGCCGCGAGGGAGCCGCCCACCTTGCGGAGAAAGGCCGGCCAGCCTCCCGCCGCCCTCTCTTCGGCCTCCAGCTCCTGGAGAGGCCTCCCCGTCTCGTGGCGAAGCTCGGCCGCGAGGGCGAACTCGACCAGCGAGGGGTGGAACTCGGCGAAGAAGGCGCGGGCATCCGTCTCCGGCACGAACCACGCCCGGCGGACCGCCTCGAAGGAGGGAGCGAGCGGCTGCTGCACCGGCGCCGGAGCGGAAGGAGGAGGGGCGGGCGGGCTCGCTTGTGGCCAGGCCGGAACCGCCACCAGGAGGATCAGTCCCAGGGCCCAGGCGGACGTTCGGAGCGTCATCGCGTGTTCTCCTTGCACTTCAGCCCGCCGCGTGAAGGGCGACGGCCGGTTCGAGGCGGGCGGCCTTCATGGCGGGGTAGAGGCCGAAGAGGACGCCCATGGCCACGGAAAGGCCGGCGGCGTAAAGGGTGGCCGTCCACGGCCACACTTCGGGCCACTTCATGAGGTGGCAGGTGAGCAGGGTCCCTCCTATCCCGACGGCCACGCCGAAGAGGCCTCCCAGCAGCGCCAGGGAGCCGGCCTCCAGGATGAACTGGGTGAGGATGTCGCGCTTGCGCCCCCCGAGGGCCCGGCGCAGTCCGATCTCGCGCGTGCGCTCCCTTATGGAGATGAGCATCACGGCGAAGATCCCCACGCCGCCCGTGAAGAGGGAGACCGCCGCCACGCTGCCCGTGAGGAGGGTGAAGGCCTGGGTGGTCTGGGTCTGGGAGTCGAGGAGCTGGGATTGGGTCTGGAAGGTGAAGTCGTCGTCCTGGGCTTGCTTCAGGTGGTGGTCCCTCCGGAGGATCGGCGTGATCTCCTGCGGCAGGTCGTTCATGGCCTGGAGCGAGACGGCCTCGATTTGGATGCTCTGGAGATAGGTCATGTGGAAGATGCTCACCATGGCCGTGGAGAGGGGCACGTAGATGATGTCGTCCAGGTCGTTTCCGCTGAGGTCCTGGCCTCGGGGAGAGGCCACGCCGATGACCCGCACGAGGACCTTGTTGATCTCCAGCACCTTGCCCACGGGGTCCGCGCCGCCGAAGACGTTGGTGACCACCGTGGGGCCCACCACGGCGACGCGCTGGAAGGCGCGCTCGTCCATGGTCGTGAAGAGGCGGCCGCTGGCGGCGCTCATGCTGCAAATGTCGAAGAAGGAGGGCTCCGCTCCGGCGAGGGTGGTCTGGGTGCGGACCCCCTGGTAGCGGGCCACCACGCCTCCCTGCACGTAGCCAGAAGCGCGCGCGATGTCGGGCAGTTGCCGCAAGAGGTCCTGCTCGTCTCGCGTCGTGAGCGTGGTGAAGGTGGCCACCTGGCGCTGGCGGCCGCCGAAGGAGCGGAAGCGGCCCGCCTGGACCACGAGGAGGTTGGTGCCCATGCTGCGGACCTTGGCGACCACGTCCTGCTCCGCCGCCTGCCCCGCGCCCACCATGAGCACGACGGCGGCCACGCCGATGGCGATGCCGGCGCTGGAGAGCACCGTCCGCATCTTGTGGCCCAACAGGACCTCCCACGAGACCTTCAGGGTGCGGGCTAGGTTCATGGGAGGACCTCGGTGGAGAGTGGAGAGTGGAGGGTGGAGGGGAAAGAAAACCGGCACGCCGGGAGAAATTCAGACACCGTGGGCCTCCAGGTGGGAGCGGCGCAAGGCGCTCAATTGCTTGGCCATCAGTTCTGCCTCCGAGCGGAATGATGCGAGTGCGGCCTCATCTAGGTAGCCGAGGTCCACGGCCACATCCAGTTGGCAGAGAACTTCCATTAGCGAACCATAAGCCATTTCGAAGAAGTGAGCCTTGTCCTTGGGACCCGTTCGGGCGCTCCCTTCGGCGATGTTGGACACGATCGAGATGGACGCCCTTCTGAGCTGTTGGGCGAGGCCGTAGATCTCGTGAGGCGGAAAGCCCGAAGTGCGGTCGTAAACCAGCTTGACCAAGTGGCGTCCCCTGCTGTAAACCTCCAAACCTTCAAAAGTGAACTTCGTCATCCACCCTCCACTCTCCACCCTCCACCCTCCACCCTCCACTACCTAAGCGCTTCCACGGGGTCGAGCTTGGCGGCGCGGCGGGCGGGCTGGACGCCGAAGAGGAGGCCCACGCCGGTGGAGAAGAGGGCCGCGTAGGCGAAGGTCCTCCACGACACGGCCATGGGCATCATGGGGAACAGCCGGGGGATCAGCAGGACGGGGACCAGGCCGAGCAGCACTCCCAGGATCATGCCGAAGAGGCTCACCAGCACAGACTCCGAGAGGAATTCCACGAGGATGTCACTCTGGCGGGCTCCGAGGGCCCGCTTGAGGCCGATCTCGGGGACGCGCTCGGAGAGCGAGAGGAGAAGGATGTTCATGAGCACCACGCCACCCACCAGGAGGGCCACGAGGGCGAGGGCCGCGCCGACGAGCTCGGTGGTTCTCGCCATGGACTGGACGCGCTGGGCGATGAAGTCGGGCGTGATGATGCGGAAGTCATCCTGCTCGGGCGGCACGATGCGGTGCCTCTGCCGAAGGAGCTGCGTGATCTGCTCCACGACGCTGGCGACCTTGTAGTCCGGCCGGACCTTGAGGCGGATGAAGCGGATGTAGTCCTGGTGGAAGACGCGGTTCATCCCCGTGGAAAGCGGGATCCAGATGCGGTCGTCCTGGTCGAAGCCCATCATGCTGGTGCCCTTGGTGGCCAGGAGGCCCTTGACGACGAAGGGGACGTTGTTGATGAAGAGGTGCTTGCCGATGGGGTCCTCGGCGCCGAAGAGGTTCGTCGCCACGGTCGTGCCCAGCACGGCCACGCGGGCCATGGAGCGTTCGTCGTCGCTGTCGATGGGCTCGCCCGCCTGGACGTACCAGTCGAAGGCCTCCGAGTAGTCCGGCGTGGAGCAGACGACGTGCGTCTGGGTGCCCACGCCGCCCGCCTTCACGTTGGCGTCGCCCGAGAAGATGCCGGGCGCCACCACCGCCTCGTAGCCGTACTGGGCCTGGATGGCCTGGGCGTCCTGGAGCTTGAGGGTGGTGCCGGCCTCGGCCCGTCCCCCCGCCCCGTGCAGTTGCCCGCCGCCGGCGAAGACCATGACGGAGCGGGGGCCGAAGAAGGCGGTGATCTGGTCGATGCGGTTCTGGACGCCCGCGCTGAGCCCCACGACGGCCGTCAGCAGCATGATGCCCACCGCCGTGCCGATCATCATCAGGAAGGCCTTGGCCTTCTGGCTCCAGAGCGCGCCCGCGGCGTGGCGGGCAAGGCGCAGCATACGCGCGGGCCGAAGCCCTGCACTGTGGGATCGGCGGGCGGTGGTCACATCCAGGGCGATATCCGCGGCGCTCATGGCTCAGTTCCTGCGCTCGTCGCTCGCCACCGCCCCGTCCTTGAGGGTGATGACGCGCTGGGCGTGGGCGGCCACGTCGGGTTCGTGCGTGACCATGACGATGGTCCGGCCCTCGCGGTGGATGCGGTCGAAGATTTCGAGGATCTCTCCGCTGGCCACCGAGTCGAGGTTACCCGTGGGCTCGTCGGCCAGGATGATGGAGGGCTCGTTGACCAGCGCCCTCGCGATGGCGACGCGCTGCTGCTGTCCGCCGGAGAGGGCGTTGGGCTTGAAGCTCATGCGCTCGGCCAGCCCCACGGACTGGAGCAGGGCCTTGGCCCGCTCCTTGGCGTCCGGCGGGTAGGGTTCGGTGTAGAGGAAGGGGAGCAGGACGTTCTGGAGGACGCTCACCCGGGGAAGCAGGTGGAAGAGCTGGAAGACGAAGCCGATGCGCTTGTTCCGGATGGCCGAGAGGCCGTTGTCGTCCAGGGTGGTGAGGTCCTGCCCCGCCAGCTTGTAGGAGCCGCCGGTGGGCCGGTCGAGGAGCCCCAGGATGTTCATGAGGGTGCTCTTGCCCGTGCCCGAGGGTCCCATGAGGGCCACGAACTCCCCCTCCTCCACGGTGAAGTTGATGCCGTGGAGGACCGGCGTCTCCACGCCGCCGGTGAGGTAGGTTTTAACGATGTTGCTCAGTTCGATCATGGTACGTTCCTTACGCCTTGCGGATGATAGGAGCCGTTGGGAGGGAGGGAAACCACTCCGTCGGAGCTCTTCCCTCCGCCGTTCACATCTGCGTTTCGGGGCCGCTCCGGCCGCCCGGCACGAAGACCTTGTCGCCCGCCGAGAGGCCCGCCTTGATCTGCACGTAGTCACCCGACTCGCGGCCGAGGGTGACGGGCCTCTGGACGAGCCCCTTGCCGTTTCCGCTCGGGATCATGACGAAACTCTTCCCGTTTTCTCGCTTGACGGCCCGCATGGGGATAGCGAGGACGCCGTTGAGGGTGTTGAGGGTGATGGTCACGTTGGCGGTCATGGTGGGCCGCAGCAGCCCCACGAAGGAGTCGCTGATGCCGATGATGACGTCGTAGTTGACCACGTTGTCCTGGATCACGGCCTGCGGGTGGATGGCCTCGACCTTCCCTCTGAAGGTCTTGTTCGGGTAGGCGTCCACGGTGAAGGAGGCCTCCTGGCCGACCTTGACGCCGCCGATGTCCACCTCGTCCACGTAGGCGTCCACCTCCAGGCGCGTGGGATCGAGGATGGTCACGAAGGTGGGCGCGTTGAAGGTGGCTGCGACCGTGGAGCCCTCCTGGGTGGCGACCGACTCCACGACGCCGTCGATGGGGGCCCTCACGATGGCGTAGGAGTATTGGATCTTGGCGTAGTCCAGCTGGGCCTTCGCCTTGTTGACGTTGGCCACGGCCGAGTCGCGGTTCTGGCGGGCCACGTCCACGGAGTCCTGGGAGACGTAGCCCTTGGGCAGGAGGGCCACCTGCCGGTCGTAGTTGGCTTGGGCGTACACCTCGGCGGCCTTGGCCGCGGCGAGGCTCGCCTGGGCGCTGGCCACGTTGGCCTCCAGGTCCTTCTCCTCCAGGACGCCCAGGATCTCGCCCTTCTTGACCACGTCGCCGATCTGCACGTAGAGCTTTTTGAGCGTGCCGGAGACGCGGGGTCCCACGGGCACCTCGGCGCCGACGCGGGGCGTCACGGCGCCCGTAGCGATGACTTGGGCAGGCAGGTTCATCTCTTTCACGGGGACGAGGTTCCCCGGCGGGGTCGGGTTACCGTGCTTGCAGGCGCCCAACAGCGCCAGGCCCACGATCAGCGAAGGGGCCAGCAGGGATCGGCGAGAGAGGCTCATGGCTTGGTTTCTCCCATGGGATGAGGTCCGGAAGAGAGGGCGGGGATGTCCCCCGCGGTGACGGAGGTGGAGGGCAGCTCGGCGTCCTGGAGCAGGTCCACGCCGGTGGTCCGGTCCCAGGTCGCTTGCGCCGTCAGGACGGAGAGGCGGGCCGAAACGAGCTGATACTTCGCATTCTGGAGCGCCGTAGTGGCATCCACCACGTTGGTCATGGAGCCCAGACCATTCTTGTACTGGCCCTCCGCCACGTTGGCGTTCTCCACGGCGCTCTTCACGAGGGATTCGGCGGCCTTCACCGACTCGACGGCGGTCTCGAGCTGGGTCCGGGCGTCGTAGGCGCTCTTCTCGGAGGTGAGCTGGGTCTCCCGCAGGCTCATCTTGGAGCCCTCCCAGGACTCCTTGGCCTGAACCACCTGCCAGGTGCGCGCAAAGCCCGTGAAGAGGGGGATGTGCACCGTCAGGCCCACGCTCCAATCCTCCAGGTTCGGCCACTGGCCGCTGTCGAAGCGGCCGTAGGAGCCGTCCACCGTGACGGTGGGTCTGTAGGCGACCTCGGCCTGCCTCAGGGCGAACCGGAAGGACTCGCTGTTCTCGAAGGCGGCCTTGATCTCGGGGAGGGTGGCCATGGCACGCTCCTTTCCGCTCTGCCAGTCGGGCAGACCGGGAAGCGGGGCGTTCTGATCCGAGCCCTGGATCTCGAAGGAGGAGTCGGCCGGGAGGCCCATGAGGACGGCCAGGGCGGCTCGCCCGCTGGTGACCGCGCTCTTGGCCTGAATCACGCCGAGGGCGGCGTTGGCGTTGGCGGTGGCCGCCTGGAGCACGTCCGACCGGGGCACCAGGCCGTGATCGAACTGGGCCTGCGCCATGTCCAGGTGAAACTGGGTCTGCTTGGCCGTGTCCTCAGCCACCTGGAGGCTCCACTGGGCGCCCTCCAGGGTGTAGTAGGCGCTCTCCACGGAGAGGGCCAGGTCCTGGACGGTCGCCTTGAACTGGTAGTCGCTGGAGGCATAGTTCGCCTTGGCCCCTTCGACGGAGGCCTTTCGCTGGCCCGAATCCCAGAGCGTGTATTGAGTGGAAAGGGCGGCGCTGTCGCTCGTGGCAGTCGAGGATGTGCCCGGCAGCCTATACGTGCCGCTGGAAGGTTCCGTGTAGGAGCGGCTCAGGCTGCCCGAGAGGTTCAGCGTCGGCCAGTAGGCGCTCTGAGCGCTGCCGATGCGGGCCATGGCGGCCCGCCCCGAGTGCAATAAAGCGGCGGCGTTGGGGTTCCGCGCTACGGCCAGCCGGACGCACTCTTGCAGGCTTAGGGGATGATCGGGAAGGGGCGGAGGCGCCTCGCCCGGCGAGGCGACGGCCGTGCCGAGCCCCAGCATCAGAGCCGAGACGAGGACCGCTGCCCGGCGGACACGGGGAAGGGGTTTCGCGGGTCGGATCACTTGTGCTTCTCCTCGTTGGACAGGGGGGGGCGGTGGTCCCGTTCCTGGACTCGCCGCCGGATGTGGTCAAAAAACTGGCGCTGTTGCTCGGGGGTCAGGAGACGTTTCTGCTCCAGCAGGTGACGGGTGAGCATTTGGACGATCTGGCCCTGCACGGCCACGATCCTTGCCTGCTGGTCTGCGATCGCCTGGGGAGAGGGCTGATCGGAGGCGAGAAGGTCCAGGAGCTTGGCCCTCTGTGCCGCCAATTGGGATTCCATGGGCAGCAGTTGCCGCCGAAAGGCCCTGTAGTTCGCCTCGACTCGGGCCCGGACATCGGCCGGCAGGGCCATGTCCCTGCCGGGCCGAGGACGGCGCGCGTGGCCGTACCAGTGGACCGCGTAGGCCGTCAGGAACCCGGCGTTCAGGCAGAGGGAGGCGGCCAGGAGAATGCCCTTCCAGCTTCGGGGGATCATCGGGCCTCACCAGGGTTCGAAGCGGGGCTGACCACGCTGACGTAGGCGATTTCCACCGATCCGGAGGGCAGTCCGGAGAGGGCCTCCTGATAGGTGGAGGCCATCCCACCGGGAGAGGGCGGGGAGGAAGGCGAGAACCAGTGTCCGCCCATCAAATAACCGAGAGACAGGGCACCCAGCACCAGGACCGCGGCCACGCCCCAGCGCCAGGCGAGATCCCAGGCGACCCGGCGGGCCGGCAGCGCGGCGAGCACCGAGGGGGCCAGATCCCGGAAGGGCGGCAGGGGCA
This sequence comes from Acidobacteriota bacterium, assembly GCA_049967655.1. Classification (GTDB taxonomy): domain Bacteria; phylum Acidobacteriota; class UBA4820; order UBA4820; family DSQY01; genus DTPS01. The sequence goes on from JBMFSH010000054.1 coordinate 12,983, forward strand.
TCCCGCCGGCGAGTTGGGCCAAGAGTACGCCGTGTCTCCGATACTCCTCCGCACAGCCGGGGCACGAAAGGAGGTGATCCGAGAGGGCGGGATCGAGCGCCCCATCGACCGGGCCCCCGAGCGCGGAGATCCTCTTTCTTGCCGCTCTGCACCGCATGGCTTCCTCCTCAGGTTGGCTTAACGGGCGGGATCGGAAAATCCTTCGGCGCGCGGCGCCGGTCCCTCCGGGGAGAGCGCGGCGCCGAGGCCCTCGCGAAGCGCCGACCTGGCTCGCGAAAGCAGGGACTCCACGGCCTTGGGCGAGGTCTCCAGAAGGTCGGCCACCTCCCGGACGCTCAGCCCTTCCATGTGGAAGAGGACGACGGCCATGCGCTGGGCCGGGGGGAGCCGGGAGAGGGCGGAGGAGAGGGCCCGCCGCCGCTCCGCTGCGTGGAGTTCCGCCTCGGGGTTCTGCGAGCCCGCCGGCTCCAGATCGTCCATGAGGACCAGAGGACGGGCTTTGCGCCGCCGGTCGAGGCAGAGGTGGACGGTTAAGGTCCGCAGGAAGGCGGGCAGGGGCTTGTCCGGATGGTAGCGGGGCGCGGCGCCCCAGAGGCGGAGGAAGACCTCCTGGGCCACGTCCTCCGCCTCGCTTCGATCGCCCAGGAACCGGTAGGCGATGGCCAGGACGGCGTGCTGATGGCGCCGGATCAGGGCCGCGAAGGCTTCGCGGCGGCCCCGGCCCGTATGGGCCATGAGCAGGGCATCGTCGGAGTCCGCCACTTCATCCGGGGCCATGAGTCCTCTTTCCCCCGTCCCAGCCTCGCGCACGGAGCGCGGCTGTCTGCCGCGACCCTGGTGGTGCGATGCATCGCGTCCGGGCTGGTGGGCCAGCAGGAAAGCACCATTGTAAGCGTCTTTGCCGAGGAAGTCCTGCGCCGCGCGGTCGGGCCTCGCGGTCGGGCCTCGCGGTCGGGTGATCGCTCTCGTCACCGAGGGGCTGGCTTATGCCTCTCCAAAATCGACCGCCTTGCCGGCTCCGAACCACGGCTGGGTCTAGGCCGCGCCTTTGGCGCGGCGCTGGGGGCCTTCGCCGGGCGCGTCC
>JBMFSH010000055.1:0-13708 GCA_049967655.1 Acidobacteriota bacterium
GGTGGAAACCCGCCTCGGCTCAGTCGAAACCCAGCTCGATGCGGTGGAAACCCGCCTCGGCTCAGTCGAAACCCACCTCGATGCGGTGGAGACCAAACTCGATGCCTTCGCCGCGGAAACGCGCTCGAACTTCGAGGAGTTGAGAGCCAGCATCAAATTCTCCTACGCCGAGCTCGATCGCAGGGTCAGCGACCTCGAGCACATCGTCCAGAGCCTCGTCCACCGAGTCCAAGAACTCGAAACGCGCTACCGCTAAAAAGTCCGTCGCCCGTGTTCGGCCGCGGGAAATCACCCGCCGCTGTTTCCCGCCCGTACGGGCGGCCGCCCCTGGCCGCCCGGCATGGGGCCGGGTGTCGCATCGGCCACGGGAGGCCCCGGAGGGCCTCCCCTACGGCGCAACCCGGCCGGCGCGATTTCGGTGCGGCCGCACCCTTGCGGCCGATGCGCCGTTCCCCGCCTCGCGTGTCGTGCCCGCGTAGCGGCCGGCGGAAGCCGGTCGTCGGCCGCCCATCGGGCGGCCGCACCGGTGAATGAAGGCCTTCGATGCCGCGGGCACAGGCCGCAGCATAGTTCCGGTGTTTGACTCTTAGCCCGCTACTCTTTCTCGAATCACCCTCGCGAGAAAGATGGGCCCGGAAACGAAGGTCCTCCTCCACAGCCGGCGCGGCTCCCGTAGAAGCCGGGGCAGCCATTCGAGCCCCATGCGCTGGAAAGCCGGGTGCGAGCGCCGCACTCGCTCCGTGTAGAAATCGAAAACCGCCCCCACGGCCCCGGCGAAGCCCACCCGCAGGAGCGGCCAGTTGCGCGCCAGCCACATCTCCTGCTTGGGAGCCGTCATAGCGACCCACAGGACCTGCGCGCCGGAGCGGTTCACGGCCTGCACCATGGCGCGCTCCTCGGCCTCGGAAAAACTTTCGGCGAAAGGCGGCGAGAGCGTGCCCGCCACCTCCACCGAGGGGAACTCGCGGTGAAGCCTTTCCACCATGGCCCCCAGGGTCTCCGGGGTAGAACCGAGCAGGAAGACCTTGCCGCCGCTCCTCTGCTGCAGGGCCCTGTGGACCGCCAGGAAGACGTCCATGCCCGTCACGCGCTCGCGGATGCCCGCGCCGAGGATGCGGCTCGCCAGGAGGATCCCCGCCCCATCGGGCACCAGGATGTCCGCCCCGTGCAATGCGGCCTTGAATTCGGGCGTACCCTCGGCCACGACGATGGAGTGCGGGTTGGCGCACGCGAACCAGGTGCGGTCCCCTCGGTCCATCGCCGCCAGCGCCGACGCGGCTACCTGCCCCGCGCTCTCCCGCGTGATCGTGTAGCCCAGGATTTGCGCCTTCATGCCTTCGTTGTCGTTCACTCTTCCCGCGTCTTCCCACAAGCAGTGGCCCCCGCCCCTCTGCCCCTCCGCTCCTCCGCTTTCTCGACTTTCTTAGCTCTTAACTCATCCCCCCCGCTTTTAACCTACGAGCGCGCGCCCCTTCGTAGATGCGCACCAGCATCTGGTAATTGGCCTGCGCGGTGTAGTGCGCCTCGAAGGCCTCCCGCGCGCCCGCGCCCATGGCCTCCAGCGCCTCCGGCGCCTCCCAGGCCGCTCGCACGGCCTCCAGCAGGGGCCGCGCGTCGCCGGGCTCGAAGAGGACGCCCGTACGCCCCTCCTCCACCAGCTCGGCCATGGAGCCCAGCCGCGACGCGGCCACCGGCACGCCCAGGGCGTAGGCCTCGCGGATGACCATGGGGAAGCCCTCGAAGCAGATGGAGGGCAGGATCAGCAGGCGGCTCTGCGCCACGGTCTCCTGCGCCTGCGCGAAGGGAAGCTGGCCGCGCAGAATCACGCGCCCGGTGAGCCCCGCCTCGCGGATCACCGTCTCCAGCAGAGGGCGCTCGGGCCCCTCGCCGATCAGCTCCAAACGCGGCGCGCTCTCCCCCCACAGACGCCACGCCTCCACGAGAAAGCGCACGCCCTTCTCCTCCCCCAGCCGCCCTATGAAGACGGCCCTCGCGTCCCGCTCCGCCCACGGGCGCGGCACGGGCGGGTTTGCGTAGAAGTGCGGCTTCACCGAGACCTTTTCTCCCGGCAGGCCCGCCGCCACCAGCTTCTCCCGCTGAAACTCCGTGAGGGAGATGAAGGCGTCCACGTCCCGCCGCCACGTCCCCAGGGCACGGTGCAGAGCGATGGAGAAAGCCAGCGGCGCCGTCGCCAGCCGGCTCCCCCGGTAACAGCCGTACCGCAGGGCCGGTCCCACGCTGTGCCGGTCCAGGCACTCGGTGCAGGTCTGCCCGTCCCGCATGGGGATGGCCGCCGCGCAGAAGGTACGGTAGTTGTGCAGGGTCAGCACCGTCGCCGTGCGCAGGCCGCGCGCCGCACCGAAGACCGCCGGCGAAATCAGCGGAAAGGTGTTGTGCGCGTGCAGGACGTCGGGCCGCTCCCGCACCAGCACCCGGCGCACCGCACGCACGGCGAACGGGTTCCACGGCGCCGCCAGCGCGCCTCTCAGCGTGCCCAGCGCGCCCGCCCGCGCCAGATCGTCGCTGTGCCGCGTGAACTCCAGCACCTCGTGGCCGCGGGAGCGCAGCAGCTCCCGCTCCGCCTCGAAGACGGCGTTCTCGCCGCTCGGCGCCGACGAGCGGTAGAAGTTGTGGACGAGAAGGATTTTCATGGGTACGAGGATTCGGGGCTGAAGCGACCCCTACCATCGCCACCTAAAGGTGGCTCCTACTGGGTAGCCAGGGTTCCCGAACGAAAGTCCTGCGGGGATCGCGGTCGGCAGCACCCCGGTCGTCGTGGGAGCGACCTTCAGGTCGCGATCCCTTTTCTATTCGGGGAGGCAGGCGCCTCGCCTGCCCGATGAAGGCCGAATTCCATCCAAATCTTGAAGGTTTATCGTCTTTCCCGACAGGCGGGGGCGCCTGTCGCTCCGGTTCTGACCCGTCATCTCGAGGTATCGGTAGCGAAGGACACCACAGGAGGGATCTCGAACCCCGCTCTTGCAGAACCATCGGCTGAGATTCCTCCAAGGCCAAGCCCCGAAGCTGCCCTCGGAATGACGTCATCCACCGGGGCGCCCGTCGCCCTGGAATGACCGCCAGGGGCGCCTGCTCCCTGGGTGATTTTCCCTTTAGAGGAGAGACGTGAAAGCCTCGATGGTTAAGCCCGTATCGCGGAGAATGGTGCGCAGGATGGCCGGATGCAAGACCTTTCCAGTGTGCACGGGGAGCGTTATGCGCACCCCTGCAGAATTTCGGAGAATCTGGTGGCTTCCGCTCTGGCGCACTTTGACGTACCCCGCCTTCATGAGCGCGGAGAGAGCCTCCTTCGCGGTTACTCGTGGGAGCTTCGGGGTCATACGGCGATGTCGAAGGAAGTTAGGGATACGGATTCCGCCTGGGGGATCTCCTCCCCTTCGGCGAGCCGATCCTCCACGTGCAAGCGAACGGCATCATGGACCGCCTTGAGGGCCTCTTCGTAGGTTTTCCCCTGGGCGTAGCACCCCTGGAGCTCAGAGCAGAAGGCAACGTAGCCTTCCTCGTACTTTTCAACCCGAATGGAAAAGCGATAGTGCTTCATGTCTCGATCTCCATGAAAAAGCTAACGCTAACGGCACCTTGTGTCAACTCAGCAGGTGGCCATCGCGCCGCCTGCCCCATGTAGAAGCGGCCGGGGGGGCAGGCGCCCCAATGTAGCCGTCATTCCCGCCCCGCTCCCTCCCCCGTCATGCCGGCGACCGAAGGGCGTCCGGAATCGTTCCCCTCCGCCCCAAGAAGGATGCCGGACAAGCCGGGATGACCCCAAAAGCCGACAGGCGGGGGCGCCTGTCGCTCCGATGTGGCCGTCAGTTCAGGGAGCGCCCCTCTGCCCCTCTCCCTTCTTCACTCCCCCTGCGCGAACACGCCCTTGTAGTACTCCAGGCACTGGGCCAAGCCGTCGGCGAGCTTCCAGCCTGGAGCGAAGCCCAGCGCCGCGCTCGCCGCGGAAACGTCGGCGTGGGAATGGCGCACGTCCCCCGCCCTCGCCTCCCGGCGCTCCGGCGAGACCGCCCGCCCCGTCACCCGCCCGATGATCTGCGCCAGCTCGTTGATGGTGACGCGCTCGGTGCTGGCCACGTTGTAGGCGCGCCCGCACGCCGCCTCCGGCGCCCCGGCGGCCAGAAGGTTGGCGGTCACGGCGTCCTCGATGTAGGTGAAGTCGCGCGTCTGCTCGCCGTCCCCGAAGATCACGGGCGTCTCGCCCTTCAGGCACGCCTTGAAGAAGAGCGGGATGACGCCCGCGTAAGCGCCGCTGGGGTCCTGCCGCGGGCCGTAGGCGTTGAAGTACCGCAGGCCCACCGTCTCAAGCCCGTAGATGCGCCCGAAGGTCTCCGCCACCTGCTCCCCCACCGCCTTCGAAAGGCTGTACGGCGAAAGCACGCGCCCCTCGCGGCCCTCGCGCAGGGGAAGCTCCATGCTGTCCCCGTAGACCCCCGACGAGGACGCGTAGACCACGCGCCGCACCCCCGCGTCCCTCGCCGCCGTGAGGACGTTCACCGTCCCCTGGACGTTGATCGAGAGCGTCTCGGCCGGCGCCGCCATGGACCCCGGCACCGAGATGGACGCCGCCTGGTGGAAGACCCACCGCACGCCCTCGCAGGCCTCCCGGCAGAGGGCCAGGTCCCGGACGTCCCCGCGCAGGAAGGCCACCGGCCCCGCCGGCGACCCCTTTGCGGGAAGCCAGCGCGCGAGGTTGTCGAGCTTCCCCGCGGAGAGGTCGTCCAGCACCCGCACCCGCGCCCCGCGCTCCGCCAGCGCGTCCACCAGGTGCGAGCCGATGAAGCCCGCCCCCCCCGTCACCAGAACCGGCACGTCTCGCAGATCAGGAATTCCCATTCAGCACCTTTCCTTGGGAAGGTTGTTCGTCTTGCGGGCATACGCGTCAATCATCATTCGTCATCCCGATGCGTCTCTTGCGAAAGCCCACCCCGGAGGGGTCCCGGACGCCGTTCCTGCAGGACCATCGCCTGAGATTCCTCCGGAGCCAAGCCCCGAAGCGTCCCTCGGAATGACGGAATCAACGACGGCGCCTGTGGCTCCGAAAACAACTGTGGCGAGGGCGCCTGTGGCTCCGTTCTTTTATCCGAGGGGCAGGCGCCCCCGCCTGCCCGATTAAATCCCACCCCAACCAGGTCCTTATGGACGAGCGAGCGTGCACCGGCCTGCGTTGCGAAAGACCCCGCCTAATACACCCTCACGTGGCCGGGCCACAGGTAGGTCGTGAGGCGCGACACCCATCCAGGGGGCTCCCGCTTGGGCAGGGCGAGCGCATCGAGCACCCCTTGGGCAAACCGGTCGAGGTCCCACTCGGCGGCGATCTCCCGCCCGGCCTCGCCCATGCGGCGAAGGGCCTCCTCCGGCATCGCCTGTGCCTCCATCATTGCGTGGGCAAGGCCCGCCACATCCGCCGGCTTGAACCGCCAGCCGTTCACGCCGGGCCTCACGAGTGTGGCCGTGGCGCCTGCCCCCTCGCTCGCGATGGCCGGCACCGCGCAAGCGAGGCCCTCGTTGATCACCAGGCCCCACGGGTCCGAGAGGCTGGGCACGACGAACACCTTCGCCAGCGCATAGCAGGCGCAGAGGTCCTCGCCGAACCGCGGCCCCGCGAGCAAGATCCCCGGACCGGCCAAACGCGCTATCTCGTCCCGCTGCGGCCCGTCGCCCACCAGCACCAGAGACCACGAGCCTTCGCCGTACTCCTCCCGCACCTTGCCGTAGGCCTCAAGCAGAGTCTCCAAACCTTTCCTGGGCAAGAACCTACCCACCCAGAGGAAATAGCTCTCCGGCAGGCCGAGAGCCGCACGGCGCAACGCCGTATCCGCCCGCGCCGCCGCTGCCGCACGGGCGAAATAGCCGTTGTCCACCGCGTCCACACCGAAGGTGATCCGCCCCGCGGGAAAGCCGAGCGACTCGTAGTACGGGCGGTGCGACGGCGCCGGCACCAGCGCGCCCTCCGCGCACCGGTAGATGAGCCGCTTCGCCGTCTTCACCCACCACCCGCGCCGGTCCGTCCACTCCCAGGCGTCGTCCATCAAAAACGTCCTCGCGGCCCTGCGCAGGCCGTACTGGTACGCGGCAATTCCCTCGGGGAAGGGCGCGGCTGGCGCGAAGACGGCATCCGGCTGGATCGACTCCAGCACTCTCAACACCCGGCGCCGAATGGAACCCGCGTGAAGCGAGTGATACACCTGATTCGGAAAACAGCAGACGCGGCGGAAGGCACCCCCCCCCGCCGACTCCGGAAAGGGGTAGGAGAGGTCCCGTGAGGCCACCTCGACCCCAGTGAGGGACCACTCCCCGCCGGCGGCTAGTCGTTCGGACAGCCTCGAAAGCCTCGCCGTATGGTAGGAAAGATACCTCTGCCAGATCACCGCCACGCGCCGGGGCCGGTGCGCACCGCCCCGTCGTTTCTCCTCCTTGCGCCGGGGCCGCCGCAGCGCCTCCTCGATGCCGCGCGCAAACCTCTCCACCATGACCGTCATCGTGACCTTGCGCGCGGTCGCCAGCGCCCCCTGGAAAAGCCGCCGGTACAGGTCTTCCCGCTCGAACAGCCCGAGCATGGCATCGGCGAGCGCCTGCGGCTCGGAGGCGCACAGCAGGCCGTTCTCCCCCGGCTGAAGATAGGCGATCTCGGGCGAGTGGTCGCGCCGCTCCGTCGTGACGATGGGCAGGCCCAGCGCGAACCCATCCATGATGGCGAGGCCCACCATGCCCGGGTTCAAAAGAAACTTCGATAGTTTCAGGAAGGCGACCTTTTCGCGCCCGTGCCGCGCCCCCAGCCACCGCACGAACGGCCGCCGCGCCGCCTCCCGGCGCACCTCCTCCCGCTGGGGCCCGTCGCCCAGGACGAGCAGTTCAAAGGAGGGGAGCTTTGCATGAACGGCGTCCGCGGCCGCGAACGCGAGATCCAGGGCCTTGTTGGCCGCGAGCGAGCCTAGGCAGACCGCCACTGCCTTCCCCTCGATCCCCAGCTCCCTGCGCAGACGCTCCAGCTCTTCCCGCGTCACCTCCTCGCCCCAGGCCTGCGCCTGTTCGGTGTCGATGGTGTTGTTGAGGCAGGTGATGCGGTCGGCGGGAAAGCCGTGGCCCATGACGCGGTCCACCGAGAGCCGCGTGTAGGCGAACCACCAGTCGGCATGGCGGCTGGCCCACGCCTTGGCCATCTCCGCGGGGTGCTCGCCGCCGCTCCGCTGGAAGTTGGCCCCGTGCCCCCAAAAGGCCACCTTGCGAGCGCCGCCCCCGGTCCCCAGGAGCAACCGATAATTGGTGATCTGCCTGGCTTCGTGGGTGAGAACCACCAGCGAAGCGCCGCGCAAGAGGGCGGGGGGCACGGAGAGGCAGGAGAACCGCGCCCCCCCGAAGCCCACGTACCGGCACGGGGCTTGAACGGCCCAGTCGATCTGGGCCTCGTCGCCGCGTTCCCGCTCGCCCCGGTCCGCCGCGCCGCACACCAGGCTGAGCCGTACTCCCCGCCCGTCCAAAGACGCGCGCAGCCGCTCGAAGAGCGGAACGCGGTACGCCGTCAGGCGGCGCTGGAGGATGAGGACCTCATCGGGACGCGTTGGCATGAGCCCTCGGGAATCCGGCGTGGATCCTTGCTTGATGAAGCGCAACGGTCATCGCAGAGCCGGCTTCGAATGTTCCGGCTTCTTAGCCAATATGATGATGTTGGAGGATAAGGAGGCAGGGACCAACCAAGCAGGCAGCACCTGCCGGTGCCAGAAAAGCCCTGCTCCCCTCACCAGCACTAATCGAAAGCCCGCACGCACGAGCAGAGCAGTAATGCGCGCCCGATTGAAGTCTACTACGTGGCCCCCTCGGAGGCGTCTTTCCCCGTCTTCGTAGGCGGTACTGCCCATTTCCCGCGGCAAGTTCCCCGAGGCTGCGCAGAAGGAATCAGTCTGAAAAGGCAGAAGCGCCCTCTCCCCATTTAGTTCGCAAAGCACGTCGCATGGGCGAGCGAAATCCGCTTTAACCCAGACCCCTGGCTGGCGACTGACCCGTTCTTGGAATGTGAAATCACCAGCACCCAGTTCCAACACCCTCCTGTAAAAGCGGCGCGAGAGGAAATTTGCGCTGACGGCAAGTCTATGGCTTTCAGGGACTCCATGGCGAATCAGTGCCCGGTTTGCACCAGAAAAGATCCGGCTTCCTGTCATAGGCCGCTTAGCCCTTTCCTTCGAAAACCACTGCCGGCAGGGCCGGCACGGGTCGGCGCATTGAAGGTGGATGAGGGGGGCGCACGGGGGGGAGCGCCCCCATGGCTTCGGCGCGCAGGACACCGTAGCCGAGCCCGAGCAAGGAGAACTGCAAGTTCCCGAAGAAGGCGCAGTAGAGCACGATGTTGTCGGTCTTCATCATGATCAGGAAGGGAAGAAAGGCTGACACGGCGCCGAGGAGGAGCCACCGCACGGGCCCCGCGGCCTTTCGGGCCCTGCGCCAGGCGTGAAGCGCCTGCCCCGCGAGCCCGAGCAGGAAGAGGCACAGCCCGATGTAGCCGTAGTCGTACTTCAGGCGGATGTAGTCGTTGTGGGGGTGGCCGAGCCCCGGGATGAGCTGGTTCACCAGCTCCTCGGATGCGTTGGCGCCGTGGCCCAGCCACGGCCTCTGCTGGATCTCCGCGTCGAACACCTGCCACATCATCTCGCGACCGCTCGTCTGAAGGTTCGGGTTGGAGAAGCTCAGTTCGGACAGCGTCCCCTGCCCCGAGAAGAACATCTTGTGCTGGACCCTGGGCGTATAGAACACAAACACCAGGCCCGCCGCGATGAGCCCGATGAATACGAGGCGCCTGCGCAGTCCGACCTTGCCCAGGCTGAACGGCAACGTCACGGCGGCCGCGGCGATGGCCGTCCGCGTCAGGGCTATCACCGGAATGACGGCGATGGAGGCCCACCACGCCAGAGCACCCTTTCGGCCCTCTGCGAACTCCGCGGCGAACAAGCTCGCCAGAAGGCACGCCGTGATGGCCTGCGGCGCCATCCCGGTGGCCGCGGGGAGCCTGCCCGTCACCAACAGGCCCGTGTTCAAAAGAACGACCACCCAGAGCGCACCGGCCACCCAGCGCATCAACACCCCCACCACCGACAACTGAGCGGCAGTGAGCCTGTACGTGGAGAGGGCCTGCCCTACCACGAGCGGACACAACAGCATCACGGACCGCTGGAGCGCGTGCGGGTAGGGCTCGAAAAGCAAGTAACCAAGCACCCAAAGCGCCCACGGGAGCCAAAGCATAATGGGGAAGGTGACCTTGCTGGCGTTGGCCAGCGCAACAAAGCCAGCCAAGACAAAGGGGATAACCCACGCCCACCCGCTCAAGCTGAACCCGAAGACCTGCCCGCTGGCCACGCAGGCAACCACCGTGGTCACGACCACCAGCAGCAACAGGCCGGGCAGGCGCGCCCCCCGAATCGCCGCGTAACTGGCTCGAATATTCCGGACAGGTTTCATGGACGGCTTCTTCCCACTGGGGCGCTCACCAAGGGCGACTGTCTCCAGAAGGCAGCCGCGGGAACCGCCTGAGCCCCCGCGGGCCCTATAGGTTTTTTGTTGCGAAGGCTCCCCCGGAGGGATCTCAACCGGTCCCTCCCCCTGCGTTCTTTCGGGCGGGCGCACCTTCCCGATGGACGATGGCTTAGGTAGTCCTTGCCCGCCAAAGCGCCTTGAGCCCACGGTAGAGCGCCCACGAGCCCACCGGCAAAAGCGCCAGCAAATAGAGGGCGCACCGCTTGGTGGTCCACCCGCCCCAGGCGCTGGCCTTGGCGCCCTCAGCGCGTGCGGCGGCGCGATCCCCCAGCCCGAGGTAGATCACCGAGCGCATGTCGTGCCAGTGCGCGATGTACTGGGCCAGGGAGGCCTTCTGGACAGGCGGCGCCGCCGCATAGAGCGCCCGCAGGCCCTCGCCCACCGCATCGAGAGGGTCGGGCACCCGGCCGGGCCGCTCGGCTGGGCTCGCCGGGTACCAAAAGACCGCTCTCGGCTCGCTGGAATAGGCCACGGGGAACCGGGCCGCGAGCCTCGCCCACGTGAGCAGGTCCTCCCCGGCGGTAACCCCGGCTGGAAAGCCGCCGATGGCTTCGAGCGCCGCCTTTCTCGCCGCCACGGCCGACGACCAGAGCGGCGGGGCGGAGGCCGAAGCGAGGCGAAAGTAATCCTCAAGAAGCCCTTCCCATGCCCGGCCCCGCATCCCTCGCACGGGCGCCTGCCTTGGAGCCCCTGAGGTGCGCTTGTAGAAATAGCCCGTGCCGCAAAGGGCCGCTTCAGGGAATTTGCGCCGCAGGCCAGCGACCGTCTCCAAGAAATCGGGCAGCCATTCGTCGTCCGCGTCCAGAAAGGCCACCCAATCGGCTTTCGCTTCAGCGACGCCGCGATTCCTCGCCGCCGATACCCCCTGGTTTTCTTGATGCACCATCCGGATGCGAGGATCTTGAAATCGAGAGGCCGCCGCGGCGCTCTCGTCCGTGGAACCGTCGTTCACGATGATCAGTTCCCAATCCTGCACGGTCTGCGCCAGGACCGACTCGATGGCCCGCCCCACCGTCGCCTCTTTGTTCCACAGCGGCATGACGATGGAGAAGGCGGGGGTGGTCACGTGAGCCAGGCGGGGGAGGTGCGTGTGGTCAGGCATGCGTTAGGGGAGACGGGGGACGGGAAGACGGGAGACCGGGGACGGGAAGACGGGAGACCGGGGACGGGAGACGGGAGACGGGAGACCGGGGACGGGAAACCGGAGACCGGAGACGGGAGATACAGCCACATGGCGCGAATCAGCCACTGGACTCTTCATCCCTGACTCCGTAGGCCGATCCTCCACGGGAACGCTCTCGCAAGGAGCTTCGGAGCGCTTGAATCTTCACAAAGAGCTCATGGCCGCTTGTGCGCCACAATTGCGATTCCTCTGGCTGCAAATAACCCCGGCGCTGGGCCATATCAAGTGTCGCGATTGTTTCCAGGTATGAGCGGAGCGCCAGCCCAAGGAACCTGCTCTGCTCCAAATCGGACTGCCCCGTTGAGCCCTCGGCGATATTGAGCACGGCGGAGGTGGCAGCCCGCCGGGCCTGGCTGATGAGGTTGAATTCTTCCTGTTTCGGCCATGACTGCGTGATTTTGTAAACTTGATCAACATAATCCAAGGCCTTTTGATAGATGAGCAAATCTTGAAACTTATACCGTATACCTTCCATTTCCCGCCCCCGTCTCCCGTCTCTTCCCCCGTCCCCGGTCTCCCGTCTCCCGTCTCTTCCCCCGTCCCCGGTCTCCCGTCTCCGGTCCCCCATCACTCTTCCCCGCACAACTCCCGATGCGCCACCGCAAACGCTTCCATGGAGAACCGCCGCGCCACTTCAGCCTTCCCTTGCGCCCCGAACTTAGCGCGTGCCTTGGGGTCTTGGAGAAGTTCAATGATGGCTTTCACCAGCGCGCTCGCGTCGCCCGCGGGCACCAGCTTCCCGCCGGGCATGCCCTCCAAAATCTCTCTCAGCCCTTCCACGTCGGACGCAGCAACCGGCAGGCCGGCGGCCAGCCCCTCCACGGCAACCAGGCCGAAGCCTTCGAAGCGGGAGGGCACGGCCAGCACGTCCATGGCGCCGTAGTAGGCGTGGACGGCTTCGGGCGCAGCCGGCCCGGCCCACACGACGGCGCCTTCCAGGCCCAGCCTGCGCGCCTGGGCCTGAAACGCTTCGCGGTCCGGCCCGTCGCCCACCACGAGAAGGCGCGCCTCGGGCACCTCCTTCACGACCTCGGCCATGGCGTCGAGGAGAATGTCTTGCCCCTTCTCGCGCCTCAGCCGCCCCACCACGCCCACGACGGGGCGCTCCGCCAGCCCCAGCTTGGCGCGAAGGGCGGGGCATTCCTGCGCCGCCCGTTTCGAGACGGCCTCCACGTCCACGCCGGTGTAAAGCGTCCAGTGGCGGCGGCTGTGCACGTCCCTTCCCGCCGTCCACACCTCGCTATCGCCGAACCAGGAGCGCTCCACCGCCTGTGAGACGCAGAAGAAGGCGGTGCAGAGCCGGGCCGCTGTTCTCAGCAAGAGCCGGGCCTTCCAGCCGTAGGGGGTGGCCGGCTGGTGGACCGTGGCGAAGAGGCGCCGCGCGCCAGCCAACCGGGCGGCCAGCACGGGCACGAAGCCGGGCGCCACGTACTCCACGTGCACGACATCCGGGCGGGCTTTGCGAATCAATGCCTTGAGCACTCGGAGGAGACGAAGAAGGCCCTCCCTTCGCCGCAGGTTGAGAAGCGTCACCCTAGCCCCCGCCGCCTGCACCCCCGTAACCATGGCCGGGGCGTGCTCGTAGTAGCAGACTACCTCCACATCGTGCCCCGCCGCACACAACACCCGCGCCAAAAGTTGGGTATGCCGCTCCGTGCCGCCGAGGAGCAGGACGGGGGTGAGGATGAGGGCGCGGGTCATGGGGCTCCATCCGTGGGCCGGCTGGGCGTGCGGGCCTGCAATGTCTCGATGGCAATTTTCGTGACCCGCTCTGTTGAAATCGCCAGGAGGGAGTCGTGGGCCTCCCCCTCATCGCGGTAGTCGTAATGGTCCTTCGTAAAGGCGAGCAACACAGCCACCCGCGAACCCAACGGGAACCAATGGCGCGGGCTCAAGCGGGTTGTGAACAAGGCAACGGTGGAGCACCCCACCATGGCGGCCAGGTGCATGGTGCCGGTGTCGTTGGTGAGGCATAGCGCGGCCACGCGGAGGAGTTCGGCGAGTTCTTGAAGGTCGGTGGAACCAGCAAGGTTCAGCCCGTGAGACCCCGACAACGCCCTCTCGCAAACCGCACGCTCCCCACCCGTCCCGACAGCCACGATCTTCGCCCTTCCTTCTGCTTGAATCTGTTGCGCGACAAGCGCGAAGCGATCGACCGGCCAGCGTTGGACTTGGAATTTGCTGCCCGGGTTCAGCACCACCAAGGGCCCATCGCCCTGAAGGGCATCCAGATTTCCTAAGAGGCGGGCCTTCGCCTCGGGGAAGCGAGGAACGGCCTCCCCGGGCTCGGCGGGCACCAGCCCCAGCTCGGCGAGGACTTCGCCGCACCGCCGCGGCTCGTTACCCACGAAGAGGTGCAAAACGCGCTTCAGGTTCTTGGTGCCCGCCCATCCTTTCACCTTGAAGCCCACGGCCGACCGGGCGCGCACGTGGCGCGCGATGAAGAGCTCCCGAAAGACGGCGTTGGTCAGCCCCCGGTTGCCAAAGGGCGAGAGGTTCACGAAGAGGTCGCAGCCCTTCAGCCCCTCCAGCGCCGGGTCGTAGTCCACGTGGAAGCCCCGGCGCCGCGTGGGCGGATCGGGGACGAAGACCATCGCATCCACGAGCCTCTGGTCGCCGAGCAGTTCGTCCAGCACTCGCGGGCCAATGCCGCCTGTGCTGGAAAGGAGCGTGATCTTGGCATTGGGGCAGGCCTTTCGGAGTGCGGCCAACGCGGGCAGGGCCACCAGGTGGTCCCCCAAAGTTCCAAAGGCATAGACGACGACGCGGCGCAGACTCCCCAACGGTGCCGGCTTGCGGAACCAGAGAAGACGAAAGACCCGGACGACAAGATTTGCAATGAGCGTCCGCAGGCGCACCCAGGCCACAAGCCAAATGGGCAAGGGAGCGATATAGCGCCGCTCGATGGCTTCGACTTCTTCGAGGGTGCGGACGCAGTTGACTTCAGGGGTCATGGTTGGAGACGGGGGGACCGTAAGACCG
>JBMFSH010000056.1:0-13523 GCA_049967655.1 Acidobacteriota bacterium
GTGTGACACCCTTTTCCACTGTGCGTGATCTGTCCCGCCTTCCACGATTATTCCCCTCCTCCATCGCGGGATTGGGGACGCCGGCCGCCGTTGCGGATGTGAGGCGCTCTGGTTAGAATGCCCTCTCGAAAGGGAGGAGCCATGGAGGAGCTGAAGGACCGCATCCGGAAACTCATCGTGGAGAAACTCCGGCTGGAAAACGTGAAGCCCGAGGAGATCCACGACGAGATGCCCCTCTTCGGAGAGGGGCTGGGACTGGACTCCATCGACGCCCTGGAGCTGGTGGTCGCCCTGGAGAAGGAATTCGGGATCAAGATCACCGACGAGGAGGTGGGCGTGAAGGTCTTCCAGAACCTCAACGCGCTGGCTGCCTTCATCCAGGAGAAGGGGGAGGCCGCGCCATGACCTCGACGGCCATCTGCCCCGGCTCCTTCGATCCCATCACCAACGGCCACCTGGATATCATCCACCGGGCCGCCGCCATGTTCGACCACCTGGTTGTGGCGGTGCTGCGCAACACGGAGAAGAATTGCCTTTTCAGCATCGAGGATCGGGTCACCCTCATCCGCGAGAGCCTCCAGGGGGTGCCGAACGTAGAGGTGGACGCCTTTGACGGCCTGCTCGTGGAATACGTGCGGGCGAAGGGGGCGCGGCACATCCTTCGGGGCATCCGGGCCCTGAGCGACTTCGAGTACGAATTCCAGATGGCCCTCATGAACCGGCGCCTGGCCCCCGAGGTGGACACGGTCTTCCTCATGCCGCGCGAGGAGTACACCTACCTCTCGTCCCGGCTCGTCCGGGAGGTGGCCCGCCTCGGCGGTCCGGTGGAGGGGCTCGTGCCCGCCCCCGTGGCCCGCCTGCTGAAGGAGCGAATGCAACCATGATCGCCGACCGCATGCGCAGGGTGGAGTCTTCCCGTCTGCTCGAGCTCATTGTGGAGGGCCAGCGGATGCGGAAGGAGGGGGCGGATTTCATCGACCTGGGGCCCGGCCAGCCGGACTTCCCCGTGCCGGAGCCGATCCTTCAGGCCACGGCGCGGGCACTCCGTGAGGGCCACACCTACTACAGCCCTCCCATGGGCATCCCCGACCTGCGCGAGGCCGTCGCCCAGCGGTACAACCGCCGCTACGGCGCCAAGTACGGCCCCGCCAACGCCATGGTCACGGCCGGGGCCAAGGGGGCGCTCTACCACATCATCGGCGCGCACATGGACGAGGGGGGCGAGGTGATCGTCCCGGCCCCCTACTACGTCTCCACGCCGGAGATCGTGAAGCTGTGGGGAGGGACGCCGAGGTTCCTGCCCTGCCGGATGGAGAACGGCTTCCAGCCGGATCCCGACGAGCTGAGGGCTATGATCTCGCCCGCTACGTGGGGCATCGTCCTCAACTCGCCCTGCAACCCGACGGGCGCGGTCCTCTCCCGATCCCTCCTCTCCTCGATCCTGGAAATCGCCGATCAAAACCGGCTCTTCGTGATCATGGACGAGTGCTACGACCGCTACGTCTACCCGGGGGTGGAGTACGCCACCATGCCGCACTTCGATCCCGAGGCGCGCCGGTCCTTCTTCATCGCGGGCTCCTTCTCCAAGACCTTCTCCATGACGGGCTACAGGATGGGGTACGCCATCGGCCCCGCGGAGGGCATCGCCGCCGCGGGGAAGATTCAGTCGCACTCCATGAACGGTCCCACCACCTTCGCCCAGTTCGGGGCGCTGGAGGCCCTCCGACGCGAGGAGGAGCTCTTCGCGCCGGTGCTGGAGCAGTTCACGCGCAGGCGGCAGGCGATCTGCGATGGGCTAGCCCAGATCCCTGGGCTTCCCTTCTGCCAGCCACAGGGGGCCTTCTACGTCTTTCCCGACGCCAGGGAGCTGATGAGGAAGATGGGCATCGAACGCACGGATGTGCTGGCCTCCACCCTGCTGAAGCAGGCGGGGGTAATGGTCATCCCGGGCTCGGCGCTAGGGCAGGAGGGCTTCGTCCGCATCTCCTTCGCGGTGGACGAGGAGAAGATCCGGGAGGCCGTGGCGAGGATCCGCAAGGCCGCCGGCGCCTGAATGGCCGACTGAGAGACGGCGTCTCGCCCCTTTGGGGGCTCACTCTTCGGATGGCGGGGTGGGTGCGATCAGACCGTTGCGGGTGGCCCAGAGGAGGGCCTGGGTGCGGTCTGAGACGCCGATCTTCTTGAACAGGTGGTAGAGGTGGGATTTGACGGTGGCGATGGAGAGCCCTAGAACGCGGGCCATCTCCTGGTTCTTCTGGCCGTCGGCGAGGAGGCGCAGGATGTCCATCTCCCGCGCCGAGAGAGAGGGATCCGCGCGACGGGCGGAGAGGTAGAATCCTTCCTGGGTCCTGGCCAGCCCCTGGAGGGCGTGCAGGAGGTTCTCCGGCCTCATCACGTCCTCACCGTCCGCCAGCGCCATGACGAGGTCAAGCAGGTCCTGGCTCGATGCGCCCTTGAGCATATAGCCGGCGGCCCCTCCGGCCACGGCGCTCATCAAAAAGGCGGGGTCGTCGTAGTTCGTGAGCATGAGCACGGCCGTCGCCGGGCAGCGCTCCTTGATGATGCGGAGGGCTTGCAGCCCGTCCATCTTGGGCATCTTGATGTCGAGGATCGCTACGTCGGGCTTGAGTCTCCGGACGACCTGGACGGCCTCCGCCCCGGAAGCCGCCTCGCCGACCACCTGAATTTCGGGGACGGCGAGGACGCTCCTCAGCCCCTCCCGCACGACGGGATGATCGTCCGCGATCACGACCCGGATGGGCCTGCGGCCTTCGTGCCTTGGCGCGGGGTTCCCGATCGGAGGTTTCCTCTTATTCACAGGGTGCAAGCCTCCACTCTTCACGCTCCACCCTCCACCCTCCACCCTCCACCATTTAAGCCAGGTCGTCGGGGGAAAGGAAGACCTCGCGGGGCTTGGCCCCGTCCGCCGGGCCCACCACGCCCTTCTGCTCCATGACGTCCAGCAGCCGGGCCGCGCGGGCGTAGCCGATCCTCATCTTGCGCTGGAGGTTGCTGGCCGAGGCCACGCCGGTCCTCACCACGAGCTGGAGGGCATCCTCGTAGAGGGGATCTTCGTCGGAGGAGGCGCTCTCTGCGGCTGCCCCCCCTTCCTCCGCGGCGGGGGCGTCCTTGAGGATGTCCACGTCAAAGGAGGGCTCGCCCTGCCGGGAGAGGTACTGCAGGACCCTCTGCGTCTCCGCGTTGGAGAGGTAGCCGCCGTGTACCCGCACGAGGCGACCGGAGCCGGGCGGCAGGTAGAGCATGTCCCCCTTGCCCTCCAAGGTTTCAGCCCCGTTCTGATCGAGGATGAGCCGGCTCTCGAGCTTCTCCCGCACCTGGAAGGCGATGCGGCTGGACAGGTTGCTCTTGATCACGCCCGTGATCACGTCCCGGGACGGGCGCTGGGTGGCGAGGATGAGGTGGATGCCCACGGCCCGAGCCATGGCCGACAGGCGGGCGATGGCCGTCTCCACCTCCTTCGCGACGGCCGCCATTAGGTCGTAGAGCTCGTCGATGACGATCACGATGTAGGGCAGGGGCCGGTTCACGTCGAGCACACCATCGGCCGAGCTGGGGGTCAGGCTCCGGACGTAGGCGTTGTACTGGTCGATGCTCCGTACCTTGGCGGCCGCCAGGTACTTGTAGCGCTCGGTCATCTCGCGGACCGCCCAGTTGAGGGCGTTGGCCGCCTTCTTGACGTCGGTCACCACCGGCGTCATGAGGTGGGGGATCTCCTCGTAGACCTTCAGCTCCACCTGCTTGGGGTCGATGAGGATGAACTTCACCTCGTCGGGGCTCGACCGGAAGAGGATGCTGTGGATCAGGGCGTTGATCCCCACGCTCTTGCCCGAGCCGGTGGTTCCCGCCACGAGGAGGTGCGGCATCTGGTCGAGGGTGGTGATGAAGGGCTCGCCCTCGACGGTCTTGCCCAAGGCGATGGGCAGACGGCCCGGGGTCTCGGCGAAGGCCCTCGATTCGATCAGCTCGCGGAAGGAGATGATCTCGCGCTGTTCATTGGGCACCTCGATGCCGATGTGGGACTTGCCGCTCACGCGGTCCACGCGGATGTGGTCGGCCTTGAGCGAGAGGGCCAGGTCCTCCTCCAGGGAGATGATCCGCGTGTACTTCACCCCGGGGGCGGGCTTGAACTCGAAGATCGTGACGACGGGGCCGGGGTGGATCTCCACCACCTCCCCGGCGATGTCGAATTCCATCAGGCGAGCCTCGATGCGGGCGGCCCTCTCGCGAAGGCGCTGCTCGTTGACGGGCGGGCGGGGCCTGGGCGGGTCCAGGAGGTCACTGGGGGGCAGGCGGTAGCGGCCGTGGTCGGGTGGTGGTTCCAGGGGCAGCGCCGGCATCGTGGCGGACCGCTCGGAGATGCGCGCGTCCCTCCGGTCCGCCTGGCGCACCTCCTCCCGCTGGAGCCTCTCCTGCTGCTTCTGGCGGACCTGCTCCATCACCTCCTCGCGGTTCACGCTCTGACGCTTGCGCTCCTTCTTCAGCTCCCAGTTTGCCCGCATGCGCTGGAAGGGGACGCCGAGTTTTCTGATGGAGCCCAGGAATGAGATCTGCCAGAAGAGCATGAGTGTGAGGAGGACCCAGACGGGCAGCAGGACCGCCGTACCTCCCGAGCCCAGCGCGCGCTCGATGAGCTCGCCGAGGATGATGCCCACCACGCCTCCCGTGGCGGTGGGGGCGCTCTGCCCGCACAGGCTGAAGGTCAGGTTTCCGAAGGCCCACTGGAGCAGGGTGGCTTGGCTCAGGACCAGAGACACCCAGAGAAGCAGGCGGCTCGCGCTCAAGAGCGGTCTTCTCAGCAGGATGAGCACTCCGATGCGTGCTGCCAGGATGGGAATCCAGATGGCTACCATGCCGAAGAGGTGGACCAGGAGCGAGGCCCAATTGGCCCCCAGGATGCCCACCCAGTTGTTGGGCCTGACCGAGACGTTCCCGAAGGAGAAGGAGCCGGGGTCGTAAGGGTGGTAGGAGAGGAGCGCCAGAGCCGTGAGGAGGGAGACCGTGAGCGTGAGGATGGCCGAGATCTCCCTGCCGAGCGATAGTCCTTCCGCGCGCTCCACCGGAGAGATGGGCAGCGAACCTCCCTCGCTGGACGCCTGTTCCCCCTTCGCCGCGCGGCTCACCAGACGGGACCTCCGGGCCTAAGAATAACGCGCGGACGCGGTTTTCGGCAAGGGCGTTAGGGCGGTGGAGGGTGGAGAGGGGGGCGTCTCCTTCAATCCCCAATTCCCAAGCCCGGCCCCGGATCACCCCCTCTTCCGCCCCAGCCGGCAGTGGGGGCGGAGAGAGCAGGCCCGGCAGAGCTCCTCCACCTGGCGGCGCGGGCACGCCCCCAGGATGCCCAGGCGGGCCAGTCCGAAGTCATACCGGGTGGGGTCCTCTGGGCAGAAGCGGGCCAGGGAAGCCGTCACCTCCTCGGCGAACCGGCGGTCGGGCGTCCGGCGGCGGGTGAGGCCCAGGGCGTAGGCGATGCGGGCCAGGTGGGTGTCGATGGGGATGACCAGCTCGGAGGGGGAGAGGCAGTGCCACAGGCCCAGGTCCACCCCGTCGTCCGGCCGGACCACCCAGCGCAGGAACATCCACCAGCGCTTGCACGCGGAACCTCCCGAAGGGAGGGACAGGAGCTGCCTCAGCCCCCGGCTGAGCGGGGCGGCCTCGGCTCGGAGGATCGCGGCGAGGGCTTCGATGCGGTCCCACGGCGAACCCGGAGCCGCCAAGAAGGCCTCCTCCAGCGAGCCGAACCGCCCCAGGACGGCGCCCACGGCCTCCAGAAACCTCCGCACGTCGGCCGCAGTCTGGAATCGGTAGGCGGGAGCGGCGAACCCCTCGGGAATCCCCCGCGCGAGGCGCGCCGCGGGCTCGGGGCCGAGCTCGTCCAGCAAGGCTTTCAGGAAAGCCCCCATGGCCTTCACGTTGCCGTAGGCGAAGAGGGAGGCGATGAGCGCCGCCGCCTCCCGGTCGGCGGGAGAGGCATAGCGCCGCGCGAAGGCGATGGGGTCGGAGTGCAGGAAGCGCGGACCGTACTGGCCCGCTATCCCTTCGAGCAGTTGGCCGAGAGGCAGGGGGCTCGCCTCGCGGCTCTGCCCGCGTCCCGATGCGCGTCGGCCTGTTCGGTGGGGGCCCTGGCTCCCAGTTCTTTCCCGCGTCACACGCTCAGGCGAAGCGGTTGGTCAAAAAGTTGATGAGGTCGAGGGCGAACTGCTCCATGTAGGCGTTGAAGGCCTTGAGGCGGCGGCCCAGCAGGTTGTAGCCGATGAGGGCGGGGATTGCGGCGAAAAGGCCGGCGGCGGTGGTGATGAGGGCCTCCGAGATGCCGGGGGCCACCGAGGAGAGCGTGGCGCTGCCCGAGAGGCCGATGGCCTGGAAGGCCTCCATGATGCCCCAGACGGTTCCGAAGAGGCCGATGAAGGGGGTGGAGGCCGCGGTGGTGGCCAGGAAGGCCATGCCCGATTCCAGCATGATGGCCTGGTCGCGCATCACCCGCTGGAGGGTGCGCTCGATGTTCTCCGTGTGGCGGAGCTGGGGGCGCGCCTCCGGGCCGCCGGCCGCGACGGCGCCCGGCGCCAGCTGGTCCTTCACCTGATCGTGCAGCTCCCGGTAGGTCTCCATGAACATCTCGCGCAGCGGCGAATCCTTGGCGGTCTTGGCGGAAGCGAGCATGTCGGCCACGCGCTGGGAGCGGCGGAGGGTTTCGTAGAACTCCTTGGACCGGGCCCGGAGCCGGCGGAGGTTGATGATGCGGTCGATGATGATGCTCCAAGAGACGAGGGAGAAGAGCAGGAGCACCAAGAGTACGCACTTGGCTATCCAACCGGAGTGGCTCAGGAGTCCCGAAACGCTGGTCGCCGCCAGAGCAAGATACATCGACACCTCCTACGGCGCGCATTATAGCGGGCACGGGCTTGGCGAGCAAGGGCGGGGAAGGGCATGGCGAATCGGGCTCAGGACGGGAGCCTCTACGAGAAAGGGCGGTGCCCCGAGGAGCGCTCTCCCGAGCGCGAAGGGTGGAGAGGAACCGGCACATCGGTCTCTGGAGAGGTCTCCCATCCGCCCCATTTGGGCCTCCACGGCCCACATTGGGCCCCTCGGGTCTCGCTTTCTCTCCACCTTCCGCCCTTCCTTCCGGCGAATCTTGCCGGTAAAATACCCGCGCACTGGAGAGGAGCCGCCATGCCCAAGAAATCGCGCTTTCTGGCGGGAGAGGTCATCTCGCCCAAGCCCATCGTGAAGGGAGCCAGCGTCGTCCGCCTCGTGGAGGAGACCTTCCTGGCCTACAACGCCGGCCGCCTGCACGAGGGCTGCCGCCTGTTCGCCGAGAAGATGGTCCGCCCGCAGGTCACCGTGGGGATGAGCCTCACGGGGGCCCTCACGCCCGCCGGCGTGGGGCGCTCGTGCATCGTCCCCCTCATCCAGGCCGGCTTCGTGGACTGGATCGTCTCCACGGGAGCCAACCTCTACCACGACGCCCACCACTCGCTGGACCTGGCCCTCCACCGCGGCTCGCCCTTCCTCGACGACACGAGGCTCCGGCAGGAGGGGGTGGTCCGGATCTACGACATCCTCTTCGACTACACGGTGCTGCTCAAGACCGACGCCTTCTTCCGCAAGATTTTGGAGCAGAATGAATTCCAGCGCTCCATGTCGAGCGCCGAGTTCCACCACCTCGTGGGCAGGTACCTCCGGGAGCGCGAGAAGGCCCTCGGCGTGGAGCAGCTCTGCACCCTGACCGCGGCCTACGAGGCGGGAGTGCCCATCTTCACCTCCTCGCCCGGCGACTCCTCCATCGGCATGAACGTGGCCGCCATGGCCCTCCAGGGCAGCGCCTTCCGCTTCGACGTGAGCGCCGACGTGAACCTCACGGCGGCCATCGTCTGGGAGGCCAAGCGAAAGGGCGGCCAGTCGGCCGTCGTGATCGCCGGCGGCGGCTCGCCCAAGAACTTCATGCTCCAGACCGAGCCCCAGATCCAGGAGGTTCTGGGCCTCCCCGAGAAGGGCCACGACTTCTTCCTCCAGATCACCGACGCCCGCCCCGACACGGGGGGCCTCTCCGGCGCCACCCCCTCGGAGGCCGTCTCGTGGGGCAAGGTGGACCCGAGCCAGCTCCCCGACACGGTGGTCGTCTACACGGACTCCACCATCGCCCTGCCCATCCTCACCGCCTACGCCCTCTCAAAAGCCAAGCCACGCAAGAGCAAGCGGCTCTACGACCGGCTCGACGGTCTGCACGAGGAGCTGAGGGCCACCTACCTGAAGGGGCTCAAGGCAAGCCGCAAGAGGGGCTGAGGCCGAACGGGTGGGATCACCTTCCCCTTGCCGCAGCGCCGCTCCCCGTGGGAGCCGGTGCCGGGCGGCGCGCTCCTGCCCGCACAGCGGAACCGGAGAGAACTCCCGGGCTTGAAAAGAGCGGGTTCCCGTGTATAATCTCAAGGCTTGGTCGGGGCGTAGCGCAGCCTGGCAGCGCACTTGGTTCGGGACCAAGGGGTCGGTGGTTCAAATCCACTCGCCCCGACCAGATAAATCCTCCAGAATCAGGTGGTTACGGAAGCCTCCGAAGCCGGGCTGAGGTTGGAGTCCGCCCGATTGCAACTTTTTTGCAACTTTGGTTCGAGAATCGTCACCGCCTCCCTCAAACGCGACGGGTGAAGGTGGGCGTAACGCAGGGTCATGGTGAAGTCGGAGTGGCCCAGAAGTTCGCGGAGAACGGCGAGATCGACGCCGGCGGAAACGAGACGGGAGGCGTAGGTGTGCCGCAGGTCGTGAAAATGAAAGTTCTCGATTCCGGCGATGGCCAGGGCCACATTCCAGAGGCGCTTGAGATTGTCCTGCCTGCCTGCCGCACTGTTGCCGAAGACGTAGGCCTGTCGGTCCATCGGGCGGGGCAGTTCGTTGAGAACGGACATGGCCACGGAGTTCAGCGGGATGCACCGGTCCCTCTTCGATTTGGAGCGTGAGGCTGGCACGATGGCCACGGAATTGTGGAAGTCCACGTCGCTCCAGCGCAAGCCGAGGATCTCGCCCTTCCGCATGCCGGTGTGCAGGGCGAAGAGGACGATCCGCTTCAGGTAGGGCGTGCAGACGTCGAGAAGGGCCTCCTCCTCTTCCTCGGAGAGATACCGGTATCGCCGATCATCCACGCGGAACAGCTTGATCCGCCCTGCCGGGTTGTACTCGCAGAGGCCCCACTCGATGCAGAGGTTGAAGAGTCTCTTCAGCCTGCCGATGACCTCGTCCAGCGCCTTGCGCGAGAGGAACTCCTTCTCTTTGATTCCGGCAAGGGCCTTCTCGAGTTTCTTTCGCGCCTCCTCTTCGGTGGCAACCACGTGGCGGTGATAGGATCCTTTGAAAGACCAAGTCACCTGCCACTTCCCGTTGGGCAGCTTCTTCAAACCGCCTCGGTTCCGCTTGCGCGGGACCTTGGAAAGCTCTTGGCGGAACCTTTCCACGTCGCCGCCGGTGATCTTGTCGAGCGCCTTGCCCTTGAAATAGTGCGAGGCAAGCCAGTAGCGCGATGCCCAGATGTCGGTCTCCTGTCCGTTCACGCGCATGTGAAGGGCGCTCCATTCCAGGAAGCGCTTCACCGCATCTTCGAACTTGGTCTTGACCTCCTTTCTGCGGTCGAGGTAACGGCCTTCCCGCATTTGGGTGTGCACCTTTTCGAGATATGACCGCGCCTCGGTCTTGGTACGAGCGATATGCCGGGAGTAGCGTCCTTCCGGGTCCTTGTAACTCCACTGCCACCGTCCGTCGGGAAGTTGTTTCAACCCGCGTTCTTTGCGTGTCTCCACAGATTTCCTCCTTTCTTCGCGGGAACCGAACGGTCCCACTATGGCTCTTTTGGCGAGCCGATTTCCAGTCTCAGAGGGGCCTCGTGAGGTCCACAAGGATGGGCTTGGGACTGTACTTAGAGAGCTGGAGCCAGGCGCCGCGATCGAGGCCTCCGGTGAGGGTGATCTCCCTGGGCCTGAGGACGGGCACGAAGTCCTCCCGGGCGCTGAGGCTCCCGGTCTCGCTGACGTGGCGAGGGCCGTGCGAGGTGGTGGCCGAGACGGAGCGGGTCCAGAGGCGGCGCTCCCCCAGGCTGCCGGAGAGCCATCCCGCCGTGCCGGCGCTCGCTCCGTGCAGGATGTATCGGTCCTGGCAGTTGCCCCAGATGCTCGTGCGGGTCGCGGGGTGGAGCTGGTCCATGTCCTGGAGGATGATCACCGACACGGCGCCGGCGGAGCGCGAGACGCTGATGAAGCGCTCGGTCTGGTGGTGGTCCATGGCCAGCTTGCTGAACTCGTCCAGGATGAGAAAGAGCCGCGCGCCCCTGTGGCCGTAGCGCCGGTGGAGCTGGTGCTGGAGCAGGCGCACGGCCATGGCCGCGAGGGTCTCTCCCGCGAGGCCCATGCGCATGGGCGCCGTGAAGACGAGGCACGAGGGCTGCTCGAAGAGGCGCGAGAGCTTGAAGTCGGCCTCGCTCCCCGTCACCCGCTGGATGGCCGGGTGGGCGAAGGCGTCCAGCTTGTTCCGGACTCCCTGGATGCGCTCGGTGAAGGTGTACTTCTTGCTGTCCGTGGCGGCCTTGAGGTCGGCCTTGATGCGGGCGAAGGCTTCCTGATCCGCCGAGTCCTTGATCCGGTCCAGGACCTCCTCCAGCTGCTCCTGCGACAGGAAGAGGTCGTGCAGGGCCTTCAGGCTGGGTGCTTCGAGTTGGGCCACGACCCTCACTCCCGCCTTGAGGAGGCGCAGGTCGAGCAGGTCGAAGTACTGGTAGGCCCCGCCGTTGACCTCGCCGAAGAGGGCTTCGGCGATGGCGTCCAGCCCTTCGTGGTAGTCCTCGCTCCCGGCCTCCGGCTCCAGCAGGGGGTTCCAGTGGACCGAGGCCCTGCTCAGCGGATTGAAGACCCAGAGCTTGGGGGCGGGATATCCGGCGCGCCCGAGCCGGATGTGCTGGGCCATGTCGCCCTTGAAGTCCAGGACGAAGACCGACTGTCCCTTGCCCGGCAGCTCGCGGCTCCAGGGCAGCGCGAGCGAGGTGGTCTTGCCCGAGCCCGTGGGGGCCACCACGACCGTCTGCTGGAGCTTGGCGATCTCAGGCGCGACGAAGTAGTTTGTGACGCGGCCTTCATCGTAGAGACGCCCGATGCAAAGCCGGCCGCGGAGCGGCTTAGACTCCGGCGCGGGCCAGGAGGACGCCCTCACGAGCAGTCCCGTGCGCTTCAGATCCGAAAGCCTCGCCGCGCCCGAGAGGTCCATGAGGTCATAGGCGTGAGGGTTGCGCAGGATGTCCTCCGTCTTCAGGTTCGCCCGAGAGACGCGGACCAGCCCCGCGAGAAACAGAACCACCGCCGAGCCGCCGAGCGCCGTGACCTTCCACCAGACCAGAGTGAAGCGCGCCGTGGCGACGGGGAGGATCACGTCGGGGAGAAAGTACGCCAGACCCAGCACGAAGGCCGAGCCGATGGCCCAGAGGGCAGCACCCTGCCCAGGCCGCCAAAGGCGGCGGCTCATGCCGTAGACCAGTGGGCTGAAAGCGAGCGCCGAGGCCCCCAAAAGGAAGAGCGCGGGGTGGGCGAGATAGGGGTTCAATACGACTTTGATCAGGACGTTGTGGTCCCACGCGAGAAGCCGCCCGATGATGAAGGGCCGCGTACCCCTGGCGGCGTGGAGGTAGGGGGCCAGCTCAAAGGCCCCGCCTATCCACAGGGCCACGGCGAAGACCACTGCCCCCGCGATGATAAGGTTCCGTTCAAACTCTTCCGATGGGTGCTCCAGCCTGGGCTGGGATGTGTTGGCCATGAGTCATCTCCCTGCTTCGAGTGGTTGGCCTTCCGGGTTACCAGTGTTCAGTTCCGTCCTCGTGGCCCTCGCGGTGCCGGGGCCGTTCCTGCCTCAGATCCTCGCGGGTGGGAAGTCCCTCGGTGCCCCGCGCGCCGTGCGGGTCCCGCGTCGCGGACTCTACTTGGCGCATGAGGGCCGTGACGAGGCCTCCCGCTTCTCGCCCCGCTGCCCGGGTGACGCTGGCCGCGACGGCCACCTCATGGAGCTCGGCGTTCTCCTGGAGGCGGCTGGAGATTCGGTCGGGCGCGCCTTGGTAGAGCCGCTGGGCGGAGACGTCCTGGTGCATGAGTCCCTGATGGTCTTTGAAAGAGAAGCGGTAGAGACCGTCCTCGCCTAACTTCGCCGCCACACCCTTGCCCTCGAGGGTTTCACGGAAGGCCTCATGGTGCTTGGAGGTCCGGAGGGCCTCGATGATCCGGCCCCGAAGGTCTCGCTGCCAGGAGTAGCGGCCACTCTGCTCCTCCTTGAGGCGCTTGCGGTACCCTTCCGGGTCCTGCCGCAATTGCTCCTTCTGCTGCGCGAACTTCTCCACCAGGTGGACCCGCTGGTAACTCTCGCCAAGCCTGGCTTCGCGTGAGGCGTGATGTTTCCCGCCCCGGTCGGTCATGCTGTAGCTGTACTTCTGACCCCGGATGCGAAGCTCCACGCCTCGCTCCTTGAGCCGTGCCTTGAACTCCTCCTCGGAGAACGCCCGCCTCCCCGCCTCGCGGATGCGGTCCTGCATGTCCAGCTTCCACGAGTATCTGCTCCCGCCCCGCTCGGCCTGGCGGATGAAGTTGTCCGAGGGCCGGTGCGGGTCTCTCACCCGGTCCAGCTCCCGCTGGATACCGTGGGCCCTGGCCAGCCGGTCGTTCACGTCCCGGAGACGGTCGATATTCCGGCTGTCGCTGTTGTACTTTCGCCCGTCCAGCCCCGTGGCGTTCCAAACCACGTGGGCGTGGGGGTGGCCTTTCTCGCCGTGGACGACCACGAGAACGTCATGGCGGTCCGCGATACCCGCCTCCTTCGCCCACGCTTCGCCGTAGTCGCGAATCTTGGCGTGGTCCGGGGTGCCGTCCGGCTTGGCCAGATCCCCCAGGTCGTGGCGCTCGAAGCTCAAGGCCACGTGGTAGTATTGGCGGGCCCCGTCCCTGGCGTAGAAGTCCCGCGTCTCCCGGAACTCCCGCTCGATGGACTCGGCGTCCCGGCCGACCACGTTGCCGCCCACCATCTGGACCCGGTCGCCGGCTTGGTTTTGGTTCAAGAGGTAGGAGATCATTTTGGAGCTGTCGCCTCCGACGGAGATCTTTAGGATGGGCATGCTCAGCCCAGAAGGATCTTCATGAGGGACTCGACGCCGCTCCGGATGGCCGCCGTCTCGCGCAGGTCCACCCGGCCCATGTTGGCCTGGTGGGTGAGCTGGTTGAGGTTTCGCCCGAAGCCCTTGATGGTCCGGTGCACGTCCGCGGGGAACCGGGGGACGGCCTTCAGGCACGACCCCATGGCCAGTTCCCTCAGCAGGCGAGCCGGCTTCATGTTCGCGATCGCGGCCTGTTGCCGGATGTGCCCCAGCTCCTCAGCCGAAAGACGGAGGGTAAGCCGGTGGGGACGCCTTCTCTGGATGCGTTCGATGGGACTCATGGGTCAACTCCTGGTTCCAAAAGGGTGTCGGGGCGAAGCCCTGACAGGTGGCCGCCGCCAGG
>JBMFSH010000057.1:0-13379 GCA_049967655.1 Acidobacteriota bacterium
CATCGCTACTGCACGGTCCTCCGACTCCCCTGCCCCTTCGGCCTTCACTCCGGTTCCCCTCGCTCCGGCCTACCACCGTTGTCTTCCGGTGGAGAACAGGGGCCTCCCAGGTTGCTGGGCCGTCCTCTTCTTGCGTGCCGCGGCCTCACACCCCGCCGGGTCCGTCGCCCCCTCGCCCTCTTTCCCGGTGGCGGCGCTGCTGCCTTCAGGCTCTTGCATACCCTGGGCACCCGGTATGCGTCATTTTCGGGGCTGTATACCCGCGGCTCACACGCTCGCGGCCCTACGCACCAACGGCCCCGTTACCGGCACCGCTGTAAGGGCTCGCTACCGGTCCGCCGGGCTCAGCTTTGGCCGGGTGGGCTTCGCACCCACTGGACGACTTACCGAATTTCAAGGAGTCTCGCCACCTCCTTTCCCATCGGACCAGCCTATCCTGGCCGCTCCTCAAGACCTGACCCCCAATTCTCCCTGGACCCAAAGTTGCACTTTAGTTGCACTTGCCCCGAACGGGCTACCGGGGAGGCGGCCTCGTGAGGCCACGGCACTCCTTGCAACCACTTGATTTTACGGTTGTTTTTGGCGGAGAGACGGGGATTCGAACCCCGGGAACCCTTTCGAGTTCACACGCTTTCCAAGCGTGCTCCTTCGGCCACTCGGACATCTCTCCGCGCCGCCTCTCATCTTAGGGGATCGGGTGGGCCGGGTCAACAGGGCCCGCGTCACCGGTTGCGGAGGGCCCCGAGGGAGGTCAGGGCGCCGCTCTCGGCGGCGAGCTCCAACGCCTCCAGGGCCACCGGGTGGATGCCAGCCGCCCCGTCGCCCAGGCACCAGGCAACGGCCTGATCCACCGGGAGCGGGGGACGGCGGTGCTTGGTCCGGGAGCACCGGTCCACCAATGCTTCCGACAGGGCAAGGAGCCCGCCCGCCAGGGAGAGCTCGCGGAGGCCGCAGGGATACCCGCTCCCGTCGGCCCGCTCGTGGTGCTCCTCCACGAGGCGGGCGGTCATGGAGAAGCCCATGGCCTCCAAAATCCTCGCGCCGAGAACCACGTGCCGCTGAAAGCGTCGCTCCTCGATGGGAGACAGGGGGCGGGTGCGATTGAGCAGGGACCAGGCGATCTTGAGCTTCCCGATGTCGTGCAGAAGGGCCGCCCCTTGCAGGTAGAGCCGGTCCACCTTGCCGTTCCGAGCCGTCGGCAGAGCCGAAGCGGCTTCACCGAGGACCGTGGAGACGGCGGCCACGGCGCGACCGTGGCCCGGCACGAGATAGACGTCCCTCGATTCCATGTAGTCCACGAGGGTGAAGAGCCAGGCGCCCTCCTCCGCGAGGCTGGCGAGCACCGCCTCCTCCCGGTATCCGCCGTATCGGCTCTGGTGCTTGCGCGTGAAGATGGCCAGCAGATCCCGGATGATCACGCGCTCCACGTAGGGATAGCGCCAGGTGCCGAGCATGTCGAGGGCGAAGCCGGCTTGGAGCTGGGCCTCCGAGAGATCCCCCTGCTCCAGGGCCACCATGGCGAGAAGGCGGTAGAGCCAGGGTTTGTATCTGTCCAAGACGTCGACGGGAAGAGAGCTGTCCGACAGGAGCGCCCGGATCCGCCGAACGGCCTCGCCCAGCTCCCCGCGCTGCCAAGCCAGCTCGGCCTCGTTGGCCCGAACCAGGGCCTGAGTGCGCGGCGTCGTGGCGCTCCGCCGGCCGTAATCCAGCCAGGAGGCGGCCTCCCCCACGAGGGAGCATGGGGCGGAGGGATCTCTGTGCAACCGGTCCAGGCACAGGTCGACGAGACCATTGGAGCGATAGGACCGGAGGAGCTCCGGTTCCATGCCTTCCCAGTGAACGGTCAGTTCGGGGTCCAGCCCCTCCCAGTGGAGCCCCTTCAGGAAGTCCTTTTCGGCTTTGCCCCATTCGTCGAGCATCTTGTGGGTGGTGCCGCGCTGGAAGACGAGAGCGGACTGGGCGGGATGGCTCGGCGGGAGGGACCGCGACCAGGCCAGGCCCCTGCGGTACCACTCCATGGCCTCGTCATGCTCCTCCCAATCGCTCGCGCAGCGGGCGATCCGGGCCGCCGCGTACGCCGCCACGTCGGCGCGCCCGGCCCGCTGGGCCATGGGGGCGAGGGCCCGCCAGATCTCCTCGGCGGCGCATTCGTCCCCATTCAGGTAGATGAGCTCCGCGCAGCGGAAGGCGTTCTCGAAGTCTGTGGGAAGGCGACCCCACTCCGCGGCGCCGTCGAGCGCGGCCTGCACCGCCCTTTCCACCCGGCGCCACGCCGAGAAGGGGAGGCTGCGGAAGGGCGGGCTCTCCAGGGCCAGGGCGAGCAGCTTGTCCAGGGGGGATTGTCTCGGTCTCGGGCTTCTGGCTGTCGTGGGACCCTCCCGGCCATACGGCCCCGCAGGGATCCATTGTAAACCGCCCCGGGCCGGCCGGCTACAGCCTTGCCGTCGTGTTTGACGGCCTCACCGCCCGCCCCTAGAATGGCTCCCATGGCTGGAGAGGGCGTGGTCCTTTCGGCGGAGGACTTGGACAAGCGGTTCGGACACTTCAGGGCCCTGTCCGACCTCTCTATCGAGCTGCGCGAGGGCGAGTTGCTCCTCCTGCTGGGGCCCAACGGGGCGGGGAAAACCACGCTGGGCAAGATCCTGACCACCCTCAGCCGCCCCTCCCGCGGGCGGCTGCTCTTCCGGGGCGAGCCCCTGGGCGAGAAGAATCGCTCCGGCCTCCGACAGGCCATCGGCTATCTCAGCCACCAGTCGCTCCTCTACGGCCACCTTTCGGCCGATGAGAACCTCTTCTTCTTCGGCCGGCTCTACGGGATCGGGCGCCTCCAGGAGCGCGTGGCGGAGCTTCTGGGGGAGGTGGAGCTGGAGGAGGCCCGGGGGCGCCTGGTGGTCACCTTTTCCCGCGGCATGCAGCAGCGCCTCTCCCTGGCGCGGGTGCTGCTCACGGACCCCTCCCTGCTCATCCTGGATGAGCCCTACGCGGGGCTGGATCCCGAGGGCAGCCGCACGCTCACCCACCTGCTCGCGCGCCTGAAGGCCGCCAACCGCGCCATCCTGCTCGTCACGCACGAGCTGGAGGACTGCCTGCCCATCGCGGACCGGCTGGCCATCCTCCACCGCGGCCGCCTGGCCTGGAGCGGGGCAGCCCGGGGGCTGGACCTGGAGGAGGCGCGCCGCCTCTACTTCCAGGCTACGGCGGAGGAGGCCCGGCCATGAGGTTCCTCCGGGCCGTGGGACTCATCTTCCTCAAGGACTTCAAGGAGGAGATCCGGCGCAAGGAGAACATCGCCGCCTCCTTCCTCTTCGCCTTTCTCTCTCTCGTGCTGTTCGCCTTCGCCCTGGACCCGACGCGGGTGGACATGCGCCAGACCGGCAGCGGCCTCCTCTGGCTCATCATCCTCTTCGCCGGGAGCCTCTTCATGGGGGCCTCCTTCCGGAAGGAGACCGAGACCGGGACCCTCCTCGCCCTGCTCCTCTGCCCGGCGGACCGGAGCGCCATCTACCTCGGGAAGTTCCTCGTGAACCTCGTGTTTCTCCTCATCCTGGAGGCGCTCCTGCTGCTCTTCGCCTTTTTCTTCCTGGACTTTCGCGTGGCCGGCGCCCTGCCCTCCCTGGCGCTGGCGTGGTTCGGCGTCACCGTGGGGTATGCGGCCCTCGGCACCCTCTTCGCGGCGCTCGTGGCCCAGACCCACGGCGGCCAGGTGATCTATCCCATCCTGCTGTTCCCCGTGCTGGTGCCGCTGCTGATCGCCGCCGCGTCCCTCACCCAGGAGGCCGTCTCCCGTGGCATCAGCCTCCAGAATCAGTGGTTGCGGCTCGTCCTGCTCTTTGATATCCTCTTTCTTACGGCCTCTACGTTCCTCTTCGAATACGCCGTTGAGGAGTAAGCATGACCCTTCGCCGCTGGACCGTCGCCCTCTGGGCGCTCGCCTTTGTGACCAACGCCGCCGCCCTCGGGCTGATCTTCGGGTACGCCCCCATCGAGCGCCAGATGGGCGCCGTGCAGAAGATCTTCTACTACCACGTCCCCTCGGCCATCTCGGGCTACGTGCTGCTCTTTTTGGCCTTCCTCTTCAGCATCCTCTTCCTCTGGAAGGACGAGCCGCTCTACGACACGCTGGCCTACAGCTCGGCCGAGGTGGGCTGGATCTTCATCACCATCGTGCTGGTGACGGGCCCCATCTGGGGCCGGTCGGCCTGGGGCAAGTGGTGGGTCTGGGAGCCCCGGCTCACCTCCGCCTTGGTGCTGTGGCTCATGTACAGCGCCTACTTCCTGCTCAGGCTCTTCAGCCGAAACGACGCTCGCACGGCGCGCATCGCCGCGGTGGTGGCCATCATCGCCTTCTTCGACGTGCCCATCGTCCACAAGGCCATCAGCTGGTGGGGCTCCATCGTCCACCCCGTGAAGGTGACCCTCGAACCAGCCATGCGGAAGACCTTCTTCGTCTCCATGCTGGCGGTCTTCGTGCTGGCCGCGGCCTTCCTGGCCACCCGCATCGGCGTGGCCCTGGCGGAAGAGGCCAATCTCCAGAGGGAGGGGGGCCGATGAGCGCGCTAAGCGCCCTCGGGGCGATTCAGGAGGTGGCCTTCCACACGCCGGATACCACCGGGTACATGAAGGCCGGCTACATCGCCATCGCCGCCGTCTTCATCCTCTACGGTCTCTACCTGTGGGGACGGGCGCGGCGGGCACGCTGAGAAGGAGGAGGCCATGCCGGGAGGCGATACCCCCTTCGTGACCCTGCTGACGGACTTCGGCGCCGACGGCCCCTGGGTGGGCGCCATGAAGGCGGTGCTCTGGTCCATCCAGCCCGAGTTCCGCATCATCGACGTGAGCCACTGTGTGGCCCCTCACGACATCTTCGGCGGCGCCTTCACGCTCTACCGGACCTACAAGGACTACCCCTCGTGGACCATTCACCTCTGCGTGGTGGACCCCGGCGTGGGCGGGCCCAGGCGCCCCATCCTGGCCGTCGTCGACGACCACTACTTCGTCGGCCCCGACAACGGTCTCTTCTCCTTCCTGTACCAGTTCGGGGCGGTCTCGCAAGTCATCGCCATCACGGCCGACCACTACTTCCGGAGGCCCGTGAGCGAGACCTTCCACGGGCGGGACGTCTTCGCGCCCATCGCCGGCTGGGTGAGCAAGGGCATCGACCTGACGAGGTTCGGAGAGCCGGTGGAGGACTACGCGAAGATCCCCGTTCCCGTGGACCGCATCGTGGGCGAGAGCCTCGTCACGGGCGAGGTGTGCGCCATCGACCGGTTCGGGAACCTCATCACCAACGTCCGGCTGGAGACCCTGCGCCTCCTCGCCGAACAGTCCGGAAAGCGCCGTTTCAAGGTGCTCATCGCCGGCCAGGAGGCCCCCATAGTGACGGGCGGCTACGGGCAGGAGCTGCCCCTCTTCGCCCTCGTCAACTCCTCCAACCTGGTGGAGATCGCCTGCAACGGCCGGAGCGCCGCCGAGGCCCTCGGCCTGACCGCGAGGGGCAAGGAAGTGGGAGTCATGGGGTTCTGACCCGGGCCCGAGAAAGCCCGTGGCCGATGGCCCCTCCCGGCCGGACGCGCTCTCCCCGGAAGGGGGAAAGAGCACCCTATTCGCCGAAGATCTCGCTCCGCCGGGTCACGGGATAGAAGGGGAAGCGGTTCGCCAGGGCTTCCGTCCCTCCCTCCTCGCGGTCCAGCAGCGCCATCACCGAGACCACCTCCAGGCCGAACGCCTGGGCCCGCTCGATGGCCTTGATCGTGGAGCCGCCCGTAGTGACCACGTCGTCCACCACGATGACCCTCTGCCCGGGCTTCACGGGCCCCTCGATCCACTGCATCGTGCCGTGGCCCTTGGCCTCCTTCCGGACGATGAAGGCGTCCAGGGCCGGGCCCTCCGCGTGGCTGAAGGCGGCCACCGCCGAGACGATGGGGTCGGCGCCCAGCGTCATGCCTCCGATGGCCTCCGCCCGGATGCCCTCCCGGCGGATCACCTCCAGGAAGCACTTGGCCGTCAGGAAGGCCCCCTCGGCGGTGAGCGTGGTCAGCTTGGAGTCGAAGTAGTACTTGCTGCGCCGGCCCGAGGCCAGCAGGAAATCCCCGATCTTCAGGGAGCGGGTCTTCAGCAGCTCTTTCAGCCGTTCGCGGTCGTCAGCCATGTCCTCTCCACTTCCTCACTTCCTCACTTCCTCACTTCCTAACTTCCTCACTTCCCTCTCGAACCTCTCCAGGTGCGAGCCCTCCCAGGTGATTCTGCCACAACAGGAGCAGGCCGAGAACCTCCGGTGCGTCAGGTAGGTGTAGGGGGGGACCTTGCCCAGCGCCTCCTCGCGCTGCACTTCGAGGACCGGGGCGTTGCAGTCCAGGCACCGGGGCCGCGCCCCCGCCGCGGGGAGGCCGAAGCGTCTGAGGACGGCGGCGAACTGGGCGGCGGGCTCGTCGCCCGGCGGCTCGAAGGCGGCGATGCCCCGCTTGGCGCAGGCGGCCAGCAGGGGCCTGTCCCGCGTCAGCAGGACGCGCCCCGTCCGTCCGGCCTGCTCCGCAAGCCAGTCGTCCTCGGCGTCTCTGGCGTAGGCGGCGTCGAGGCCGCAGAGCCGGAGGTACCGCGCCAGTTTCCCGATCATGGCGTCGCAGAGAAAGCGCGGCGACTCGGGGGGACGGTCGCCCAGCCACCCTTCGACCTCGGGCGTGTAGCGTCCCTCCTCGCCGCGAAGGTGGAGGTCGGGAAGGGCCACACAGCCGCGCCCCGCCTCCCTCCTGAACTGGAGGAGGAGCACGTGCTCCGGAGCACCGGGGCGGGAGCGGACCCGCCGCAGAAGGCGCGGGTGCAGGCCGGTCCCCGCCGCCTCGGCCAGGCACTCGCTCAGGCGAGGGGCGGGACAGAGCAGGGCCAGCCGCCCTCCCGGGCGCAGGCAGCGGGCTCCCGCGCGCAGCACGTCGGCCAGGGTGGCGGTGGCGTCCTGGCGCGCCGTGGCGCGGGCCGGATCGGCGCTCGCCATGCCCCGGCCGGCCTGATAGTAGGGGGGGTTGCAGACCGCCAGATCGAACAGCTCCCCGCCGAGGCCATCGGGCCGGCGCAGGTCGCCCTCGATTACCCTCGCGATGTCGCTCCAGCCGTTCTCCTCCAGGTTGAGGGCGGCGAGCCTCGCGAGCTCGGGCTGGATCTCCACGCCCGTCAGGGAGGAGGGCAGGTGCCAGTGGGCCAGCAGGAGGAGCAGGATGCCCGTGCCCGTGCCCAGGTCCAGCACCCGCTCCCCCTCGCGGACCCAGGCGAAGCCCGCGAGCAGGACCGAATCCACGTTGAAGCGGTAGCCCGATGGGGGCTGGCGAACGCGGAGGGCACCCCTCAGAAAGAGCGTGGGGGCGTCCTTCACCCCTTCTCCCCCAGGCGGTTTACCACGGCGGCCGCGTAGCCCGCGGAGAAGCCGCCGTCCACGTTCACGACCAAGAGGCCCGGAACGCACGAGGAGAGCATGGCGAAGAGGGCCGTCTTTCCCTGCTCCTGAACGCCGTAGCCCACACTGGTGGGAACGCCGATGACGAGGGCGCCCGTGAGGCCCGCGGCCACCGAGGGCAGTGCCCCCTCCATCCCAGCCACCGCCACCACGACCCGCGCCTCCCTCAGCACGGGGAGCAGGTCGAGGACCCGGTGGAGGCCCGCCACCCCCACGTCCGGGTGGTAGTCGGCGCGAGCCCCCAGGTAACGCGCCGTCCAGTAGGCCTCCTCGGCCACGGGGCCGTCGCTCGTCCCGCCGGAGATCACCACCACCCGCCCCACCCCTTCGCCCGGCTCCGGCCCCAGGAAGCCCAGCCGGGCCACGGGGTGATAGGTCATGGAGGGGAAGCGGCGCCTCAAGGCCCGCGCCTTGGTCCCGTCCAGGCGGGTCACCAGGGCCGGCATCTCCCTGGCCTTGTAGGCCTTGAGGATGGCGGCCAGGTCCTGGGGCCGTTTCCCCTCCCCGTAGATGACCTCCGGAAAGCCTCGGCGCAGCATGCGGTGATGATCCAGGCGGGCGAAGCCCAGGTCCTCGTAGGGAAGGCCGGCCAACTGCTCGGCCGCGGCGCCGGGGGCCACGCGCCCCGCCGCCACCGCGTCGAGCAGGGCCCTCAGGCGGTCAGGACGCATGGCACTGCAGGACCAGCATGGTCAGGTCGTCGGTCTGGGGCGCCCCTCGCTGGAAGCGCCCCACCTCGTCGAGGACGGCTTTCAGGACCTCCTCGGGGCGGCGGATGGCGTGGTTTTCGAGCGAGGCCGTGAGCCGCTCCATGCCGAACTCCTCGCCCTCCCGGTCCATGGCCTCGGTGACGCCGTCCGTGTAGAGGAGCAGCACGTCCCCGTCCTCCATGGCCAGGTGGACGTCGTGAAGGCTCTTCATGAAGAAGTCGTCGTCCATCACCCCCAGGATCAAGCCCCTCGGGGTGAGCACCTCGACCTTCCCCCCCCTCACCAGGAGCGGCGGATTGTGGCCCGCGGAGATGAGCTCCAGCTCCCGGGTGGAGGGGTCCAGGACGACCGCGCAGAGGGTGAGGAAGATGCCCGACTCGCTCAGGCGCCCGAAGATGCCGTTGAGCCTCCGCAGGATCTCCGTGTGGCTGCCCTCACTGTAGGCGATGGCGTGCAGGATCCCCTTGGTGAGCGTCATGTAGAAGCCCGCCCGCACACCCTTCCCCGAGACGTCCCCCAGGAGGAGGAGCCACTTCCCGCCGGGAAGCGGAAGGAAGTCGTAGTAGTCCCCCCCCACCTCCATGGCCGGCAAGCACATGCCCGACATGGCGAATCCGGGGATTTCCGGCGTCTCCTTGGGCAGAAAGCGCTCCTGGATCCCCTTGGCGATCTCCAGCTCCCTGGCGAACCGCTCCCGCTCCCTCATCCGCAGCAGATAGGCGGGCTCGTAGTGCTCGATCCCCTGAAGCGGCCTGCCGAAGATCGCCGTGTAGCCCAGCGCCCCCAGAAACAGGAGCAGGGCCGCAACCCCCAGCCACGTCTGGAGACGGATGGAGGCATCCTGGGCCGTGAAGAGGAGCGACAGGTTCTCGACCACCTTCGGCGCCACGAGCACGGCCGCCGCGGCCAAGGCGTCGCTGGTCTCCATCACGAGAAAGGTCAGCGCGCCGGTCATGAGCGAGAGGGCATAGGCCAGGACCGACGGGCCCACAGGGAAGAACCAGGGGACCGCCAGGGCGAAGAGGAGGGAGAAGAGCACGCCCGCCACCCAGGCCCCGAAGCGAAGGCGGCAGATGGGATACACCACTCCCAGGAAGAGGGCCGAGAGGACCACGGCCGAGGGGAGCGGTCCGAACAGGGCGTTGCCCGCCAACCCTCCGGGAAAATGGAGGTTGGTCAGCGAGAACGGGGCGGGCACGAGGGTGATGCCCAGGGAGCGCCAGGTCATCCCCGCCCAGAAGATCGCCGCTATGGGTCCCAGAAGCAGGAGTGAGAGGCCCCCCGCCCACAGGAGCTGGCGGCCCAGCTCCCGTACGTTCAACTGGCCTTCGAAGAGAAGGTCTATGAGCCGGAGCCGATCTTGAAAGGTCTGCCTCAGGAAGGACTCGGCCACCCCCCAGAGGAGCCCGAAGAAGAAGGCCGAGAGCACGCTCACCACGGCGGCCACCAGCACGGTTTGGAGGATCCCCCCCTCGGGGTTGCTCGCGAACCTCAGGAAGGTGAGCCCCGCCGCCAGCAGCCCCACCCTCTGGGCGTGCTGGAAGTCCACCTCGTCGCGGCGCAGCTTCTGGAAGAATAGGAAAAGAAGCACGAGGACCAGGAAGAACCAGCTGGCCCCCACCAGGAGGGGGACGATGACGCCGCCGAGGAGGTTTTCCGGCTGCTCCTCCACGAAGACGGGCCGGCGTTCGAGGCTCGTCAGATACCCCGAGCGCAGGGTCACCGAATACTGGTAGAAGAGGCCGGGGAGCCCGCGGATGGGCTGCTTCCAGCCAAAGTCGAAGATCTGGTGCCCCTCCTCCTCCCCCGCCTTGCTGGAGGTGAGCGTGAGCTGGCCCACGTCCACCCCCGCGAAGCGGAGGGCCTCCTCGGCTTTGGAGCGGGCCTCCTCGGGCGTGAAGCGGAGCTGGGGCTCCCCCTTTCGGGGCGCGGCGCGGATGGCCAGGATCTGCCCCGAACTGCCCACCTCGACGACCAGGGGCGGCTTGGCCCCCTTGAAGATCTTCCACGTCGTCCACTGGCCCGCCGGATAGACGCTGTAGATCCACCGGTGAACGGGCACCTCGCGCGCCGCCCAGTACGCCGCGGCCTGGATGCCGAAGAGGTCCTGCATGCGCTTCAGGGTCGCGTCGTCGGTCTGCTGGGAGAGGCGGACATCCAGGCGGCCCGGATTGTTGAGCAGGATCTGGGCCGTGGCCATCACCTTGGCGCGGACCGCGGCTTCGCTGAACCGGGCCAGCCCCAGCGGCGCGTAGACGATGGGGGCCACCCAAGCCATGTAGCCGGCCACGCACGCCAAGGCCGCCAGTCCCAACAAGACGTGGCCCGCAATCCTTCGCCTCATCTAGTCAGCATAGGACAGGCGGAGGGTGGGTTCAATGGAACGAGCGGGCATGCGGTTTGCCGATTCGCAGGAGCGGCCTTTAGAATGGGGGCTCCGGCGCTCGGCCCGATCCACCGGATCGGGCGCTCGCCCGCCTCAGGAGGTGTTTCGATGAGCGTTCTTTTTTCTCCGCTGGATCTGCGAGGCATCCGATTCCGAAACCGCGTCTTCGTCTCCCCCATGTGTCAATACTCCTCCGTCGACGGCGTGGCCCAGCCTTGGCACCTCGTCCACCTCGGCAGCCGCGCCGTGGGCGGGGCGGGGCTCGTGCTGACCGAGGCCGCCGCGGTGACCCCCGAGGGCCGCATCAGCCCGGACGACCTGGGGATCTGGTCCGACGAGCAGGCCCAGGCCCTCTCGCCGATCAACGCCTTCATCAGGGAGCAGGGAGCGGTTCCGGGCATTCAACTGGCCCACGCCGGGCGGAAGGCCTCCTCCACCACCCCCTGGAAGGGGAGCGGCGCCGTTCCTCCCTCCGCGGGAGGGTGGACGCCGCTGGCCCCCAGCCCGCTGCCGTTCGACGAGCATTCCTCCGTTCCCCGCGAGATGGCGGAGCCGGACCTGGAGGGGGCGGTCGGGGCCTTCCGGGCCGCCAGCCGGCGCGCTCTCGCCGCCGGATTCGAGGTGATCGAGCTCCACATGGCGCACGGCTACTTGATGCACGAGTTCCTCTCGCCCCTCTCCAACCATCGCGCGGACGGTTACGGTGGAAGTCTGGAGAACCGGGCCCGCCTGCCCCTGGCGGTGGTCCGGGCGGTGCGGGAGGAGTGGCCCGAACGGCTCCCTCTGATGGTGAGGATCTCGGCCACCGACTGGGCGGAGGGGGGATGGAACCTCGAAGAATCCATAGTCTTTGCCCGCTGGCTCAAGGAGGAGGGGGTGGACCTGGTGGATTGCTCCAGCGGGGGGCTCGTTCCCCACGCCCGCATCCCGGCGGGCCCGGGCTATCAGGTGCCCTTCGCCGCCGCCATCCGGCGCGAGGCGGGCATCCCCACCGGCGCCGTGGGTCTCATCACGGATGCCGCTCAGGCGGAGCAGACCGTGGCCACGGGCCAGGCGGACGCCGTTCTTCTGGCACGGGAGCTCCTGCGCAATCCCTACTGGCCCATGGCGGCCGCGCGGAAGCTCGGGACTCAGGTGGACTGGCCGAAGCAGTACGAGCGGGCGCGCCTGCCCTGAGTGTCCCTCAGGCCCCGTAGACCGTGTGGACGGGCCGGGCGGCCAAGAGCTGGTCCAGGCCCCAGTCCGTGACCCGGCGGAAACGATCCGACTCGATGAAGGCCTTGAAGGCCTCCGCGTCATCCCACTCGGAGAGAATGAGGTAGACCGCGGGCGCCTCCACCTCACGGTAGAGCCGGGTCCGGCGGTGGCCCGCGGCGCCCTCCAGCGCCTCCGCCCCCACCGCGTGGGCGAGTTTTCAGTGTAGGGCCGGCGGAGCCACCCGGCAACCGCCTCCCGCCCCGCTTGACTTGCAGACCAAAACGGTGCTAGCTTCGCCTCTCCGGCGAGCGGTTTGCCGGGGGAGCTTTTTAAGGAGTCGGTTGTGGTCACAGGAACTGTCAAGTGGTTCGACGAGAAAAAGGGGTATGGATTCATCACGGTGGACGAGGGGAAGGACGTCTTCGTTCACTACAGCGCCATTCAGTCCAACGGCTTCCGGAAGCTTGTCGAGGGCGACCGCGTGAGCCTGGAGGTCAAACAGGGCGCCAAGGGGCCCCAGGCTGAGATGGTCCAGGTGATCCGCGACTGATGTTCGCAACCGCACTTTGGACGCCATGAGAGGGGCCTTCGGGCCCCTTTCTTCTTTTCCGCCGGCCTCCCACCGCCCCGGTCCATTCGCGCCGCTCCCCCTCGCCGCCTTCATGCCCGCCAGGTTCCACCCAATGGCTGCCCCAAACAACTTCAGTTCTCATTGATTTGGCGCTGGCCGAACGGCCCGGGCTGGGCCGCGGCGGGCGAGCTCCGGGGGTAGGAAATTTCCCGTAAAAGTAACCGGCGTAATGGAAGGGAACTCCACGGCGGCGGCCGGCGGGCGCCGAAGCCGGGGGCGCGGAGGAGCGGGCCGGGTTCAGGTCCGGCTGGGCCTCAGGTGCTGGCGCAGGGCGGTCAGGAGGGCCTCCACCTTGGGGACTGCCGCGGGAACGCCCTTGGCCCTGGCGTCCGCGTCCATCAGGGTCTCCTGGAGGGACCAGAGCAAACAGTGGTTCTGCCACGGCTTGGCCTGGGCGTCACCCCAACTGCACGCCGGGCAGTTCCCGTCGCATCCGATGGCTGGAAGAGCCTTCGCCCGGTCCAGGGCGTTGATAAACTCCTTGGCCGCCCAGAGGGACTCGGGCTTTCGGTTCTTCAGGAAAGCCTCGAGGACGTTGCGAAGCTCCCGGATTTGCCGGTCGATATCGGAATCGGACATGGCAGCACCTCCGCGGCGGAACGGGGCCGCCGAAGGAACGGCGCCCGAAGGAGCACTATAGGGCACCCGCCCCATCGCCCGCCAGGGCTCCCCCGTGATCCCGCTTCCGGTGGGGCAGAAACCCCGGCCCGCGCGCCTCGGCTCGATCCAACCCTCTTGTTGCCGCCTCCAGCTCGAATGCCCTCGGTTCCGCGATCGAATTTCGCGCCTACGAGCATCGCCCCCGGCTCGACCGGTCGTTCCGGGAAATCTCCCCGCGGTCGCGCCGAGGCGCCCCTCCTACCAAGGCGCCATGCCTCCATGGCGGAATCTGGAACGGCTCATCCCCAATCCCGCGATGGAACGGGGGAAAGAACATGGAAAGTAGGTAGAGCAAATCATTGAAGAAGAGGCCCAAGTCACCTATCAAGGGATTGGGGCGCCCTCGAGCCA
>JBMFSH010000058.1:0-13000 GCA_049967655.1 Acidobacteriota bacterium
AAGCCCGTGGAGCCCCACCCCACCCTTGGCGCCCTCTCGCCCTTGGCTCGAGGGCGCCCCAATCTCTTGATAGGTGACAAGGGCCTCTTCTTCAATGCCTCGTCCCGCCTGCTTTCCATGTTCTTTCCCCCGTTCCATCGCGGGATTGGGGCTTTCCTCACGCCGAACCGGGCGCACCTTCGCCGCTCTTCTTTAAGCCCCCGGCGGGAGCCGGTCCGCCGGGCCCTCCGTCGGCGGCGACGCGGCGCGAGGCCGGCTGCGCCTCGCGGGCGGATGGGCCCTCAGTCCAGCGGCTGGCCCGTCAGCCTTTCGTAGGCCTCGCGGTACTTGGCCGTGGTCTTGGCCACCACCTCGGCGGGGAGGGAGGGCACCGGCGGCTCTTTGTTCCAACGGATGGAGAGCAGATAGTCTCGCACGAACTGCTTGTCGAAGGAGGGTTGGGGGCGGCCGGGCTCATAGAGGTCCACGGGCCAGAATCGGCTGGAGTCCGGAGTCAACACCTCGTCGCAGAGGATGAGGTCTCCCTCGTGCAGCCCGAACTCGAACTTCGTGTCCGCGATGATGATGCCGCGCTGGCGGGCGTAGTCCGCGGCGAAGTTGTAGAGGGCCAGCGAGGTCTCCCGCACGCGGCGAGCCAGGGTTTCTCCCACCAGCGCGGCGGCCTGGGCGAAGGAGATGTTTTCGTCGTGGCCGCTCTCCGCCTTGGTGGAGGGGGTGAAGAGGGGCTCGGGGAGGCGATCGCTTTCCCTGAGGCCCGCGGGGAGAGGGATGCCGCACACCGAGCCGGTCCTCTGGTAGTCGCTCCACCCCGAGCCGCTGAGATAGCCGCGGACGATGCACTCGACGGGCAGCATCTGCGCCTTCCTGGCGATGGTGAACCGGCCCTCCAGGGACTCCTTGTAGGGGCAGAGCGGCGAGGGGAGATCGTCGGTCCTCGTGCTGATCAAGTGGTTCTTCACGAGGTGGCGGGTCTTTTCGAACCAGAAGGCCGAAATCATGTTCAGGACCCGGCCCTTGTCAGGGATGCCGTTGGGCAACACGTGGTCGAAGGCGGAGAGGCGGTCCGTCACTACGATGAGGAGGTTCTCCCCGAGGTCGTACATGTCCCGCACCTTGCCGCGGGAGAGGAGCGGCACCTCCGCAAAGTTCGTCTGGGTTACCACCGGATGCATGGGTTCCTCCTGCACCTCATCAATGAACCTTGGTTTCAGTGGGGCTCTGGCTCGCATGTGTGGACCCGCCCTTGGTCAGGGTGACCCGCTCCCCGCTTCGCGTGACCGAGAGGCCCGGAATCTTGTCCACGACCGAAACGAATGTCTGGGCATCCTTGTCCGTATCCCAGACCGTGTTCCACACAAAGCCCTTACTCCCTGCCGATCCGGCACCCACCACGTACCGGTCGCCGCGCCAGCCCTCCGAGGCGGCGTTGGCCTGATCCTTGGCTACTCCCCACTCCTCCAGGAGGATCTTCGTGTTGAACTCTCCCCACACGCCCTTGGACACCTGGGTCCACCCGGCCTTGAGCCAGGCGGCCGGGAGTGCGGCCTCGACGGCGACCGGCGGATCGCTGCCCGCGAAATACCGGGAGGGGTGAAGCACCTGCTCCATGGATCGCGGGGGATGGAGATACAGGTCGTCGACGGCCTGGAATCCTCCCCGCTCATAGGCCGCCTGTACCAGCCGATAACCGGCCAGGTAGGCTATGAGGAGGTTCTTCTGGAGGTAGGCCGGCACGCTCGCGCCCATCAGCTCCTGGCCTATGCCCATGGTGGTCATGAGATCGGACATGTTGCGCTGCTGGTCGGGCTTCACCTGCAGGAGCTGGTAGAGGTAGCGCAACATGACCCACGTGGCGTCTCCCTCCACCACGCACCGGGCGGCGTCGGCCCGATCTTCGTTCCGCCGGTCTTCGAGGGGCAGGCTGAGCAGATGGAAGTGCTGGTCGGTGAGCGCGTGGTCCAACTCGTGGACCAGGAAGACGTCCGTAAGGTGGAGATCAGGCAGGCCGAGCTGGGAGCCGAGGTCCCCGTCGTCCACCGGATTCCGGTTGACGTAAAGCTTGCCCGTGTGCGGGTCGTACAGCCCCGCCACCTGCTCGTCCAGCAGCACGTCCATCTGCTTCCGCAGGTTCATCTTGGGGGGTATGAGCCCAAACACCTTGAGCGTTTCTTCCATGCGGGGCCATTCCTCGGCCGTGTACTCCCTAGCGATCTCCCCCTGGACCACGGCCCGCATGCCCGCATCGTCCACGTACGCCACCTGCACGGGCGAGAGGAAGGTCAGCCCCCGGAGCGCCTCCACCTTCTTTTCCAGGGCCGCCAGGTCGGGTTTGCCCCGGGCCCGAACCCCCAGGGCCAAGACCAGCAGAATGAAGAATATGCAGGCGTTCCTCGCCTTCCTCATGAGGCGATTGTGCCATC
This sequence comes from Acidobacteriota bacterium, assembly GCA_049967655.1. Lineage (GTDB taxonomy): Bacteria > Acidobacteriota > UBA4820 > UBA4820 > DSQY01 > DTPS01. The sequence continues at coordinate 2,421 of JBMFSH010000058.1, forward strand.
GGGGGCAGGAGCCGTCAACCGCGGCGGGCCGCCAGCGGGTCTCCCGCCCTTCGAATCCCTCGCCTAATCCCCCGAAGCAAGAAGGCCCCGGCTGACGCCGAGGCCTTCTTAACCTCTGGTGGACGGTAAGGGATTCGAACCCTCGGCCTCCGCGTTGCGAACGCGGCGCTCTCCCAGCTGAGCTAACCGCCCGAGTTTGTGAGTATAGAGGAAACGAGGGCGTAAGAAAAGTCCGGAGGGACCACCCGCGGCCGGAGGAGGGGCACCACTCCCCGACCTGATGTATTGTAATCCTAGGAGGAGCCATGCCGAACCGTGAAGATGCCTGGCGATTATTGTGCGAATGGACCCAGTCCGAGGCGTTGCGCCGGCACGCCCTCGGCGTTGAGACCGTCATGCGGGCCCTCGCCCGCCGCGCCGGCGAGGACGAAGAGCTGTGGGGCCTCACGGGGCTCCTGCACGATTTCGATTACGAGCGCTATCCCCAGGCGCCCGATCACCCCACGAAGGGCTCCGAGGTTCTCCGCGGCGAGGGCTACCCGGCGGTCATGATCCAGGCCATCCTGGGCCACGCCGATTATACCGGCGTGGCGAGGGTGTCGCCCCTGGCCAAGGCGCTGTTTGCCTCGGACGAGTTGACGGGATTCCTCTTCGCGTGCGCCTACGTTCAGCCCGATCGCCGCATCGCGAGCGTCAAGCCCGAGAGCGCCAAGAAGAAGCTCAAGGACAAATCCTTTGCCCGCGGGGTGAACCGGGACGACATCCGGAAGGGAGCGGAGGAGATGGGAGTGGACCTCCTCGAACACATCACCTTCGTGCGGGAGGCCCTGGCCGAAGGCGCGGAACGCTTGGGGCTCTGAGGGGGTGCAGGCCTTCCTGGCCCCCCTCTCCGCACCCGCGGCCGCGCTCCCTTCCCCAATCCCGCGATGGAGGAGGGAAATAGCCGTGAAAGGCGCGGCAAATCACACACAGTGAGAAAGGGTGTCACACCCATTGAGGGATTGGGGGCCATCGAGCCGGAGGCGAAGAGGGTGCCAAGGGAGAGGTGGGGCCCCATCGGGCTTTGCCCGTGGGGCGGGAAGGGAATGGCCCTCCCCGTCCAGGAGACAACGCCTTTTCCCCATGAACCTGAGCGGTAGCCGGAGGCACCCGCGTTTCCATCGCGGAATTTGGGTCCCTTCAAGGACATTGAAGCCGCGCGTCGCTCGCGCGTATACTTTGACGAAGGCGTATGCGGGATGACAATTCGCGGTCCCAGGCGAAAGGAGCATCATCGGTGAAGGTCTTGGTGGTGGACGACGACCGGCTGATCCGCAAGATGGCCAGGGCCGTCCTGGAGGAGGAGGGGCACGAATGCCTCGAAGCGGGAACCCCCGCCGAAGCCCTTCACCTGCTGCGGGAGGCCCGTCCCGAGGTCTGCTTTCTGGACCTCATTTTACCGGACATGGACGGGCTCACCCTTCTTCGCCTGTACTCGGCGGAGGCCGGGGAGAGGCGGGTTCGGGTCTTTCTGCTCACCGGGAGCGAGAGCGATGACCTGTTGGAGCAGGCGCGGAGCTGCGGAGCCGAGGGGATCCTGCGCAAGCCCTTCGATCCCGAGCTCCTCATCGCCAAGCTGAAGTAGCCGAGGGGGGGACACCGATGGTTCAGTTCCGGCACGCGCAGCGCGAGATCCAGTTCAAGGTAGTCTATTACGGCCCGGCGCTCGGCGGAAAAACCACGAACCTGGAAGCCCTCCACGAGATCACGGACCCCGAAAACAAGACCCAGCTGGTCTCTCTCAAGACGGCGGAAGACCGCACCCTCTTCTTCGATTTCCTGCCCTTCGACCTGGGCGAAATTCAGGGGTACCACGTCCGGCTCCAGGTCTACACCGTCCCCGGCCAGGTGCACTACAACACCACTCGAAAGGTAGTGCTGACGGGCACGGACGGCCTCATCTTCGTGGCCGATTCCCAGCCAGGCCGGTCGAATGAGAACTACATCGCCTGGGAGAACATGCGCGCCAACCTACTGGCCAACAAGATGGACCTTAACCAGATTCCGGTGGTGATCCAGTGCAACAAGCAGGACCTGCCCGATGCCCTGCCCAAGGAGCAGGTGCTGGGCGCCATGAAGGTCGATTCCCCCAACGTCACGCTCGCTTCGGCCCTCAATGGCGAGGGGGTCATGCAGACCTTCCTGACCTGCATCCAGCTCATGCTGGGGCTCTTCGTCGATAAGTTCAAGCTGGCGGACCGCGGCGTCACTCCGGTCCGGATCTCCGCGGCCGTGTCGGAGGTGTTCGCTCCCTACATGACCAAGCGAAGGAGCCCGCCTGCCCAAATCCCGGCCGCCCCCGAGCAACCACCCGCCGTGGGGCTCAGCGACGAGGAACAGCTCGTGGCGGCCCTGCAATCCAGCACGCAGCTGGCGGAGCAGTACCAGGAGGCTAGCCTCCTGAGCCGGATGTACCAGGCCCGCCTCGATGAGATGACCACGATCTACAACATCGGGAAGGGCCTCTCCGCGGCCCAGAGCATCGAGGAGGCCCTGAGCCTCACGGGAACCGTCCTGCACGAGTTCAGGCCCGCCTGGCAGGTATCCCTGTTCACCACCGGCGAAGGGGGAGTTTCTCCCCTGGCCACCTTCGGGGGCGAGGAAGACCCTCTCTGGACCGCCGATGCGCCCGGAGCCGGGAACCTAGCCCTGGGCCTGATCCAGCGAGGAGAACGGACGCATCTGTCGGACCTGCCCGCCCTTTTCCAGCGGCTCAAGGCCTCGCCCATCCCGCCCCGGGCCGACGCCCTGGCCCTCCCCCTCGGAGCCGCGGAGAAACCCTCGGCCTACCTCATCGCCTATTCACCTCAGGACTCCCCCTTCAGCAAGGAGGAGGACCGGTTCCTCGCGCTTCTTGAACAGATCGTCTCTCCGAGGCTACAGACGCTGGCGCTCTTCGACGCCCTGGCCGCCGCCAACGAGCGCCTTGAGGTCAAGGTGCTGGAGCGGACCGCCGACCTGCAGGAGGCCCTGGAGCGGCTGCAGGAGCTCGATCAGCTCAAGCGGGCCTTCTTGAACAACGTCTCGCACGAGATGAAGACCCCCCTCACCAACGTCCGCTCCTACGCCGACCTCCTCCGCCGCTACCCGCAGCAGCGGGAGAAGAACGCTGACGAGTACCTCGGCATCATCTACGAGGAGTCCCTGCGCCTCGAGACCCTCATCAACGACCTCCTGTCGTACACGAAGATCAAGGAGCCGCCCCGCGGCGAGTCGTGCGACCTCGTGGCGGTCCTAGAGGAGGTTCTCGAAACCCTGGGCGCGGTGGCCGAGCGCAAGCACCTCAAGGTCCAGGTCCAGAAGGAGGGAGACACGCTCTTCTTCGACATGAACAGAGAGGATGCCGTCATCCTGTTCCGCCAGATCCTCGACAACGCCTTCAAATTTTCCCCCGAGGGGGTCAAGGTGAAGGTCTACCTGCTGCAGGACGCCAAGAGGGTGATCTTCGCCGCGAGGGACTATGGCCCGGGCTTTCCGAAGGAGCAACAGGAGCGGCTCCTGGAGCCCTACGAGGCGGGGAACCCCACCGTTCCCAGCTACAAGGGACCGGGGCTCGGCATGGGCCTCTTCCTGGTCAAGGAGATCCTGGCCAAGTACCACGGGGGGATCGCCATCGAGAACATGGAGCCAGGCAGCAACGTTCTGGCCGAGCTTCCCAAACACGCTTGAGGCTCTTTCCCCCCCTGTCTCCCTTGTTTTCGTCCCCTCAGGCGGGCTTGGCCTCGGCGGCCGGCCTCACGAATTGGTGGAAGAGCCCCTTATGGAAGGCGCTGTTGAAGGCCGTGACGACGGCGGGATCGTAGACCGTCTCCCTCAGCTCGTTGATGCGGGCCGCGCCCTGAGCAAGGGTCATGGCGCGCTGGTAGGGGCGGTTCGTGGTCATGGCGTCGAAGGCGTCGGCCACGCCGATGATACGCGCGATGACGGGGATCTCTTGCCCCTTCAGGTTGTCCGGGTACCCTCCTCCGGACCACTTTTCGTGGTGGTAGCGGATGCCGGGGATGATCTCCTGCATCTGCGGGATGCCCCCCAGTATCTGGGCGCCCTTGGGCGGGTGGGTCTTCATGATCTCGAACTCCTCGGCGGTCAAGGCACCGGGCTTTCTCAGGATCTTGTCCTCGATGCCGATCTTGCCCACGTCGTGCAGGAGCGAGGAGATCTCCATGATTCGCAGATTGCGTTCGTCGAGGCCGTACTCTCGGGCGATGATCATGGCGTAGGCCGAGACGCGCTCAGAGTGTCCGCGGGTATAGGGGTCCTTCGCGTCCAGCGCGTTGGCGATGGCGCGGATGGAATCCATGAAGAGCTGCTGGGTCTCGCGGGCGGCGGCCTCCACCTTCTGGATGTAGTCCTGGATGTCGTCCGCCATGGCGTTGAAGGCGCGGGCCAGGTCGCCGATCTCGTTACGGCTCCGGATGTCCGCGCGCTGGCTGAAGTTCCCGCGGGCCAAGTCCCGGCTCACCTCCGCCAGCTTGGAGATGGGCCGGGTGATGAGGCCGGCCATGATCAGGCCGATGAGCAGCGCCCCGGCGATGGAGAGCAGGACCCACAGTTTCGACTGCTGCCTGAGTTGGAGGATGGGAGCGTAGTATTTCTCCCGGTCCACCTGGGCGAAGAGAAGCCACCTGTAGCCGTTGATGGGGGCGCAGGTCACGAGATAGGTCCGCGGCTTTCCGTCCACCCTCTTGGTGACGTTGTAGTTGACCGCGCTGGTGGGATAGACGCCCGACACGAGCATCCGCTGGACGATGGGGTCCGTGGAGAGGTCCTTGGTCTGCCCCTGGTAGGCCGCGTTGGAGTGGAAAATGAGATTGCCGTTATCGTCGGTGACGAAGAGAGTGAACTCCCGGCTGTAGTCCGTGAGGCTGTCCTGAACGCTCTGCAGCAGAAAGATGCCGGTGATGGCCGCCACGGTCTGTCCTCCCGACTGGATCGGTGCCGTGAGCACCATGGCGGGCTCGGAGAGACGGCCCAGGGCGGCCAGGCGGACGTAGAAGACGGGGGAGGCACCCGGCTTGCCGCTCGATAGGCACTGGCTGGCCACGGGCGAGACCAGGCTGGTAAGCTGTGCCTGTTCGTTGGGCATCAGTCCCTTCCACTGGGCCGTGAACTGGTTGCCCTGGGGGTCCTGGTAGGCCAGGATGAGCGAGTCGTTCGACAGGTAGCGCCCCAGGATGTCCCGCTGAAGCAGGTTCTCGAAGTTGGCCTTCGCGTCCGGATCGTTCGAATAGACCTCGAAGGCCGCCACCAAGTCTCCCAGGCGGCGCCGGTACTCGTCGAGCAGGTTCTGGATGTGGGCGGCGGCGGGGATGGAGGTCTTGAGCTGGCGTTCCCGAAGCGACTCCTCGATGTAGTCCTTGCTCATGGAGATGGCCTTCCAGGAGTAGGTCACGAGGGGGACGACCACGACGACGACCAGGAGCACGGAGAGAACCCAGAAGATGCTGATGCTCTTGACCGGGCGATTGGGATCTTCGGCCACGCCACCCTCCTCGGGATCGAGGCTATTATAGGTCAGGACACCTGAAAAATCCCCAATCTCTCCGAGGCTGGAGGCGCGCGGGCAGCGCGCGGGCAGCGTGTTGACAGGGGGCAAGTGCGGGAATAATAATAACTATTCTTGTTTTTCAGCCCATGGTGAGGTGGCCCGGTGGCTCAGACCCGACTGTTGGATTCCATTCAGGTTCCCGAGGATCTCAGGGCCCTACCTGAAGAGGATCTGCCCAGGCTGTGCGGCGAACTCCGCGATCACCTCATCGCGGTGGTCTCGGGAATCGGCGGGCACTTCTCGAGCAGCCTCGGCGTGGTCGAGCTCACGGTGGCCCTTCACTACGTTCTCAACACCCCGAAGGACCTTCTCGTCTGGGACGTGGGCCATCAGGCCTACATCCACAAGATCCTCACGGGGCGGAAGGAGGCGCTGAAAACCATCCGCCGGCTGGGCGGCATCTCCGGGTTCCTGAAGCGCACCGAGAGCGAATACGACGTCTACGGAGCCGGCCACGCCTCCACCGCCCTGTCCGCCGCCTACGGCATGGCCGTGGCCAGGGACCTCAAGGGAGAGCAGTTCCGGGTGGCGGCGGTTTTCGGGGACGGGGCCCTCACCGGGGGCCTCTGCTACGAGGCGCTGAACAACGCCGGGGCCTCCCACCGGCGCTTCCTGGCCATCCTGAACGACAACCAGATGTCCATCTCTCCCAACGTGGGTGCCATCTACCGCTACCTCAACAACTTCGCGCAGACGCCGCTCTATCAGGCCTTCCGCCGGCGGATCAAGGACGGACTCGAGAAGATCCCCCGCTACGGGAAGCCCATGACCCACCTCGCCCGCCGCCTCGAGGAGGGAGCCAAGGCCACCCTCACGCCCGGCGCCATCTTCGAGGCGCTGGGCTTCGACTACTATGGCCCGCTGGATGGCCATAACGTCCTAGAACTGGTGAAGGTCCTGAGGAACCTGAAGGACTTGGACAGGCCCGTGCTCCTGCACGTTCTGACCACCAAGGGAAAGGGGTACGGCCCGGCGGAGAAGTCTCCCGAAGGCTACCACGGCGTCAAGCCCTTCAGCCCCGAGGAGGGGATCCAGGCCTCGGCACCCGGCAAGCCCATGTTCCAGGACGCCTTCGGCGCCTCCCTCGTGCAGCTGGCTCGCCGCGATCCCCGCGTAGTAGGCATCACAGCCGCCATGCCGACGGGAACGGGCATCGTCCCTTTCTCGCTGGAATTCCCGGAGCGCTTTTTCGACGTGGGCATCGCCGAGGAGCACGCCACGATCTTCGCCGCCGGCCTGGCCACGCAGGGGCTCAGGCCCGTCTGCGCCATCTATTCGACCTTCCTTCAGCGCGCCTACGACCAGATCCTCCACGACGTGGCCCTCCAGCACCTGCCCGTCCTCTTTTGCATGGACCGGGCGGGACTGGCCGGAGAGGACGGGCCCACCCACCACGGGGCCTTCGATGTGGCTTTTCTCCGGCCCATCCCCGGCATGGTAGTCAGCGCGCCCAGGGACGGCAACGAGCTGCGCAATCTTATAGCCACCGCGCTGACTTACAACGACGGTCCCTTCGCCATCCGCTACCCGAAGGCTCCGGCCCTCCCCTTCGACCTGGAGGGTGAACCGAATGTCCTCCCCCTGGGCCGGTGGGAGGTCGTCCGGGAGGGCGAAGATCTCATCCTCCTGGCGGTGGGCCCCATGGTTCAGGAGGCCCTCGTGGCGGCGGAGGCGCTGGCCGCGGAGGGGTACCACGTGGAGGTCGTGAACTGCCGCTTCATCAGACCCATGGATGAGGAGTACCTCGCTCACCGCATGCCTTCGGCCCGCATGGTCTTCACCGTGGAGGAGGGAATAGCCTCCGGCGGCTTCGGCTCCGCGGTCATGGAGTGGAAGGAGGCGCACGGAGTTTCCTCGCCCGTGGCCGCGTTGGCCATTCCTGATCAATTCGTGACGCACGGCTCCAGAGGGGAGCTGCTTAAATCCATCGGGCTGACCTCCGAGGGCATCGTCGAAGCGGTTCGGAGCCGCGTGACGCCCAGGTCTGCCCCACACAAAAAGATCCGCAAGGCGGTGGTGGGCTGATCGTCGTGAAGGCCCCGCTCCGGGGAGAAGCTGAAGGGAACATGGCGGCCCCGTTCGCGGGCATGGTGGGCTGGGGCAGCCCGTTCGTCCATCCAGATCCAAGACAAAAGGAGAGCTCATGCGCTGGCAGATCGTCACTGGATCACCCGAGAGCGTGAAGGCTGAAGCGATCGTCTTCGGTGTGTTCGAGGAGCTCGATTTCACGCCATTGGCCGCGGCGAAGAAGCTCACCGAGACGGCGCGCCAGATTCGGTTCAAGGGTAAGCCCGGCGAAGCTTTCTTCGCCTTTGACCTCGTCGGCACGCCGGCCAAACACCTTCTGGTGGTCGGCCTCGGAAAGCGCGGCGCACTCGGGCCCGATGGCTTGAGGGCGGCTTCCGCCCTGGCCGTGCGCAAGCTCCACGAGCGCTTTCTCAAGGAGGTCGCCCTGGCCCTCCCCCTGGAGGCGGATTCGCCGCAGGCACGCGGCGAGGCCATCTGCGCCCTGACGGAGGGTTTGCTCCTGGCCAACGAGCGCTTCGGACGTTATAGGACCGGAGAGGAGAACCCTTACGACGGCCTGCACGCATGCCGAATCCTGGTGCCCAAGAGGAGGCCCGAGTACGAGGAGGGGGCGCGGAGGGGAGAGGTGATGGCCCAGGCCACGCTCTTCGCCCGCACCCTCGTGAGCGAGCCTTCCAACGTGATCACCCCAGCCCGCATGGCCGAAGAGGCCAAGAAGCTGGCGAAGGAGTACGGCTTCACCCTCAAGGTGTACGACGAGAAGGCCTGCGAGAAGATGGGGATGGGCGCCTATCTCGCCGTGGCGCAGGGGTCCAAGAACCCGCCCCGCTTCATCCACCTCTCCTACCGGCCGAAGGGGGCCCGGTTCCGCCTCGGCCTCGTGGGCAAGGGGCTGACCTTCGACTCGGGCGGCCTATCTCTCAAGCCCGCCGACAACATGGGCGCCATGAAGAGCGACATGGCCGGCTCTGCCGCCGTGCTGGGCGCCATGAAGGCCATCGGCGAGCTGAAGCCGGCCGTGGCGGTGGAGGCCGTGATGGCCATGGCCGAGAACATGCCAGGCGGTGGCGCCTACCGCCCCGGCGACATCCTGACGAGCATGAGCGGCAAGACCATCGAAGTCCTCAACACGGACGCCGAGGGGAGGCTCACCCTGGCCGACGCCCTCGCCTACGTCCAGCGGCAGAAGGTGGACGCGGTTGTGGACCTGGCCACCCTCACGGGCGCCTGCGTCGTGGCCTTGGGTCCGGACTACGCCGGCGCCATGGGCAACGACCAGGCCTTTCTCGACGAGGTCCTGGCCGCGGCCAAGGGCTCGGGCGACCTCCTCTGGCCACTGCCTCTTCCCGAAGCTTACGGCAAGTACATCAAGAGCTCCGTGGCCGACGTGGCCAACATCTCCCGGATCCGCTGGGGCGGTGCCCTCACCGCCGGCCTCTTCCTCAAGCATTTCGTCCACGAAGGGACTCCCTGGGTCCACCTGGACATCGCCGGCCCGGCCCTTCGCGAAGACGACGGGATCGATTCCCACAAGGCAGAGGGCTCGGGCGCTGGCGTCCGGACCCTGGTGAGGCTGGCGCTCTCCAAGGGCGCGTGAGGAGTCAGGGCTTCGCCCGTGATCGGACCCCGTGAAGGGGGTTAACCATGTCTCATCGGGAGCATCAGGACAAAGCCCCGGCCCGGCTGAACTTCGCGGTTCTCACGGGCGCCCGCCGCCTGGCCATGGAGCGCCTCATCCTACCCCAGGCGGGCCATCTCTGGGCCGTGCTCCACCCGGAGCCGTGTTCGTCAGGCCGAGCGTGAATTTGCTCTCCCCTCGCACCGCCTCGGACGGCCGAACGTGCGCGCCCGGCCGGCGAAAGAGGAGGCCACGGGAGTCATGACCGCCGCTGCCGAGCTGCTCCTCTGGGTCATCGCCGCCTGGTGGACCTTAGCCTGCCTCATGCTGATCGCAAACCTTCTCCTGCTCCCGAAGCTTTCCCGCGGCCTCTCTGCGAGCGAATGGCCACCCCTGAGCGTCATCATTCCCGCGCGCAACGAGGCGGCGACCATCGAGAGAACCGTGGCGGCCCACTGCAGTCAGGACTACCCACGCCTCCAGGTGGTGGTCGTAGACGACGGCTCCACCGACGGCACCGGCGATATCCTCGCATGCCTGCAACGCCGCTTCGCTTGCCTCGAAGTGGCCCAGGGGCAGGAGCCTCCGGAGGGCTGGCTGGGCAAGCCCAACGCCCAGCGCGTAGGGCTCTCCAGGGCCACGGGCGACCTCCTGCTCTTCGCGGACGCCGACGTGCTCTACGACCCGGGAGTGCACCGACGGGCCGTGGCCGAGCTGATGTCGAGGAATCTGGACATGCTGCTCCTGCTCTCCAACCTCGAAAGCAGGGGCCTGGAGCCGCTCGTCATGACCATGCTGGACGCCTTCTGCCTCTACGCCTCCCCGTCCTTCCTGCACAACATCCCCTGGTTCAGGAGCTTCGCCTTCGGGGCCGGCTCGGGCAACCTCGTACGCCGCGATGCCTTCGAGGCGGCGGGCGGCATCGATCGGATCAGGGCCGAAGTCATCGACGACGTGGCCATGGGGAAGATGATGAAACGCTACCGGGGCCGGTTCCGCTTCGTGACGGCCTTCGACTCCATCCGCGTCAGGATGTATCGAGGTCTTCGGGGCTGCATGGAGGGCTTCACGAAGAACTACTACCACTTCTTCGGGCGCAACCCCCTCTGGGCCGCCTTCTGGCAGGGCGGAGACCTTCTCGTGCACACCCTTCCGGCGACGCTGCTGCTGGCCAGCCTCCCCCTCCCTGCCCTCGCGCCGCTGCGGTGGCCCGCTGCCCTGGCCGTCGCCGCAGGCCTGATCTGCAACGCCGCCACCTGCCTCTGGTCGCGCCACCCCCTCTGGGCCGCGCTGACCTTCCCGATCCGCCCGCTGCTCTGGTCCTGGATCCTCATCAAGTCAGCCTGG
>JBMFSH010000059.1:0-12922 GCA_049967655.1 Acidobacteriota bacterium
GGGTTACGCTCGATGTAGGCCAGGGCCCGGTAAGCATGTGCTTCGTCCAGGGCGCAGGAGAAAAACCTCCCTTGCCACAGATGGCCCGAGCGGCCGTGGAGACGGTTGATCGCCTGCGAATAGCGCCAGTGCGCACGCCCAAGGGCGATGCCGAGGGACTCCTGCGCAGGAGGCACCACGAGCAGATGGACGTGGTTCGTCATGAGGCAGTAGCCGAGGATGGCGACACCCGCCTCACCGGTGTAGCGGCGGATGCAATCCAGGTACAAACGCCGGTCCTCGTCGGTGAAGAAGACGTCTTGTCCGTTGTTCCCGCGTTGGGTGACGTGGTGCGGGACACCGGGGATCGCGATACGCGCAAGCCGTGGCATGAAAATATTTTACCACTGACTCATCCGCACCGTGAATAATAGGTGGCTGTCCCCAATTTCCGCCTCGAAGTTCTAATCGCCCAATAGCTTAATCGCTTAATAGCTTAATAGCTTATAGCTTAATCGCCTAACAGCCTACCTCTCCTCCCCGCGCCTCTCCCCCTCGATCTCGCCGGGGACTTGGGCGGCGGGGAGGAGCACGCAGAAAGTGCTGCCCTGCTCGGAGGTCTTTTCGAGGAGGAGGTCGCCGCCGTGCTGGCGGACGATGCCGAGGCTGACGGAGAGGCCGAGGCCGGTGCCGCGGCCCTTGTCCTTGGTGGTGAAGAAGGGGTCGAAGATGTTGGGGACCACGTGGGGCGGGATGCCGTGGCCGTTGTCCTGGACCCTGACCTCCAGGTAGCCGGCGCGGGCGGTGCGGGCGGCGATCTTCACGCGGCCGCCCTTGCCCACGGCGTCCAGGGCGTTGAGCAGGAGGTTGAGGAAGACCTGGCTGAGGGACTGGGCGTCGCCGTGGACGGCGGGAAGGTTGTCGGGCACCTCCAGTTCGATCTTGGCGCCCGAGAGCTTGATCTGGTTGGCCGCCAGCCCGGCGGTCTTGCGCAGGAGCTCGGCCACGTCCAGCCGCTCCGTGGTGATCTCGCTCTCCCGCGCGAAGTCCAGGAGGTTCCGGACGATCTTTTGGGCCCGGCCCGCCTGGGAGACGAGGTCCTCCACCATCTCCAGCCGCTCGGCGTCGGAGAGCGTGGGGTAATCCTCCTTGAGCATCTCGGCGGTGAGGGTGATGTTGTTCAGCGGGTTGTTCAGCTCGTGGGCCACCCCGGCGGTCAGGTTGCCCACGGCCTGGAGCTTGTGGGACTGCACGAGCACCTCCTGCCGGTGGTTCAGCTCGCGCATCATGGTGTTGAGCGCCACGGCCAGGTTGGAGAACTCGTCGCGGTACTTGCGGGCGGGCTTGATGGGCGTGAAGTCACCCTGGGCGATGCGGCGGGTGGTCTCCATGAAGCGGGTGAGGGGGCCAAGCATCTGCCGCGCCAGGAAGTTGGCGATGAAGACCGAGATCAGCAAGAGGGCCACCAGGAAGAGGAGGGGAAGCCGCTTGAAGAGGGTCAGCGTGGCGTGCACGTTGGCCCGCTCCTTCTGGGCCAGGTCGAGGGCGAAGGCCACCATCTGGGAGCCGTGGGCGCGGATTTCCGCCTCCACCGCCGCCTTCTCCTGGGGCGCCGCCGCGCCGGGGTTCCGGCTCATCTCGGAAAGGCGGCCGATGAGGGCGTCGTAGCGGTTCAGGTGGTCGCGCATCTGGCGCAGGTCCCGCTCGGGCAAAACCTTGGCGGCCTCGGCACCGGAGGCGTCGAGGAGCTGGCGGGCGCTGGCCACGTGTTCCTGGACGTCCTGGAGGTTGGTGCCGTAGAGGAAGTAGTTCTTCTCGAACCGCCGCGCCTGCTGGATCTCCATGGTGTAGTGGTCGGCCACCTCCAGGAACCTCAGGCGCACCTCGAGGCGGTTGAGCATGACCCAGGCGGCGCCCGTCACGGCGACGCACAGGAGGAAGAGGGCCAGAAAGCCCGCCGCGAGCCGCTTGCGGATGCTGAAGCTGGGCCTCTCCAGGAGAGCCTTCTGGAACTCCTCCACGCCCCGGGCCGGCACGGGCGCGACGCTCCCTGGTTCGCTCATGGGATCTCCCGCCGGGTCATTCCACGGGCGTCTCGTGGATCCCCTTGAAGCCCAGCGACTCGGCCGCCCTGGCGATGACGTCCCTCAGCTCCTGGGGCTTGAAGGGCTTGGCGATGAAGTCGAAGGCTCCCTTGGCCAGGGCCTCGCGGGCCACCTCCACGGTGGCGTAGCCCGTGATCATGATCACCTTGGTCCGCGGATGGAGGGCCATCACCTTCTCCAGAACCTCGATCCCGTCCACGTCCTCCATGCGGATGTCGGTGACGACGATCTGGAACTCCTTCTCCTGGATCCGCTTCAGCGCCGGCACCGGGGCCTCGAAGACCTCCACGTCGCACCCCACCTTGGCCAGGGCCGGCGCCAGCCGCCTGCCCACGATGGGCTCGTCATCCAGGACCAATACGCTCAGTCGTTCGCTCACGGCTTTGCCCTCCCAGGGGTGAGGGATGGAAAAGGGCACCCTTCTCCTCTCTTGTCCGCCCCCCATCCCCAACCCTCGTCGAGATGGGGAGATGAGGGGATTCCGGAAGGGACCTCCGGCCACCACCGACCACGATCCCCGTCCCCTGTCCCCTGTCCCTTGTCCCCTGCCCCCTCCTAAGACACCCTGCCGTCGGCCGCGGCCTTGCGGACCAGCAGGGTCGAGTGGACCTTCCTGCGCTCCAGCGTGGCCTTGACCACGTAGAAGAGAACGAGGCCTGCCCCGCCGACGCCGGCGGCGAAGAGGATGGCCGTGCTCGCGCCCTTGAGCCATGGCTCCCACCTCTCGCTGAAGTGGAGGAAGTTGAGCTGGCGCAGGTAGACGGGGACGGCCACGGCGCGGCTCACCACGCAGAGCAGGATGATGCTGCTCGCCACGAGGCGCACCAGGACCTCCTTCACGACCTTGGTCCCGTAGGCCCCGATGTAGACACCCATAAGGGAGCCGAGCAGCAGCAGGCACGAGAGCCTCAGATCCACGAAGCCCTGATAGGCGTAGCTGATGGCGCCCCAGGCCCCGCCGAACATGGCCATGAACAGCTCGCTCCCCGTGGCCACCGTGGTGGGCACCCCGAAGAGGTAGATCATGGCCGGCACTCCCAGAAAGCCCCCGATGGCCACCGTGCCGTCGAGGAAGCCCACCACCAGGCCGAGGAGGAGGACGAGCCAGAGGGAGATCCGCACGTCGGCCACGGGAAAGTGGATGGTGGGGGGCAGGGGAAGGCGCGAGAGCATGTTGGCGAGTTTCATGGAGGGGCCGCTGCCCTCCTTGCTGTCGCGTGGGCGCAGCGCGTCCCTCAGCATGAAGGCACCCACGAAGGCCAGCACGCCGATGAAGATGAGGCTGATGTATAGGTTGGACATGGCCCCGCCGCCGCCCTCGTGGCCCTCGCCGCCGCCCCTTTTGAAGAGGGTGCTGTTGATCCAGACGGCGATCTGGACGCCGATGACGGCCGTGACGAGCAGGAGGATCGAGAGACGCTTGTCCACGTTGCCGAGCCCGGCGTGGCGCTTGGCCCCCATCATGTTGTTGCCGAACCGGTGGGCCATGTTGCTGCCCACGGCCACCACGCCCGGCACGCGCAGGTTCATCATCCCCGGCGTCATGATGAAGGCGGCCCCGCTCCCAGCGAAGCCGCTGATCACCCCGCCCACGAGGCCCAGCAACACCAGCGCCAGGGCGTTGGCCCAGGTGAGGTGGATGAAGAGATCACCGAATAGCATGGGCATGATTGTCCCCCTCCCCTTAATCCATCTTCAGCCACTTCATGGCCGAGGCGAGCAAGGTGCCGTACAGGACCGAGACCACCGGCGCCAGGAGGGCGACCAGGATCGAGGCGACCCACGGGGCGGCCTTGTGGGCCTCCCCTCCCAGCACGTTCAGGAGCCCCTCCTGCCGGAGGAAGATGGCGCCGTAGAGCAGCACCAGCAGAGCCCCCGCCGCCACCGCTTTGAGCACCTCCCTCCTTCCGAGGTGCAGCTTGGAGGAGAGGTCCGCCGTCGAGAGAATGGGCGCCTTGACGTGGTCCGTCAGGAACATGGCCAGCTCTCTGGTCATGCGCGTGCGGGCCGCCGGCGACTTATCCAGGAAGAGGTCGCCCACCACCACCAGGCTGTAGGGCACGCTCCGGCTGATGGCGGCCACGAGCCGGTCCCGGCCTCCCGCCACCGTGTGGCCTCCGCCCGACCGCCCCTCCTGCACCAGGGCCTCGAGGGTCCGCTCGAAGGAGCGGTCGGCTCCGCCGGCCGCGGCCTCGGGGAGGTCGTCCTCCACGCCGCCCGTGCCGGCCTTGAGGGCCGCCGCCGGGGCAACGTTCACGGGGACGACCTCTCCCTCCTCGCCGCCGGATCTGTACTGGAGTAGCTCCACCGCGGCCCCCCACCGCCGGGCCAGCTCGCTCACCTCGCGGTAGGTTCCCGAGTCGGGACGGAAGGCCTCCTGGATCCAGAGGATGTTGGTGCTGGCCATGGTGCAGCGGATCTCGCGGCAACCCGGCAGATCGCCCAGCACCTCGGGGATGAGGGGGGCGAGCTGAGCCTGCCTCGGGACGTAGGTGATCGTGAGCACGCCCTCGCTGGAGCGCACCGTGAGGTCCGCGTCGGCCGTGCGCTCGTCCAGGGCTAGCTTGATGCGGGCCCGGGCCCTGAGGAGCCGCTCCTGCATGGCCGCCTGGCTGGCGGGCGTGGGGCGGAAGTCAGGGAGCTCGGCGATGCTGCAGAGGGCCGCCGCCGCGTTCTCCAGGCTGAGTTTCTCCAAGTTGACGACGAGGTCGTACTTCTGGAGGTCCTCCATGTCCACGTCGTGGACGAAGCGGACCCAGGCCCGGATGTCCTCGTCCACGTCGCGGATGAACTTCTCCGCCTTCTCCCTCGGAAGCCGGAGCCGCTCCATGACGGTCTCCAGCCGGCGGGAGGGCTCGGGAACCACGCGCACCCTGAGGACGTGGCCCACGCCCGGCAGCAGGTGGTGCCCCGCCCGGCCGTAGTAGACCAGGTTCCCCGCCGCCGCCTTCTCGCAGATGGTGGCCGTGGCCACGGCCAGATAGCGGTCCCTCAGCCTCACCATCCGCTCCTGGACGGCGGGCTTCTTCACCAGGGCCACCTCCAGCTTCCCCACGGGGATGCCGGATTCGTTGGCCCTGGCCACCACCTCCTCCCGGTCGAGGAAGGCGTAGCCCAGCTTGCGCGCCAGCTCCTTCGCAAGCCTCTCTCCCCCTCCGAAGGGCACTCCCGAAACGAAGACGATCGGCATGGGTCCCCCCCCCATGGTGTTCGGCAGGCGGCGCGCGGAAGGGTCCGCGCGCCCTGAGCGTTCGATTGTGGCTTCCCCCAAACCCCCTTGAAGACGTTGTAACGCCTGCCGGGCCCCAAAGCAAGGGAGCAATCGCCGCCCGGCTCAGGCTCCGCCTTCTCCCCCATCGGGCGCGGCGAAGCCGTAGTTGCCCGTGAGGAACTGCTCCACGTACCAGCGCATGGCCTCCTCGCCGGTCATGTACATGTCGAGCTGGCTGGCGCAGGCCATGAGGCGGCCCAGCACGTCGAGCTTGGCTTCGGTCTCCTCGGCCGGGGCCTTCTTGAGCCAGGCGTTCACCACGTCGCCGCGCCGGTCCACCTGGAAGCCGTTCTTGCTGAGGCAGGCCTCCAGGAAGCAGGCCCGAAGGTTCCGGCGCCGCCGCGTGGCGCCCCCTCCCGCGAAGCGGAACGAGATGTAGTTGTGGTTGGCCACCTCGGAGACGCAGGCATCCACGAGGGTGAAGTGGTAGGCGAGCCGCGAGTTGAGGTTCATGTACTCGTCCGCCACCAGCAGGTAGCTCTTCTCCCCCAGGGCCCGCCTGGCGTCGCCGTGGGAGGCGAAGGAGCCGGCCAGCACGGAGGCAATGCCCCCCAGGCTGGCCGGCATGGATCGGCTCCAGGTGACCCTGGGGTGGCTGATGCCGGCCCAGATGGCCCGGAAAGGGCGCGAGGTGATCTCCGCGGGCATCACCTCGCGCCTCGCCGGATTCTCCAGCTCCAGGCCGCCGCCGAGATCCAGCACGTACAGGTTGACGGGAATGGGGGCGATGAGCTTCTTGGAGGCGTGGGGGCCGCTCTCGAAGGCCGTGTCGTGGATGGAGAACATGGCCTCGATGGCCTTCTCGTGGGCGTAGCGCAGGACGTCGTGGGTGGACTTGCAGCCGCGGGGCCGGAAGTTGAAGGCCGCGGGGTCGAGGAGGTTCAGGGTCAGGAGCCTCCGGCTGATGGGGTCGCCGCCCTGGCCTCGGTAGCGCTCGGGCACCTCCGCCTCCATGAGCTTGCGCGGCCAGAGGTCGCCGGGGTAGAGCCGGGCCTGGACGGCGTCGAGGCTCACGAGGTCGCCGGGCCGGACCTTCTCGAAGAGCCCCTTCATGCCGAAGACCGACGGCACCTTGAACTCGCGCAGGAGGGCCGCGCCGTGCCCCGCCACGTTTCCCCACTCGGCCGCCAGCCCCGCAAGGCGGGGCATGACCTTGACCACCTCCGGCGTGGGCCGGTGCAGGAGGAGGACGGCCCCTTCGGGCGTCCGGCCGAGCTCCTGGAGATCCCGGACCAGGTAGGCCGGGCCCGAGCTCCGGCCGGGATAGATGGTCTGCCCGCCTTCGAGGAGGGGTTCGCCCCTGGCCCGCGCCCGCCCGTGGCCCGTCTCCTCCTCGGCGAGGACGAGGGGACGGGCCTGGACGATCCAGACGCCACCGTCCTCATCCAGCACCCACTCCACGTCCTGGGGCGAACCGAAGTGCTCCTCGATGAGCACGCCCCAACGCGCCAGGACCTGGAGCTCCTCGGTGTTCAGGCTGGGGGCCGCGCCCTCCGCCGGGTCCACGGGCCGCCTCACGACCCCGCCCCGGGGGTCCGGCAGCAGGATCGCCTCCTTCTGGACGAGCCGCCGTTCCAGCACGGCGTGGGTCCGGCTCCGAGAGACCAGGTAGAGGTCGGCCGAGGTGCGTCCGCTGGCCATGTCCAGCCCCAGCCCCCGGGTGGCGGTCACCCACAATTGACCGCTCCTGGGGTTCCGCGGGTCCCGGGTGTAGAGGATTCCGGCCGCCCTCGCCCTGAGGGTCGGAAGGACGAGGACCGCCATGGGGCTGTCCACCTCGGAGAGGCCGGCCGAGAGGCGGTAGAAGAGCGCCCGTTCGCTGAAGCGGCTGGCCACGACGCGCTTGTAGGCCTCCACCAGCCCGTCGGCGGGGACGTTGATCAGGCTGAGGAACTGGCCGGCGAAGGTGTGGTCGCCACCCTCGCCCACCGCGCTGGAGCGCACGGCGAGGCCCAGTCCGGCGCCGGCGAGCGCCTTCGCCCGCTCCGTGAGGGCGACCTCCACGGCTCGAGGCACGGGCGCGGCCAGAATCTTCTCGGTGAGCGAGCGCGAAGCCTGGCGCAGGGCGTCCAGATCGGAGGGATCGAGCTCCCGGATCGCGTCCCGGATCTCCCTCCAGAGCGGCAGCCCGCAGAACTGGCGGTAGGCCTCGGTGGTGAGGACGTAGCCGTCGGGCACGGGCAGCCCCAGGCGGTTCTTGACCTCGCCGAGGGCCACCGCCTTGCCCCCCGCCTCCTCCACGTGCGCCGCGTCCAGCTCGCTCAGCCAGGCGGAGAGCCTCCGCGGGACGAGCTCCTGCAGGCCCGCGATGTGGGTCTCCACCTCCCGCCGCTGGGCGCGCACCGCGCCCGAGAGGACGGGGGAGGGCTTGCCCATGAGCGCCTCGAGGGTCGAGACGATCTCCTCCGCCTTGTCGAAGATGGACGTCACCCGGAGGCCCAGCACGTCCCGACGCGGGGGCACAAACTGCAGGTCCTCCTGCAGGCCCGCCATAAGCTCCAGGCACTCGTTGTTGAGCGAGAGCACGGACCGGAAGCTCTGGTACTTGCTCCGGATCCGCTCCGCCGTGGAGAGTCCCTCCCCCGCCCCTCCCCGCCTCCCGGGCCGCCACACGTTCATGAGGTCATGGTCTCACCCCGGCGGCGCCCTTGCCAAGAACCCCCGCCTAGCCAGGTGAGGAGGGACGCCCCTGATACAGGGTCCGGACCCCGGCGGCAGGCGGATTCACCGCGGGGGGGTCAAGGTGCGAAGGGCCCTCGCAAACGTGGGCACCCACACACTATCTCTGCCGCTTATCCGGCGCCGCGGGGGCGGAAGCGGGTGGGGTACCAGCTTTCGCAGGCACTGGGGGAGCGGCAGGAGAGACGTCGGCGGCCTTCGCCGGCGCCGCTTTCGCCTTGGCGCTGGAGCCGGTGATCTTGATGCAGACGAGGGCCGAGACGGCGGCGAGCTTGCCATTCGTCATGGTGCCCCAGATGGGGATGTCGATGAAGTCGGTCTGTCTCGACGGGTCTTTCGTGAAGGCGTCGGTCGCCTGCTGAAGGAGCATGGGGTAGACGGTGCTCTTAGGCAGCCTGAGTTCGAGATAGGGCCCCACGAAGTGGTACTCCGTCTTTCCGTCCGGCGAAGGGACGAAGGGGTCTTCGGGGGGCGGGTTCCAGTCGCCCTGGCTCTGAGCGGGCTCCTGCTTGACAGGGCACCCCGCCCACTCGAAGTTCGCCGAGGTCGTGTCCGGCTGCTTCTGGTTCGGCCAGCGCTTCTGGAAAGCCAGGGGTCTGCCCTGGAAGGTGAAGCCCGCCGTAATCATGTCGTCCACAGTCTCCGTTCCCGACGGGTGCGAGACGAAGACCTGAAGGTTGCCGTTTCCGCCTCCTCCCTGAAGCTCCGAGAGGGGAATCGTGCCGGGATGGACCACCGCGATCGAGGGGACGGTCGTGGGGTAGGGATCAGTGGGCGGAACTTCCTTCCAGAGGACGTAGGAAGTCCCGTTGAATTTCCAGATGCGCGTGGGGGTGCTGGGCGTGTAGGTGATGTCGTTGGGCGCGTTCACGTGCTCTTGGAGCCACGGGCCCACCACCACTTCCGCGATGCCGTCACCGTCGAGGTCTTGCAGGTTGATGTCGGAGTCCGTCTGGAAGGCCGAGGTGAAGAGGTTCCAACTCGATGGAAGCAGTCCCGCTTGTCGAGCCGCCGTCATGCGCGGGTCTTCGGGCGTGATGTTTACGAGCTGGCCCCCGCGCCAGGCGAAGATGATCAGCGAGGGATTGTCGCCGACGTCGCCCCCTTCGACGAGGACTTCGGGAATGCCGTCGCCCGTCAAGTCCTGAGCGCGCAAGTCCCACGTGTTCGCATTCAACGGCCCAAACCAGGCCGGTGCGTCTTGGTAAATGGCCCAGGTTTGCCCCCCGTCCGTGCTCGAAAGGAGGCGCCAGTAGAAGCTGTGCAGGGCTCGTTCGCTTGGCTGGCCCGAGCTCCAAGCCAGGAGAAGGTACTGCTTGGGGTCGCCGGGGAAGCTCAGCGAAAGGTACTGGTATTGGGAACCCTGCTGGAAGGCCGTGCCATCTTGGGTGATGTCCAGACTCGGGTCTTCGAGCAGCGATGGATCTCCCGAAGCCCACTGTGTTATCGCGGGCGGCTGGAATTGAGTGAGAAGGGGTATCACCTGCTGAGGTGTTAGGGCAAAGACAGGCACGGTGGCCGCAAAGACAGCGATGAAAACGATGCGCCGGGATATTCTCATGGCTTCATTCCCCCTTTCAGTTGGGGCTGGGCCTGAAGGACCAAGCGTCGTTGCACACGTTGGTCGTGTAAGGCTGCGCGGTATTGTAAGCCTGGACTACAATGGAGAAAAGGTAGTGCCATGCAGAAAAACTCCCGTAGGGGATCTGCTGGAAACCGGAGTAGTTGGGGTCCTTCGTCCCAATCCACGCCACATAGTGGGAGCCGAGGTCGAGGCTCGTCGCCGGATCGAAGAGGGCGGCCGGGGGACGGCTTGATCCCGGCTGACCAGCGTTCCAGGCGAGTTGGCCAACGGCCGTCGTGTAGAGCACCTGCATGAGGCCGTAGCTGGCGGCGATGGCGGTTTGGGCGATGTAGGTGGCATGGTTCTGGAGCCAGGTCGCGGTCGTTTCTTCCAGGCCGCCCGTGCATACCGTCTGCGTTGCCCCGCAGTAGAACTGCCCCAGGTGCCAGGCCATGTAGATGCCCGCCTCTTTCATCCAGTTCATCCGCTGTCCGCAGGGTCCTCTCACGCCGTAATAGACGTTCGGCCAGCTTCCAGGATACCACCCGTCATCGCCGGCATAGATCTCGTACAGGGTCACCGGCGCGCCGTTGGGCGGAGGAGCGTCCGTCGTAAGAGTGAAGGGGGCGCAGCTATAGGGGAAGCTCTGCGTGAAATCCAGGTTCGTGATTTGAGAATAGGTGTTCCTCGGTGAGAGGTCCGCGTCGGTCAGCGCGTCCGTGCGAGGAAAGGTCAATCGATACAGATCGTAGTCGTGCGCCTGCCACTGCTGGTCAGTCCAGCCGGACACCCATCTCTTGTCGATGCTGTACAACTCGTAACGGTACTTGTTCGGGTTAAACGTGCCGCTCGTCTCGTGGTAGGCGATGGCCTTGATGTACTGGGGCGGAACGCCGTACTTGTCGGCATACTGGATGATCAGGGCATCCGGCGACGCCTGAGCGCCTTTTACCCCGAAATCCTCCGGGGCGCCGCTGCCCAACCCGCTCGGTGCGTTGATCACGATCGTGAAGGTCAGCGTTGCCGGTTGCTTATTGCTTCCCTGATGTTGTGGATTGGTCGTCGTGATCGTGAGCTGGAACTGCCCCGTGTGCACAGTCTGGAAACGCAGATTGTTGGCCTGGTAGTTCTGGCCAGGTGGTGCGCTGCCCACGAACAGGACTTCGGGCTTTCCGTAATAGAGGCCATTACTGATTGAGTTCGGAGCCTTCTCGCTGTTTGGCACAAGCTGCCACTGCACCACTTCGGCTGTCGGTGTGTGGCCCTTCACCCCGTCATCCCAGTAGGCTTCCAACCGAGGCGTCTCACCAAAGGTAACGGAGGTGTTGGACTGTGCACCGTCGATCCAGTTGAAGACCGACGGACTGCCCCCCGTATCGCCAAGATCGGGATCTCCTGGATCGGGAAAGATTTCCACCTTCAGCTGTCCCTGCGTGGGACACTGCAAATCCACCTGCTCCCCCCGGCTCTTCTGCACCACGTCCTTGAACTGAACGCCCGTCGGACAGCAGGTGAAGGTGTCGTAGTAGTGCGGGTCGGTCATCTCGCCGGGGGTGACGCGGTGGATGACGATATGGCCATCGGGACGCTCTCCATCCAAGTAGAGGTCCGCATAGGCGTCGAGGGCGAAATTCCAGTTCGCCACCAATCCCGTCACTGAGGCGAGCTGAGCTCCGCTCTCCACTGAGAAGACCGGCGGTACCCCCGTGTGAGGCCAGCCATCGAAGTCGGGGTTGTAGGCGTAGCCGCGGCCCATGCAGTCGGCCCCCAGGTTCCAGCTGAGGTTGGCCCAATCCTGGCTCGGTGCTGGCAGCGGAAAGACCTGGGACGCTCCCTGCCCCGCAGGCACCTTCAGAACGGCCGCATTCCACCCTGTCCCTTCCGTAACGTGAGCGTAAGCGGTTCCATCCGCGCTGACGATAAAGTGAGTGCCATCCCCATACACCGGGCCCAATGACAGTCCGCCGGGGGTGAGACAGGAAGAGGACGAGGGGTCCAAAGCCAGTGTGTCCCCGGGTGCGAAGCGCCAGATGGCCATGTCCGCCGTTTGATCGCCCGTGTAGGCCTCCACGTATAGGTTGCCTGCTCCATCGAAACCCAGGGCCAGTGGCACCCAGCAGGCGGCGGGCGTGACGCAGCAGCAGAGGCTGCGATTGCGGGCTGGGTCCTGGATGCACCAGCTACCGTAGGATCCAGTGAAGTATGCCCACGAGCAGTCCACGGGGTCCGTTGCATAGCCCCACGTGCCGCCACCCTCTGTGAGGAGCTGCTGCGAACTTCCATCAGCGTTCAGCTGATAAATTGCCCCGGAGGTTTCCAGATAAAGATCGTCCGCCTGACCGGGCATGAGGCCATCGAGCTCCCGTACCCGCTGCCCCTGCGCATTGGACAGCAGGGGCGTAACATCGAACTCCCTCCAGATCACCAGAATGTCCGCGGGGTTGCTGGTCTGGACGAGGGGCTGGCCGTTGACCATGGCGGTGGTGGTGACCGTGACGGGGCCGCTCGTGGCGCCCTGGGGGACGGTGAGGCTGATCTGGGTGTCCGAGTCGGGGGTGACGGCGATGGGAATCGAGCCGAAGTTCACGGTGACCTGGGTCTCGCCGGCGGTGAAGGCCTGGCCGGTGAGGGTGAGCAGGTCCCCTACCGCGGCGCGGTCAGGGAAGACCTGGCTCAACGTTGGTGCGGGGGGGGGGCGATTGGGCGCGAGCCTGCCACGCGGGAAGGCCTAGACAGACGAGGAGACCCACGAAGCCCAGTAACGGACCGATCCCTTTTCTCATCATTCCCCCTCCTTGAACATGGCAGCGCAACATGGCCAGGGTACTGGGAAAGGGGAGATGTGTCAACGGAATCCGGCGGCCAGACTGAAGACACTGCTCCATGTGTCTTGCCTGTCAGGTCTTCTGTAAATCCTCGCCGTACCCCGTCTGGCGAAGGGTGAAGATCGCGGGGTAGCCTGGGGCGGTGGGCAGAAGGCGCGTGGAGCAAGGCTGCGGTGCGCGGCCCGGGGATACCCCGTTGTTCTGTGGACCGGCGCCCACCTACGCCGGCGGCCGGGACAGTGCCAGGCGGGCGGGGCTGATGAGGGGTTCCTACCGGACTGGTGCAGAGGGCCGGGCGGCCTGCGAGGAGCGGGATGAGGAGAAGGGGAAGCCGGTCAGTCCTGGAGCGCTTCGGGCAGGGTGACGGTGCCGGGGGTGCGGATGGCGGCGAAGGCGGCCCGGCGGACGTAGGCCTTGGGGTCCTCGCCGCAGAGCTTGGCGGTCTCGAAGAGGGTGTATGTACAGGGACGCCTTAGATTGCTCTCTTGAGTGACACGAA
>JBMFSH010000060.1:0-12800 GCA_049967655.1 Acidobacteriota bacterium
GATGGCTACCGCGATGCAGCCCGGCCCCGCAGTGACCGGCAGGGTCAGGGGGAAGAAGGCCATCTGCTCGAAGCGCTTGGCATCCATCTCCTGGGCGGAGACGGTCCTGTCCTCCTTCTCATTTAGCATGCCCCAGGCCGTGTAGAAGACCACCAGGCCCCCGGCGATCTCCACGTCGGCGATCTGGATGCCGAAGAAACGGATGATGACGCCGCCCAAGAGGATCGAGAGCACGAGCAGGATGTAGGCGTAGAGGGAGACTCGCCGGGCCATGGCGTGCCGGTTGGAGGGAGGCGCGGAGGAGGTCATGGCGAGGAAGATGGGGGCCGTGCCCACGGGGTTAACGATGGGAAAGAGGGCCATGAAGGCGTAGACCGCCATCGAGATGAAGTCCTTCCACATGGTGCTCCTCCGGACGGGCGCGCGTGGTTCGCCCACAAGGATTGTACACGGGAGCGCTTCGCCGGAGCGAGGAAGGTGCGATGCGAGAACGGTGGGTCCCTTGCGAACAAGTCCTTACGGGCCCAGGGCGGGAGCCTTGAAGGCCGTATCGGCGGCGGAGGGGGGCGGAGCGGGCTCACCCAGCCGGCGGTCGAGGAAGTGGACGATCCGTCGGGTGGTCACGTTCAGCCCGAGAAAGGTCATGGAGAGGAAGGAGCTCTTGTGGCCGTAGGCGATGGTAATGCGCTCGGGGCGGCCCATGGCCTCCCAGAGCGCCTCGCGCGAGGTGGGGGGGATGCAGCCGTCGCGGCGCGCGTCGATGTACAGAACGGTGGCCGGGTCTATGTGGCCGGCGACGTACAGGGGGTCAATGGAAGCCAACCCCTCCTCGACCCTCTCGGCATACTCCTCGCGGCTCCAGCCGAAGCGCGCCATGGCCGCGTCGCGGACGAGCCGCTCTCTCCCGTAGCAGGAGGCGAGCACTTCGCCCAGTTCGCCGCCGCCCATGGCCAGGACCACCGCCGCGTATCGAGGATCCCTCCCTGCGATGAGGCTGGCCACGATGGCGCCGATGGAGAACCCCACGATTCCCATGCGGGCCTGGTCCGTATCGGGCCTCTGCCGCGCCCACTCCACTAGGGCAGCCACACGATCCGCCGTGGCGTTCACCTCGCCGGCGGCGAGGGTGAGCGCCCGCGAAAAGGCTTCCGGCGTGCGCGCCTCGAGAAGACCTCTGAAGTGGAGGATCCGCCCGCTGTTGGTCACCCAGAGGATGTTTGTGCTCGCGCCGTGCCGGCCCTTCAGCAGCCAGCGGATGGTCTTTTTCGGCGGATAGTCGGAAGCGCCCCAGATGGGCAGGACCACCACCCAGCGTTTGTCCCCGGGCCGAAGGGAGACGTAGGCGGTAGCCTCGGGCTGGTCATCGAAGCACGGGGTGCGCAACGAAGCGTCGTACAGATTCAGAACCTTGTGGCCCCAGGTGGTATCTCCGTTTTCCGCGGCCAAGACGCCGGCCGCCGCCGAAAGCCCGCACCTCTGGACGTCAGGGCCGCGCACGGCCGCAGAGCCGTCCGGCCGGTAGGCGATGCGGGTTTGGCTCAGGCAGCCGCACACCAGGAACAGCGCCGGAAGCAGCAAGAGCGAGAGGCGGAGGGTGCTTGCCAGGTGCGGACGGAGGTGGTTGTAGCTCGGGCGGCTTTTTATCGCGTGGCTCCTCTGGGCCGGCATGGATGACAAAGTACATCAAGACAGGCCGGCCATAAAGGTGGGTGGGGAGGCCCCAATCTCGCGATGAAGGAGGGGAATAGCCATGGAAGGTGTGACAGGACACGCCCAGTAGGAAAAGGTGTCGCACCCATGAGGGATTGGGGACCATCGAGCCGAAGGCGAAGAGGGCCCCAAGGGAGAGGTGGGGCCCCATCGGGCTTTGCCCGTGGAGCGGGGAGGGAATGGCCCTCGCCGTCCAGGAGACAACGCCTTTCTCCCGTGAACCCGTGCGGTAGCCGGAGGCACCCGCGTTCCCATCGCGGAATTTGGGATTCCTCGGTGCGTGAGGCGGTGGGCGCATGGGCGTGCTAGACTTCAGGGCCTTCGGGGAGGACGCGATGGGTGGCAGGACCGTCAAAAAGTTTTACGCCTTCGACGTGGACGGCGAGCGGGGGATCGTCACCTCCTGGCCGCAGTGCGAATCGAAGGTGCGGGGGCGGAGGGCACGCTACCGGGGCTTCGCAACGCGCGCCGAGGCGGAGGCCTGGCTCGGCGCGGGCGCCCCCTACGAGCACAAGGAGCAGTGCGCGGCAGGGGAGCGCTCGGCGCTTCCAGCTCAGGCGGTTTTCTTTGATTCGGGGACGGGGCGTGGCGAGGGGGTGGAGGTGAATGTCACCGACAGGGAGGGCCTTCCCCTCCTCCACCTGGTGATGCCCGCGGAGAGCCTGACGCCCCGAGGCACGGCGTTCATGCCCGAGGGAGCGACGAACAACTACGGCGAGCTGATGGGCTGCTTCTATGCAATCCGTGTGGCGAGGGCCCTCGGCGTGAAGCTGGTGTGCGGGGACAGCGCCCTCGTTCTGGATTACTGGTCGAAAGGCCACGTCAGCCAAGAAAAGAGGGCCGAGGATCCCGAGCTCGCCCGCGCCGCCGAAGCCGTGGCGGTCGAGCGCGAGGCCTTCGAGTCGGAAGGCGGACGGCTCCAGCACGTGCGGGGGCGGGTGAACCCGGCCGATCTGGGCTTTCACCGGGAGTAGGCGCCGGAGCGCCATGCGCGCCGCGGACGCCACGCCGCGCCCCTCACCCGCCGTCTTACGCCTCGCCTGGTCTTCACTCGGCGGCGCCGCCGACAGTTCCTCGCTGAGCCCTTCCCTCTCTCCGGGCCCGGCAGAGACAAGGTGTTATGGCCCTTCGGCGGAACGATCGCCCTAAGAGGATTTTTAGCGTGTAAGAGTGTGCGAGGGTCGGATGGTGCATGAGCCCCGGGAGGCTAGCCGTGCGAGAGGACGGTCCCCTCACTGCCGAACAGGCGTTCGAGGATGGCCCGGTCATGGGTGCCCAGGGAGCCAAATTCGACCCCGATTTCAAAGGTGCCGTCCTCCCGCGACGATTCGTAGACCACCCGCCCGACGGCCCTGATCACCTGGCCGTGCACGTGCATGAGGAGTTCGATGACCGAACCCTCCCCCATGGGTTCGCTGTTCACGAAGGAGCAGCCTCCCGGGCTGAGGGTGCGGGTCTTGGCGAACCCCTCGTGGTCCTCGGGGCCGAGTCTCTTCACGAGAATGGCGTTTGCCGAGCGGATCCGCGGGAACCGCCTCGTAGGATAGCTCATGGGCATCGCGTCCCTCCCTGACCTCTCATCTGGAACCAATGTACAGGCCGGAGCCGGGCAAATTCAAGCCGGCGCCCCTCCGAGCGGTCCATTCGAGGCTGGGCCGAGGGGCGCGGAGGCCGCCCGGCGGCGGGCGCATGGGCGCCAGGCGGGGGAATCGGCCCGCGTTTCGAAATCGGTACCCATTCGCAAAATGGCCTTCAGAAGTGTTCTCCATACTCTGGATCTCGATCTCATACCTCCCCCTCCACCGAGGGCCGTCAGCGCGACGGCCCTCCTCCCTTCTGGGTTCCCAGCCGGAAAGCGCGGAGGGGAACGGTGGAGGGCTGAGGGTGGAGCGTGGAGTGCCCGCCCGCCCATGAACTTGCGTGGATAAAGTTCCTCCCCTCCACCCTTCACCAGCGGGCACGCGCTGGATCGGACATCACGCGGAACGGGTGGCGAGCCTGCTGTGGGTGAACCCGTAGGCGTAGTAAAGGCTCAGCCCCACCACGAGCCAGATGGCGAAGCGGATCCAGGCCAAGGTGGGCAGGCCCAGCATGAGGTAGAGACAGAAGCCGATGCCCAGCAGGGGCACGAGGGGCACGAGGGGGGTCTTGAAGGGGCGGGGGCGGAGCGGGTCGCGGTAGTGCAGTACGATGACCCCGGCGCAGACGAGGATGAAAGCGGAGAGGGTGCCGATGTTGCAGAGGTCGGCCATCTCGTCCAGGCTCGCCATGGAGGAGGCCAGCGCCACGAAGGCCCCCGAGAGGATCGTGGTCACGTAGGGGGTCTTGAAGCGCGGGTGGACCTTGGAGAAGGAGCGGGGCAGGAGCCCGTCGCGCGACATGGAAAAGAAGATCCTCGGCTGGCCGAGCTGGAACACCAAAAGCACCGCCGTGTGGGCCACCACCGACCCGAAGGCCACAATCCCCGCGGCCCAGTTCTTGTGCACCACGCGCATGGCGACCGAGAGGGGCTCGGCCGTGTTCAGGTGGTTCCACGGGATCATGCCCGTGAGGACCGCGGCCACGACGATGTAGATCACGGTGCAGATCGCCAGCGAGCCCAGGATGCCGATGGGCATGTCGCGGGTGGGGTTTCGGCACTCCTCCGCCGCCGTGGAGACGGCGTCGAACCCGATGTAGGCGAAAAAGATCACGGCGGCGCCCGCCTGAACGCCGGCCCATCCGTTGGGCGCGAAGGGAGTCCAATTGGCCGGCTTGACGTAGGTAAAGCCCACCACCACGAAGAAGGCGAGCACCAGGAGCTTGATTCCCACCATGATGCCGTTGAACCGCGCGCTCTCCTTGATGCCGATGACGAGGAGCACGGTGAGGGCGGTGACGATGGAGAAGGCCGGGAGGTTGAAGACGATGGGCACCCCGAAGAGGTGGGGCGCGCTGTGGAGGATGGCGGGAGAGTGGATCGCCGTCCTCAGGTCTGTCGCCAGCCAGCGGGGGAACTCAATGCCGAAGCCCTTCAGCAGCTCGCAGAAGTAACCCGACCAGGAGACCGCCACCGCCACGTTGCCCACGGCGTATTCGAGGATCAGGTCCCAGCCGATGATCCAGGCGACCAGCTCGCCCAGCGTGGCATAGGCGTAGGTGTACGCGCTTCCCGAAATGGGGACCAGGCTGGCGAACTCGGCGTAGCAGAGGCCGCAGAAGGCGCAGGCGATGCCCGTGAGGAGGAAGGAGAGCATGAGGGCCGGCCCGGCGCCCGGCCTTGCCGAATCACCCGCCGCGGCCGTGCCCACCAGGGCAAAGATCCCGGCGCCGATCACGCCGCCGATACCCAGCAGGGTAAGGTCGAAGGCGCTCAGGACGCGCTTGAGATGGTCAGTGGTCCGCTCGGCGTCGGCAAGGATGGCATCCAGGCTCTTCGTCCTCAGGAGCTCGCTGAAGCGGGCCATGCGGACGAGAATAGCCGATCAGAGCCGGGGCCGCAAGGTGTGGGGATAACCCCGATTCCGCGATCGCCGGCGAGGCGTACGTTAAGACGCGCACCTGGCGCGAGGTGCCGATCACGCGAGCAACCCCAGCAGAACCACCGCGCCCGCAACGTCCAGCCCCTCCACCCGGACGCCATTGGGCAACGCCACGCAGGCCCCGGGCGCCGGGGCCGGCCCTGCGCCGAGACCGATGGCCTCCCCGAAGCCCCCCCGGATACGTCCCGGCCAGCCGGACCTCCCGGAACAGACCGTGGCCCGCTTCGCCGAACCCCCGCAGCCCCTCACGAAATGCCCAGGACCCAATGGGCGGACGGGCTATGTCTAGGTATTGTATCCCCGGAAATAAATATGGTGTGCCCGCGGAAATAAGGGCGCCGCCCCTGGAGACGGCTGGCGGAGTACCCCTGCACGCCTCCGGGGGGGCGGCGCCCCGTGATCGTAATTGGGCTAGGAAACGTTTACTTCTTGGCGCTCCCGGCGATGGCCTTTTCCACTAGGTCTCTGGGAAGAGATCCAGCGCTCAATAGGGCTTTTCGCGCGGTGCCGCCCGCTTCGCTCCCAATGTTGTCGGCCGCCTGAATCACGCCTACCACGGCAGAACCGACCGCCTTGGATGCATCGGCGCCGACCTTCCCAGCCGCGTTGACCGCACCTTCGACCGCGGCGACGCTGGTCTTTGCGATGTCGCCCCCCACGTCCGCAGCACCGCTCACAGCTCCGCGCGCTGCGTTACGCACTGCAGTGTAAATATCGACGCCGGTGGCCGAAGCCCCCTCTATGGCAGCGTGGACGGTGGTCTTTACCGCGTCGGTCGTGGAGACCACCAAGGTGGCGGCAGCCTTGACGCCGCCCGCAGCGGTCCCGGCGATGGCGTCCTCCGCCGAAACGCCGATGGTGCTGGCGTCTTTCAGTGCACCCGTCGCCTGATTTTTCACGGCCGTCCGAAGGGCCGTGGTGACGTCGTCGGCACCCTTCACCGCCGCGACAATCGCACCCTTCACCTCATTAATGATTCGATCCAGCATGGTTGCGCCTCCTTTCAGGAATTGGCGGACACAATACCTAATTACTCCTCTGCCTTCTTCTTCCTTCCCGGTTTCTGCGGCTTGAGGGTTCGGCCGAGCCGTCCTTCGAGCCCCTGGATGAATCGATTGGAGCCCAGCGGGCGACCTGTCCTCGCGCGGCGGCGGATCGCCTCGGCCACCACCTCCGCAAGACCGCCCTTCTGAAGAGAAGCCCACTCCCGAGGGCTGCCGAGGGGTTTTGGCGATCGGATGATCGCCCCATACTCCCCTCTCAGGCGCGCACCAGAGCAGTACGCCCATACCTCGAGCCCCTCCTGCACGCACCATTCAAACAGCAGATCCAAGTACGCCTGGTAGTCCTCATCGTTGAAGAAGACCCGCTGCCTTCGGTTCCCCCCCTGCGTCACGTGATGCGGATATCCCTGCGCCACCACCCGAGCGATCCCAGCCATGGCCTTATCATATGGGCTCCCGAATCGCTTCGTCAAGATATAATTTGGGTATTGTGTCCCCCAATGTACCGGCGGTCCGGATTGGTGACCATGGGGCGAGGCCCCTCAACGACCCATACTGCTATCGGGAAAGCTCCATCACGGAATTCGGGACGCAGGCCCCTTGCGGAGGGAATGGGGCACGGCCGAGGCGGAGTGGGGGGTGCGCCGTCACTCCTCGCGGGTGGTTGAGAGGACGGGCTTGATGTCCAGGAGGGGCGTCCCGTCCAGGGCCTCGAGCGGGGTGACGTGGAGGCCCCGGAGCGGATCAACCTCCAGGACGGTGACGCGGTGCAGGCCGATGGGGTTGGGGCGGTCCGGCGAGCGGGTGGCGAAGACTCCGCACAGCGGCAGGTTCGCGTTCCGCCGCGGGTGGACCTTCAGGGGCTCGCGGCTGGCCAGGTGAAACCACGTCAGGAGCAGAACCTCGGTGCCGGGGAGGATCCCCTCCAGCCCCTCGCGAAAGGCGGGGCCGATCTCCAGCCAGGCGTCGGGCGCCCCCTCGCGGCCCTGCCGGGGCGCCTCGTCGCGCGTCTTCAGCGCGGATCGGACGATCCCTATGGGGCGGGCTTCCATGGGCGCGGGCTCCGCTTCTTTCTTCATGGGTTCTGGCCCTCGGGTAAGAGCTCGAAGGTGTAGAGGACGCCGAGCTGGGGGTCGGTGTACTGCGGCGGAAAATGGGGAAAGGGGACGGAGCTGTAGACCGCCCTGAGCACGGACTGGTCGAACTGCGCGATGCCCGAGGGGGAGACGAGCTGAACTCCCTGCACGGTGCCGTTGGCCAGGATCATGAAGTGGACCGAGGCTGAAATCGTCTTGGTGTTGTTGAGGACGGGCTTCCTCCAATTGGCCTTGAGGGTGTCCTCCAGCCGCGCCTTGTACCAGGCGTACTGGAAGGTCGGCTCGTCGAGGATCAGCCCCTCCGCCTTGCCGCCCAGCCCGGTCTGTCCACCGTGGCCCAGGCCCAGGGCCTTCCCGGGCTTCTCGGACTGGACCACCGATGCGCCCTCCTTGGGCGGCGGTGGCACCTTGCCCGGAAGGGTGGTCTTGGGTTTCTCGTGGCGCAAAGGGGGCTCGGTCACCTTGGGGGGGGGCCTCACCGCGGTCTTGCCGGGGGTGCCCTCGGTCTCCCCGCCCACTCCCTTGGGAAGCTCCATGAGCCTGACCACGACCGGCCCGTTGAAGAGCGGCTTGCGGGAAGAGGGCACCTGGGTCAGGAGCAGGGCGAAGGCGATGAAGTGGGCAAGGACCGAAAGGATGAGGGCCGCGGGCAGGATGGAATCGGACCTGCTCCTGAGGGGCCTGAGGTTCGAGAGGATGGGCTGTCTCGGCTGGAGCGGCGGACGCGCGGTGGCCCTGCGGCGGTTGGAGGTCGAGCCGGCGGAGGAAGGAGGCCTGTCGCCCTTGGAACTTCCCGTTCCCTCCGGTCGCATGGCACGGCCTCCCGCGAGCTCCGCTCCGTTAATGCTTGTGGCTTGGCGGTTCGGTGGCCAGGCCGACGGTCTCGATGCCGGCCTGTTTCACCTCGTCCATGACGGAGAGCACCTCACCGTACGGAACGCTCTGATCGGCAAAGAGGTAGACCGTCTTGTCGGGACGGTTCTTGAAGATCTGTTCGAGGTAGCTCTTCATGAGGTTGCGGTTCACGGGTTGGCTGTTGAAATAGACGTAGTTCTTATCCTTCGGTATGGTCAGGATCACCCTCTCCTGCCCGCTGATGTTGCTCGTGACGGTCTGCGGGAGGTTGACGTCGATTCCGCGCTCGAAGAGGGGCGTGGTGATCATGAAGATGACGAGGAGCACGAGCATCACGTCCACCAGGGGCGTGACGTTGATGTCGGCGACGGGGTCGCCATCCTGCCTATTGGTGTTGAACGCCATCCGGGGCTCTCCTTCAGTCCGAAAAGACGCCGGCAACGAGCGCGCCACACCGGCCGCAAGCGCCGTTTCGCATGTTCCGGGAGGACAGCGTGAAGCCCTCCCGGCCGATGACCATTGTCGCACAGTTCGGGCAGAAGGTGCTCTCGCCGGGGTGCCCGGGCACGTTGCCCACGTAGACGTAATCGAGCCCCGCCTCCCGGCCGAGGGCGTAGGCGTGCTCCAGGGTGGCGATGGGAGTCGCCTCCTCGTCCAACATCTTGTAGTCCGGATGGAACCGGGAGATGTGCCAGGGAATGGAGCGCCGAAGGCCCGCCAGGTAGCGGGCGATGGAGCGCAGCTCCTGGTCGGAGTCGTTCACGCCCGGCACGACGAGCGTCGTGACCTCGACCCAGACGCGGGCGGCCAGAAGCAGCTCCAGCCCCTCCAGGACCCCCTTGAGGCTGGCTCCGCACACGCGGCGGTAGCGGCCGTCGTCGAACCCTTTGAGGTCCACGTTGGCGGCGTCCAGAAAAGCGGAGGCCCTGGCGACGGCCTCGCGGGTCAGGTAGCCGTTCGTCACGAAGAGGTTGCGAAGTCCCGCCTCGCGGGCCAGCAGGCCCACGCTCTCGCAGGTCTCGAAGAAGATGGTCGGTTCGGTGTAGGTGTAGGCGATGGTGTCGCAGGCCTGGCCGATGGCCGCGGCCACCACCTTCTCGGGGGGGGTCTGTGTTCCCGCCGGCTCCTTGAATTCCCGCACGGCCTGGCTGATCTGCCAGTTCTGGCAGTAGCGGCATCGGAAGTTGCAGCCCACGGTGGCGATGGAGTAGGAGCGCGTGCCGGGCAGAAAATGGAAGAAGGGCTTCTTCTCGATGGGATCCACGTGGGCGGCGATGAGGCGGTTACGGCAGAGGGTGCGCAGCTCGCCCTTCGCGTTCACCCTCACCTGGCAGATGCCGGGACGGCCCGGGAGGATCGTGCAGCGGTGGGCGCACAGGTCACACACCACCCGGCCCGACTCGCCCGCGTGCCAGAGGATGGCCCTCTGCCCCACGTCAATGATCTTGGGTGATGTACTCGGTGACGGCACGGCAGGCCACGTCCCCTTCATGGGGGAGACCGGGCATGACGGCCTGCGGGACGGGGCCTTCGCGAGGCGGCCCGATCTCCAGCTTCACCGTGAATGTAGCGCCGCCCCAGGAGACGAGCAAGGCATTGCTGCCCTTGAGGGAGATGACCGCCGGGTAATCCGCGAGCCAGGCCTGGAGGTCGGATTGGGGGATGACGAGGGCGAGGCCGTCGGTGATGGGATAGCGCTGGAGGAAGTAAGGGAGCTTAAGCCGGAGGTGGTCCTTCGGGCCGCAGCTGGCCTGGGGCTGGGTTCCCTGCAGGAAGTACTCGTCGATCACCTTGCCGCACGCGGTGCCCGCGTCGGCGCGAAGGCCGGTCTGTGCGTCGATTGGAACGGTCACGATGTCCGGGGGCTGGACCCAGTCCAGATTCTGCTGCCCGGCGGTGGCCTTCTCCATGAACTGCCTCCAGATGGGGAGGGCCACCCGGGCGCCGGTTTCCAGGTTCCCCAGGGATTTGTGGTCGTCCTTGCCGACCCAGACGCCGCAAAGGATCGCCGGGTTGAAGCCGATGAACCAGCCATCGGTGTACTTGTCCGTGGTGCCGGTCTTGCCGGCGAAATTGCCCTTCATGTCGGCCGCCGAGGCGGCCGTCCCCTCCTTGAGGACGCCCCTCATGGCCTGGATCATGAGGTAGCTGACCTCGGGAGTGAA
The DNA here is from genome assembly GCA_049967655.1 of Acidobacteriota bacterium. Classification (GTDB taxonomy): domain Bacteria; phylum Acidobacteriota; class UBA4820; order UBA4820; family DSQY01; genus DTPS01. Next base: position 10,353 of record JBMFSH010000060.1, read on the forward strand.
GACGGGCTGGGCCAGGGAGCGGATCTCTTCGAGGGTCCTGCCGTCGCGGTCCGCGATGCGGTTCATGAAGCGGGGTTGTTCCCAGATGCCGTTGTTGTCGAGGGCCGTGTAGGCCCCCGTGAGCTCCCATAGGCTGATCTCGAAGGCGCCGAGCGCCATGGAGGGGTAGGGGTCGAGGGTCGAGGTGATGTGGAGGCGTCTGGCCGTGTCGATGACCCGCTGGTAGCCGATCTGGTTGAGGATGTGGACGGCGGCGATGTTGACCGAGTGCTCGAGGGCGGTCCGGTAGGTGATGAGGCCGAAATAGTCCGGGTCGAAGTCCCGCGGGATATAGCCTTCGGTGCAGAGCTGGTCCGCGTGTTCGCGTCCCGTCAGAAAGAGGGTGGGTTCGTCGATGACCTGGTCCGCCAGGGTCCTGCCGAGTCCCAGGGCCGTGGCGTAGATGATGGGCTTCACGGCGGAGCCGGTCTGCCTCATGGCCTGGATCGCCCGGTTGTACATGGACTGCGAAAAGTCGTAGCCGCCCACCAGGGCGAGGACTTCGCCCGTGTGCGGGTCCATGGCGACGAGGGCCGCCTGGGCCCTGGGCTCCTGGTCCAGCTCGAATTCGGGGGGCGGGCCGGGAGCGGTGACGTGGAGCAGGATGCGGTCGCCTTCTCGGAAGGTCCGGCCGGCGACCAGTTGCGGCGCCCAGGGCCAGTTCTTGGGCGTGAGGGTGACCTCGGTCTGGCCCATGCGCGCCACCACCTGTCCGGCGCTGACGCTCTGGACGGTGGCCCAGTAGCGGCCGTCCTTCTCGAACTGGCCGCCCGTGTACTCAGGCGGAGCGCCGTTTCCGCGGCGCGGCCCCTTGTAGCCGTGGCGGTTGGTGTAGGAGTGGAGGCCGTCCACCACGGCCCGCTGGGCCTGGGCTTGAAGGCCGGGATCGATGGTCGTGTACACCTGGAGGCCTTTTTCGTACAGAGCCTCCTCGCCGTATTTCTCCTCCAAGTACATGCGGATACGCTCGGTGACGTACGGGGCCCGGCTCTCGCTTTCCGCCGACCCCGGCGACAGGCCCAGCGGCGCATGCAGGTACTGTTCGTACTGGCTCCGCGTGAGGTACTTGGTCTGCAGCATCCGCAGGAGAACGGCGTTGCGGCGAGCCAGCGCGCGATCGGGATGGGTGAGGGGGGCGTAGTAGCCCGGGCGCTGGATGAGGCCGGCCAGCAGGGCGGCCTCGGGAATGGTGAGGTCCTTGGCCTTCTTGTTGAAGTAGAACCGCGAGCTGGCCTCCACCCCGTAGTAGCCGTAGCCGAAGCAGACCTTGTTGGAGTACATCTCGAGGATCTGGTCCTTGCTGTAGTGCCTCTCGATGTTGATCGCCAGGATGGCCTCCCGGATTTTGCGGGAGATGGTCTTTTCCGGGGTGAGGAAGTACTGCCGGGCCAGCTGCTGCGTCAGGGTGCTCCCCCCCTGGCCGGGGCTCCCGTGCAGTAGGTCCTGCAAGGCGGCCCTGATGGTTCCGCGGATCGAGATGCCGTGGTGGTGGTAGAAGTCCGAATCCTCGACGGCGATCAGCGCGTGTATGAAGTTGGGCGAGATGTCGGCGAAGTGGACCAGGGTTCTCTTCTCGGCTCCATATTCCTGAAGCACCTGGCCGTCCCGGCTGTAGATCCTCGTCATGAGGCTCGGGGTGGTGAACTGGAGGCTGTCCACCTCGGGGATGTTGCGGGTGACGTACAGACCCGCCGATATCCCCGCCACCACTCCGGCCAAGAGGAACCAGAGCGCCAGCTTGAGGCCCTTGCCGCCGGGCATCAAGTGGTGAAGAGCTTGTAGAATTGACGGAAACTTTCGTTTTCGCACAGGGCCTTGTTGATCGCGAAGTAGTCGTGGACCTGGTTGGTTGTGGTCCGGAGGCGCTGGCACAGGGTCCGAAGCAGGTTGCCGTAAAGCTTGGCCTGTAGGACGCACGAGCTCTGGACGATCTCGTAGAAGTGCTCGCGGCTCAGCGTCAGGACCACCACGTCCGACTCCGCCTCCACCGTTGCGGAGATGGGCTTCCCGTCGATGATGCTGATCTCCCCGAAGGTCTCCGGGGGTTCGAGGGTGGTGATGACGATGGGCGTGTCACCCATCGTGCGGTAGACCCTGATCCTGCCCTCCAGCATGACAAACAGCTTCAGACCGCCGTAGCCCTCCTCGAGGATGCGGGACCCCTTCGGGAACTGCTCCCTGACAAACCGGCCGGTGACCAGGGCGAACTCGTCCGGTTCCAGCTGCTGGAGGATGGGCAACTGCGCCAACTGTGTCTCGAAGGGGGCCATTCCGACTCCTCCCTCCGCGCATGGTAATATGCTTCTCCGTGGGAGTCAATTTGATCTGGAACCCCCAATCCCGCGATGGAGGAGGGGAATAGCCGTGGAAGGCGCGACAGATCACACACGGTGGGAAAGGGTGTCACAC
>JBMFSH010000061.1:0-10182 GCA_049967655.1 Acidobacteriota bacterium
AGGAGGGTAAGAGTTCGTCGGGTGGGAAGGGCCCCGCACCGTAGCCGTCCACGTAGGCATCCAAGGACTCCTGGTACATGGGCGAAAGGAGGCGAAGGAGATCGGGCGTAAGGTTGCCGATCAGGATGTTGGCTTTGCTGTTGCCCCTGAGCAGGGAGGCCCATCGTTTTATATCCAAGGCACCCTGTGCGTTTCCCCCCCGTTCCACCCCTTCCACATCGCCGGGCGAAACGGAGAGCTCCATGGTGGAGGCCTGGAGGCCCAGCCGCTCGGAGAGGGTGGCCAGATAGCGCTCTCGGGCGTTCTGTGGCAGCTGGGTGGCGATGGTGAGGCGGGCGTGGGCCGACGCCACCGCGGCAGCCGCCTTGTCCAAGGCGGCCCAGTCGGGCCGATCGGCCCACGGCGAGGGGATATCAAGCGTCACCCCGAGGGGATTGCCCGGGTCGCACGGCTCGGCCGCCAGCGCCTCTTCCATGGCTGCCCAGGCGGACGGTTCCACGCGCAAGCCGAACTGCATGGCCTGCCGGGCCTCCGGAGGCTGGTGGGCCGCGGCGGGTATCCACGGGACCAGGAGCAGCAGAAGACCCAAAAGCCACTTCAAGGGGACTCCGGTGGCCTGCTCCGGAACCCCGGCTCCGCGGGAGCCTTGCCGGTCACCTTCCCGCCCCGCCCTGGGCGGCTTTCTCTTCGCCATGGACAAAACCTCCACCCGACGGCGGCCTCTCCCTTAGGAAGTCTAAACCGGAGAACGGCGGGGCGCCAAGGGGGCGGCACGGTCGCGCCGAGGGGGCAAGAGAGGGCTCACTCCTTTCGGTACTTCAGGACCAGCGGGGAGCCCTCCAGGTCGTAGCACTCACGGATTCTGTTTTTAAGGTACCGGTGATAGGCGTCTGGCGGGGGAAATCGGGAGTTGGTGAAGAGGGTCAGGATGGGCGGGGCCGACCCCGTCTGCGTGACGTAGCGGATCTTGAACTCCTTTCCCCCAACGCTGGGCGGCGAGACAGCCCGGACGATCTTCTCCAGGTTTTTGTTGAGGGTAGCCGTGGGGAACTGCTGCGAGAAGTTCCTGTAGACGCGAGCCACGGCCGGCAGGAGCTTGTCCGTGTGCCGGTTCGTGCGGGCAGAGGTGCGTATGGTGGGCATCCAACCGATGAAGGAGAAGCGCTCGGCCACGGTCTCCTCGAGCTCCTTGGCCCGCTCGGGATCCCCGACCAGATCCCACTTGTTGAGGACCACCACCGCGCCGCGCAGGGAGGCCTCGATGAGCCCCGCGATGTGGGCGTCCTGGTGGGTGGGCATGCCGGAGGCGTCCAGGATGAGCAGGGCCACGTGGCACTGCTCCAGGCTCCTTCGCGCCAGGATGACGGAGAGGACCTCCGCGGCCTGGGCGCTGCGGCTCTTGCGCCGGATACCCGCCGTGTCCACGAGCAGGAAATTCTGGCCGTCGAGGCTGAGGGGGACGTCCACCGGGTCGCGCGTAGTGCCCGGGATCTCCGAGACGAGGGCCCGCTCCTCGCCGAGGATCCGGTTGAGAATTGAGCTCTTGCCGGCGTTGGGTTTGCCCACGATGGCGACGCGGATCGCCTCGCCGGGGGAGGCGGCCGGGGGCTCCGCCGGCGTTGGCATCCCTTCGAGGATGTACTCCCAGAGCTGGTCCAGCCCCAGAGCGTGTTCGGCGGAGACGAAAAAGATCTGGTCCATGCCGAGCTCGTGGAATTCCATTCCGCGAGGAAGGTGGCCGGGAACGTCCACCTTGTTCACCACCAGCGCGGTGGCCTTGCCCGCCTTGCGCAGGCGGAGGGCGATCTCGCGATCCAGCGGGAGAAGCCCCTCCTTGGCATCCACCATGAGCAAGACCCGGTCCCCGCCGGCCACCGCCAGGTTCACCTGCTCCTCCACCAGGGTCGCCAGAAGGTCTTCCGACTCGCCCAGGATCCCCCCCGTGTCCACGATCTGGATGGGGCGGTCCTCGCGGACCACGAGGGCGACGTTCCGGTCGCGGGTGAAGCCGGGCTGATCGTGCACGAGAGCCTTCCGGCGCCCGATGAGGCGGTTGAAGAGGGTCGACTTGCCCACGTTGGGCCGGCCCACGATAACGACGGTTCCCAAACTCTCCACGTCTGCCTCCGTTCAACTAGCTCCCATTCGGAAAGTCTGGATGGGAACGGTGGAAGGTCGAGAGCGGGGGGTGGAGCACCCGCCGAGCGCTTGACCCTGCGTGGGCTTCTTTCTCCCCTCCACCCTCCACCCTTCACTCTCCACGCGGAAACGGCTTTCCCGAATGGACACCAACCATGGTACCACAGGCCCTCCGCCTCTCCGCCGGCGCGAGAGGAGGGAATGGTCCCGCCCTGGTGATGTTAGGATGGGTTGGGAGGTGTGGCCATGAACGCGAGCGAGACGGGCGAGCACGGTGCGACGGACCTGGAGAAGGCTTGCTGGGAGGCCCTCGGCAATGTGGTAGACCCGGAGCTGGGGCTGGACGCCGTGAGCCTGGGACTGATCTACCGCCTGCAGGTGGAAGAGGGCAAGGTGGAGGTGGACATGACCATGACCTCCGTGGGTTGCCCCGTGGCCGAGCAGCTCCTGCTCCAGGCCAACAACGAGATTCTCAAGGTGGCCGGGGTCAAGGACGCCCGCGTCAATCTCGTCTGGTCTCCGCCTTGGACCCCCGAGATGATGAGCCTGGAAGCCAAGATGGCCCTCGGTTTCGCCTGAACCGACCGGCCCTGGCGCACCGCGGGCAAGCGTGCCCCGGAAGGAACCAGAAACATGGTCTGCCCGCCGATGGCTTAGCGGGTTCGGCTAGCCCATGTCTACCTGCGGGAATGCGTTAGAATGGAGCGTGGCCCGCGGGCGCCGAGAGGGATGCGATGAAGGTCAAGCGGGCGGACAAGTACGGTTTCTGCTCCGGGGTGCGGATCGCGGACCTGAAGGTCCGGCGCTTTGCGGGACAGGGCGGGCGCGGTGCCATTCTGGGGCAGGTAGTTCACAACGAGCGTGTGGTGGAGGACCTGGAGCGGCTCGGGGTCCGGACGGTTCACGCCATCGAGGAGGTAAAGGAGCCCGTGATCGTCTTCTCGGCCCACGGGGTGCCGCCCTCCTTCCACGAGAAGGCCAAGGCGCAGGGCCTGGAGATCCTGGACACCACCTGCAAGTTTGTCTACGACATCCACAGGGAGGCGAGGCGCTCCCTGGAGGCTGGCGCGCACCTGGTGTTCATCGGCGACCCGAAGCACCGCGAGGTGATCGGCTACACCCGCGACCTCGATCCCTCCTCCTACCACATCATCCAGAGCGTGGAGCAGGCCAGCGCCGTGGACTGGAGCCGCTACGGCGCCATCAAGGTGCTCTACCAAACCACGCTGAACGCCGAGGAGTACGAGGAGGTGGTGCGGGTCATCGAAGCCGCCCAGCCGGGAACGAGCCGGGCGGACACCGTCTGCTACGCCACCAAGGAGAACCAGGACGCGGCCAGGCGGCTCGCCGAGGATCCGGAGGTGGACCTGATCCTGGTCGTCGGCGGGCGCCATTCCGCTAACACCCGCCACCTCTACGAGATCTGTCACCAGCTCAAACGCAGCTACCTCGTTCAGGGAGCCGAGGACTTGGACAGGGCGTGGTTTTCGGATATTTCGGGCGTGGGAATCACCGCGGGAGCCTCGACGCCGGACTACGTGATCGAGGAGGTGGAGGAGCGCCTTCGGGCCATGGCCGGCGAGGAGGGCCTTCCCTTCGAACTCATCGTCCCGCCCGATCCCCGGCACAAGCCCCGATGAGGCGCGCCGAAGCCCCTTCTCGGCAGTAGACAAAATCGTCCCACTTGACATGATCGCCCTCCCCCAACGCGCGTCGAAGAGCCCTTGGAATCAGAGTGCCCATGCTATTGACAAGGGCGGTGTGCCGTGGTCTACTTCGAGCATGTTGATGCGATTGGGTTAGGGCCGCGAGGGGCGATCCGAACTGGCGGGGCAAGGGCCAGGTCGGGACGCTATCTTCGCGGGCATATATGAACTGAAGCGAATGCGGGCGAGGAATTGTAAGGTAGGGCACCGTGAGGCGTGTCCATGCGGCTTTGTGACTTGGTCATCCGGTTCAGGGAGAGTGCCATTCCAAGGAAGGCCCGTTCGCACCCTCTGCTCCTGCCTGCGGTTCTTATCCTGTCAGTTTGGCCGGCCCTCCTGCCGCCAGGAGCCTGCGCATCCGCCTCATCGGGTGCCGTCAGCTCCTTCAGTGCTCCCGCCCTCCACCTGAGTGGATCTAAATCGAAAGGTCGATCTGCGGAGGCACCTTCCGCGGCGATTACGCTGGCGGTCGCCTCTGCTACGGATGGAAGCGAAATCTTCGTGGCTGGCGCCGCGATCGTTCTGGCCCTGTTGGGAGGCGCGCGGCTTTCGAGGGTGAGGAGAAGCCGCAAAACCGAGAAAGAGGAGGCCCTCCAACGGGCGGTGGAGCAGAAGACCCGCGAGCTCCAGGAGGCCAACCGGTTGCTGGAGGTGCGGACCCAGGAACTCGAAGCGCTCAACAGCCGGCTGGAGCTACTCAGTACGCAGGACCCGCTGACCGGGGCCGCCAACCGCCGGCGCTTCGGGGGAAGCCTCTGCACCGAGTGGGCGAGGGCCCAGCGCCACGGCCAGCAGGTGGTTCTGCTCATGGCCGACATCGACCACTTCAAGGCCTACAATGACGCCCACGGCCACGTGAGGGGCGACGAGTGCCTCCGACGCATCACGGAGATCCTTCTCAGCCACTTCCGGCGCGCGGAGGACCTGGTGGCCCGGTACGGGGGGGATGAGTTCGCGGTCCTGGTGCCGGACACGGACCTCGCGACGGCGGAAGAGATGGCCGACGCCGTGCGGCGGGAGATCGAGGAGTTGGGGCTGGCTCAGGGGCCGGCCTGCTCGCGCCCCGTGGTGACCCTGAGCTTCGGCATCGCGGCCGTCCGGCCGGTGGACGGGCTGTCGCCCTCGGACCTGGTGGCCATGGCCGATGGTGCCCTCTACCGGGCCAAGGCGATGGGCCGCGACCGGGTCGTCGTGTGGGGACGCGAGGGCCGGGAGATGCCCGCCGAGGAAGAGAAGCTCTGACCCGAGGTATCGCGCCCGCCCAAGCTCGAAGGCCGCCATCAGCCGCCGAATTCGCCTTGATGCAGAAAGGGTAACGCCCCAGGAACGCTCGCCAGAGCGCGATCCGGTTCTCTCGGCTCCTGGGCTACTGGGGTTACTACCCGCCCTGCTCGGCCAGCCACCGTTCGCAGTCGAGGGCGGCCCGACAGCCCATGCCCGCGGCCGTGATCGCCTGGCGGTAGACCTTGTCCCGGACGTCGCCGGCGGCGAAGACGCCAGGCACGCTGGTGTGGCTGCTATCCGGCTGGGCGATCAGGTACCCGGTCTCATCCATCTCCAACTGGCCCTTGAACAACTCCGTGTTGGGGTTGTGGCCGATGGCGTAGAAGAGGCCGGCCGCCTCCACGGTCTTCTCGCTGCCCGTGGGCAGGTGGCGGATGATCACCCCGCGCAGCCCCGTCTCGCCCACCGCGTCCACCACCACGGAGTTCCAGATGGGCATGATCTTCGGGTTTTCCGTGGCCCGCTTCTGCATGGCCTTGGAGGCGCGCAGCTCGCCCCGCCTATGAACGAGGAGCACCTTGGAGGCGAAGTGAGTCAGGTAGGTGGCCTCCTCCACGGCCGTGTCTCCCCCTCCCACCACGACCAACACCCGGTCGCGGAAGATGGGCAGCGCGCCGTCGCACACGGCGCAGGCGGAGATGCCGCGGTTCCAGAGGCGCTCCTCCGAGGGGAGGTGGAGGCGCTTGGCCGTGGCGCCCGTGGCGATGATGAGGCTTTTGGCCTCCACCGTCTTCTCCGCCGAACGGATGGTGAAGGGGCGCTTCGAAAGGTCCACCGAATCCACGTCCTCGGTGATGATGCGCGTGCCGAAGCGGGTGCTCTGCTCCCGCATCCGGTTCATCAGCTCGGGGCCGGTGATCCCCACGGGGAAGCCGGGGAAGTTCTCCACCTCCGTGGTGGTCATGAGCTGCCCCCCGGCCACTCCTCCGCGGATGAACCCCTCGAACATGAGGGGCTTCAGGCCGGCCCTGGCGGCGTAGATGGCCGCGGTGTGGCCAGCCGGCCCCGAACCGATGATGACGACTTTCTCGATCATGGTCATAGCTCCTTGCCGCTCCCATTCCTCTTCGGTGGAAAGGAGCGCGCGAATCGTTTGGGTCTCTCTACAGGAAGCCCTTCTCCCGCATCCAGCCGTCGTTGAAGATGGTGCTGAGGTAGCGCGAGGCGCCGTCGGGGAAGATGGTGACGATGCGCGCCGGCCCGTCGAGCGCGGAGGCCAGCTTCCGCACGGCCCAGAGCGCGGCCCCGCTGGAGCCTCCGCCCATGACGCCCTCGCGGCGTACCAGCTCGCGGGTGGTCAGGAAGGCGTCGCGGTCGCTCACCTGGATGATGTCGTCAATCACGGTGAAGTCGGCGGTGCCGATCAGGAACTCGTCTCCCAGGCCTTCCAGGAGGTAGGGTTTGGGTTCGACGCGACGGCCCGTATGGAAGTAGTCGGTGAAGATGGAGCCCTCCGAATCAACGGCCACTACCCGGATGGAGGGGTCCTTCTCCTTGAGGAACTTCGCCGTGCCTCCGATGGTGCCGCCCGTGCCCATACCCGCCACCAGGAGGTCGATGCGCCCCTCCATCTGCTCCCAGATCTCCGGGCCCGTGGTGGCGTAGTGCGCCTCGTTGTTGTCCCGGTTGTTGTGCTGGTCGGGGAAGAAACAGCCGGGAGTGTCGGCGGCCAGTCTCGGGGTGATCCGGTTGTAGGAGTCGGGCGAGTCGGGCGGAAGAGTGTGGTCCACCTTCAGCACCTCCGCCCCCAGGGCGACGAGCTGCGCCTCCTTCTCGGGGCTGATGCTGTCGCGCACCACGACCTTCAGCCGGTAGCCCTTCTGGATGGCCACCATGGCCAAGCCGAGGGCGGTGTTGCCGGAGGAGTTCTCGATGATCAGCGCCCCCTCCCCGATGCGCCCCTCCCGCTCAGCCTTCTCGATCATGTACTTGGCGATGCGATCCTTGATGCTCCCCATCGGATTGAGGAATTCCAGCTTGGCCCACACCTCGGCGCGAAGCCCCTCGGTCACCCTGTTGAGCCGCACCAGCGGCGTCCACCCGATGGCCTCCAGCACGCTGTCGCAACGGCGAATGTCCCTCATCATGGCTCCTCGATGTCCCCTCGGGGCTCCCGGGCGGCCCGGCTCTGACCTCCGGCGCCCTCCTGCCCCTGCCGCATTCTACTCGCACCCGGGCGTTCCGCGAAGCCCCCACGCATGAGGCAACAGCCTAGCCGAGGACTGGCACGCGGGAGTCGAATTTGTTTCTTGCCTGGCCCTTTGTGGGGTTCCCATGATCTTGCTTGACAGGCAAGCTACCCCTTGTAAAATTACCTTACAATAGTCCTCTTCTTCGGAGATGTCACCAGACGAGGAGTCCCATGCGCTATCTCTTGGAGATCATGCTTCCCGGGCTGGCTTGCATCCATTACCACCTGCGCGGGGAGGGGCCCTGGCGAATCGGGTCGGAGGTCTCCTGTGACATTCCGGTGCGGGCGCGGGGGGTGTCGCGGGCACACCTGGAACTCTCGCTGGATGGAGGAGGAAGGGTCACCTTCCGGGATCTGGGCAGCACGAACGGCACCTTTCTTGATGGGGAGCGGGTTCAGTCGGGCCCGTTTCCGGCGGGGGCCAGAGTGGGGCTGGGTGAGGCGCGCCTCATCCTGAAGGAGGCCGTCACCGAGGGGATGGCCTTCCGCCCGGAGCTGGGGGAGGTGGCCATTTCGGGGACGGTGGACATCCAGGTCTTGCCGGGCCGCGACGGGCTGGCCGGGGCTGGCCGGCGCCTGCCCTTCCTCTCCATGGTCACCGTGATGGAGCGCGTGCTGGAACTGGGCGTGCCCGGCGTGCCCTATCAGGCGCTCTGCGAGGTGTTCGCGGAGGCCATGGGATGCCAGGCGGCCAAGTGCTATGAGTTCTCAGGCCGTTCGCTGACGGTACAGGCGGTCTGCGGCGGGTTCCCCGAGGAGAGGGTTACCCCGGAACTGGCGCAGGCCGCGGCGTTGCTGCCCAAACCCACGAGCTTCGATGTTCTGGAGGGCGGCCCTGGGGTGCTGAGGGCCCTTTCGGTGCCCGTGGAGGATGCCGGCCGGCGGCTGGCCTTCGTGGGCATTCTGAAGGAGGGGTTCGATCCCCTCAGACAGGGGCTCGACTCCTTCCTCATGGTGCCGGTGGCGCTGCGGTTCCTGCTGCACTGGGTGGAGAGCCTCCAGGCCCAGCGGCAGACCTTGGAAACACTGTCTGAGGAGGTCCGGCGTCTTCGGAGCGGCCTGCCCGACGGAAGCGGGCTGGAGCCCATACTCGGACGCAGTCCGGTCATCGTGGAGGCCCTCGATCTAGCGGACGCGGCCGCCCAGACGGAGATGGGCGTGCTCCTGCTGGGCCCCACGGGCACGGGCAAGGAGCTCTTCGCCCGGCGCATCCACTGGCTCTCCAAGCGGAGCGGCAGGCCCATGGTGGCCGTGAACTGCTCGAGCATCCCCGCCACCCTGCTGGAGAGCGAGCTGTTCGGGGCCGAGCGGGGAGCCTACACCGGCAGCGAGGCCCGGCGCGGTGGCTATTTCGGGGAGGCCTCGGGGGGAACCCTCTTCCTGGACGAGATCGGCGACATGCCCCTGGCCCTGCAGCCCAAGCTGCTGCGAGTGCTGGAAGAGAAGCGCGTCTATCCCCTGGGAAGCTCCAAGGGCAGGCCGGTGGACGTGCGGGTGATCGCCGCGAGCAACCAGGACTTGAAGGCTATGATGGAGGAGGGGCGCTTCCGGCGGGACCTCTACTACCGTCTGGCGCAGATGATCGTCGAGCTTCCGCCGCTGACGGCGAGGCGGGAGGACATCGCCCTGCTGGCGGTGGCTTTCCTTGAGAGGGCGAACAGGGAGGTTGGCAAGAGCATCAAGGGGTTTGAGGAACCAGCCCTCGGGCTCTTAGCGGCCCACCCTTGGCAGGGCAACGTCCGGGAGTTGCTGGCGACGGTTCGCCGCTTGACCGTCATGGCCCGCGGGGAAAGCATTGATGCCGGGCTCGTCCGGCGGGCTCTGGACGTTCGGCCCGGGGACGAGAACGGGGGCGCGATGTGGGCGCTGGACTGGCGCGCCGCCAACGAAGCCTTCGAGCGAGACTATTTGACCCGCCGTATGCGGGACAAGACTGGCTCCATGTCCGCCCTCGCCAAGGAGCTGGGAATCTCCCGGCCCGCCCTCTACCTCAAGCTCAAGAAATTCGGCCTTCTCGTCGATTCCGAGGTGTAGGAGCGTTCGCCTGACGTGGGAGCGCTCCCCCGATCGCGATGGGTGGGGAGGGGCGAAGAAATCGCCGTCGGGCGACGGCTCCCGCGATCACCGGCCGTTGCTTCCCACTGAAGCCAGGACCTGCTGGGCCAGGAGGTAGGGCAGTAGGCCGGGGCGGAGCTTGGGGAGAATTTCATCGGCCAGCGCCTTGGCGTCCCGCGTGCGGCCGGCCGCGAGGAGGGCCGTGGCGTGGCAGGCCTGCGCGAGCTGCATGGTCTGGTAGAACCAGAACTCGCAGGGGGCTCGCTCGGACAGGCGCCTTTCGGCTTCGAGGCAGTCGGAGACGGCGGCGTTGGGGTGGCCGAGGCTGAGGCGGGCCATGGCGCGCGCGATGAGGCATTCGCCCGCGGCGTCAGGGTTGCGCCGGAGCGAATCGGTCATGGCCGCCACGTCGCCCGGCTGGATCTCGTGCAGGCGCCAGCGCGCGAGACACGCGATGGCCTCGCCTTCGGGCGCGAGGTCGTAGGAGCCGAGGTGCGTGTCCGCCTGGATGGATTCGTTCCACCAGAGGCGGGCACGGGCTTCAAAGACTTGTCCTACTTCGCTCGAACCACCCTTGTTACTCATCGAGATCTCTTCGGCTTTGAGAAGGTCGCCATCGTGCATTTCAATGGCCAGTCGCATCATGACCTTTAGGCACAACCAATCCCCGGCCGGTGTATGTCCGTCCAGGTAGCCGTTTTCTAATACGTGCTGGGCCCTAGAAAGGTGTCCCTCAATTGCCAACAGTTCCCCGAGGTTGAGGGTCAGCGAGTCGTTAAACCCATCCTCGTTCAGGGCCTGTTCGAG
>JBMFSH010000061.1:10281-12564 GCA_049967655.1 Acidobacteriota bacterium
CAGTCGTACGCCAGCCTCTGGATCGCCAGCCCGGGCCAGCGCCCTTGCACAGACTTGCTGAAAGGCCGATCGTTCGGGTTTTTCACGCAGGAGATTAGCAAAACGAACCTCCAGAGAGGTGATATCCTTCCGAACAAGCGGCAATCCATATTCGGTTGCCCTTTCGTAAACGTCATTCACTTGCGTCAACAATTCGAGACGTGCCTCCGATAAATCCTGGCCCGCATTGGGGCCAGGGACGGTGTTGCCCCACTGGTCCACAACGACAGACTTTCCCTTCGCGCCGAAGTAGCTTGCTCCATCCGCTTCGATGGTGAATCCCTTCGTCGGGTCGTGATAGGAATAAATATCTGGAGCCAGGCATGTGTACCAAATGAGCCGGCTTTCACCCATAATTGTGCGGGCCCCTGGAATTGAGCTCACAAGGCCTCCAGGGTGTGGCTGACTAGCCCCATCCAATGGCCGGACTGCCAGCTCCGCCTCAATCGGTTGAGCGGCTAACAAACCGTTGAAACCGAGAAATCGTATACGCGGCGGCCTGCTGTGCGGAACTGCTTCGAGTGAATAAATCCAACCGCCCCAGTGGTCCAGTATTAACTCCCACTGTGCCGCCATCGGCCAATAGAGCCACACGTAGTCCGTCCCCAATTGCCTATTATGGGCGTTCACAAGAACTTGCCTGGTATCATTCCCCGATAGATTCATGATCCTCACGGTTGGCTGAAGGAGAGGTGGGGCGACCAATGTCGTGCCATCCTGAACCTCCCGCTCGGGGCGAAACTCACTCAGAATCCGGCCTGCCATGTTGATGATCAGGACTTGCGGGCTCTTGTGTGCTGAAGCCGCCCGGCTCTGGCGAATCAATTCGTCTTCGTCATAGGTGGCGACAACCGACTCCCTCATCCCGTTCCCGTAAAGATCGGCCTGCTCGACCTGCTGGATGGGGGCGAGGGTATGAACGTTCCAGAGGGTTTTTCCGCTGGCATCGAGGCCCCTGAGGGTGTTGCCTTCAAAGGAGGTGCGGACGGCCATGGCACCGGCGGCTTCGGCCCGGCGCCAGGCGAGCGCCCCCGCCGTGGCGGCGGCGACCAGGAGAAGGGCGGCCGCGGTGTTCAGGAGAAGCCTTTTCACCATGCGCCGCGAGAAGAGTCCGCGTCGGGTCTCCAGTGCCCTCAAGGCCGCCTCGGCACTGGGGAACCGGTCTTCGGGGCGCTTCTCCATGAGCCGCCGGATGAAGCGGGCAAGCCAGCGAGGGCAATCGGGCCGGGCAAGCCGAGGGCTGGGGAACTCGCCCGTCAGGTGGCCCGTGGCCACCTCGTAGGTGCTCTTGCCCTCGTAAGGGAGCTTGCCCGCCAGCAGTTCGTAGAGGGTGACCCCCAAGGAGTAGAGGTCGCTGGGGGGGCCCACGTCCCCGTTCTGGAGCTGCTCGGGGCTCATGTAAGCGGGGGAGCCGGGCGTGAGCGAGGTCTGCGTGGCGCCGTCCGAGGGCGCCAGGGACTTGGCCACGCCCAGGTCCGCCAGGCGCAGAGAGCCCTCGGCGTCCAGGAGGATGTTGCTCGGCTTCACGTCGCGGTGAACGATGTCGTGAGCGTGAAGGTAGCAGAGGGCTTCCAGCGTGTGAAGGGTCACCTCCTCCACCTGATCCGGAGGGAGGGGGCCCTCCTTGGCCAGCCGCTCGGCGAGACTGCCGCCCGGAAGGTATTCCATGGCGAGGGCCACCCCCTCCTCGGTTTCGATGAGTTCGTGGATGCGGATCAGGTGGGGGTGCTGTAACAGGCGCCCGAGACGCAGTTCGCGGCGCCATCGCGCGCGGGCCTCGCCCGAGTAGGCCCCGCCGTAAAACTTTATGGCCACCGGTTCGTTGAGCTGGGTGTCGGTGGCGAGCCAGACCTCGGCCTGTCCGCCCGATCCGAGCCGCCCCGCCAGCCGCCACCGCGGCGGCAGGCCAAAGGTACCGCCATTTCCACCGCCCGGCGTCGAGAGCCGGTCCGTCGCCTCCATCCGCCCTCCTGGATACACGCCGCCCTCAATCCTCGCCCGTCCTGCCCTCTACAGGCGGGCGCGAGTCAGGGAGGCTTGGCGACAGGCGGTGGGGGCCCGTCTTTTGTTAGTGTAGACGTAAGTCCTCGCCGTACCCCGTCTGGACTTGATTGAGGGTGAGTAGCCATGCTGGGGCCTTCTTGAGGAGGTCTGCGGATGGCGAGGTGCAAGACGGTGGGTGCGGGGCGCGGCGTGGCGGCGGTGGTGGGCATGGCGCGGCTGTCCATCCGGGCGAAGGCGTTT
>JBMFSH010000062.1:0-12482 GCA_049967655.1 Acidobacteriota bacterium
AGATCCCGCTTACCAAAAAGAGGGGCACGAGCATCACGAGGCTCCCGCTGAGAAACGCCAGCCCCAGGTTGAAAGCCACGCCCATCCCGTAGCCGAGCAGGAGGGTTCGCCCATAGGACCAGCGGTCCGTGAGCATGCCCGCCGGGAAGGTGGCCAGCCCGCTGACGGCGTTGTGAAAGACGTAGAGCAGGACGGGGACGGAGAGGAGCATGGCCCCGCCGCCCGAAGGAAGCCGCCTCGCGGCCTCCAGGATGAGGAAGGTCCGCGAGAAGTCGCCCATGCCGAAGAGCAGGACCGCCGCCAGAAAGGCCCAATAGGCACTGGGCATCGCGGGGCGGCTCGGCCGCTCGGCGCGCCCTTCCGGGCGGCCCTCTTCGTGAACGAGGAAGACCACCGCGAGAACCGCCCCCAGGCCCGGAATGAGCGTGATCAGAAAAATCCAGTGCAGGCGCAGGGACAGCCCCACGAACAGTGCCGCCAGGAGTGGCCCGACCACGGCGCCGGCCATGTCGCCCGCCCGCTCCAGGCCGTAGGCTTTCCCGTACTGGGAGGGCTCCACGGCTTCGGCCATGAGGGCGTCCCTCAGCGGCCCCCTGAACCCGCGCGCCATCCAGGCCACGGTTCTCAGGAGCACGAAGGGGATGGCCGATGCGGCGAAGGCGAAGGCCCCCACGCAGAGGGTGGTCACGAGGTAGGCGAAGGCCACCGGGCCCTTCTTGCGGGCGATCCGCTGACCCACGAGGCCCGACCAGTACTTGGCACCCGAGGAGAAGACGTCCGCGATGCCTTCGATCCATCCAAGGACCGTAGCCCCCAGCCCCAGGTGCTGGAGGTAGAGCGGCAGCACCGCCGTGGCCATCTCGTGGCTCGCGTCCGAGAGCAGGCTGGCCAGGGAGAAGCCGAAGACCGTCGGGCTTTTCCAGGAACGGGCGGCGTCGGCCATCAAGTCCTCCCACGCGGCTCCGGCCATCCGGAGCCCGCAACATCCCTAGGAGTTATCAGCCATTCCGGCGCTTGACGGCGAACTCCATCGCCCACCCGATCGTACCCAAAAAGTCGAACCCGGTCAACAGCTTACGAGGCTTCCCCCGCTTCCCTTCTCAAGTTCTAGCCCCGCAGCGTCGCCACCAGCCTCAGCGGTTCGGTCAACAGCTCCAGCGCCTCCACGATGCTGCGGCACACCACCTGGGCCGCCATCAGGCTCTCCGCCGCCGCCCCCTCCCTCTGCACCACGGCCACGCCCAGGGCGGCTTTGGCCAGCATGAGCCGGTCGTTCCGCCCGTTGCCGATGCACGCCGTGCGGTCGGGGTTCAGCCTCTCCACGTATTGGGCCTTGGCGTGAGCCTGGCCCGCCGATTCGAGGATGACCAGCTCGCAGGGAATCCCGTCGAGCTCGCGCTTGGCCTGGCCGAAGGTGTCCCCCGTGACCACGTGGATCTTCAGCCGGCGGGAGAGGCCGATCAACGCCTCCCGCACACCGGGCAGGAGGATCCCATCCTCCGCCAAGGTGCCGTTGAAATCGAGGACCAGGTGCTCCAACGCCCAGGAGCCCAAATCAGGTACGGTAATCTCGATCATGGATGCCTCCGATGCCGTCTGGGGTTCGCGGCAGTCGGGCCAAACTCCGCCGTCGCTCCCAGCTCGGCCTCGATTTCCAAAAGGCGGTTGTATTTGCTGGTCCGCTCGCTCCGGCAGGCAGACCCCGTCTTGATCTGGCCGCCGTCCATCGCCACCGCGAAATCGGCGAGGAAAGTGTCTTCCGTTTCGCCGGATCGGTGCGAGACCACGAAGGACCAGCCGGCCTCGCGGCAGAGTTCGATGGCCTGGATCGTCTCCGTGACGGTGCCGATCTGGTTCAGCTTGATGAGCGCCGCGTTGGTGGTCTTCTGAGAGATGCCCTTTTCGATGAGCACCGGATCGGTGCAGTAGATGTCGTCCCCGACGATCTGGATCCGGTCTCCGAGGAGCTCCGTCTGCGCCCGAAAACCCTCCCAGTCGTCCTCGGCCAGCCCATCCTCCAAGGAGACGATGGGGTAACTCTCCAGCCAGGACCGGTACAGAGCCGTCAGCTCCGCGCTGCTCTTGCGCCCCTGGCGCGAGCGCGACAAATGGTAACTTCCCCCTTCCCAGAAAGAGCTGGCCGCCGGGTCCAGGGCGATGGCGATCTCTCTACCGGCCGCGTACCCGGCCTTTTCGATGGCCTGCACGATGAATTCCACGGCCTCCTCGTTGCTGCGGAGGTCCGGCGCGAAGCCCCCCTCGTCCCCCACCGCCGTGGAGTACCCCCGCTCCTTCAACAAGGCCTTCAAAGCGTGAAAGGTCTCCACGCCGAAGCGTAGCGCCTCACCGAAGCTCGGGGCGCCCACCGGCACGATCATGAACTCCTGGAAGTCTACGCTGTTATCGGCGTGCCTGCCGCCGTTGAGGATGTTCATCATCGGCATGGGGAGGCGCCGGGCGCTTTCTCCCCCCAAGTGAGCGTAAAGAGGAAGTCCGGCGCTGGCCGCCCCTGCCCGCGCGACCGCCATAGAGAGGGCCAGCAGGGCATTGGCCCCCAGCCGCTCCTTGTTCGGCGTCCCGTCGAGATCGATCAGGAGCTGGTCCACGGCAGCCTGGTTCCCGACGGGCAATCCGGTCATGCGCGGCGCCAAGTAGTCGTTGATCTCCTCCACCACCGTCCGAACCCCTTTGCCTTCGTACCGTTCCGGATCGCGGTCCCTTTTCTCGAAGGCCTCTCGGCTTCCGGTGGATGCCCCCGACGGCACGGAGGCGGAGACCCGCGTGCCGTCCTTCAGCTCCAGGAAGGCGCGGAGCGTGGGGTTGCCCCTGGAATCCAAGATTTCCAGCGCTCGAACGGTCCGGATTTCGCTCATATGGGCCTCCTCTTCCCACCTTCGTCACCGCATGGTGAAGCTCTCGCCCAGGAAGACTCTCCTCGCTCCGGCATCGGCGGCCAGTTGCGCCGGCGTGCCCTCTGCGAGTATCCGCCCGTCGTGTATGATGTAGGCTTCATCCGTGATCTTGAGGGTTTCCCGAACGTTGTGGTCGGTGATTACGACGCCGATGCCCTTTTCGCGGAGGGTGAGAATCAACGCCTGAATGTCTTCCACCGCCATGGGGTCAATGCCGGCGAAGGGTTCGTCCAGGAGGAAGAACCTCGGTGAGAGAACCAGCGCCCTCGCCACCTCCACGCGGCGCCGCTCCCCGCCCGACAGCGAGAAGGCGGGGGACTTGGCTATGGCTCGAATATTCAGCTCCGTGAGGGCCGCTTCCATCCGATCCTCTTGCTCCCCTCGGCTCATCTTGGTGTACTGCAGAACCGTCTTCAGGTTTTCCTCCACGGTCATTCTTCGGAAAATGGAGGGTTCCTGGGGAAGATAGGCAATGCCGGCGCGCGCCCTCTCGTGCATGGGCAGCGCGACGATGGATCGTCCATCCAGCAGGACGTCCCCCGAGGTGGGCGCTACCAGCCCCACGAGCATGTAGAAGGTCGTCGTCTTGCCGGCGCCGTTGGGGCCGAGAAGGCCCACCACGCGGCCGGAAGGGAAAGCCAGGTCCACCCCTCGAACCACCGTCCGGTGGCCGTACGCCTTCACCAGACTCTTCGCGATGAGTTCATGGCGCGGGTGATCCATGGCTTGCCTTCTCTTCTTGGTCCGTCCTCGCGGGCCAGCCCCCCGGCCCGTATCCTTCAGGGCACCGCCAAGAAAGCGCACGGCGCTCTCAGCATCAGCATCGTGGCGGTGGAGCCCGCCTGATCTGGGAAGACATTGGAGTGTCCCGTCCGGCCTATCACGAGCAAGTCGAATCGGCCACGCTTCACGAGGCCGAGAATGGTGCGCACCTCGTGCCCATCCGCCGAGGTAACGATGACGTCCACGCCCGCGGCCATACCCCGCTGGCGGGCCTCCATGAGCAGGGAGCCGCTGAGCGCCATCTCGGCCGCGGAGGTCTCCGCCTCACTTTCCCCATCCCCCTCCGCACGCCTCGGTGAGGTCTCCTCCACCGTCACCGCGTGCAGCTCAGCCTCCAACGCCCGCGCCAATTCCAGGGCCACTGCGAAGGCGCGCCATGACGACTCGGAGCCATCCAACCCGACCAGAATCTTGCGGTACATTGCGACCTCCTTTGGGAACGCCAGTGCGCCTCAAACACGCATTGCATCGCTCATGGGCGAACCCAGTTAACCAGGAGCACCACCAGCAGCGTGACCAGGACCGTCGCCGTGTAGAGGTTGACCCGGCCGGAGTGGTGGGGCCTCGCGATCAGTCCTGCGGCGCCGCGCACCAGGCGCGTGAGGGGGAGGAGAAAGAGCCTGTCCATGATGAAGGGCTCCCGCTGACTTCGCGTGAGGGCGGTGCGATAGTGCCCCTGCACGCTCTCGCGCGTGTCCTCCTGCGTGGTGGGGCGGAAGATCGCCTGGAACACCACGCGGACGGGATTGGAGAAGCCCGTCGCGCTGTAGGTCATGTCGGGAAAGAGGTGGCGCACGCCGCCGTCCCAGACCAGTCCCCGGCGCACGGTCCGCCCCCGCGTGGCCCAGCGAACGACGAGGGCGAGACCCGCCAAAAGCAGGACGAGCACCACGGCCGTGTAGGCCGTGGACATGGCGAAGACCACCGGGTTCTTCTCCCCGCCGGGATGGAGCACCACGAGGCCACGCCCCGGCAAGAGGCCGCGGCCCACCTGGGCCCCGATGGCGTGGAAGCCCTTCACGAAGCCGACTCCGTAGCGCGCGTCACCGGAGGGCCCCACGACGAAGAAGGGCGGAACCAGCTCCTCGGTGATGGACCCGTGGGCCAGGGGCGCCACGATCGTGTCCAGGGCCGGGATCACGTAGGTCGGCGCCAGGCCCAGGGCCAGGCAGAGAGCGGCCAGCAGCCCCATGGGCCAGAGCATGCTCCGGGGCAGTTCCTTCGCCTGCTCCGCCGGCCTGGAGCGGGCCATTCCCAGGAAGCTCATGCCGAAGGCCTTCACGAAGCAGGTCACGGCGAGGGCGGCCGTGAGAGCCAGGGCGGCCGCGCAGAGGGCGAAAACGACCTTGACGCCCGTGGCGCCGAACTGGGCGCTCTGCAGGAGCGTCTGGAGGGTGAGCCACTCGCTGACGAAGCCGTTGAAGGGCGGCAGCGCGGCGATGGAGAGCGCCCCCGCCAGGAAGAAGAGCCCCGTGTAGGGCATGGCGCGAAGCAGGCCCCCCATCCGGTTCATGTCCCGCGTCCCCGTCCGCAGGTCCACTCCTCCCGCCCCCAGGAAGAGGAGCGACTTGTAGAGCGAGTGGTTCATCATGTGGTAGAAGCCAACGACAAAGCCCATGGCCGCCAGGACGGGCAGGTGAGAGGCGAGAAAGACCATGCCCGCTCCGAGGCCCACGGTCACGAGGCCCATGTTCTCGATGGAACTGTGGGCCAGCATGCGCTTCATGTCCGGGTCGATGGTGGCGTAGAGGATGCCGATGAGGGCGGTGAGGCTCCCCACGATGAGGACCACGAGCCCCTCCCCCACGTGCCGCACGGGCAGGAGGTCCAGGTTGACCCGCACGATGCCGTAGATGCCGAGGTTCAGGATGCACCCGGACAGGAGCGCCGAGACGGGCGCAGGGGCCACGGGATGGGCCTTGGGCAGCCAGGAGCTTCCTGGAATGAGGCCCGCCTTCACGCTGAAGCCGAAAAAGGTGAGGAGAAAAACCGCCCAGGCGGCCCCCGGCCCGAGGCCCGGGCCGACCGTGCGCAGGGCGGTGAAATCCAGCCCCGAGGCGCCGAGACCTCCGATGAAGAGCACCCCCAGCGTGGCCGCCAGCACCCCCGCCTCGGTCATGGCGAGGAGCAGGTAGCCCGCGCGCACGTTCTCCTGCTTGCGGTTTTCGAAGCCCACCAGGAGCATGCAGAAGACCGCCATGAGGCGCCAGTCGAGCAGGAAGGTCACCAGGTCCGATCCCGCCAGGGTCAGGGCCGTGGCCAGCAGGAGCAGATGGTAGAGCACGCCATAGAGCCTGAGGCTGTAGCGGCCCTCGTAGCGCGCCAGATAGCCGGCCGAGTATATCGAAGCCGGGAGAAAGACCACGGCGGTCACGAGGAGGAAGAGCGCCGAGAGGCGGTCCATTCCGAAACCGAGCGTGCCCAGGACCGGCAGGCGCAGGAGGGGGAAGGCGAAGCCCGCGCCGCTCCCCAGCGTGGCTCCGGAGGCCGCCATCAGCGCCCCCGAGGCGAGGGAGGCGGTCCAGGCGAGCCCCGTCGGTACGCGCCGGTCGGGCAGGAGCGCGCTGAGAAGGGCGCCCGCTCCCGCCAAGAGGACGAAGAGGAGAAAGAATCCGGCGGCGGGGCTCACGGCGCGGCCTCCCCCAGCGTCTCCCGGGCGCCATCGGACGTCTTCGCCCGGCCCGAGAGGAGCAGCAAGCCATGCAGGATGGCTAGAGGCGGCGGCGGGCAGCCGGGCACCTCCACGTCCACGGGCAACACGCTGCCCACGCCGCCCGCGCTGGCGAAGCTCGGCCCGAACAGGCAGCCGGTCAGGGCGCAGGTACCCACCGCCATCACGCGGCGCGGGGTGGGCATGGCCTCGTAGGCCTTGAGCAGCGGCATGCGCATGGCCTGCGTCACGGGGCCCGCCACGAGGAGCACGTCGGCGTGGCGCGGCGTTGGAGTGAGGAAGAGCCCCAGCCGGTGCATGTTGTAATAGGGTTTGTTGAGCTGCTTGATTTCGCTCAGGCAGGCATCGCAGGCGCCGGCGTCCACGACGCGGATGTGGAGCGAGTGGTCGAAGCCGCGGCCGAAGAGGGGGGCGTCGCCCGGCCCCGTCTGCCGCGCCCACTCGTACCCGCCCTCCCAGGGCACCGGATTGGGACCCGATGCGCATCGGAGGCAATGGATGCAGCGGCGCGGGTCGGCCGTGAGGCGTGTCCCGCTCGTTTCGAGCGCCCCGGCGGGGCAGGAAAGGGCCGCCCCCTCGGCGTCGGACGGGGAGGGCCAGCGGCTCTCGGCCGCCGGGAGACCCGGCGTCACGCCCGCAGCCTCTTCGGGACGCCGGGGATAGCGCGTGCTCTTCACCCCCGTCCTCAGCCCCTGGATGATCCATTTGCTCATGGTGGGCTCCTAGCGGTCCCCTTCGGCCGTGGAGAGGCCGAAGGTGGCCATGATGATCGGGAAATCCTGGAAGGCGAAGCGCTCCGCCGCCAGGTGGAAGCCGTGCCAGTTGGTGAAGGAGGGGGTGGTCAGGCGGAAGCGCGCCACGCGGCCCCCCTCGTCCAGCCGAACCCAGTGGAAGGCCGCGCCGCGAGGCGCCTCAGCCCAGCCGAGCGCTTCGCCGGAGCGCAGGGGCACCTCCACGCGCACGGGACCGCCGGGCAGCCGTTCGGCCCCCTCCCGGATCAGGCGCGCCGAGGCGAGGGCCTCGGCGATGAGCACCCTCAGGCGTGCGTAGCCGTCCCCCTCCTCCTCCACCGCGATCTCGGGTTTCAGAAGGGAGCCGTAGGGGCCGTAGGGCAAGTCCATCCGCGAATCCTCGGCCACGCCGGAAGCCCGGGCGATGGGCCCCACCAGGCCGAAGTGCCGGGCCTGCCGTTCGCTCACCAGCCCCACCTGCTCCAGACGGTCGAGGAAGCTTCCGGAGAAGCGGAGCCTCCGGGAGAGCCCGCCGAGCCCCCCGGCGAGGCGCTCCACGCCGCCCGCCAGCACTTGCACCTCCTCGTTCGTCCAGTCCCGGGCCATGCCGCCCGGCACCACCTGGCCATAGAGGTAGCGGTGGCCCGCCCATGCTCCCGCCAGACGCAGGGCCTCCTCCTCCAGGATGTCCGCCTGGCTTGAGGCCACCGTCATGCCCGTGGAGTGGATGATGTCGGAGAGGGCGGCCAAGTGGTGGCGGAAGCGTTCGAACTCCGCGAGGAGAGCCCTCAAGAGCTGCGCCCTCGGAGGGATGTCCGCTCCGGCGATGCGCTCCACGGCCTGACAGAAGGCCCACGCGTGGGCGATGGCCGAGGTGCCGGTGAAGCGTTCGGCCATGAGCAGGACCTTCGCGGGCTCCTCCCCCTCGGCCAGCTTCTCGACGCCGCGGTACTTGTAGAAGAGGCGCGGGATGGTTCGCGCCACGTCCTCTCCCACCGTCTCCAGGAGGAAGTGCGAGGCCTGGGCCGTGTCCGAGAAGATGGGCCCCACGGGCATGGCGAAGGCGCCAGGGGCCTGAACGATGCGCACGGGCCGCCACTGCGGGTCCACCTCCCGGGCGGTGTAGGGCACGCGGGCGTTGAAGCTCCATCGCATGGGGTTGACGCCCTCGGGCCACTCCTCGTGCAGGATGAACTCGCCCAGGCGGGGGTGGCCCGTGAAGGTCAGGCCGAAAAGATCCTCCGTCTCCCGTTCGTGCCAGTCCGCGCCGTGCACCGCATCGCTGATGCTGGGAAGGCTCGTGTGCTGAAGCGGCATTTCGACCAACACGTGCACCCACAGGGGCTCCCGTCCCCAGAATAGGGTGCGCAGCCGCCAGCCCTCTTCCCGCTCCTCCGTCACCAGCGTGGCGAAGCGATAGTGCCTTTCGCCCGCGAGCCAGGCGCAGAGATCGGGGAGGAGGGCGGGATCGCACGCCAGGAGCAAACCGTCGGGAGGAAGCGGGGAGACCCGCAGGGCATCGCCCCACCGGGCCGCCGCTTCGGCATCGAGGGAGAGGGCGGAGGGAATTTTCTGGGCGGGCGTCATCATGGCATCACCTCGCCAGCGCCGTCGCGGCCAGGCGCAGAAGGTGTTCGACGGAGGCGGGCAGACTCACGCCCAGCAGCACCACCGGCACGAAGGCCACGACAAGCGCCAGGGCGTAACTCCTGGGAAAGGCCGGCACGGGCCCCGTGGCGGTGGCCTTGCCGAACACCATGCGGGTCACGTGGTAGAGGACCGCGCAGAAGGCGCCCACCATGCAGAGCGTGAGCAGGGCCACGGGGAGAAAGCGGCGGTCCACGGCGCCGCCCTGGAGGATGGACAGCTCGCTCAGGAAGAGGGCGAAGGGAGGGGCGCCGGTCACCGCCAAGGCTCCCGCGAGGAGCGCCGCTCCCGCCAGGGGCGAGCGGCGGCCGAGCCCCTGCACCGCGGCGATCTCCGTCGTGCCGGCGAAGAGCAGGGCCGCGCCGGCGGCGAAGAAGCCGAAGGGCTTGGCGAGCGCGTGGTTCATGAGCTGGTAGACAGAGCCATATCCGGCCGCGCCGCCCAGCCCGGCCGCCGTGAGGATGATCCCCGCGTTCTCGATCGTGGAGTAGGCGAAGAGGCGTTTGAGGTCCTTCACCTGGACGAGCAGGAGCGCCGCGCCCACCGCGGAGAGCAGGCCGAAGGCGAGGAGCCACCGGCCGGCCCCGTCGCCCGCCTTGCCTGGAAAGAGCGGCAGAAGGCGCACGATCACGTAGGGGAGCGTCGTGGTCTCCACCACCGACAGGAGGGCGCAGATGGGCACGGGGGCTTGGCTGTAAACGTCCGGCAGCCAGGAGTGAAAGGGGACGAGGGCGGCCTTGGTGCCGTAGCCCACGAGCATGAAGAGAAAGGCCGTCTTCACGAGCAACGGGGGCATGGCGCCCTCCGCCGCGGCGAGGCCGGACCAGGTGAAGTCCTCCGCGCCCCCCAGGCGCATGGCCCAGTAGAGCACCAGCACGCCGAAGAGAGCCAGCGCCGCCCCCATGGAAGTGAGGATGGCGTATTTCCAAGCCGCCTCCAGGGCCGCCGTGCTCCGGTCGAAGCTGACGAGGAAGATGGAGAGCAGGGTCGTGAGCGCCACGGCGATCCACACCAGCGCGACGTTGGAGAGCAGCGGCACCGCCAACACGGGGGCCAGGAAGAGATTGAAACGGACGAAGTAGCGCCTGACCCGGCCCGCCTCCATGGGCTGAGTGGCCCTCCGCGTAAAACCGATGGAGAAGAGGGCCGCGGTGAACCCCGCGAAGGCGCACAAGACCAGCACCAGCGCGCCGAATGCGTCGCACGAGACCCAGCCCGGCAGGGCCGCGACCGTGGCCCCCGTGGCGCAGCGGCCCGCCACGGCGAGGGCCAAGAGGAGTTGCAGAGCCGTCGCGAGCGCCGTTACGCCGCCCGGGATGGTGCGATGGGGGGAGGGCCAGAGCGCCAGGGCCGCGGCGATGAGCGGAATAATCAGAATGAACCAGAGCACCATCGCCTCACTCCTCTCTGAGATCGGTCAGGTCGGCCACGGAGGTCGAGCCGGCCCGCTCGTGGAGCTTCCTCGTCAGAAGCCCCATGACCAGGGCGATGACGAGCACGTCAAAGGCCGCGGCCAGTTCGGCGAAGAGCGGCAGGTCGGGGGCGATGGCCACCCCCGCGAAAAAGGCACCGTTCTCCATGGAAAGAAGCCCGAGCACCTGTGGCAGGGCCTCCCGGCGGACGGTCACGGTGAAGGCCCCGATGAGCAGGGCTGCCAGTCCGATCGGCAGGTTGACCCCCACCTGCCCCAAGGGCGCGGCCGCCCGCAGCGGCGCGGCCAGGAAATAGGCGAGGATGGCGAGTCCCAGCGCGATGAGCAGGGAGGTCGGGATGTTCAGCACCTGCGAGATTTCTCGGCGGGCCACCACGGCCTCGCTGGCCGTCCGCCTGAGCAGCCAGGGAATGAGGAGTGCCTTGGCAACGATCGTGATGGCCGCCACGGCATAGAGGTGGTCCGAGGCCGCCTCGTGGCCCAGCAGCGCGGCCGAGGCGGCGAGCAGCACGGACTGCCCCGCGAAGAGGGCCACGCAGTCCAGGACCTGCCGCGTGGCCACCAGGCCGAAGGTGGCCAGGAGGAACAGGCCGGCGGCCAGCAGGTTGAGCTCGTTGACCAGGGTCACGCTGATGTGGGGATCGGGCACGACCAGCCTCCTACAGTTCCATGAGCCGAATCAGCAGGGCCGCCACGCAGACCACGAAGGCCGCCCCGAGAAATTCGGTGATCCGAAAGAGCCGCAGCTTGGCGAAGGAGGACTCAACCCCCACGAGAGCCAGGATGCACAGCACCATCTTGAGGAGCACCAGGGGGATGGCGGCGAGCACGGCCGTAACGCTCTGGCTGGAGGCCAGGCCCCAGGGTGCCACGAGGACGTTAAGGAAGATGCAGAGCAGGACGAAGAACTTCATGGCCCCGCCCCACTTCATGAGGGCCGCCCCGCGCCCCGAGTACTCCAGCCCCTTGGACTCGTCGATCATGGCCAGCTCGAAATGGCCCGACGGGTTGTCCACCGGCAGCCGTCCAGTCTCCGCCAGGATCAGCATGAAGAAGGCGATCAGGAGCAGGACGTGGGCAGGGTCGAAGAAGTTGGCCGGAGGATGGACCCAGCGCTGCTGGACGATGTAGGGGATCGTGGAGCCCGCCACGACGGAGACCGTGAAAAAAACGATCATGAACACCGGCTCGGCCAGGAAGCCCACCATCCGCGTCCGGCTCGCCCCCATGGGGCCGTACGGGTTGGCCGTATCGATCGCCGCGAGGGTGGCGAAGAAGCCGCCGAGGGCCAGGATGAAGCCGCCCCCCAGCATGTCACCCATGAAGGCGAAGAAGAGCGGGTAGTCGGTGAGCACGGGGATGAGCAGCGCCACGAAGAGCGGCGCTACGAAGACCACATAGGGCGTGACGCGGAAGATCCATGTGCTCTCGCGGGAGACCACTTCGTCCTTGTGGAAGAGCTTCCAGAGGTCGTAGTAGGGCTGAAAGACGCTTGGCCCCCGGTGGGATTGGAGGCGCTCCTTCAGCTTGGCGCTAATCCCCGCCATGAGAGGGGCGAAGAGGAGCACCACCAGCGCCTGGAGGACGTTGTAGAGAAGGTGCGCGATCACGGCGCACCCCCCTCTTTCGCCAGCAGGGGAATCCCCGATGCTCTTGGTGCGGTTTTTTCGATCAGTCCGGCTGCAGGCCACATACAAAGCTCCCATCGGCGGCCCGGCGGGAGCTTTAAGGAGGCACAAAAAACTCCCGACGGGGCCACTTCACCTGTCAGGAGTCATTAGCCTCGGCGAGGCGTTTCGCGGGGGGACTCCATCCCCTCGACGGCATCTTAGGATCTTTGGCCGCTCAAGTCAAGAGGAGTGCGGCCCGCAGCCTCCCGGCTTCGGGCCCTTACCCTCGGAGGGTGGCCACGAGGCGCAGGGGTTCGACGAGCAGCTCCAGGGCCTCGACGATGGTCCGGCAGACCACGTCGGCGGCCGCCAGGCACTCCGCCGAGGCCCCCTCCTTCTGGAGGACCGCCACTCCGAGGGCGGCGCTGGCCAACATCAGGCGGTCGTTCCGCCCGTTGCCGATGCAGGCCGTGCGCCGCGGCCCCAGGCGCTCGACGGTGCGGGCCTTCGCCTCGGCCTGGCCGGCGGCGTCGAGGATGACCAGCTCGCACGGAATCCCCGCGAGCTCCTGCCTCGCCCTGCCGAAGGTGTCCCCCGTCACCACGTGGAGCTGGAGTCGCTGGGACAGCGCGCCCAGGGCCTCCCGCACCCCCGGCAGGAGGGCGCCGTCCTCGGCGAGGGTCCCGTTGAAGTCGA
>JBMFSH010000063.1:0-11049 GCA_049967655.1 Acidobacteriota bacterium
TCCTTGTACGCAGGGGGAAGCGGGGAGGTTTGCCGGGGCCGCCCCCCTTCACTCCTTCTTCGTCTTGAAATCCTTGCCGAGCCAGCCCTTGGCGAGGATGAGCATGAGGGTGGAGGTCATGGCGATGCAGGCGTAGATGAACCACATCATCTCCGGGTGGACGGGACCCTTGGCCGGGCAGTAGCGCATGAGGAACCAGCCTGCGTAGAGGCCCGTGATGACCTTGGTGAGGAACCAGGGGAACTGGGCCACGCCCATGTAGGCGCCGGTGCGCCCCTTGGGGGCGATCTCCGCCGCGTACTGCAGGAAGCGGGGCTGCCACATGGCCTCACCCACGGAGGTCACGACGAGGTAGCCGAGCAGCAGCCAGATCCGGCCGTTCGGGGTCGCGTGGATGGAGAGCAGGAAGGTGGGGATGGCCATCACGAAGGTGCCGGCGATCATCATGTTGTAGACGTTCCGCTTGCGCGTCAGGGCCGCGATGGACGGGGTGAGGATGAAGATGAGCGTGGGGTTGATGAAGTTGACAAAGAACTCCATGTAGTGGTGGCCCACGCTGCCCATGGCCCTGTAGACGTACTGCGGCAGGGTGAGCCAGTTGTGGGCGAAGAGCGTCTGCACGGGGATCAGGCAGAAGATGAAGAAGGCGAACTTGGGGTCCGCCAGCGGGTGGTTCTTGACCCAGTACCAGGCCCTTTCGGTCCAGGGCTTGCCCGCTAGTGCGGCCTTCTCGGCCGCCGCTTCGTCCAGCTCCTTCTGGTCCTTGTCGGCGCTCTCCTTCTCGTGAACCTTCCGGTAACCGGCCACGGCGGCGAGCGTCTCGCGCTCCACCCGCTTGGTCAGAATGATGAAGAGAAGCACGAGCCCCAGTCCCGTGAGCCCCACGTAGGTCCAGAAGACGCCGGGGATGTCCCACTTCATGCGGATGGGCGGGGAGATGAAGCCGGGCAGAGCGCCGCCGAGGTTCATCAGGGCGTAGAGCATGGCGTAGCCCATGGCCGCCGTCCGCTCGTCGCAGTACTCCCGCACGGCCGTGTAGGCGGCGGGCTGGTAGAGGCCGTATCCGAGCACCACCCCCATGATGCCCAGCACCGTCGTCCAGAAAAGCGTCCCCTGAGCTCCGGGGAAAAGGCCGACGGCGGACACCATGATCAGCCGGCCCACGAGCATGAGAAAGACAGACAGGATCAGGGCCTTGCGGACCCCTATCTTGTCGGCCACCCCGCCGAAGAAGAGCATGGAGAGAGTGATGCCGGCCGTGAGGAAGCTGACCATCCAGTCCGCGTGGAGGTCGTTCATCCCCACGAACCGGTTGCAGAAGAGGGCCAGGAGCGACAGCCAGCCGAAGTAGATGAGCCCCTCGAGGAAGTAGGAGACGTTCACGGCCCAGAGGGCGCGGGAGGCGTGGACGAGGTCGATGAAGGGCTGGACCACCTCGCGAAACGGTGAAAGCTGGGGCTCTTCGGCGGCTGCTGGGGTCTTCGCTTCCTCGCTCACGATGCCCACCTCCTCCATGGGGCAGCCACTCGCCGGCGTCCGCCGGAAGGGCCCCAAGCGGGTCACTCTAGCATGACGGCACCGCCCGCCGGAAGCTCAGCGCGGCCGATCCGGGAATAGCCCCGCCTACCGAGCCGTTGTAGGTTCTCAACGTCACCGCGCGGGCCCCATCGGTCCCTCTGGGGAAAGGAGGCCCTTTCGAAGGAGCGGACCATGCGAAGGGGACTTCAGCTGATCACGGGAACGGCGCTGGCGGGCCTGGGGACCCTGCTCCTCTGGGCGGCCGCGCCGGCCAACAACTTCGGAAGCCAGGAGCCCGGGAGCGACCCGGAGATCCGCACGTTCTGCACCCTCAAGTACCACGTCAGCTTCCCCCTCTTCGCCAAGACCAGCGTCAAGGGAGCCGACATCAACCCCCCTCTACCGCCCTATCGCCTCCTCATAGCGGTGCAGGTTCCATAGCACGTGCGCCGTGTAGATTCGCGTTTCGCGGTAGGGAATCATGGCCACGAACTCCGGTTCATCCTGAGCACCGAAGGCGCTGAGCCACCGGGAGACGATCTCTTCGCCGGCGTTGTAGCTGGCCACGGCGGGGGCCGTGGGAAAGCGCTTGGTCAGGGCGGCCAGATAGCGTATGCCCAGATCCAGGTTCACCTGGGGATTCATTAGATTCGGTGAGGTGGGGTCTGCCTGCGACGGCGCGGCGAGGCGCTCGGCCGTGTCGGGCATGAGCTGCATGAGCCCCTCGGCCCCCGCCGGGGAGAGGGCCCGCTCGTCGAAGCCGCTCTCCTGGCGGATGACGGCCAACACCAGGGCTGGAGCGAGGCCCTCCCGCGCGGCCAAGGGGCGGATCCGCCCCATCTCCTCCGCCGGATACTCCACCGCCAGGGCCTGCGGGGGAATCGCCAACCGGTCGGGGATTCCGGGGAAAGCGGTCCCGAGGATGGCCTGCGCCGAGGCCTGACGGCCGGCCCTGGCCAGCAGGGTGGCCATGGTGAGGGCCGCGTCGGGATCCTTGCGATGCTTGCGATAGTAAGAGTCGAAGGCCCTCGCTGCGTCCGCCTCCATGCCCGCCAGGTCGAGGCTTCGGGCCAGGGCGGTCTGGTCCGAGGCGAGGGAGGGTTCCCACGGCGAGGGCAGAGCCGGCACGGGGGTGGCCGGCAGCGGAATGCCCATCCCCTGGAGCGCGAGGCGAGCCTGCCAGGCCCAGTAGCCCGCCGGCGATTCGGCCAGCCGGACCAGGGCGCCGATGGCGGCGGGACGGTCGCCCGAGCGGAGGGCCGACTGCGCCGCCCAGTAGGCCGAAGGCCCCTCGTAGCCGGCGTCACCCCGGCTCTCCGCGGCTCCGAGAAAGAGCCTCCCGGCGCCGGCGTAGTTCCCGAGCCTGAAGAGGCACCAAGCCCGTTTGTAGGAGGCGGAGGTGGAGGTGGCGGCCGATCCGGCCAACCCTTCCGCGTCGCCGAAGTCCCGGGCGGCCTCCTCGAAAAGCCCGTGGACGTAGGCGGAGGTTCCCATGCAGTGAAGGGCCTCGAGTTTGAGGGCCTGGTCGTTCCCCGCCTTCTCCAGCAAGGCCCGGCATCGCGCCACCACGGCCTCGTGGTCCCCCGTCCGGAGGAGGGCCCAGGCGGCCTTGAGAGAGGCCGCAAGACTCTCTCTGTCCGGCCCGAAGCGCGCCAGCATGCGGTCGGCGGCCTCCACCGTGGCCGCGTTCTCCCTGAGCGCATACAGGATGGACACCCTCAGCAGGGCTTCCCGCTCCGCCGCCTCGCCCTGGAGGGCGGGTCCACCGGTGGAGAACAGCACCCGAAGGGCATCCTCCCGGCGGCCCGCCGCCAAGAGCTTTCGGGCGAATTCGAGGGCCTGCGCGGGCGACCGAAGGGGCAGCTTGGAGACGCCCTCCGCCACCAGCCGCCGCATGCGCTCGCCGGCGGCACGGCCGTACGCGCAGGCGGGCCTTTCGTAGAGGGCGCGGTAGAGGGCGAAGGCCTCCCGGCGGCGGCCCGCCCTGTCGAGGAGCGAAGCGAGCTCGAACTTCGCCTCGTCCCGCTCGTCCTTGGGGAGACGGAGGGCGAGCAGCCGGCGGTAGGCCTGCGCCGCGGCCGCGGGTCTTCCCGCCTCGCTCTCGGCCTTGGCGAGCAGTCCGAGGGCGCGGCGATCCAGCTCGTCCGGATGGGGCCCTCCCAGAAGGCGACGCAGCTCGGAGGCGGCCCCCGAAGGCTTGGCCAGATCCAGCAGGCACTCCCCGAGGAGCAGACGTCCGTAAGGGGCCAGCGGGCCGGAGGCGTCGGCCGCCTCCCGCAGGGGCGCTTCCGCGTCGGCCGCGTGGCCGCACAGGAGGGCCATGCGGCCGTAGGCCAGCGCCTCGGTCCGCAGGCGCTCGCCCTTGGGCTCTCCGATCCAGAGCCGCCTGCAGAGCGCCTCCGCCGCCGACCACTCCCCGGCCCGTCTCAAGCGGGCCGCCTCGGCCAGATTGCCCGAAGGAGCCTCGCTTATGGCTGCGGCCGCGCGCGGCACAACCGTGGCGCCCATCACGAGCAGAGCGGCGGCCCAACGCAGGAGCGCCCGGGAGATCCCCCGGGCGCTCCGATTCGCAGAGCCGGCCTTGGGCCGGTACTCTTCCGTTTGCATGCGCCTCCCGTCAGAAGGAGACGTCGTAGACCGAGGGCTCGGCGGTCTTGATGGCCACCGCCTCGGCCAGAACGAGGGGCACGCCGCGGTGCATGAAGTGGACCGCCGCCTGCACCTTGTTGTGGTAGAACTGCGCCTCGCCGTTCTCCTTCAGGAAGGCATGGTAGGCCTTCTTGTCGGTGGTGTCCACATCCTTCTCGCGGCAGATGGCGGCGAGCCGCTTGCGCGCCATGACCGCCTGCTCCAGCAGGAGGCTTCCGGCGAAGACGTGGCCGATCATGTCCAGCAGGGAGACGGCGTTGGAGAGCATGATCAGGGGAGCGTCCATCCGGCCCTGGAGCATGTTCATGACCGACGTGAGCTCCTTTAGGGCGGTGCCGAGGTGCATGGCCGATGCGCCCAGTTCGGTGTCGGTGACGTTGTCCTGCACCGCCTCCGCCACGCGCTGGAGGAGGGTCTTGATGGGCTTCCCGTCCTGCATCTTGAGCTTGCGGAAGCAGAGGTCTAGGGCCTGGATACCGTTGGTCCCCTCGTAGATGGGGGCGATGCGGGCATCCCGCAGGTACTGCTCCGCGGGGTACTCCATGGTGT
Source organism: Acidobacteriota bacterium (assembly GCA_049967655.1). Taxonomy (GTDB): domain Bacteria; phylum Acidobacteriota; class UBA4820; order UBA4820; family DSQY01; genus DTPS01. The sequence goes on from JBMFSH010000063.1 coordinate 4,717, forward strand.
AGCCGTAACCGCCGAAGCACTGCACCGCCAGGTCCGCCACCTTGACGCCCCAGTCCGTGCACCAAGCCTTACAGATGGGCGTGAGGAGTTCGAGGTAGCCCTGATGGAGGTTGTGCTCCTCGCCCTCCGTGATTCGCGCCATGTCTATGCTCCAGGCCGTGAAGTAGAGGAGCGCCCTCATGGCCTGGACGTAGGACATCTGGGTGAGCAGCATGCGGCGCACGTCGGGATGCTCCACGATGGGCACCTGAGGCCCGTCCGGCGAACGGTCCTTGAAGTGCTTGCCCTGGAGGCGCTCCTTGGCGTAGGCCAGGGCGTGCTGGTAGGCAGTGGAGGCCACGGCCATGTTCTGCAGCCCCACTTCATAACGGGCCGCGTTCATCATCTGGAACATCTCCATCATGCCCTGACCCTCTTCGCCGAGGATGAAGCCCTCGCAGCCGTCGTTGGCCCCGAAGACCATGGCGCAGGTGGGTGAGCCGTGGATGCCCAGCTTGTGCTCGATGTTGCCCACCGTCACGTCGTTGGGCTCGCCAAGGGAGCCGTCCGGCTTGATGCGGATCTTGGGCACGATGAAGAGGCTCAGCCCCTTGGTTCCGGGAGGGGCGTCGGGGGTGCGCGCCAGCACGGCGTGGATGATGTTGGGGGCCAGGTCGTGGTCGCCGGACGTGATGAAGATCTTCTCGCCGCTGATCTTGTAGCGGCCCTCGCCGACCTTGACCGCCTTCGTCTTGCTGGCGCCCACGTCGCTGCCGGCGCCGGGCTCGGTCAGGCACATGGTGCCGCCCCACTGGCCGCTGTAGAGCTTCTCGCAGTAGAGCGCCTTCATCTCGTCGGTGCCGAAGGTCTCGATGAGGTGCCCCGTGCCGCGGCCCAGGATGAGAGTGAGGCCGAGCGCCACGTTGGCGCCCATGATGAACTCGTTGACGGCGGTCCCCACGCTGTCCGGGAGCCCCATGCCGCCGAGCTCGGGATCCGCCGAGGCGCCGATGTAGCCGCCCGCGGCCACGGTTTGGTAGGCCTTGCGGAAGCACTCGGGCATGATGACCTTGCCGTCCACGAAGCGGGCGCCGATCCGGTCTCCCTCCTCGTTGGTCGGGGCGAGTTCGCCCTGGGCCAGCTTGAGTGCCTCGTCGAGGATCATCTCCAGGTCGGGGCGCTCGAAGGCCTTGTAGCGCTCTGAGGCGAGCACCTTATTCAGCGGCAGCCACTCGAACAGGTTGAACTTCACGTCTCGCAGGTCGTCTTTGTAATCCATCGCTCACGCCTCCATGCCCGAGCCGGCGGGGACGGCCGCCGCTTCATCGGACTCTGTCACCACGATCCCCCGGCCTCAAGAACTCCCTCATTGGATTATTGTGCACCCTCCCCGCGGAGCCGGCAACCCGGCAGCTCTCCTACCAAGTGTAAGTAAGTACATACTTGCAGTCAAGTGCCGGATGCGTTACCTTGCCCCCCGCCGTCGCATCTCTGAGTGCATACGGGCTCCGGCGGTAGGAGCCCCGAGGAGATCCGCCATGGAATTCGACATCACCTTCCCCGGAGGCAAGCGGGTGGACGCCCAGATCAACGGTTGGAACATCGCCACGGACCAGGCCCCCCGGTCGGGCGGAGAGGGCAGCGCCCCCGAGCCCTACATGCTCTTTCTCGCCTCCCTGGGCACCTGCGCAGGCATCTACGTGCTCGGCTTCTGCCAGAGCCGCGAACTTCCCACCGAGGGGCTCCACATCACGCAGCACCTGGAGTGGGAGGGGCACAAGCTCAGCAAGGTGCGGTTCGACATCCACCTGCCCAAAGGCTTCCCCGAGAAGTACAGGGACGCCGTGGTCCGGGCGGCGGAGATGTGTGCCGTCAAGCGCGCGCTGGAAGACCCGCCCCTCTTCGAAACCCGCACCCTGCCGGCCTGAGTTGGCTCCGCCCTTGGGTTTTGCTCGCCCCCGGTGTAGGCTTCACCTCTGGCCCCCCGGGAGCACCCGGATACGCCGGCCCCGGTGGCGGCCTCCCGCACAGGAGGCTCGGATGAAGCGACTGGCCGTGACCGCCGCCCTCGTAACCCTATTCCCCCTGCTTCTTCCGGCCGCCTCGCCGCCCCAGCCTCCGGACAAGGCCTACTACGTCCCCCACTACGAAGATCCGGTCCTGAAACAGATGGAGGAGGCGGATCGGAAGACCCTGGAGGCTCGGGAGGCCAAGACCAGGGCCATCGACGACGCCCAGGAGGCCCTCGCCAAGCAGGAGGAGGCGCAGCGCAAGGACCTCACCTTCGACATGAGCAAGATCGCACGGCCCTCCTCGCCCGCCGACTTCAAGGTGCAGGGCTGGCACTTCCCTCCGGTCGCCCAGTACCTCACGGGCACCTGCTGGTCCTTCTCCACCACCTCCTATTTCGAGTCCGAGGTGGAGAGATTGACGGGCCGGAAAATCAAGCTCAGCGAGATGTGGACCGTCTACCACGAGTACCTGGAGAAGGCCAAGCGGTACGTCGAAACCCGCGGCCACTCGGTATTCGAGGAGGGCTCCGAGTCGGAGGCCATCCCGCGCATCTGGAAGAGCTACGGCATCGTCCCCGAGTCGGCCTACCCGGGCGTCCTCACCCCCGACGGCCGCTACGACCACTCCCAGATGCTCAAGGAGATGCAGGACTACCTCGCCTACTGCAAGGACCACGACTACTGGGATGAGGCTCAGATCCTGGACACCCTGAAGCTCATCATGAACAAGTACATGGGCGCTCCTCCCACACAGGTGAAGTGGGAGGGCCGGACTTACACGCCCCAGCAGTTCCTGACCGACGTGCTGAAGCTCCACCTGGACGATTACGTCAGCTTCATGTCCACCGAGTCCGTCCCCTTCTGGACCCAGGGCGAGTACAAGGTGGAGGACAACTGGTGGCACGACAAGAGCTACTACAACGTGCCCCTGGAGGTCTGGTACGACGCCCTCGTGAAGGCCGTCAAGGCGGGCTCCACCGTGGTCATCGGCGGCGACGTGAGCGAACCCGGCTACTCCAGCGCCAACAAGATCGCCGTCATCCCCAGCTTCGACATCCCCCAGCGCGACATCAACCAGGATGCGAGGGAGCTCCGGTTTGAAGACGGAGCCACTTCGGACGACCACGGCATCCATCTCGTGGGGTATACGCGCATGGATGGCCACGACTGGTTCCTCATCAAGGATTCGGCCAGGGCCTCGCGGCGCGTGCCGCCCGACGGCTACTTCTACTACCGAGACGACTACGTGAAGCTCAAGATGCTCACCTACATGGTCAACAAGAGCTTCGTGAAGGACGTGCTCGCCCGCTGCACCCCCGCCCAGTGATCTGGCGATGGGGGGACGGCCTCGCCCTCACCCACGACACCATGGGGGCGAGGCCGTCCCCATCGCCGCGATTCGCGCCCCCCTCCGCTCTCGGCCCCAAATTCCGCGATGGAAACGCGGGTGCCTTCGGCTACCGCTCGAGTTCACGGGGGAAAGGCGTTGTCTCCTGGACGGGGAGGGCCATGGCCTTGCCCCCCGAACCGCGAGCGAAGCCCGACGGTTCGGGAGATTGCCCTGCGGGGCCCCGCTCCACGGGCCAAGCCCGTGGAGCCTCACCCCACCCTTGGTGCCCTCTCGCCTTTGGCTCGAGGACGCCCCAATCCCTTGATAGGTGACAAGGGCCTCTTCTTCAATGGCTTGTCCCGCCTGATTTCCATGTTCTTTCCCTCGTTCCATCGCGGGATTGGGGTCGGCGTGCTCCGTTGACAGCCCATCCGGCGGGCGATTACACTCGCTTCAAAGGGGGTTTACCATGAAGCCGCGGACCTTTGGAGCCTTTCTCCTCGGTGAGAGCTTTTCCCGGACGTCGCTGGGCGAGTTCTTCCGGGCCGTGCCCCTGGATGGCCCTCAGGAGCTCCGCCTCGTCTTCGTGCCCGCGCCTGCGGTGGCCAAGACTCCGGAGGCCGTCAAGCTCATCCAGAGGAACTCCAAACAGTGGTCGGGCGTGAGGGATCTTCACACGCTCAACCTCATGGCTTCGGGTCTCGTGGAGGGCGCCCCCTACGCGGCCATCGAGCACTGCCCCGGGCGCCTCCTCTGCGACCTTCTGGAGAGGAGCCGGGCTGAGGGGCTTCCGCTCGCCCACGACCAGTCGGTCTACCTGGCCGAGCGGTTGGCCGGAGCGCTTTTGTCCCACTCCGGCGGCGGGCTGTTCCACGGCGCGCTCTCGCCCGAAAGCGTGCTGGTGACCTTCGAGGGCGAGGTGAAGGTGATCCCTGGCCTCTGCCGCGACCTCCAGACCACGCCCCTGCTGGCCGACCCCATCCTGCGAACGCTCCTCGGCTATCTGCCTGGAAGCTTGGCGGAAGGGAAGCCGGCCGGTCCCAATGCGGACATCTACGGGCTGGGAGCCATCTTCTTCCAGCTCTTGCTCAGGGAGCCTTTCCACACGGGGAGCTCCCCCTTCGACGCGGAGGCGCGAATCGGCGAGGCTGAAAAGGGCCTCGGCCCCAACGATGCCCTTCCGGGAAACCTCTCCGCCATCCTGAGAAAGAGCCTTCTGCCGGACCGGCCTGGGGCCTACACCGAGCTGGCCGCCATGAAGGCGGACCTGGACCAGCTCATCACCTCGGGGGAGTACAGCCCTACCACCTTCAACATCGCCTTTTTGATGCACTCCCTCTTTCGGGGAGAGGATGAGGCCGACGCCTCCACGGACGATACCATACGGGCGCTGGACCGCGCGCCTTACCGCCCCAAGCCGGAGCCGATGCCCGAACCGGCCCCGGCGATCCCGGCGGCGCCCACACCGATTGAACCCAGGCCCGCCGCCGCCCCGCCGACGGAGGAGTCCACCTTCGGCCTCGAGCCGGAGCCGAGCCGCAAGGGACTCTTCATCGGCCTCGGAGCGGCAGCAGCGCTGCTGGCGGTGGTCGGTCTGGTCTACCTAGCCTTTTTCAGGCCGAGGGGGCCCTCCCAGGCGGAGATCCAGGCCCAGCAGCAGCTCGCGCAGATCAGCGCGGAGCGAAGCCAGTTGAAGGCGCAGCAGGAGGAGATGAACAAGAAGATCCAGGATCTCCAGCGGGAGCGCGACGCCCTTCTGCAGAAGGCCCAGACGGCGAAGACGACCGCGGAGAAGGCCCAGGCCCAGAAGGCCCTGGAGGAGGCCCAGAAGCGCCTAAAGGCCCAGCAGGAGGCCCAGCGTCAGCTCACCGAATCCGGCGGCCGGCCCGCCGAGGGTTCGCCCCAACCGGCCGCTCCGGCGAAGGAGTCCGCCGCTCCCCATCCCGCACCGGCCCCCGCGGGGAGCAAGGGCACGCCTACTGCCGGACCCGCCTCGCCAGCCGCCACTGGATCTCCGGCCGAACCGGCGGAGGCTTCACCCGGCGCCAGCCCCGCCGCGGCGAAGACCAAGGCGGAGGCCCCTCCAGCGAAACAGATCAAGGCCGGCGATTTCGTGGAGCTCTGGGCGGTGGATGCGCGCCCCAAGCAGATCGGAGAGCTCTCCATCCGCGCCACTCCCCTGGCCATCCAGAACGGCCTGCACGGAACGATTTACGTGCAGGTCACCATCGACGAGACGGGACGCGTCACCGACGCGAAGATCGTCCGGGGCCTGACCCCCGACTTCGGCATGGACGAGGTCTGTCGCCAGGCCGCCTTGCGGGTCCGCTATTCTCCGGCCCTCAAGGACGGCGTCCCCGTCAAGACCACTCTGACCTACCCCATCGTCATTCGCTGAGAGTCACAGACACCAGCGGGAGGGGCTTTGGAGCCCCTCCCGCCGGCTGTGAGGTCATCGAGGAAACCACCCGCTCTATCAGCGCGTGAAGGTTACGCCAAGGGATTCGCCCCCATCGGGATTCTTCACCGTGAGGATCACCGGCACGCCGGGAGGGATCATGGCCTTCAAGGCCTTGCCGCCCTTCGCCACCACGAGCGTGGTGCCCTTCGCCACGGAATTCGGGACGGCCACGTTGTTGATATACACCGTCGAGCCGCGCATGAAGCCGAGCCCGAAGACCCGCAGGCGGAAGGGACCCTCCTTGGCCTGGACCTGGCCGTTCAGGGCGGGGTTGGACACGGTGATGGTGACGGGAACCGGGCTCGTGGAGCATGGGTCTACGTCCGAGCTAGCGCTGTTACCCAGGGAGTCGTAAGCCGTGGCGGTGATGCTGGCCGACTCGTTGAGGCCGGCGGCGTCCCAGATGATGGCCCACGGCGGGGCGGTGGCCGAGCCCACGAGAGAACCGTTCACATAGAAATCCACGCGAGTAATCGTGGCCCCCGCCGTGGTCACCGGATTGGCCGCGATGGTGATGCTCGCATGGCCGACGCTTCCGGACGCCGGGGAGG
>JBMFSH010000064.1:0-10594 GCA_049967655.1 Acidobacteriota bacterium
TGTGCGGTCTGTGCTGATCTTACCACATGGGCATCAAACCGTGAGAGAACCGTCGCGCTCTGGGGAGCGCTCCAACAGGAGAAGGCGGAGGGGCAAGAGGGCCGAGTCCGTCGCGACCGAAAGGTCGCTCCCACAACCTTCATTCTGCCGTCATTTCGAGGGAAGCTTCAATGCTGGACCCCGGAGGAATCTCAGCCGATGGCCTTGCAGGAACCGCAACTGAGATCCCTCCTGTGGAGCCCTCTGCAAGGTATGCCTCGGGATGACAGGCAGGAACCGGAGCGACAGGCGCCCCCGCCTGTCGGGAAACATTAGCGAACCCTGTGGAATTTGGAACTTCTTCGGGCAGGCGGGGTGCCCGCCCCCCGGGAAGGGCCATTTCAAGACGCGCCTCAAATGACGTCGGCGACAGTGCGCTCGGTCTTGCGGAAGTACCAGACGCCGGTGAGCAGGAGCAAGGCGACGAGCACGACGGAGGCGATGAAGCCGGGCCAGTAGAAGGCCGTCTGTTGGCCGAGCAGGGCCCAGCGGAAGCCGCCGATGACGCCCACCATGGGGTTGAGAGAGTACAGAAGGCGGAATTTCGCGGGGACGATGGCGCTGGAGAAGCCCACGGGCGAGATGTAGAGCCCCGCCTGGAGGAGGAAGGGCACCACGTAGCGGAAGTCCCGGTACTCCACGTTGAGGGCGGCGAGCCACAGCCCCGCGCCCATGGCGGCGGCGAAGGCCAGCAGGATGAAAAAGGGCAGGGTGACGATCTGCCACGGGGGCACGACGCGGTACCAGGCCATGAGGGCCGCGAGGATCGTCCCCGAGATGAGGAAGTCCACGAAGGCCACGATCACCGAGCTGGTGGGGATGATCAGCCGCGGGAAGTAGATCTTGGAGATGAGGTTGGCGTTGCCGATGAGGCTGTTGCTGCACTGGTTCAGCGCGCTGGAAAAGAACTGCCACGGGAGCATGGCGGCGTAGACCAGGACGGCGTAGGGGACGCCGCCCGAGGGCAGTTTGGCGAGGCGCCCGAAGACGAGGGTGAAGACGATCATGGTGAAGAGCGGCTGGATGATGGCCCAGGCCACGCCGATGACGGTCTGCTTGTAGCGCACCAGCACGTCGCGCCATGCGAGGAAGTAGAACAGCTCGCGGTAGCGCCAGAGGTCGCGCCAGTACTGGCGCTCCGTCTTGCCGGCTTCGATGACTAGGACGTTTTCGTTGAGGTCAGCCATTTTTTTGAGACCCGTGAGAAGGGAGGAGGTGGGAGTCGGGAAAAAAAGAAAGCAGAGGAGCGGAGGGGCGGGGGGCAAGAAACCCCCGCCCGATGGAGAGCGCTCTCAGAGAAGAAAGCGGCCTGCCCGCGGCCATCGTTGCTCCGCACCCTTTCCCCCTCGCCCTCTTATCCCTTCCTTCCGGCGATCGTCTTCTCGCGTGACGCGAGCGCGAGATCGCTATCCACCATCATGGCGACGAGCTGGTCGAAGGTGACGTGGGGCTCCCAGCCGAGCTTCTGACGCGCCTTGGTGGCGTCGCCGAGAAGCTCGTCCACCTCGGTGGGGCGGAAGTAGTTGGGATCCACCTGGACGAGGAGGCGGCCATCGGGGCCGAGGCCTTTTTCGTCTTTGCCCTTGCCCGTCCACCTGAGGGGCAGGCCGGCGCGGCTGAAGGCCTTCTCGCAGAACTCGCGCACGGTGTGATTCTCGCCGGTGGCGACGATGTAATCCTCAGGCTCCGGCGCCTGAAGCATGAGCCACATGGCCTCCACGTAGTCGCCGGCGTAGCCCCAGTCGCGCTTTGCGTCAAGGTTGCCGAGATAGAGGCGGTCTTGCAGACCATGCACGATGCGTCCCACGGCGCGGGTGATCTTGCGGGTGACGAAGGTCTCGCCGCGGCGGGGGCTTTCGTGGTTGTAGAGGATACCGTTGACGGCGAACATGCCGTAGGCTTCGCGGTAGTTGCGCGTGATGTAGAAGGCGTAGGCCTTGGCGGCGGCGTAGGGGCTCCGGGGATAAAAGGGCGTCGTCTCCCGCTGGGGGGTCCCCAGTACCTTGCCAAAGAGTTCCGAGGACGAGGCCTGGTAGAAGCGGGCATTCAGATCCAGCTCCCGCATAGCCTCCAGTAGGCGGATGGTGCCCAGGCCGGTCACCTCGGCGGTGTATTCGGGAATGTCGAAGGAGACCTTCACGTGGGACTGGGCGCCGAGGTTGTAGATTTCGTCGGGGCGGATGGTCTTGAGGATCTTGTTGAGGGAAGAGGCGTCGCTCAGGTCGGCGTAGACGAGGGACAGGCGGACGTCTTCGCCGTGGGGGTCCTCGTAGAGGTGGTCGATCCGTCCCGTATTGAAGGAGGAGGAGCGGCGCATCGTCCCCCACACCTGGTAGCCCTTGGAGAGGAGCAGTTCGGCAAGGTACGAGCCGTCCTGGCCCGTGATGCCGGTGATTAAAGACCGTTTACCATTCGGGGGCGGGTAGGGCACGGGGGGCTCCGAGAGAAGAGTGAAGAGTGAAGAGTGAAGAGAAAAAGACGAAGAAAGGAATCAGCCCTGGCGCAGCGTTCTGAGAAGCCCCGAGAGCAACTTCGATACCTGATCAGCGCTGTCAAGAAGTGCCTTGCGCGCGTCGGGCTTCAGATAGCCGATGTCCGCTGAAATCTCCGTCAACGTCTCCAACTCGCTCAATGATCCTCTCGCGATGATCAAGAACTGCGCGAACTCCTTCTTACTCCCGCGAGCGGCGCCTTCTGCGATGTTCACGGGCACTGAGACCGCGGCGCGGCGAATCTAACTGGTGAAGCCGAACATTTCTTCCTTTGGGAAACCCCGAGTCCCATCGTAGACCAGCTTGACCATGGCCATGCTCTCCCGCCATGCCGCCAAGTCTGTGTGCGCACGCCTCATGATTCCCCCTCCATCCCACGCTTCTTCCATTCCTGGCTTTACTCTTAACTCTTTACTCTTGACTCTTTACTCTTGACTCTTAACTGCCCTCCCGAAGATACCACTCGTAGGTGCTCTGCACGCCTTCCCTTAGGGAAATCCTGTGCCTCCACCCGAGCTCGTGGAGGCGGGAGACGTCGAGGAGCTTGCGGGGGGTGCCGTCGGGCTTGGAGGGGTCGAAGGCGAGGGCGGCACCGGGGGAGACGATGTCGCGGACGAGTTCGGCGAGTTGCCGGATGGTCAGGTCTTCTCCGGTGCCCACGTTGATGGGTACGTCGCTGTCGAGGTGGCGCATGAGGAAGAGGCAGGCATCGGCGAGGTCGTCCACGTGGAGGAACTCACGGCGAGGCGAGCCGGTACCCCAGATGGTGACTTCGCTTCTCCCTTCCGTTTTCGCCTCGTGGAACTTCCGGATGAGGGCCGGCAGGACATGGGAGGACTGCAGGTCGAAGTTGTCGCAGGGGCCGTAGAGGTTGGTGGGCATGGCGGAGATGAAGTGGTCCCCGTACTGTTTGCGGTAGGTCTGGCAGAGCTTAATGCCGGCGATCTTGGCCAGCGCGTAGCCCTCATTGGTGGGCTCCAGCGGCCCGGTGAGGAGGTACTCCTCCTTGATAGGCTGGGGGCACTCGCGCGGGTAGATGCACGAAGAACCAAGGTAGAGAAGCTTTTCGACCCCGGTCGTATGCGCCGCGTGCAGGACGTTGGCGGCCATCAGCAGGTTGTCGTAAAGGAACTCGGCCGGCCGCGTGCTGTTGGCCCAGATGCCTCCCACCAGCCCGGCGGGCATGAAGACGAACTGGGGCCGGTTGGCTTGAAACCAGGCTAGCGTGGTGGCCTGATCGCGAAGGTCCAGGCCCGCACGGGGCACCGTGAGGATGTTCTCGAAGCGTTGCTGGCGCAAGCGGCGCAGAAGGGCCGAGCCCACGAGGCCGGTGTGGCCAGCGACGTAGATGCGGGAAGTCGGCGATAAGTTAGTGGGCGAGGCGGGCAAGCGGTTCTCCTGGGGTTAGGGGGTACAGGTCAAAAAATGGCCGAGGGGCCGAGGAGCGGAAGGGCGGTGGAGCAGGGGCCCTTGCGACCGGAAGGCTGCTGCCACAACGGGCATGCTGCCGGCATTTCGAGGACTCCTTCCAAGCTGGACCCCGGAGAAATCTCACCCGCTGGCCCTGCAGGCATGGTGTCCGGGATCGCTCCTACTTTCCCTTTCCTTGCCCTGCCAACTATCCGGTCCTTATCGTCTTTACCGGAAGGCCTTAAGGCCGAAGATTTTTCCGCGCCTGCTCGCACCAGAGGCGGCTGTAGAGGGCAGCGCTGGTGACAACGGCCACGGGCCGTTCGGCGGCGGGCGAAGGCGCCCGCCCCACGGCCGTGCCCGCGCAGCGGCCGGCGGGAGCCGGCCGTTCGGCCGCCCACCGGCTGGCCGAACCGGTGAATGAAGACCTTCGAAGCCGTGGGCGAGGGCAGCCGGCCCATAATGCCGGCTCTACCCTCCACCACCACGGCCGACTCCCGTCGGCCGCTACACAGGCAACCCCCTCTCCGTAAGGGCCGCTTCCTTGCGGCCGATGGCGCCATTCCCCACCCCGTGCCGCGGGCGCCCCCGCCCGCGAATGGTCTTTGAAGCGACCGTCATCCCTCCAGGGCGGCAATGAGGGGCGGAAGATCTTCTGTAACGGTGTCCCAGACGCGGTCCACGTCCATATCGTAGTAGGCGTGGATGAGACGGTGCCTCATCGTCACAACGGCTGGCCACGGAACCCCAGGATAGAGCGTGCGTGTCTCTGGCCCCACCTTGGTGGCGGCTTCACCGATGATTTCGATGCATTTCACCAGGGCTAGCACCAGCACACGGTCCCGATCGAGGTCCTTGCGCGTCTTGCCTGCAGCGAAGGAGAGCGCTTCCCGGGCCGCATCCAGCATGTGCCGGACCCGGATCTCATCTTCTCTTTGCAAACTGAACCTCGGCTTGCCGTACTACCTCGTCTCGAAAATAGCGGCTCAGATCGGCTGGCGTCCGCAAGTCCACCTTCCGGCCCAGGAGCGCGCTCAGCTCCATCTCCAGCTTGGCCAGGCCGATCAAACCCAGGCGGGTGCCCGGCTCGAGCTCGATCAGGACGTCGAGGTCGCTGTCTGGACGGAAGTCCTTGCGCAGGACCGACCCGAAGAAGGCCAGTCGGACGATTCGGTGCTTGCGGCAGTAGGCAGCGAGCTTTCTCTTGTCCGGTGTGATTTTCGCGGTCATGGGCAAAGCACCTCCGCCTGCGTCCTCAAGTCAAGTATAGCAAGCCTTGGTGGACGATTGCTGCTTCGCGGCGCGGGCGCCCGCCCCACAATGCCGGTCCCACCCTCCACCACCACGGCCGACTTCCGTCGGCCGCTAGATTGAATGAGAAGCCTCGAGGCGGCGGGAGAGGGCGCCCGCCCCACGGTCGCGCCCGCGCAGCGGCCGGCGGAAGCCGGCCGTTCGGCCGCCCGCCGGGCGGCCGCTACGGGCGGGACTCGATGCGCTGAACCCTGGCCGAGAGGTCTGACACCGTGGCTTCCAGGTAGGCCACGCGGCGGTCGAGTTCGCTGTAGGAAAATTTGATCATGGCGCGCACATCGGCAAATTCCTTCCGCATCTCTTCGGCGTGGCGGTCCAGGCGTTCATGAGCGGCCATTACCCCCTCGGCGACTTTGCTGATGTCCGAACGCAGGCTCTCTGCCACGACATCGAAGTGACGTTGGGTCTCCTCGGACTTCTCGGCAACGAAACGCCTGGTCTCATCGGTCTTTTCGGCAACGAAACGCCTGGTCTCATCGGTCTTTTCGATGAAGAGCCGTTTGATTTCTTCCATTTCGTTTTGAGTCATGGAAACCTCCCCGCCCCTCATGTTTTACACCCATTTTTGCGCGCGCAAGCGCCTTTCCCACCCGCCCGTGGGGCAGGCGCCCACCCCACGTGTCGTGCCCGGGTAGCGGCCGGCGGAAGCCGGCCGTTCGGCCGCCCACCGGGCGGCCGCACCGGTGAATGGGGAACCTCGAAGCGGCGGGCGAGGGCAACCGGCCCACAACGACCGTAGGGGCGGCCGGCCGCTCCACTCTCCACCCTCCACCCTCAACCGCCGTAGTGCGTCCAGAGGCGGATGATCTTGACGGCCCGCTCTTCCGCGTAAACCTGGTAGACGAGCCGGTGGTGGATGTTGATTCTCCTCGAATAGGCGCCCGACAGGTCACCGACCAGCTTTTCGTAGGGCGGCGGGGTCTGGAAGGGATCGATTTCCAGGATCTGAAGCAAAGCGACCGCCTTCTCCTTGAGGCCGGCTTCGGCGAGCTTCTTGGCGTCCTTCTGGGCCTGCCTCGTGTAGACGAGCCGCCACTTCACCATCCCGGCTCTTTCCGGCAGTTGGAGAGGGGGGCCTTCATACCCTCCAGGATGGACTCGCGCATGCCGGGGACCGAGAGGAGATAGAGCGTCTCTTCGATCGACCGCCAGTCCTCCTCGGAGACGAGCACGGCGTTGTTGCGCTTGCCGGCAATCAGGACGGGTTCGTGCGAAGCGGCGGCCTCGTCGATGAGGCGGTAGAGCTTCGTTCGGGCCTCGCTAGCCTTGAGAGTGGTCATGGGGGCCTCCACCCCAATGGTACGGTTTCTCGTACGTCCTGTCAAACAAGCGGGAGCAGAGAAGCCTCGAAACGGCGGGCGGGGGCGGCCGCCTCACAACGACCCCTCCACCCTCCACCGTCCACCGCCCCGGCCGTCCGCTGCGGGGCGGAGGCTCACCCCTTGACGACGCTCTTGCGGGGTGGGACGACGTTGCGGGTGTCGAGGACGAGAGGGGCGCGGGCGGCGACGAGGCTGTAGTCCACGGCGCGGTGGTCGGTGACGACGAGGACGGCATCCTGGGCGGCGAGGGTCTCGGCGGTGAGGGGCACGGAGTGCAGGTGCGGCAGGCCGGGCCAGTCGCGGGTGCGGGGCAGCTCGGGGATGTGCGGGTCGTGGTAGGCGACGGAGGCGCCGAGGACGAGGAGCCGGTCCAGGATCTCGAAGGCGGGGCTCTCGCGGGGGTCGTCGATGTCCCGCTTGTAGGCGACGCCGAGGACGAGGATCTTGGCTCCCTTGAGGCACTTGCCCCGCTCGTTGAGGGCGAGCATGAGCTTTCCGATGACGTATTCGGGCATGCGGCGGTTGATCTCGCCCGCGTGCTCGATGAAGTTGGAGGTCAGGCCGACCTCGCGCGCCTTCCAGGTGAGGTAGAAGGGGTCGAGGGGGATGCAGTGGCCGCCCCAGCCGGGGCCCGGGTTGAAGCGCATGAAGCCGAAGGGCTTGGTGGAGGCGGCGTCGAGGACGTCCCAGACGTCGATGCCCATGCGGTCGTAGATGACCTTGAGCTCGTTGACCAGGGCGATGTTGACGGCGCGGAAGACGTTTTCGGTGAGCTTGGCGGCCTCGGCGGTGCGGGCGTCCCGCACGCGGACCACCTTCTGGACGATGCTGGCGTAGAAGGTCTCGGCCAGGTCGCCGGAGAGGGGGTCCACGCCGCCCACCACCTTGGGAATGGTGTGGGTGCCGTAATCGGGGTTGCCGGGGTCCTCGCGCTCGGGGGAGAAGGCGAGGAAGAAATCGGCGCCGCAGGTGAGCGGGCCGGAGGCCCCGGGGCGGGCCGATTCCAGCAGGGGGCGGAGCCGCTCGTCGGTGGTGCCCGGGTAGGTGGTGGATTCCAGGACGACGAGCTGGCCGGCGCGCAGGTGGCGGGCGATGGTCTCCGCCGTGGCGTCCACGAAGCGCATGTCCGGCTCGCGCTGTTTGGTCAGCGGCGTGGGCACGCAGACGATGAGCACGTCGGCCGCGGCCAGCTCGGCCTCGTCGCTCGTGGCCCGGAAACGGCCCGAGGAGGCCATCTCGGCCACCTTCCCCGGCCGGATGTGGCGGATGTAGCTCTCGCCGCGGCTGAGCTTCTCCACCTTCGCCGGGTCCACGTCGTACCCGAGGATCGCGTAGCCCGCGTCGTGCGCTGCCATGGCCAGCGGCAGGCCCACGTAGCCCATCCCCAGGATGGCCACCGTGGCCGAGCGGGATTGGATGCGGGAGAGAAGAGCGGCAGCGTGTGGCGTCATGAGATCCTCACGAAAAATGCGGGACGGGACGGTGAATGGACGGGGAGTAGGGGAAAGAAGTCGGTGGTCGGCGGTCGGTGGCGAGGAAGTCGATGGTCGATGGTCGATGGTCGATGGTCGGGAAAAGATGGTCACCGACGGTGGCCGACGCGCTTTCGTAGCGGCCGCATCCTTGCGGCCGATGCCGCCGTTCTCCATGCCGTGGCGCGGGCGCCCCCGCCCGCGTTCGGCCGACTCCCGTCGGCCGCTACAAAGGCAACCCCCACTCCGTAGCGGCCGGCGGAAGCCGGCCGTTCGGCCGCCCACCGGGCGGCCGCTACGGTGAATGAGGAACCTCGAAGCGGCGGGCGAGGGCTTGCTGGAGGACGAGGCAGCTCCAGGGGCGGGACCAGTGGACCTTGCCGGCGAGGTAGTCGCGCCAGAGGGCGCGCAGGGCGACGGGGTCGAAGGGAGCCTCGCGGCTGGAGACCCCATCCATCAAGCGCTCTTCGAACCAGCTTCTCCACGGCCCCCTCATCCAGCGGTCGAAGGGGAAGGTGAAGCCCATCTTGGGCCGGTGGGTGCAGAGCCTGGGCAGAGGCGAGGCGAGGGAGTCGAGGAGCAGGCCCTTGGCGGGGCCCTGGAGGAAGAGCCGGGGCTCGATCTGGAAGATGGCCTCGACCAGCTTGTGGTCGATCAGCGGGACGCGGATCTCCAGGGAGTGGGCCATGCCGAAGACGTCGCTGTCCCTGAGGAGCTGGTTGAGCATGTAGGCGCGCAGCTCCATGGCGACGGTGGCGTGCAGGGCGTCCCAGGAGGAGGCGGGCCTCCGCAGGGAGGGAAGCGAGCGCCCGCCGCCGTCGTAGGGGGCCATGGGCGACCAGGCCTCGCCGAGGAGGGCCGCCGCGTCGCGGAGGAGCGGGCGCAGGAGCTCCACGGCCTCGCCGCGGCGGTGGATCGTGGGTGCGGCCTCGGGCAGGCTCCAGTAGGCGCCGGCGCGGAGGATGCCCTCCCTCCAGAGCGCCCAGGTGCCGGGCGGCAGGGCCTCGACCCCCTCCATGAGGCTCTGCGGCTCGGGCACGCTGCCCCAGGCGAGGAAGGCGGCCAGGGCCTTCGGCTCGACGCGCGACGGCCCGCCGGGCAGGGCCCTGAGGGCCTTCACCTCGGAGGCAAAGGCGAGGCCGCCGGGAAAGCGCCAGAGGTAGAGCGGCTTGATGCCCATGCGGTCGCGGGCCAAAAAGAGGCTCTTCTCGCGCCGGTCCCAGATGGCGATGGCGAACATGCCGCGCCACTCCGAGAGGCCCTCGGGGCCCTTGCGGGCGTAGTGTTCGAGCAGGACCTCCGTGTCGCTGGCGGAGCGGAAGAGCGCGCCTTCGGGCTCCAGGTCGGCGCGCAGGGCGGCGAAGTTGTAAACCTCGCCGTTGTAGGTCGCCACGTAGCGGCCGTCGGCCGGCCGCTACGGTGAATGAGGGCCTTCGATGCGGCCGGCGTAGGACCGGGCATCATTGTTTCGTGTCCGTAGGGGCGGCCGCCTCTGGCCGCCCGGGGTCCGCCGACTTCCGTCGGCCGCTAAAGGGGTTGGTAGCGGCGGATGAGGAGGATGGTGAGCCCTCGCCGGGGTGGGAGGCCCTGGGTGAAGAGGAGGACGCTCTCGGGCTTCTGGCCGGGCTGGGTCATGAGCGCGGGAAGGCGCCAGCGGCCGGGGCCTTCGGGCTCGGCGGTCAGGTACCTCCCGCCCTCCTTGACCCAGCAGGGGCCGGAGGGGGCGCTCGCGCACTCCAGGGTCATGCTGGCGGGAAAGGGCGGGCGGTTGCTGGCCCGCATGGGCAGCTCCAGCCGCCAGGTGAAGCTGCTCGTGGGCCAGTCGGGCTTGGACTCCAGGTAGACCCCGTCCACCTGGGCCTGGCCGGTGAGGGCTTTCCACCCGTCCCAGAGGGGCCAGAGGCCCCGCCACTCGGCCTCGGGCGCGGTCTCCCAGAAGGAGTTCCCGTCGGGCCGGGTGAGGTGGTAGACGAATTCGGAGGGGGCCGCCGAAGAGGCGTTGAGCACGAAATCCTCCACGGCCGAGGCGTCGCGGGTGAAGTCGTCACCCAGCAGGGCGAAGGCTTCAAGGAAGGGCCAGGCCTGCTGGGGCCGCCGGCGCCACAGCGCCTCGCCCGCGAGGCCCATGCGCTCTCGGATGCGGTGGGCGGCGGGGTTGTTCCCCTCGTAGAGGGCCCGGTCGTAGGCCGCGCGGAAGTCCACCAGGGCGCGCCCTTCGCGGCCCGCGGCCAGCTCGTCCTCGGCGGAGGCCAGTACGGCGAAGGAGCCCCGCGAGAAGGCGTTGTAGCGCGGCGCGCTGCCGGGCAGGTGGACCGCCACCGCGAGACCGGCGAGCAGGAGGAGCCCCGCGGGCGGGAGCCAGCGCCTCACGAGGGCTCCCACGCGAGGGCCGACGGCGCCCCGCGCTCGGGGGTCCGGCTCTTAACTCTCGCGCCGTTGGCGACGCCCGCCCCGTCAAGGCCGTTGCTCTTCCCCAATCCCGCGATGGAGGAGGGGAATAGCCGTGGAAGGCGCGACAGATCACGCACGGTGGAAAAGGGTGTCATAC
>JBMFSH010000065.1:0-9424 GCA_049967655.1 Acidobacteriota bacterium
TCTGCACCCCGGTCTCCTCCATGGCCGAGAGGAGCGAGAGCGCCCCGCCCACGTTGTTGCGGTAGTAGAGGAGCGGCTCGCGCACGGACTCGCCCACGGCGATGAAGGCGGCGAAGTGGAGGACCGCCGCGGGCCGATGCGCCCGCAGGACCTCCGCCAGGCGCCGTCCGTCGGCGAGATCCCCCTCCTCCAGCGGGCCCCATCGCACCAGCTCGCGGTGGCCGCGGGAGAGGTTGTCGTAGGACACGGGGAGGTAGCCCGCGCCCGCGAGCGCCTTGCAGGCGTGGGAGCCGATGTAGCCGGCGCCGCCGGTCACGAGAATCGCCTCAGGCAAGGAAGACTCCTAGGGAGTGGCGAGGGTGTCCGCCCCACGGTCGTGCCCGCGTAGCGGCCGGCGGAAGCCGGCCGTTCGGCCGCCCGCCGGGCGGCCGCTACGGACGGGCGAGGGCGCCCGTTCCACCTTTCGCGTCCCGCACCTTACCATTATTACCGAATTGATTTGGTTGCGCGGGGCGGGCTCCGCCCTTTGGGCTCGATGGCCGGCTCTTCTCTCCGCCGCGAGGCCGGGCCGAGAGAGGCTATGGTCTTCCCCGCCGCCCGTCAGACGACGTTGGGCATGCGGCGCAGACGGCCGGCGCGGGGAAGGGCGGTGTGGCGGCTGTCGCGCCACGCCTTGGACCACACTCCGTCCCAGCCGCCGCGGACGACAGCCCAGGCGGCTCGGAAACGGCCTCGCAGCAACCGCCCGGCCGCCTTGAGCGGCCAGCGGAGACAGCACGAGAGAAAGAGGAAGCTCATGTGGTGCCAGAGCCTTCCGTACTCGGCCACGACCCAGGCCTGGTTGCGCGTGCCGAAGTAGCTCACCACGGGGCTGGCCGAACCGCGCTTGGTGGTGTCGCGGTGCCGGACGCGGCTGTTCGGGATGGCGAGGGTCTTCCAGACTTCGCGTCGGGCCCTCAGGCCCAGCTCCACGTCCTCGTAGTAGAGAAAATAGGCCTCATTGAGGAGGCCCGCCTCCTCCAGGAAGGGGCGTTTGAGGAGCATGCAGGCGCCGTGGGGGAAGTCCACCTCCGACCAGCGCGGCAGGTCGTCCTCGCTGGCGGGGTGGCCGTGGAGGCGCCGCCGGCAGCGGCCCGTCCAAAGGCTGGCCTCGCCGCCCAGGGACTGGATCCTCTCGCCGTCCTCCTGGAGCACCAGCGGGCAGGCGATGCCCGCCCTGGGTACGGCCTCCAGGGCGCGCAGGAGGGGGGGGAGAAAGTCGGCCTCCACCTCGCAGTCGGGATTGAGGATCAGGATGTACTCGGCCCCCCAGGCGAGGGCCTCCCGGATGCCGGCGTTGTTGCCGCCCGCGTAGCCAAGGTTGGCGCCCGTCTCCAGCCAGGTCTCGTCGCCGAAGAGCGCCGGGGGCAGGATCTCCTTCGAGCCGTCGGTGGAGCCGTTGTCCACGACCCAGACGCGCCGTACCCCCGTCCGGCTCTCCCGAAGGGCCTCGAGGCAGCGCAACACCTCTTCCGCCCCGTTGTAGTTGAGGATCACGACGCCGACCTTGGGGGGCTGTATGACCACGGTGGGAATCCTATGGAGTGGGCAAGGGCCCGATCGAAACGGAAGAGCTCCGGCTCCATCGTACCATCGAAACCACCTTCCGGCCGGGGCGCCGGACGGCCGCGCCGGCGCGCGGCGGCCGCGCGGCCCGGCGGGCGGGAGAGGGCCTCAGACCACCGGTCCACGCGGAGCCCCTTTCCTTTGCCCCATGCCGCGCCGGCTCACCTTGCGAACCGTGGAGACCGCCCTCTCCAGGGCGGTCGGGGCCACGGGCTTTCCGCCGTAGTAATGGTAATGCTTGGCGTGGTACTTCCCGTAGTAGTAAGAGTGGTAGTAATCGGGGGCCCGCCAGTCGAACCGGTTGAGGACCACCCCGGCCACCTCCTTGTTGAGGCGCCGCATCATCTCCAGGGCCTTCTCCAGGAGGGGCTCCTGGGTGATCTTGATGGCGGCCACGAGCAGGACGAGGTCCACGTGCTCGGCGATGAGCGAGCCGTCGGTGATGGCGAGGAGCGGGGGGGTGTCCACGAAGACCCAGTTGTACTCCTTGCGCGCCCACTCCAGAAGGTCGTAGAAGCGGGTCATGGAGAAGAGGGCGGGCGGGTTGAGGGGCGTCGGCCCGGCCGGGAGGAGGAAGAGGCCCTTGCTCGAGGTCTCCAGAATGAACTCCTTCGGCTTCATCTCGGGCGCCGCGAGGAGATCCGACAGGCCTCGCTTCGGGTCGAGCTTGAAGAACTGGTGGAGCGTGCTCTTGCGCAGGTCGCAGTCCAGCAGAAGGACGCGCTCGCCCGCCTTGGCCGCGATGATGCCCAGGTTTGCGGTTACCGAGCTCTTGCCCTCCCCGGAGGAGGGCGAGGCGACGAGCAAGATGTTCTTCCTCCGGTGGTCGCTGGCGTAGTGGATGGAGGTCCTCAGGGACTGAAAGGCCTCCACCACGAGCCACTGGTCCTCCTTGGTGTAGAAGGGGATCAGGCCCACCAGGGGAACCCCCAGCTTGCGCTCGATGGCGTCGGGGTCCTTGATGCGCTTGTCCAAGACCTGGATGGCGCCGATGATACCCGCGCTCAGCATGAGGCCGAAGAGGAAGGCGAAGAGCGTCGTCATCGCCTTTCGGGGTCTGAAGGGGGTAAGGGGGGCGATCGCCGGATTGACGATACTCACGCGGCTGGCGAGCACCTTCCCCGCCACGTCAAGCTCCTGGATCTTCTCGTTGAGCAGGGTCAGGTACTTCTGGAGGGCGTCCACACCGGAGCCCATGGCCAGCGACTGGGAGGAGCCCTCGGCCAGGTGGATGGCCTGGTTCTTCAGGTCCGCCACCTCCTTGTCGAGGGAGGCCAGCTCAGCGGTCAGGGCCTCGCTCTGCCCCTGCTGGGCGTGCAGGAGGGTCATGGCCTGGGCGCGGATGCGCCCCTTGATGCTCTCGAGCTCGGCCGCCTCCTTCTGGTAGGGAGGATATTCGGGGGTGAACTGAGAGGCCATCTTGGCCAGCTCTTTCTGGCCCTCCTGGTACTGCTTGACGAGCCCCCGGATGATGTCGTCCTGTCGCACCGCCGCCACCGCGAGCGGGTCGAGCTCCCCCTTCTGCACTTCGATGAGGGGCATCATCTGAGCGTCGAGCGCCTGCTTCTGGATCAGGAGCTCGCTCTTGCGGAGTTCCAGGCTCTGGATGCGCGAGTCCACGATGCTGCTCTGGTTCTTGGGGTAGTAACTCCCCGTCTGACTGAGGTAGGCGCCGTACTGCTTCTGCATCTCCGTGTACTGGCTCTGAAGCTTTTTTGCCTGCTCGGCGAGGAGCTTGTTGGTCTCGCTGATGAACTGGATGTTCTCCCGCACCGTCTCCTCCCGGTAGGCCCTGGCGAAGGCGTTCGCGAAGGCCGCCGCGGCCTCGCGGTCGGGCGAGACGGCGGTGAAGGTGAAGAGGGCGCTGTTCCTCTGTTGGCTGACGCTCACGATGCGATGGAGGGCGTGCACAGGGTCCGGCACCCCATTGAAGGGGGCCGCGAGGGAGGGCGGCAGGAACTGCAGGGCCAGCTCGGCCACGGCCCGGCTCTTCATGACCCCCAGCTGGGAGGCGTAGTAGACCTGGTCCTGCATCCAGGTCTCGCTGGGGTTGGGCAGCTCGCGGATGGGGGCCCCGCCGCGGTCCACCAAGATGGTCGCCTGGGCCCTGTAGAGGGGCGTCTGCAGGCTGGCGTAGAGGAAGCCCAGGAGCGCCGCCGCCAGGCTCAGTCCGACGATGAGCCATCGGTAGGTGATGGCCAGGCCGATGAGGCGGCGCGGGTCCAGCCACTGGTCGCCGCCCTCGCCCCCGCCGTAAGAGGGCGGCGGCGCGCCGTAGGCCGGCCCGTAGCCCTGCCCCTGGGGAGCGGTGGCTGATTCGAGCGGCTGGTCGTATGGCATTTCGCCTCCAATTTGATTGTTCAGCTGTTGTTTATACCCCATGAGCGGCCGGCCGTCAAGGCTCGGCGGGGGGATCATGGAAGGATGAGGGATGAGGGGCGGCGGGGGAAGGTCGATGGCTTTCTCCTCCGCCGTCCGCCCCCATGTGTGAGGCGCCTCCACCACCCGGCCCCCATGGACAAAGGGGGGCGGCGGGTGCGATCCTCCTCGTGGAGGGACGTGGCGTGGCGGATGTGAAGCCTCCGATAGCCGACAACCGGACGGCGGATCTCCCCGGGCCGAGGCTCGCGGTGGTGATCCTGACGTGGAACGGCCGGGAGGACACTCTGGCCTGCCTTCAGAGCCTTGAGGCGGCAGGGCACCCGAAGGAGGGCGAAGCCGTCGTGGTGGTGGATAACGGCTCGACGGACGACACGTTGGAGGCGGTGGAGGCGCGGTTCCCCTGGGCCGTCACGATCCAGAACGGGGCCAACCTGGGCTTCGCGGGCGGCAACAACGCGGGGATCGAGTGGGCGCTGGAACGGGGGTACCCCGCCGTCATGCTCCTCAACAACGACACCCAGGTGCCCGAGGGGGCGCTGGAGGCCCTCCTGGCCTTTTTGGAGGCCCATCCCGAGGACGGCGGCGTCCAGCCCCTGCTGGTGCGCCACGACGACCGGGACCGCATCGACTCCATGGGGGTGGAGCTCTTCTCGCTCCCCGGCGCGCGGGACCGGGCCATCGGCCACCCCGTGGAGAGGGCGCCGGAGGCGCCGGAGGAGGTGTTCGGGATCTGCGCCGCCGCGGCCCTCTATCGGAGCGAGGCCCTTCGCCAGTCGGGCCTGCTCGACGAGGACTTCTTCGTCCTCCTGGAGGACGTGGACCTCTGCTTCCGCATCCGCCTGGCGGGCTACGGCTTCCACCTCGTGCCCTCGGTCCGCGTCCTGCACAAGCGGGGCATCAGCTCCCAGGGGAAGCTCTCGGGCGAGAAGAGGTACCTGCTCCACCGCAACATCAACGCCCTCGCCGTCCGCTACTGGCCGGCCCGCTACCTCCTGATGTACGCCCCCTTCTTCGTGAAGGGGTGGGCCTGGGGCCTCACCGCCGCGAGCCGCACGGGGCGCCGGAGCGAGTGGGCCTCCCTCATGCGCCGCTCCCGCGCCATGCGCCGCGAGTTTAGGGGCAACCCCCTCTGGCGGGAGATCCAGCGCCGCTGGATGCGCCCCCTCGGCCTGAGCTACTACCCCCGCAAGCTCCGCGAGAAGTTCGGCGGCCCGCCGGCCATACCATAGGGGCGCGCAAAGACAGAAACTCACCACGGAGAACACGGAGGGCACGGAGGAGGGGCGAGGCGATAGGCACGACGAGATCGGAGAGGGAGAGGGCGGAAGGGACCAGGGCTAGACGCGAAACGCGAGGATGCCACCTGCGGTGGCAGGTGCATCGCGCTCTGGAGAGCGCTCCTACGGGGGATGATGGATGGGAGGGCCGCTCCACCTTCCCCCGCCTTCATCGCTTCCTTGCTTAATCGCCTAATTGCTCATCCCCTCCTCACCCCATATACCCCAGCCCCTTGAGCTTCTCCTGGATGGCGGCGGCGTCGAGGTCGCCGCGGGTGCGGTCGGGGAGGGAGACGGGGGCGAAGGCGGGAGGGTTCTCGGCGAGAAAGCCGGGGGCGAAGAGGGGATCGCGCAGGCGGCCGTCGAGGCCCTCGGGGATGGCCTCGCCCAGGCAGTGGAAGAGGAGCGGGGCCACGTCGGTGACGGCGAGGGTGCCGGCGGGCAGGCGGCCCTGGGCGAAGGCGGGACCGTGGCCGAGGAAGATCCCCTCGGAGGCGTGGATGCCCGTGGGGTGGACGACGAAGGGAATGGCCTTGAGGGCCTTGATGGCGGCGGCCACGCCCCAGCGGCCGGGAGCCAGCAGGAGATCCGCCGCGCGGGCCGTCTGGGGCCCGTGGTAGACCGCCTCCCGGCGGTCGGCGCTGAGGAAGACCGGTTCGCCGTCGGGGTCCCTCAGCTCCGCCAGGGCTCCCTGGAGGTCGGCGATGAGCCCCTCCACCGAGGCCTCGGCCACGGAGCCCTCAGGGAAGCGGCCCGCGGCGTGGATCGTGATGCCATGACATTCGGCGGTGAGGGCCGAGGCCCTGCTGAGCCGAGGGTCCACCGCGAGGCTGAGGGGCCAGGTGCCGCCGAGCTTGCGGTAGACCTTGGCGAGGAAGCGCGCCGAGCCGTTGAGGTAGACGGCGCGAAGGAGCCACGGCGGCAGCCTCCGCGACGGCCCTCCCATGGCCCTGAGGGCCTCCTCCTCCATCCGGTGGCTCGGCGGGAAGGCGGGCCGGGCGTAGTCGGGGACGAGGAAGCCCCGCTGCTGGAGCCACTCGTTGAGGTAGAAGATGCCCTTGGCGGTGGTGAAGCCGTGGTCGCTGACCATGAGGAGGTGGTCGCCGGGGCTCAGCCGCTCGGCCATCCAGCCGAGGTAGCGGTCGGCGTCCTCGAACATGCCGAGGGCCTCGGGGCAGCGGTCGAAGCGCCCCTCCACGAGATCCGGGAAGGCCTCGTGGCTCACCCAGTCGGTCCCCGAGAAGACCACGAAGAAGCAGTCCCAGGGCTCGTCCCAGAGGGCGCGCACGGCGTCGAAGCGATGAACCTCCACGTGCCGGATGTCCTTCAGGTAGCCCTCCGCGTCCCCCTTGGCCCTCAGGCGGGTGTCGGGGAAGACGCGGTAGCCCGACAGGAGGGGGTGTTTCTCCCGTAGGCTCTCAGGGAAGATGGCGTTGTCCCCCTGGGTGAGCAGGGAGGTGAGGGTGGGCTGCTGGGTCAGCGGCGGATAGGTCACGGGGAGGTTCACGAGGACGGTCTTGCGCCCGCGCTCCGCGAGCACCTCGTAGAAGGTCTTTTCGGCGATGTCCCAGGCCTGGAGCGGCCGGAGCGTGCACAGGCTCCCATCGGGCGTGTTGAAGTCGAAGCAGCCGTGGCGGCCCGGGTTCACGCCCGTGGCCACGGAGACCCACGCCGGCGCCGTCACCGGCGGGTGGGCCGAGCGCATGGGGGCGTGGACAGAACCCTTCATCAGCGCCACCAGGTTGGGCAGCCTGCCGGCCTGCACCAGCCGGTCCAATAGGTCCCACGTGGCGCCATCCCAGCCGATCACAAGGAGGCGGGCGGTCATGGGAGAAGGCCTTGGGGGGGGGCTAGACGGGAGACGCGATTAGGGGAAGGGCGATTAAGCGAATAGCGATTAAGCGAGAGGCGAAACGCGATTAAGCGAAGGACGGAAGGAGCAGAGGTGATAGAGAAACGTCTCCGACGGATCATACCTTCAAGCCTCGTCATAGCTTTCTTCCTCATCCTGGACCGTGGCCTTCTTGAGCGAGCGGCATAGGCCTTCCATCATCGCCCCTATAGATTCACACTTCCCGGACAGACTCTCGAAACGCTCCTCTCCAACGAAATGCAAGTTATGGGCGATGATGAGGAGTGATTCCAGTTCGCTCAACGACCCGCGTGCGATTCTTGCAAATCTCAGATACTCTCCATCCGACCCTCGAGCGGCACCCTCGGCGATATTTGCTGGAACGCTGACTGCGGCCCTGCGAATCTGGCTGGTCAGGCCGTATGGCTCCTCCGGGGGGAAGCCTCCGGTGACCTCGTATAGCTCCGTGACCAATGCCACGCTTGCCTGCCACGCCTTCAATCGTTCGTGCGGCCTTCTCACTCCGCCCTCCCCTCAACCCCTCAATCGCTTAATCACTTAATCGCTTAATAGCTTACTAGCTTACTAGCTTAATAGCTTACTAGCTTAATAGCTTACTAGCTCACTAGCTTACTCCCCCCCCACCGGCCTCCTTCGCAGCTACATATACCCCAACCCCTTGAGCTTCTCGGCGAGCTGGGCCTCCTCGCCCTCGTTGAGGGCCGAGGTGCCCGAGCCGCCGCGCAGGCCGGCGTAGGAGGCGGTGCCGGTGGAGGGCGGCTTACGGAAGGCCTCGGCGAGGACGCGGCCGTCCATCTCCTCGCCCACGGGCAGTCCCATCGCGGCGAGGAGGGTCGGGGTCAGGTCTTGTAATTGAGCATCGCGCACCCGCGCGGCCTGGAAGCTGGGGCCGTGGAGGAGCAGGACGCCGTCCTGCCTGTGGGAACCCGACTTGTCGGCGCCGTACTGGGAGGCGGGAGCGAAGCGGGCCTCGCTCCAGTCCACGCGGTAGGCGTAGCGGCCGTCCTCCTGGATGAGCAGGTCGGGCGCCTCCCCGACGTAGGGGCCGTGGTAGATCTCCTCGCGGGTGAAGACGGCCCGCGCCACCTTCTCGCCCGTGGCGGGGTCCTGAAGGCCGAGGAGGCGCTCCTTCAGCTCTTGGCGCAGGGCCTCGTACTCGGAGCCCGGTTCCACCGTGCCGAAGCGCTGGCGGCCCTTCACGTTGAGGTAGACAGAGCGCCCCGAGACGCTGGCGTAGAAGGCCTTGGTGCGGCTCCAGTCCACGAAACCGAGGGGCGAACCCAGGGGCGAGGCCTTCACGTTGCGGCGCAGCCACGTGCGGGCGCCCTGCGGCACGAGCGTTCTGGCAGCCCGCTTCCAGAGCGGCTTGCGGAGGGCCTCGCGGGCAACCGGCGCGGGGGCGAGGTAGCCCCAGTCGGCGAGCACGCGGTTCAGGTAGACGTCGGTGTGGAGTGGCCCGAAGCCGTGGTCGGAGAGGAGGCAGAGGTCCGCCTCTGCTCCCATGGCCTCCCTCAGCCGCTCGATCCCCTTCTCGATCCGCTGGTAGTAGCGGAGGATCGCCCTCGCGATCTTCGCCTCAGCCGGCTGGTGGCGGGGGTGGGAGGAATCCATGAAGCGCCAGAAGAAGTGCATGACGCGGTCCAGGTCGTCGTAGACGAAGGCCAGTACGCGGGGCTCATGGCGCGCCACGAGGTCGCACAGGAGGGCCTCCTGCACCTCGGTGAGCCGGTAGAGATCGTCCAGAAAGCCCGTGAGATCGCTCTTGGCGATGAGGTGGTGGTCGGCGCCGAGGACAAAGCCGGGGAAGCGAGAGCGTATCCTCTCGCGCTCCTCCTCCGGTTGGGCCCAGGCGCCCACGAAGCCGGGCGTCCCCATGCCGGTGATGAAGAAGCCGGGGACCTCGTCGGCGGGGTAGGTGCAGGGCACGTTCGCGACGCCGCACCGAAGCCCCGCGTGGCCCAGAATCTCCCAGAGGGCGGGGGCCCGACGGTCGGCGCTGGAGATCACGCGGGGGGAGGTGGAGCCCGCCTCCAGCGTGAAGAAGTCGAAGATGCCGTGCTTGCCGGGGTTCACGCCCGTGAAGGCCGTGGTCCACCCCGGCGGGGTGAGGTTCGGCGTCACCGAGCGCAGGGGGCCCCACGCGCCCTCCGCGCGGAGCCTCGCGAAGAGCGGCAGCTCGCCCGCCTCCGCCCACGGGCCAATGAGGTCCCACGTTGCGCCGTCGAGACCGATGATGAGGAGGGGGGGGGTCATGGGAGAAGGCCTTGGGGGGGGGCTAGACGGGAGA
>JBMFSH010000066.1:0-9037 GCA_049967655.1 Acidobacteriota bacterium
GTCCTTGGGATAGCAGAAAAAGGCGGCACGCCGAGGGATCGAGCTTTACCTCCGGCTGCCTGAGCCTGTGACTTCCATAGATCTTCAGGAGCTCCCCACCGACGGCCCGCTTCACGATAGCCTGGAGGCTCTCCGTACCTAATGGTCTGAAGAAGACGGCCCCGCCCTTGGCCAAGCGAGAGACGAACTCGGGACTCAGGGCGGGAGCATCCCCCTCTTCTTTCCCCGGCCGCCGCGCGTTGGCGAGCAAATCCCAGGCCAAATCCTTGGAGTCGGACCCGCCTCGAAGAATCCCCAGGCCCTGGGGCGTATTCCACAACTCCCGTCCCAAGTTGGTCGTGAAAAGGAGCCAGCAGCCACTGAAGGAGACCGTTACGTTCATTTTTTTGTCGACGGCCTTGCCCCTGTCCAGGACTGGAAGAAGGGACTGGATGACCTGGGGATGGGCCTTCTCGATTTCGTCGAAGAGCAGTACGGCGGAAGGATTTTCCTTCACGAAGCCCGTCAGGGTACCGGGCTGGTTGCCCATCCAGAACGTTTCCATTCCAAAGAGCTGCTCGAAGTTCTGCCGCCCTGCATAGGTACTCATGTCGAAACGCTTGAAGGCCACCGGCTTCGATTCGATCTCCGCCAGCGCGGCTGCAAAAGATTCCGCAAGAAGCGTCTTCCCAACTCCCGGAGGCCCTATGAGGGTGAAGATCCCTCGCGTCGCCGAAGCGTCCCATCGTAGCGCCTGCCCAAAGTAGGCGTCGGCCAGCATATCCACGGCCACCTCTTGGCCGAGCACCGCCCCGAGCAAACGGCTGGCGACCTTGCATCTGCGGATATGAGCACTGCTCAAGGAGTCCCACAGGGAAAGTACCAACGGGAGCTGCATCTGAGGGTCGGATTCGTCGGGGCCGGGCTGCCCCTCTGTCTCGTCACCGGCAAAGGCTGTCTCGTCCGACTCTCCCTCCCGATCGGCCCCATCGTCCTTCAGCTTTACGCGCCTCCCGACCCACGCCTCCAGCTGTTTCCGGCTATTCAAGTCAATCAGCTCAGACACGAGAGGGCTTTCATCCTGGTACAGGACCATCTCCAACAGGTCCTCGGCGGTCACTGGGCCTTCGCAATCACGATGAACGCGAACATAACGGACCAACAGGCGGGGGTGGATGATGCCGGGGCGGTCCTCCAGCGGCAGTTTTTCGATCTTTCGGGCCATCCTGTAGGAGTCCACCGGCCACCGGAGGCCAAGGAGCAGCGGGCCCAAGGAGGGCTCACGGCTGTTGGAGAGGAGCGCGAAAGCCGCCAAGATATGGCGCTCCTCTATCAACCTCGGTTCGACCGACTGAACCGCCGTGAAGGCCCACCGAAGAACTAGCTCCGCCGCCGGATCGTCTGCCATGGAAGCCACCTCCCCTGAATGGGAACCGCGTTGCCGACTGCCTCGTCCTGCTCGTGTCAGGTTACCAAGGGTCCCTTCTATGTCCTGATGATAGTCCAGCAATGGCTACTCGAAAAGGGTTCAGCAGAATCGAGTCCTCCATTGGCTTCCTCAAAATGGGTGACCTCCCCCACCTCCCATTTGCCTCCAGTCTAGTCTATTTGAGGGTAGCCTAATCGGCTCAACGGCCCGTGAATAGGGGCTTGACGGCCCTTGACGAGGGGTCGTATCCTCCTCCTGTTTATGACAGCGTTGTCTTTCGGTCGCGTCCCGGCTCGGAGCCGGGAGCGCCTGAAACCAGAGAGGAGGAGAGCATGACTTCGGAGTGGACCGTTCGCGCGCTTCAAGAGCTGCTGGACGAGGCGGAGGACCAGGATCGCTTCAACCAGACCAAGTACCGCCAGATGGTGAGCGTGATGGCGCCGGTGAATCTTCTTCAGCGCGTTGACCACCTGGTGGAGGAAACGCCCGGCTTGACGAGGGAGACGGTCCTGATCCGGGCCCTTCACGTCTACCTGACGGTCCTTGGCCGCGCGTGCCGGATGGAAGGTCCCGCGAGCGCAGGCGTCGACCTGTCCCGGGGAGGTGACGAATGCACCGATTGAATCGCCGGTCCCTCGCCACGGCCTTCGCGCTGGGCATGGTTTCGCTGGCGGCGCAGGCCCAGAGCGACCCGCTCCAGACCACCGCCCAGAAGGTCATCGACGAGTTCAACACGCTGGCCCCCTACATCGTGACCATCGGGATCATCCTCGGAGGGCTCGCCATCATGTTCGGCCACTCGGAGGGATGGAGCCGCCTCGGGAAGGTCATCATCGGGGCCTCCATCGTCATCGGCGCCGCCGCGCTCGTCAACGTCCTGGTCCACTGAGCGAGCCCATGGCCCTCTGCGAGCGCCGCGTCTACCGTTCCCTGAACGAGAGGTTCACGATCGCCGGCTACAACGCGACCGAGGTCGTGGCCTGCTACTTCGGCTTCTACTACGGCGTGGCCTTCAAGGGCTTCCTGGCGGGCTCCATCGTCCTGGGGCTCATGGTCGCGGTCATGAAATACGGCAAGAGCAGGGATCCTCGCTACCTCGAAATCATCCTCAGGGCCCGGCGTTTCCGGCCCTGCCTCGACGCCGCCCGGCGGAGCACGCGAGCATGGTCCACGACAAGCTGATCCGGGACATCCGCGGGGCCGAGAGCCTGCCCGACGCCCTCCAGTGGCTCGACTTCGTGCCGCACGGCGGGGACACCTACGTCCTCCAGCGCAACAGCAACCTCCTCGCGGTGGCCGAGGTGCTCTCCTGCGAGAGCCAGCTCGCCTCCGACGACGAGCTGAACGCGACGAGAAACGACTTTCACGCCCTGGTTCAGAACCTCGCCCCCGGCGCGGCCTTCAGCGTTCACTTCCTCCGCCGGCGGGCCGAGCCCCTGGCCCTTCAGACGGACCCCGAGGCCCCGGAGATCATCCGGTATCTGAGGGCCCGTCAGACGAGCTTCTGGGAGAGCCGGCGCCCCAGCCTGTACGAGAACCGCGTCTTCATCAGCCTGGAGGCGGAGACGGGCGGGCTCAAGGACACCCTCTGGGGCGCCCTGCTGCACGGCCCGCGGGTCTTCCAATGGGAGCGCTTCCGGGCGAGCCTGGAGCGCTTCCACACCGCCTGGCACGGCATCCTCGACACCATGGCCGGCTTCGCCCGCGTGCGCCCGCTCTCGCAGGACGAGCTGCTCCGCCTCTTCTACTACTTCCTGAACCCCCTCGAGCAAGAGGCCAGACGGGAGCTTTCCTACAACCCCAACTACACGATCCCGGAGCAGATCCTGGACGCCAACTGGTCCAACGGCGGCGAGGACCTCTGCCGGGAGGACAACGGCACCGCCGGCCCGCACACCCTCGTGCGCGTCCTCAACCTGGAGACCCTGCCCGCCGTCAGCTACCCCACCCTCTTCGACCCGCTCACGCGCCTGGGGAGCACGCGCCCGGACGAGCACCTCTCCGAGTACTGGATCACCCAGCACTACGAGGCTCTGGATCCGGAGTGCTTCATCACCTCTTTGAACATCCAGCAGAACTGGGGCAACTCGCTGGCCAACGTGAAGGCGCTGCGGAGCGTCGCGCAGAAGTCCATCGACCTGGCGCGCGACGCGGCCGAAGTGACCGATGCCATTCAGCGCGACAAGGAGGGCGCGGGCTACTTTTCGATGTTCTGCGTGGTGTACGACCGGGACCGATCCCGCCTGGAGGGAACGGTGCACCGCCTGCTCACCGAGGCCCGGGCCAAGAACGCGAAGTTTCTGGTGGAGTCCCGCTTCGCCCGGTTCGCCTCGTTCCTCTCCAGCCTGCCCGGCCACAGCGGCCTGAACGTTCGCCGCCTGCTCAACTACCGCCAGGCGAAGATCCTAAACGCCAACTTCGCGGACTTCGCCATGCTCCACAAGGACGACGAGGGGGACCCGGAGGGGCCGGTAGTCTTCGAGACGCCGGAGGGAGGCTTCTTCCGCTACCACCCCTTCTCGAAGCGGACGACCTCCTGGAATGTTTACGTGGCGGGCACCACGGGGGCCGGCAAGAGCTTCCTCATGAACCACCTCCTGGCCAACAGCCTGAGCTTCCGCCCGGTCGTCTACATCCTGGACGTGGGCAACTCCTACGACCCGTTGGTGCAGGTGGTGCCCGCCTCCGTGAAGGTCTCGGTGGACTTCGCCAACCCCGACCTACAGCTCAACCCCTTCGCCTTCCCCCAGGCCCCGGATCAGGCCGAACGCGTGACCCTGGCCCACCTGATGGAACACCTCATCACGGGCGGCCAGGGTACGCTCGGGCAGGGCGAGCGCGTGGACGTGATGGAGGCCCTCACCCAGGTCCTCGACGGCTACGATCCCTCCGATCCGCCCACGCTGAAGGAGTACCACCGGGTCCTGGAGGCGATCGAGCCCTCGCTGGCCAAGCCCCTGCGCCTCTGGATCACGGGCGGGCCTTACGCGGCCTTCTTCTGCCACAAGCGGGACGCCTTCCAGAGCGCAGACCTCGTCTACTTCGAGCTGACCGGCTTCGATGATCACCCCGACGTGGCCAGCGCCATCACCTACCTGCTCTTCACCAAGATCTTCCAGCGGCTCCAGCGCCAGGACGAGGAGCGAAAGAAGATCATCGTGCTCGACGAGTGCTGGAAGTTCCTCATGAACGACACCATGGCGGCCAAGATCAAGGAGCTCTACCGGACAGTCCGCAAGCACAACGGCTCCATCATGACCATCACCCAGCACCCGAACGACCTCATCGCATCCCCGCACCGGGACGCGATCCTCGCCAACACCTCCTTCCTCTTCATGCTGGAGCAGAAAGGGGTGGGCATCGAGGCGAAGGAGGCCTTCGGCCTGAACCCGAGGGAGCACTACGTCATGGGCCAGGTGCGGATGAAGAAGGGCCAGTACAGCGAGCTCTTCTTCAAGGGGCCCTACAAGCGTCAGGTGCGGGTGCTGGCCGATCCGTACAGCTACGTCCTCTACACCACCGACCCGGAGGAGAAGCTCCTTCGCGCTCGGCTCACGGCCAGGCTCGGCAGCCTTCAGGCGGCCGTGGACGCCTTGGCCGAGGGGCGCCTTCCCGACGACCTGCAGAAAGGAGGTTCGGAGCATGCTTCGTAAGATCGCGAGCGTTCTGCTGATGGCCGGGCTCCTGGCCCTGGGCTTCGTGCCCCTGGCCACCCCCGCCCAAATCCCCGTCACCGACGTGGCCCACATCGCCCTCAACGCCTGGGGCTGGGGCCAGACCCTGGCCCAGTGGGTCAGCCAGATCAGCTACATGCTCCGCCAGTACCAGCAGCTCGTGCAGACCTACCAGTACGCCCAGCACGTGGCCGAGACGCTCCAGCACCCCACGCTCTACACCGTGCTCCCGCTCTTCGCCATCGTGGACTCGGGCACCCTCACCAAGATCGACAGCGTGAGCGACTTCCGGAAGATGGTGGAGGGGGCCACGGGCTACAGCGCCAACCTGGGCTCGATGTACGGGCGCATCTACGGCGAGGCCCTGGACCTTAGCCACATGGCCCCTCGGAGCCCGGAGGACTGGAGCGCCGCGGCGGGGCGGCTGAACACCATGGTCCAGAACGCCGACTCCTCGGTTCTCGAAACCTTCGCCCTCGTCTCCCAGGTCAACCACTCCCTCTCCAACCTCAACGAGACGGGCGGCACCTACTCTCAGCTTCGGGCCCAGATCCAGGACGGGAGCGCCACCCCTCACCAGACGGCTCAGGCGGGGGCCATGGGCGCGCTCTACACGGCCCAGAGCGTGGACAAGAACACCCAGATCCTCGCGGCCATGGCCGCCATGCAGGCCCAGCAGATGGCCCAGGAGGAGTCCTTCGCCAAGCAGGGCATCGCGGACACGCAGAAGGAGAACGACTACCTCCAGGGCACCATCCAGTACCTCCGCAGCCACCCCTACTCGGCCACGCCGTGGCATTGAGCCGGAGGGAGGACCGGTGCGCGCCCGCTTTCGTTTCGCCTCCTATTCCCCCTTTCTCCACCTTCCCACCGTGGCGTCCTCCCGGCCCCCCCTCCGGGAGGGCGCCACACCCCTATTTGCACCTGAGCCCTGAGGCGGCCGGATGACTCCCCTCCAGACACCGCTGAGCGCCCTCTTCAACTTCCAGGCCGGCCAGGGGGCCCTCTCGGCCCTGGTGAGCACCTTCGGAACGGCCGTCTCGGGCCCCCTGGGCTCGCTCACCCTCGGCCTCTTCCTCACGAGCCTTCTGTGGGTGTGGGTGAAGAACAAGTTCGACACGTGGTCCTTCTGGGAGCTGTTCCTGCGGCTCTTCATCGCCGCCGCGGGCCTCGCCGTCTGGCAGCACCTCTTCTTCTTCGTGGACGACGGCCTCGCGCAGGTGGTCACGCTCTTCGGCCACGCCGATCCCAACACCCAGATCCTCGACATCCTGATGACTCCCTTCGCCAACATTACGAGCCTCACCTTCTCGCTCCTGCAGATCGGGGGCTGCGCCCCCATCTTCCAGCTCCTCGGGCTCGTCCTATTCGCCATCGCCTGGGCCATGTACAACCTGAACGTCGTCGGGGCCTTCTTCTCGACCATGCTCCTCTACCTCATCGGTCCCCTCTTCCTGGCCTGCTTCGTCTTCGAGCCCCTGCACGATCTCTGGATGCGGTGGGTCCGCTTCTACCTCACGGTGAAGGTCTGGATGCTCGTCTTGAACGCCTTCATCTACATGGTGGACACCTTCATGGCCACGACCATGACCACCGACTGGTCCCAGGCCAACGCCGCCCTCCTGGCCGACTGCTACCTCTTCTTCCTCGTCGTGGGCTTCGGGGCCTCCTTCCCCATCGCGCGGGGTCTGATCGGAGGAGCCGGGACGGTCCTGGCCTCCGGCGGCTTCGTGCCGGCCGCGGCGGGCGCGGTGGCGGGCACCGGCCTGGCCGTCGGCGGGCTGGCCGTGGGCGCCGCCGTGGGCGGACCCGTAGGGGCCACGGCGGGAGCCGCCGCCGGCGGAGGCGCGGGCAAGGCGACGAGCAGCGTCCTCGCTCCCCGGCGGGAAGCTTAGAAAGGAAAACGGCATGCCCTCCTCCGAACCGCTCCAGCGCTTCAAGGCCTTCTACGGCTCGTCGATTCTCGCCCTGCGCGTCTCGGCCTTCGCGAATCTCGTGCTCATCGCCGCCGTGGCCTTGCTGGTGTTCAACCTCTACGGCGCCCGGGCCCAGATGGCCGCCTGGAAGCCGCTCGTGATCCGGGTGGATCAGGCGGGCAGGGCCGAGCCCGTGGACCTGACCCTGGCGGACGACCCGGCCTCCGAGCTGGAGGTGAAGGTCTTCGCCTCCGACTACATCAACGAGATCGCCTCCTTCGACCCCCACACCCTCAACCGCGACCTCGGCCTGGCCTTCGCCTGCACGGACGAGGCCTGCGCCCGGCAGCTCCTCCAGCACTTCCAGAACGACCCCGAGCTCAAGAAGCTGAAGGAGAGCGGCACGGTGCTCCAGTGCCGGACCACGGCCGTGCAGATCCTGCGCGCCAATCCCTGGGAGGTCCGCGTCGAATACGCCCTCACCAACTTCGCCACGGGCGAGTCCCGCGCCTGGTACGCCCTGCTCTCCCTCAAGAACACCACCCGCACCTTCCACGACCCCTTCGGCCTTCTCGTCACCGGAGTCCGCATCAACACCACGATCCGCTGATCCCCACACCCGCCGGCCCAGGCCGGCCAGAAAGGATGGTCCCGATGCTTGTCCCCAAGCCCACGTTCCAACTGCACCTCCGCAAGAGTTTCGCCTTTGTCTTGATTCTACTGGCAGTTAGCCTCATCGGCTTTGCTCAGACCCCGCGGGAGGGACACAAGACCGAAGAGCTCTCCCCATCCGAGATTCCCGGTCCGCCCGACGGCATGACCATCCAGGAGTGGAACCGCACCGCGGTGAAGGACCCCAAGCACCTCCTGGACGGCCCCCAGGCCGGTGAGGCACCGCCCAAGCCCACGGCCGAGGAGAGGCGCGGGATTTACTCTGACGGCCCCGGCGTGGAGTCGGTGCAGGACGATCCCGCCGTCGTGCGCGTCTACCCCGTTCAGACCCTCGTGAACCACGCCACGGTGATCCAGGTGCCGGGCACCGTCAGCAAGGCCTGGTGCGGGGACCTGCAGGGCTGGACGCTGGAGGGCGAGGCCGGCTACGTCTCGGTCAAGCCGCTGGCGGCCGACCTCTCCACCAACCTCCACGTGCTGATGGCCGACGGCCGAATGGAGAACTTCCGCCTCTCCAGCGCCGCCTCCGGCGCCTACACCGACGTCTTCCAGGTGAAGGCCCCCGCCGTCTACCGGCCGGACCCAGGCCAGGATCGAAAGGCTCAGGAAGCCAAGGAGAAGCAGGAGCTGGATGCCGAGGTCGCGAAAAAGCTCCAGGACGAGGTGAGCCGGGCGCGGGAGGAGTGGATCCTGCAGTACGCGGGCAGGACCTTCTTCGACTACGCCATCGAACAGGGCCGGAGCTTCCAGGTGGAGGGGGTCTTCAACGACGAGCGCTTCACCTACTTCCGGGTCCGCGGAGACGAGAAGCCCACGCTCTTCCTGGAGACCCGGCAGGGGCACTTCCCCTTCTTTCGGTGGGTCCGGGAGCTGGTGAACTTCAACGTGACGGACGGGGATTTCTACCGCGTGCAGAAGCTCCTCGAACCCGGCCAGCGCTTCGTGCTGAAGCTCCGCAAGGAGGAGGTGACCATCACGCGGAAGGGGAGGCCGCGATGAGCGAGCCCGGCCCCGGAAGCCAGGAGAGCCCGGCGGCGGCGACGGCCCAGCCTGTGGTCCCCGTCCAGCCGCCCACGATGGACCCCGAAAAAAAACGCAAGCTCATCCTTTGGGGAGTGGCCGGTGCCGGGGTCCTCCTCCTGCTCCTCATCAGCAACCTGGCCACCCACCGGAGGCGCGAGCAGGTGCGCGCGCTGAGACAGCCCGTGGCCATCAGCAGCGCCGAGACCAAGAGCCCCGCGGACGCGCTGCCCCTCGTCGCGATCGGCGGCCAGGCCGGGGGCGCTGGCAGCGGCGCGGCGGGGCCCTCGGCCGACGCCGAGCTGGAGCGCCTGGCCCAGACGCTCAAGCTCCTCCAGGTCCGCGCC
>JBMFSH010000067.1:0-8766 GCA_049967655.1 Acidobacteriota bacterium
GGGTGCCCCAATCCCTTGATAGGTGACAAGGGCCTCTTCTTCAATGGCTTGCTCCGCCTGCTTTCCATGCTCTTTCCCCCGTTCCATCGCGGGATTGGGGGCACATCGCGGTGCGCTCATCCGAGTCTCACGCGGTCGGTTCCGGACTCGCGCCGCTCGCCGGCATGCCGAATGGGCGACAGCGGTCCCGGGCTTCGGCTCAGGTTAGCTGGCCGGACGCCGGGAGTGCCCGCCCGCCGAGCTTGAGCGGATGGGCTGAACGTGGTATCCATAGGCTGAGCCAAGGGCAGACGAAGGAGAAGAGGTTGGCGAACCTATACGAGTTCATCGGGGCCACGCCGAACGCGACCCAGAGGGAAATCCAGGAGTGCATCGATCGGACCAGGACCCGCCTGCACCAAACCAGCGAGATCAATGAGGAAGAGCCGGCCAACAACCTGCGCAAGGCCGAGCAGGTGTTGCTCAATCCCGAGATCCGCAGGGAGTACAACAAGCGGCTCGGCCTGAACCACGTGGCCCCCCCCGCCGTCGAGGTGAAGCAGGTTAGCCTACCTCCCGCGGACGCCTCGCGCCGAAGGCAGATTGCCCTGTTGGGCCTGCTCTTCGTGGTCTTCGCGGCGATCCTGGTCTTCCATTACTGGGACCGCCTCCATCCCTGGCCCATCGGCATTTACCTGCGCGATGCGAGGACCGGCGGCCAGTCCGCCGTGCTGGTGGGCTACACGTCGAGCCACCTTTTTCCGGATGGACACCACCGACCCGCCTACCAGGTGAAGATGCTGGCCGACGGCCGGCTCCGCTGGGTCTCGGTCAAGCAGCTCCACGCCGAGTTCAACGCCAGCTCCCCCGCTCCGCCGTCCGAGCGCGAAGAGGCTCCCAAGGGTCCCTGAGTCGCCCGCCGACCCGTTACTCCCCCTTCCCGTCCTTGCCATCAAGGAGCGCCGCCCCGCCCTGGCCGCGTCGGCGCCCTTCGACGGGGCAGCATCGTGGTCCCGCGAAAAATCCGGTGGGTGGACTCCTGGCCACGGGCCGCTTTTCCACCGTTCCGGTGCAAAAGGCTGTGAAGAACCCTGTGGATTTTCGTCAAACCACCGGAAATACAAGAGTATGGCGCCACCTGCACAGCGTTTCAGCGAATGAGGAAAGAATTGAAAGTCCTTGGAGTTGTACTTGGAAGGCTCACCAGTGGGAGTTTCCAGCCTACGGTACGAGCGCTGTCACCTCGCCGTGCCACCGCGCAAAATCAGGGCCAGTTGCCTCCTGCATGGTGAGCCGGTTTGTGGTACAAGCGGATTGGCGCACCGCACTTCCCCAGCACGGCGCCTCTGGAGGGCCCCATGACGACCATATCCCCAGCCGTATCCTTCGCCCACGAAAACCGGGCGCGCTTCCTCGACGAACTGAAGGAGCTGCTCCGCATCCCGAGCGTGAGCACCCTGCCCGAGCATAAGAGCGACATCGAGCGGGCGGCCAAGTGGGTCGCCGACAACCTTCGGCGCAGCGGCATGGAGCACGTGGAGGTCATCCCCACCGCGGGCCATCCCCTCGTCTACGCCGACTGGCTCCACGCGGCGGGCAGGCCCACGGTGCTCTGCTACGGCCACTACGACGTGCAACCCGCGGATCCGCTTGAGGAGTGGACCACCCCCCCCTTCGAGCCCGTGGAGCGGGACGGCAGCCTTTACGCCCGCGGCTCCACGGACGACAAGGGACAGATGGTCATGCACCTCAAGGCCCTCGAATCGCTCCTGAAGACGGGCGGCGGCAAGCTGCCCGTGAACGTGCGCGTCATCATCGAGGGGGAGGAGGAGACCAGCGGCCAGGGGATCGAAGCCTTCGTGAGGAACCACCCCGAGCGCCTGACCTGTGACGTGGTCGTGGTTTCGGACACGGAGATGTTTGCGCGCGGGCTGCCGAGCCTCACCGTGGGACTGCGCGGCCTCTGTTACACCGAGATCGAGGCCCGAGGACCGGCCACGGACCTGCACTCGGGCTCCTACGGCGGGGCCTCTCCCAACCCCTTCTTCGCCCTCTGCCAGATCATCGCCAGGCTGAAAGACGACGACGGTCGCATCCTCATCCCCGGCTTCTACGACAAGGTAAAGGCGCCCACCCAGGCAGAGCTGAAGGCGTGGGAATCGCTGCCCTTCGACGAGACCGAGTACCTCAAGAACGAGGTCGGCTCCACGGCCCTCACGGGGGAACCGGGCTACTCCGTGCTCTACCGGACCTGGGCGCGGCCCACGCTCGAGGTCCACGGCATGCCCGGGGGCTTCACGGGCACGGGCGCCAAGACCGTGATCCCCGCCCGTGCCTCGGCCAAGGTCTCCATGCGGCTCGTGCCCGATCAGGAGCCCAACGCCATCTTCAAGCTCTTCTCCGACACCGTGATGTCGCTCTGCCCCAAGGGCATCCGGCTCTCGGTCAAGCAGCTCGGCGCGGGGGACGCGGTGGTGGTGAACACGGACAACCGCTTCGTGCAGATGGCGGCGTCGGCCATGGCCGACGTCTACGGGAAGGAGACGGTCTTCATCCGAAGCGGCGGCTCCATCCCCATCGTGGCCAGCTTCCAGAAGCACCTGAAGGCCCCCACGCTCCTCATGGGCTTCGGCCTGCCCGACTGCGCCGCCCACGGTCCCAACGAGAAGTTCCTCATCGAAAACTTCCACGGCGGCATTGAGTCCCTCGTCAGGCTCTTCGAACGTCTGGGAGAGGAGTGAGGAACGGAGGGGAAGGGACGCGACCCGAAAGGCCGCTTTCCCCACCGAGCCGCGGAGTTCGCGGAGAAGGTAGAGGAGGTGCGGTCCTCGGTCTGGGGCCGGAGCCGGCAGGGCGGCCGATTCCACGCGGGGGCCGGCCGCTCCCGCCTCTAGGGCCCAGCGTCCCATGCTGGGCGCCTTTCCTTGCCCGTGATCTCCCGGATAAAGTCGTAGAGCGGCTTCAATCGGCGGTACATCTTCCGGTAGACCTTCTCGTAGAGGCCGTCGTAGATCTCCCGCGTACGGGGGTCGGGCTCGAAGGTCCGGCCCGGGCGCGCCATGGCCCTGATGGCGGAGGGGAAGTCGGGGTGGAGACCGAGCCCCACGGCGCCGTCCACGGCCGCCCCCAGCGCCGAGGTTTCGTAGAGGTGGGGCCGGCTGGCGGGGAGGCCGAAGATGCTCGCCGTGAGCTGCATCGCCTCGTCGCTCTGGGAGCCGCCGCCGCAGATGCGCAGCTCGCGGATGGCCACGCCGCTCCGGCGCTCGATGCGCTCCTTCCCGTTGCGTAGGGCGTAAGCGAGCCCCTCCAGGATGGCCCGGTAGAGGTGGGCGCGGGTGTGGACGTCCGAGAAGCCGATGATGGCTCCCCTGGCCTCCGGCCCCGGTACCTTCAGGCCCGGCGACCAGTAGGGCTGGAGTATGAGACCCTCGGAGCCGGGCGGCACGGCGCGCACCAGCTCGTCGAAGAGAACCTCAGGCTCCACGCCCCGCTGGGGAGCCATGCGGCGCTCGAAGTCCCCGAACTCCTGCTTGAACCAATTCACCATCCAATAGCCCCGGTAGATCTCTATTTCCAGGTTGTAGGCGCCCGGAAGGGCTGCGGGGTAGGGCGGCAGCAGGGGAATGGCCTCCACGTACTTGGAACTCGCGACGTTGATCGTGGCCGTGGTGCCGTAGCCGAGGCAGGCCGTCTCCGGTGTGAGGCAGCCCGATCCCAGCACTTCGCACGCCTTGTCGGCCGCGGCCGCCACCACGGGAAGACCCGCGGGAACGCCCGTGTGGCGTGAGGCCTCCGGCGTGATCTCGCCGAGCGGGCCGCCTGGAGGCACGAGGTCGGGAAGGATGGAGGGCTCCATGGGCACGGCGCGCCACTTCCAGTCCCATCCGCGCGACCATTTCAGGCGCTTGTAGTCGAAGGGGATATAGCCCACCTGGCAGCCCACCGAATCGACGAAGCGGCCCGTGAGCCTGTGGGTGAGAAAACCGCTCAGGAGGAGGTACTTGTGCGTCGCGGCCCAGACCTCGGGCTGGAAGGTCCTGATCCAGTTGGCCTCGGCCTCGGCCATGAGGTAGGCCACCGTTCCCCCCACCCCGGCGATGGAGAGGAGCAGCCCCCAGGGGCCGCCCAGCCTGCCCCGCTCCTCCGCCCTCCGGTGATCGAGCCAGAGGATGGCCGGCCTGAGGGGACGCCCCACCCGGTCCACGTTCACGACCGTCGCCCGCTGCGTGGTGAGAACCACGCCGGCCAGCGAATCCTTGCGGACCCCTTTGTTCTCCCAGAGCTTCCGGCAGGCTTCGCCGAGACACTGCCAGAAATAGTCGGGGTCCTCCTCGGCCCAGCCCGGGTGCTGGCAAGTGTATGGGCGCAGGGGTACGCGCGCCTTGGCCAGCATCTCTCCGTCTGGGCTGAGCACCATCGCGCGGGCACTCTGCGTGCCCACATCTATGGACAGGATCCGGTCTCCCGCCATCTCCCCTCCTCTTCGGCTGAATGGTCCATGATCGTCAGGGCCCGGAGAGGAAAGGACGGGGCCCAGGGAAAATCACCGCCTGCCGGGGTCTTCACGCTCCACCCTCCACCGTTCCCGCCCGGATGGGAACCAGGCGCCGCCTCAGCCCGCGGCGGGGAGCGGTTCCCCGGCGCCGTCCCTGCGTCCCGTCCACCCCTCTTTCCCCGCCAAGCCCACGGGGAGACTGTAGCAGCTTTCCCAGAGCCGCAGGTAGCGCTCCTCCTCCTCCTCCCAGCGGGCCTGACCCCAGCCCAACTCCGCGCGGCAGATCGCGCCGATCCTGGGGAGGTGCTCCGCTCCGCCCCGGGGCAGCACGAGTCCGAGGCGCGTGCGCCGGAGCATGAGGTCCTCCAGGTGGACCACAGCCTCCGCGCGGGCCGCCCACCGCAACTCCGCCCACAGGGTCGGCGCGCAGGCCACGTGCTCCAGCTCCAGGGGACCGGCCGCCGCCAGGATTCCGGGAAGGGCCGTTCCGTAGCGGCCCGCCAGGCGGAGCAGTTCAGCCGGCGCCAGCGAGGCCGCGCTCCTCGGCCAGTGCGGGACCGGAGGCTGGAAGGCCGGCAGCGCCCGGTTCGCCCCCCTGAAGCCCGGCAGACGGCGCTGGATCGCCTTGAGCACGTCGAGGGCCATGAGGCGGAAGGTCGTCAGCTTGCCGCCGGTGGCGGTGAGCAACCCCTGCTCCTCCCACACCGCCGAGTCCCGGCGCTCCTGCGAGGGCTTGGCCTTGCCGGAGCCGACGACGGGGCGCACCCCCGAGAAGGTGGCGAGCACGTCGAAGGAGGAGAGGTCGAGGGAGGGGAACTGGCCGCGGAGCCCTTCCAGGAGGTAGAGGGCCTCGCCGGAGCTGATGGCGGGGTCCCTGTCCATGCCCTCGCCGTGGTCTTCGTCCGTGGTCCCGACCAGGGTCACGCCCTCCCAGGGAAAGACGAAGATCGGGCGGCGGTCGCGCGGATGCATGAAGCTCACCGACTGGGCCAGGGGAAGCCTCCACGCGGGGAAGAGGAGGTGGCTTCCTCGCAGGGGCCGCAGCCGCTTCATCGCGCCCACCTCGCGGCGGAGGCCGTCGGCCTCGGCGCCCGTGGCGTTCACCACGACGCGCGCCGACACGCGCGCCGTCCGGCCGGTGAGCCCATCCCGCACCAGGGCGCCGCGGACCTCGCCGCCCTCCTTGATGAGCCCCACGCACCGGGCGTAGTTGAGCGCCCGCTGGCCCTCGGCCACGGCCTCAAGGACGAGCCTCAGCACCATCCGCGCATCGTCCGTCTCCGCGTCCTTGAACCAGTACCCTCCCAGGAGTTCGGACGGTCTGAGGTTCGGTGCCAGGGTCCGGAAGAATCCGGCCCCGAAGTAGCGGTGGTTCCAGGCGCCCGCCATGAGATCGTAGAGGGAGAGGCCGATGCCCATCATGGCCCGGCCGGGATGGTTCTTGCGGTAGTGGGGGGCGAGGAAGTTGAGCCGCTCCACCAGGCCGGGAGCCTCGTTCAGGAGGCGCTCGCGCTCCCGCACCGCCTCGTAGGTCAGCTTCAGATCGCCCTGGGCGAGGTACCTCAGCCCGCCGTGGACCAGCTTGGAGGAGCGGCTGGAGGCCCCCCAGGCGAAGTCGCGGGCCTCCACGAGCAGGCCCCTCAGGCCCGCCCGGCCGGCCTCCCGCAGGACCGCCGCTCCGGTAATGCCGCCGCCGACGACGAGCAGGTCCCAGGGCCCCTCCAACTCCTGCCAGGTTTCCTCGCGCTTTTCCGCCGTGAACATGGTGCGCTCCTCGTGCTGTTTCAGCACTCCGGCAACAGCTTGCCCGGGTTCATGATCCCCGCCGGGTCCAGGGCCCGGAAGGCGCCCGCCAGGGCGGCCAGCCCCAGGGCCCCCTTCTCCGCCTTCAGGTAGGGGGCGTGGTCCAGACCCACGCCGTGCTGGTGGCTGATGGTCCCTCCGTTCTCGGTGATGGCGAGGCTCACCGTCCGCTTGAGGAGGCGCCACCGCTCCAAGGTCCTGTCGGGATCCCCGGCCGCGCGGAAGAGACAGGTGACGTAGAGGCTCGCCCCGTCGGGATAGACGCGCGAGAGGTGCGCTGCGGCGAAGGTCCGCTCGCCCTCGCCCTCCAGCGCCCGCTCCAGCCCGGCGCGGATGGCCTGCAGCGCGCCCGGCAGGCGGGACCAGGGCAGGGCGGTCTCCATCGTGTCCACGGCGTAGCCTTTCTCCCACAGCGTGTTGCGGAGGTAGGGAGAGAGGAACCGGTTCCTCAGCCAGGCCGTCCCCGCCGGACGGCCCACCCAGAGGCCCCCGCGGCGGCGAGATAGGCGCAGGGCCTCGCGCCGCCCCTCGCGGCACTGACGCGCCGTGCCCGTGCAGCCGAGGATCGCCAGGCACTTCTCCCTCCCGGCTCCGCGGAGGTTCAGGTACCGTTCCAGCAGAGCCGCCACCCTCGGCGAGCCGCCCAGCAAGAGCGAGATCCGCGTCTCCGGCTCGTCCTGGAGCCTCAGCATGGAGAGGCGCACACCCGCCTGCGCCATCTCCCGGGCGGCCTCGAAGGCCCCCTCCCAGGAGGGGAAGAAGAGGCCGAAGAACTCCTCGCGCTCGGGCAAGGGGCGGACGCGGACGGTGGCGCGCGTGAGCACACCGAGCCTCCCCTCGGAGCCCAGCACCAGCTCCCGGAGGTCGGGCCCCGCCGCGGAGGCCGGGAAAGACGGGATCTCCAGCAGTCCCGCCGGCGCCTCCATCCGCCCGCCGGCGAAGAGCTGCTCGATGCGGCCGAATCCCAGCGCCTGCTGTCCGGAGGAGCGCGTGGCGATCCATCCGCCCAGCGTGGAGTACTCGAAGGACTGCGGATAGTGGCCGAGGGTGAGGCCTCGGGCCCGGAGCTGGGCCTCCAGATCCGGTCCCTGGACTCCCGCCTGGAAGGTCGCCAGCCGACTGGTCTCGTCGAGGGCCGTGAGGCTCCGCATCCGGTTCATGGCCACCGTCAGGACGGGCCCGCCCTCCACGGGAGGATTCACGTGACCGACCACGCTCGTACCGCCCCCGTAAGGGATCAGGCGAATCCCCTCCCGTGCGCAGAGGGCGACCAGCTCCCGGACCTCCTCCTCCGTCGCCGGGTGGGCCACCCCGTCCGGGAAGGCCGAAATGCGGCCGCTCCGGAGGGCCACCCAATCGGGAAAACTCTGGCCCCGGGCGTGGCGAAGCCGCTCCTCCGCCTGCGCGAGCACGAGCCTCCTGGCGGGAAGGCGGGATGACGGGACGCGGGACAGGATTTCCTCGAGGGTCGCGTCGTGCGGCACCGTCCCGGGGCCAAGGACCGACTCCAGAAAGCTCCTGCCCGCTTCTTCCAGAGGGAAGATCACGCCGTCGTCGCCCCAGCCGTTCCAGCGCCTCACGCCGCACCTCCCGGCGACGGCCGAGACGCCCGATCCGCCTTCTTGGGCGCCTCGCGCCACCTGGCGCTCGCCTCCCGCCAGAGGGCGATGCTGGCCTCCATCGCCTTGCGCGTCACCCTCTCGGCCGCGGCCCCGTCGGCGCGGCTCGCCGCCCGGGAGAGACCCTCGTAGAAGTCGCGCGAAGCCTCCTTGGCGCGAGGCAGCCGAAAGTAGAGCCTGGCCATGCGCTCGTAAAAGCCCTCGAAGCCGTTGAGGATCAGGGTCACGATGGGGTTCCCGGAGAGGACCGTGAGACGGTAGTGGAGGCGCCAGTCGTAGGCCGCGAAGGCCCGCGGATCATGGGAGAGGGCGCCGCGCTCCGCGAGGAGGGCGGAGACCTCCTCGGCCGAGCGCTCCACGGCCAGGCGGGCGTAGTAAGGCGCGATGTGGAGCCTGAGGTCCAGGAGGTTGTCCACGAAGGCCGGCGGGAGGGCGTGGGCGCCGCGCACGACGCCGCTGATCACGCCGAGGCCTCCGTGCCGCCAGATATCGTTCACCAGCGTGGGCCGCCCGTGTCGGATGACCAGCCAGCCATCCCGCTCCAGGCGTCCCAGCACCTCGCGCAGCGTCGGGCGCGTCACGCCCAACTTGAGGGCCAGCTCCCGTTCGGCGGGGAGCGCCGAACCCGCGGCGTAGGTGCCATCCAGAATCGCGCCGATCAGCGCCTGCTCGGCATAGGCGGCGGGCCGATAGGGTTCTCGAACGGGTCTCATTCCAACCTCCCTGGCCCAACTGGTAAGAGGTCTGACCAGTTGAATGTAAGATAAGGCCCTCCATCGAGGCTGTCAAGCCGTGCGGAAGGCCCCAATCCCGCGATGGAGGAGGGGAATAGCCGTGGAAGGCGCGACAGATCACGCACGGTGGGAAAGG
>JBMFSH010000068.1:0-8148 GCA_049967655.1 Acidobacteriota bacterium
GGACACGGCGCAGGCCTCCCGGGGTAAGTCCAGCCGCCTTCCGCGCACTACCGCCAGATTGTCGCTTTGCGCCCTTGCGCTAACCCTTCACCTCCATCGGGTTGGGTAGGCGACTTCCACCCCCAAGCTGCTGAACATGCCCGGCACACCAAGAAATGAGGGGGACCTTTCGGCCCCCCTCGGGTACTCGTTACAGCGGCTCTCGGCTTACTTGCCCTGGCTCTTCGAGCTGGAGGAGGAAGAGGGTGTGGTGTTCCACCAGAGGCCGCCCGGGCCGAAGTAGGTCACAAG
This sequence comes from Acidobacteriota bacterium, assembly GCA_049967655.1. Classification (GTDB taxonomy): domain Bacteria; phylum Acidobacteriota; class UBA4820; order UBA4820; family DSQY01; genus DTPS01. The sequence continues at coordinate 292 of JBMFSH010000068.1, forward strand.
GTGCCGGGCCAGGCTCACCGCGGCACCGTTCATGTAGCCGACGCCGAACTTGTTGTTGGGCGAGCTGTTGTCGATGGGCACGTCGGTCCAGATGCGCACTTGGTTCCGGTGGCAGGAGGAGGCGCACGCGTTCACATTGCCCGAGCCACCGTAGTGTAGTCCCGTCACGTTCTGGTAGGTGATGGTGTCCTGCGGAGCCGCCGGGATGAAGGTGTGCGAGAAGCCGCTCACGTCGCCGTGTCCGGCCGTCGGGGCCATGTGGCACGTCACACAGCGGGACTCTCCGAGGATGCGCGGTGAACCGTCGGGGTTGGCCGCACCGTAGGGGTGGTGCGTGTGGGCCTCGATGGCAGCCCGGATATCGTTCGGGATGGGAGCTTCAAACCCGGGCTTCTTCCACTTGATCACCTCGCTCACGGGGAAGCCACCAAAATATTGGCCGTTGTGGCAAGCCAAGCAGAAGCTGTCGTCGTCCACGTTGGTGTTGACCACGGTGTTACCGCCGTGGGTAACGGTAGTACGCACCTGATTATCGTTCGCCGTCACCTCGTGGGGGTCGTGGCAGTCGTTGCAGGCGATGCCGTGGGCGCCCTGGTAGTGGGCGCTGCTCATGAAATCGTCCACGCGGTCGTCGATGTAATGCACCCCATCGGGCCACTTCTGGCCGGTGAAGACCTGGTATTGGCTCAGGGGATCGGGCGGGTTGGAGATGATGAAGGGCTTGTTGTCGGTCTCGTCGTAGGGGAAGCCCCAGGTCTTGTTGGGAGCCGAGGCCACCTGGACGTGGCACTGCAGGCAGACCTCGGAGCGCTGCTGGTTATTGCTGATGTCGCTCGGGTTGAGGATCTTGCTGGGATCGCCGTTGCTGGCCACGTGGGCCGAACCCGGGCCGTGGCAGTCCTCGCAGCCGATGTTGGCCAGGGAGGGAGTGCCGTTGCCCGTGAGGTCGGGGTAGTCGGGGCTGTTCTTGGGCACCAGGACGGCCGTGTACGGCGTGACGACCTTCTCTCCCGCGGGGGTCTGGCCCACGGCCTGGATGCCGGTGATGTGACAGCCCGAGCAGGTGGCCATGTAGTTCTGGCTCTGCAGGGGGACCAAGGCGGAGCTGGCGATGCCTGGGCTGAAGTTCGGCACGTTGCCGGTGTACCAGCTGCTGGCGTTGCTCGTATAGCCGGTGCCGCTCCAGGCGAAGGGCGCGAAGTAGATGGACGCGCTGTAGCCGTTGGGCCTGTCAGTAACCGGGATGCGGACCATGTAGCGCTGGCCGTTGCCCACGCTCTGCCCAGCCCAGGTGGCGACCACCTGGAGCTTGATGCCGTTGGGACCCAGCTGAATCCAATAGGTGTCATCGGAGGCGCGGTAGGAAAGGATAGGCGCGTTGGGCTTCAGGCTGTCGAAAGGCGTTCCGCTTACGGCGTTGAAGTCCAGGCCCATCATAAAGTCGTCCTGGGGCCCGCCGAGGTAGTTGGCCAGGACGCCCTTGCCGGGCTGCAGCGTGTACATGCCCATGGGCTTGCGCAGGGCGTGCGAATGGAGCGTGTCCCTCCATCCCGCTTCCTGGGTGTGGCACGAGAGACAGACCTCGGAGCCCACGTAGACGCCCGCTGCGAGCTGGGCCGGGGTGTACATCTTGTAGAGAGTCTGGATGACGTTCTGACCCTGCACGGGGACGAAGACCCCGCCGCCCGTCTTCGCTTGGGCAAAGATCCCGAGCGAAGCCGCCAGGGCGAGAACCGAGAGGACAATGACCATCCGTTTCATGTGTTACCTCCTATCTCGATGGCTTGCGCCGGGCCAGTCGTTATTCGTCCCTCAAAAGGGAATCGTGGTTGGAACCGTGGACCGCGAAGTGGCAGGTCGTGCAGTTCCGGAATCTCGGTTGACTCAGATTGTGCCAGGCCGGGTAATCGGGCACGTTGGTGTGGCACTCCAGGCAGAGGTCGGACACCCGGTATCGGTTCAGCATCTTCGGGTTGGGCGAGCCGTGGGGTGAGTGGCACGCCAGGCACCCCTCCGCGTTGCGCGGTGGGTGCGGGAAGATGAAGGGACCGGCCTTGTCGGTGTGGCACTTGATGCAAACGCCGCTCTGCTCCATGCGTAGCCGGCCCGTCCTGTTCTCGCCGTGGACCGTGTGGCAGGCCGTGCACTCGAAGGGCTTCTCCCCCTGGCGGTGGGTGAAGGGCATGAGGAACTGGGCGGCTTCGGTGGCGTGGCACTTGCCGCACAGCTCGCGGGGTTTGGCCTTCAGGAGCGGCTCGGCCGCCGCGGGAGTGTGGGCCGGCGCGTGGCAATCCAGGCACTGGATGTTGTTCCGGGCGTGCGCCGGAATGTTGAGGGCCATGAGCGCCTCGGCCTTGGGGTGGCAGCTCAGGCAGGCCTGGGGCGATGGAATTTTTTGGATGTTGGTTTTGCTGGGATCGTTGGCGTGCGCGGCGCCGGGGCCGTGGCAGGCCTCGCAAGCCTTGTCCAAAAGCTCCTTCGACTGGGCGGCCATGGCCAGGCCGTGACCGCTCGCCTTGAAGGAGGTGACGACGTCCTCGTGGCAGGTGGCGCAGGTCTTGGCCCCCACATAGCCGCCCGCCTTGGTCTGGGGCTCATCGCCCAGCAGGCCCAGCGAGAGACCGGCCAGTGCGACGCCCATGCTTAATGCCGCTATGATCCAGCGTCTGCGCGCCATTAGAACCTCCACCGGACAATCGCGCCTAGCCGCCTTCCTACGAAGTTGTTGAGCGACGGCATATCCTCGTTGTAGGAGTGGTACTGGCAGAAAAGGCTGAACTGAGTTCTCATCGGGCCGTCGATGGTGGCGCGGACGTCAGCACCCCAGGTCTGGAAGGGCCAGGTAAAGCCGGTGTCCCTCAGATTCGTGAGGTCACCATCGATCCGGACCTTTCCAACGGTGAAGTATGCGTTGGCGGTCACCGTGTGCAAATCGAGATTGTACAGGGAGAGGCTGGAGGCGCCGCTCGGCAGAACGAGGTTGGTGCGGCTGTTGAGCGTGAAGTTCTCGGCGGTCAGGCCGAATCCGCCCGTTCCCTTGGGATTGGTCCAACCCACGTTAGCGCCGTACGCCTGGGAGTGGTGGTGGGCGTAGGCCACCGTGGAGGGGTTCTGACCTTCCTCCCACCGGTACCGAGCGCCCAACGACCAACCGTTCCCCAGGTCGGAGGACAGCTTGAAGGTAAACCGGTCCACCGAATCCGGATCGGTCCTGAAGATATACTCTGAAAAGGTGCCCCGCTCGTACTCCACATTGACCCGGAGGAGGGGAGAGCGGGACCAAACGCCGCCCACGTACCACCCTTTCCCCGTGCGGGAGACGTCCACGGGCGTATCGTCCTTCTCGCGCCGCCAGGAGACGTCGCGGGTGCTTCCCTGGTAACCGCCGTAGACCGACCAGCCGAACCCCGCCTTCTCGATCTCGGCGCGTCCGGTGGTGTCCTTGGTGTTGAAGAAGCCGTTTTGGTTCTGGAGGGTCGTGAGGTTGAGCCACGCTCCGCCCGGCTGACCGAGGCTCAGGACCTGGGGGCCGTACAGATAGGAGTCCTGCGTCGAGTTGTTGTAGTCGCCCGCGACCCGGAAGGACCAACCCGCCCCGAGGTGGAAGGCCGCGTCCAGATTGGCGGCCCGGGTATCCAGGTTGGCCGAGCCGACGGCCTCGTCCAGCCAGCGGAACTGACCGGCGTTGGGGCTGACGTCGTAGATGGTCAGGCTTTGACCCGTGGTGTCCATGTTCCACCGGCTGTAGAGGAAGGAGCCCGCCACGTCCACCCAGTCGTTATGGTAGGCCGCGATGAGTCGGCTGGTGGGCACGTCCGTTTTGTCCTTCCTGGGTGTGGAGAGATCGGCGAGGTGGCTGCCCCGGGTTCCGAAGAGGGCGTCGTAGGCTGCGGCGGACCAGCTGTCCTTCGTCTCGTACTCGGCGTAGGACTGCTCGAAGGAGAGGTAGACCGGCAGGGTCTTGGTCTCCACCTTGAAGGAGACCTCCTTCATGTCCTGGTCGTAGCCGTCCCTGGCCCCGAAGGCGTCGCGCTGCCCGTAAATGGGCTGGAAGACGTAGCCGCCCCGCTTGGTGTAGCGCAGCCCCAAGGTGAGCTTGACGGCCTTGAAGCCGTTGTAGATCACGGCGCCCCGGTAGTGCTCCAGCGTCCAGCGATCGGCAACCCTGGAGAAATCTCCGGAAGCCAGGTTGAAGAAGGAGGTCATCTTGTCGTAGTTCAGGGTGAAGGTCCAGCCGCCCGGGGGACGAAAAAGGAGTGAAGCCTGCGCTGAGGGTTCGGCGCCGCCGAAGCCCGAAGCATTCAAGGCAAACTCCTGTTGCCCTCCCGCTGGAGTGTAGGCCAGGTCGAAGTCATCGAGAAAGAAGCCCTGTCGTTCCCCGTACTGGGTAACGAAGGAGTCTTCGTTTCCCGTGGCGTTCTGCCAGACGTAGCCCGCCCCTATCCCGCCGCTCCACTGTGCCCAGAGTGGAAGGGGGAGTACGGCGGCCAGGCAGAGCCCTAGAGCTCCTCCCAAGAGAATTTTTCGCATCGCCTTCAACTCCTTATCCAATCCCTTTCCTCATTTCTAGTACGACCGGTCCCTGGTCTCTCTAAGCGCTCGTCCTCCTCGCGACACAGCCCCGGTGGCACCATGCCAACTGAGAGGGCTAATATGATTACCGTCTCGTCACATCGTTAAGCTCCCGGGCGCGACCCGTCACGTCGAGGGGGATATAACACTGCAATTCTAGCTAAGTATGTTAAAAACCTAAGCATCCCCCCGACCGAGTGGTGCCGAATATTTCGTCACCAGCGCCCCTTATTCAGCCAATATGCTGATAGACAAGAAGGTCGGCAAACTCATGAGTGAGGCATTTCCCCCATTGATGCTGCCCCCCTTTCGTTAGCCCCCGTGGAGAGGGGAAAAAGCCCACGCACAGTCCACCGCTGGGCTACCGCTCCCCGCTCCACCGTTCCCATCCGGATTCCGGATGGGAACCATCCGACCCATCGCGCCATGGGAGGCCGGACGGAAGGAAGCTCTTCTCCCCACTCTGGACGTGCATCGTCGTCCTCCGTACTGTCGGGCCCTGAGGCTATGTTATAACTCTATCACAAGGTGGTATGGGCGGCATGCGCATGAAGGCACCCCAATCCCGCGATGGAGGAGGGGAATGGCCGTGGGAGGCGCGACAGATCACACACGGTGGGAAAGGGTGGCACACTCACTCAGGGATTGGGGGCCATGAGCCGAAGGCACCCGCGTTTTCATCGCGGAATTTGGGAGGCAGAGGGAGTGATGGCGATCTTGGCTCTGAAGCCCCACCCTTCGGAGGATGGCTTCTACCGCGAGACCTACCGCTCCGCGCTCGCCTTCCCGGAGAGCGCCCTACCAGATAACTCCCAGGGGCCAGAGGGAGCGGCCACCGCCATCTACAACCTCCCGTTCGCCTCCTCCTTCTCGGCCCTTCACCGCCTGCCGACGGACGAGGGCTTCCCTTTCTACCAGGATGATCCCGCGGACATGCTGATCTCGGACCGCGGCCGGTCGGGCCTGAGAATCATTTCGGGCACCGAGCTCGACGCCGGCTGAGGCCGCATCGAATTCAGGGGGAACCCATGCGTCCATCTCTACCGCTTACCATGACCCCGCTCCTTCTGTTGCTGCTCATCGGACGGCCCTCCTCGGCCACCGTGCCGCAGGAGACCGAACTGACGACTTCGGCCCGGCAGGTGGTGGACCTCATGGCCAAGGGCGATTACTCGGGCGTGGAGGCCCGCTTCAACGCGAGCATCAAGCCCATGGTGACGGCCCAGCGCCTGGGAGCGGCCTGGCGGTCCATCCTCGACGACGCGGGAGCCTTCAGGAGCCAGGGGGAGACGCGCCTGGAGCGGGGTACCGCGGGCACTGCGGTCTACGTGACCTGCGTCTTCGATCGCGAGGTGCTCCTGGCGAAAGTGGTCTTCACGCCGGGGGGCGAGCTGGCGGGCCTCTTCTTCCAGCCGGTGCTGGCGCCCAAGCCCCTGGGCCCGGCTGCATACGTCCGTCGGGAGAGCTTCGTGGAAAGGGAGGTGACCGTGGGGAGCGGACGGTGGGCGCTCCCGGCCACCCTGAGCGTGCCCAGGGGCGCGGGTCCCTTCCCCGCCGTGGTGCTGGTCCACGGCTCCGGACCGCTGGACAGGGACGAGACCCTCGGACCCAACAAGCCCTTCCGCGACCTCGCCTGGGGCCTGGCCTCCCAGGGCATCGTCGTCCTTCGCTACGACAAGCGGACCTTTGCCCACGGCGATCTGCTCCACCCCGTCCCCCCGGACTTCACGGTCAAGGACGAGACCGTGGACGACGCGCTGGCCGCCGCGGCCCTCCTGAGGGGCACCCCCGGCGTCAACCCCGCCAAGGTCTTCCTCCTGGGCCACAGCCTGGGGGCCGCACTGGCGCCCAGGATCGCGGAGAGAGATCCCAAGCTCGCGGGTCTGATCCTCCTGGCCGCCGGCACCGAAAAGAGCGAGGAGGCTCTTCTGCGTCAGACCGCCTACATTCTCTCTTTGAGCGGCGCGAGCCCGGCGGACCAGCGGAAGAAGTTGGAAGAGATCCGGAAGGCCTTCGCCCCTTTGCGGCAGCCGGCCAAGACCATCCCCCCGGGCACGACGATCATGGGGGTGCCCGTCGGGTACTGGCGGGATCTCGACGCCTACGACCCGCTCGCCGCCGCCCGAAAGCTCTCCATCCCCATGTTCTTCCTCCAGGGAGGGCGGGACTACCAGGCCCTCCCCAAGGAGATGGATGCCTTTCAAACGGCGCTGTCGGGCAGGAGCGTGGTTACCTTCAAGCTCTACCCCAAGCTCAACCATCTCTTCATCGCCGGAGAAGGCCAGAGCGGCCCGAAGGATTACGCCGTTCCGGGCCACGTGGACCAGGAAGTCGTGGGCGACGTCGCGGCCTGGATTCTCTCGCACTGACCCCCTGGGAAGGAGCACCGATGCCGTGGGACCCCGACCAGTACCTCCGCTTCAAGCGTGAGCGCTTCGCGCCCTTCGAAGACCTGCTCGCCCTCCTCGCGGTCCGGCCGAACCTGAGCGTGCTGGACCTGGGCTGCGGCACCGGCGAGCTGACGGCCCGCCTCTCCGCGGCCCTCCCAGCCTCCGACGTCACGGGGCTCGACAGCTCGCCCGCCATGCTCGAGCGCGCCCGCGCCCTGGCCCGGCCCGGTCTGCGCTTCGAGCTCGGGCGCGTGGAGGAGGCCGCCGGCCGCTACGACCTCGTCTTCTCCAACGCCGCCATCCACTGGGTGGAGGATCATCCGGCTCTGATCCCCCGCCTCTTCGCCCTACTCGCCCCCGGTGGACAACTCCTCGTGCAGTTGCCCTCCAACAACGGACACCCGGCCCACCAGGCGATCCTGGAGATCGCCGGCCGCGAGCCCTTCCGCACGGCCCTCGGCGGTTTCACCCGGCACCCCCCCGTCCTGTCGCTTTCCGAGTACGCCGAGCTGCTTCACGGCTGTGGCGGGACCGACCTCGTGGTCTTCGAGAAGGTCTATCCCCACCTCCTTCCCGACAGCGACGCCGTGGCCGAATGGACCTCGGGCACGACCCTCCTCCCCTACTTCGAGAGGCTCCAGCCCTCCAACCGGGAGGCCTTCCTGGCGGCCTATCGCTCCCGGCTGCACGAGATCTGGCCCGGGACCCCCGTCTTCTACGGCTTCAGGCGGATCCTCTTCTCCGCGCGCAAGCCCGAGCTCGTGCCCCAATCCCGCGATGGAACGGGGGAAAGAGCATGGAAAACGGGCGGAACAAGCTGAAGAAGAGGCCCTTATCACCTATCAAGGGATTGGGGCGCCCTCGAGCCAAGGGCGAGAGGGCGCCAAGGGTGGGG
>JBMFSH010000069.1:0-8112 GCA_049967655.1 Acidobacteriota bacterium
CCGTCCAGGAGACAACGCCTTTCCCCGGTGAACCCGAGCGGTAGCCGGAGGCACCCGCGTTTCCATCGCGGAATTTGAGGAAAGGGGTCCGATGGTAGTGGAGGCCCATGAGCTGAGGACGATCCGCCCCATGAGGGAGGAGGATCTGCCCGCCGTCTCGGCCATCGAGGCCGCTACCTTTCGGGTCCCGTGGCCCTTCGAGGCCCTGGCCTTCGAGTTCAGCCAGAATCCATTCTGCAGGGCCTTCGTGGCGGACGACGGCGGCAGGGTGGCAGGGTATGCCTTCCTCTGGGTCATCTACGAGCGCGCCCACCTGGTCAACATCGCCGTCCATCCAGAGCGCAGGGGACTCGGGATGGGCGAAGCCCTCCTCTTGCACGTACTTCGCAATGCCCGGAGGGAGGAGGCGGAGTGGATTCACCTGGAGGTCCGCGCAGACAACACGGCGGCGATCCGGCTCTACGAGAAGCACGGGTTCGTTGTGGTGGGGAGGTATCCGCGCTACTACTCCGACGGCAGTGACGCGCTCAACATGGAGCGGGATCTCCGGCCCGACGAAATGAGTCCGCTTGAACCGCGGTCCTTCTGAACTCTTCGGGAGGCCGGGACACCGGGAGAAGCAGAGGGCATCTCGCGGCGCACTCCGCGCCTTCTCCCCCGATCACCGAGGGAGGCCGGCTACCCCGCTTGGGATTTCAGAAAATCGAGCACCCGCCGCGTCCGTTCGGCGGGGCCCAGGACGGGCGCGGGGAGCGGCAGCCGGCTGCCGGAGGCCAGGATGGGCACCAGCCGCTCCAGGTCGGGCCCCGAGTCGGCGGCCGTGACGCCCAGCCGAATGGGATGGAAGAGCGCCTTGCCCTTGACCTTCAGCCGCTCCTTGAGGCCCATCGCAAGCTCCCGGTAGGCGCCGGGAACGGAAAGGTCCGTCCGTCCGGCCTCCTCGGCGAAGGCTTCCATGACTCTGAGGGCGTCCGGCTCGGCCAGCCCGGCGCGGGCCGCCTCGTCCATGGTGGATGGATCGAAGAGAAAGACCGGATCGCTGGCGGGCACCGCCTCCGTGAGCAGGTCGATGCGCTGGCGCAGGAGGCCGGCCAGGGAGACGGCCCAACTCTGAACCTCGGGCGCGAGGGGGCCGGCGGGCAGACGCCCGGCGTTGACGAGGTGGGGCCTGATCATGACCTCCACCTGCTCGTCCGAGTAAGCCTTGAGGTGGGCGGCGTTGAGGTGCCTGAGCTTGCCCTCGTCGAAAACGGCCGCGGACTTGTTGATCCTCTCCAGGTCGAATCGCTGAACGAGCTCCTCACGGGTGAGAATCTCCTGCCCCTCCGAGTCGGACCACCCCAGCAGGGCCAGCCCGTTGACCATGGCCTCGGGCAGGTATCCCCTGGCGCGGAAGGCGTCCAGGGAGACGTCCCCGTGGCGCTTGCTGAGCTTGCCGCCGTCCGGGCCCAGGATCATGGAAAGGTGGGCGAAGCGCGGGATGGGGAGCCCCAAGGCCTCGTAGAGCACCACCTGCTTGGGGGTGTTGGAGAGGTGGTCCTCGCCGCGGATGACGTGCGTCACGGCCATGAGCGCGTCGTCGATCACCACGGCGAAGTTGTAGGTGGGCGATCCGTCCGGCCGGCTGAGGATCCAGTCGCCGAAGGTCTGGCTGTGGATGGAGACGGGGCCCCTGACCATGTCGGTGAAGGAGACGGTCTGGGGCCTCACGTGGAGCCGCACCGCCGGCCGTATCCCTTGGCGGCGCCTGGCCTCCCTCTGCTCGGGGGTGAGGTGGCGGCAGGTGCCCGGGTAGATGTAGGTTCGCCCGGCGGCCCTGGCCTCCGCGCGGCCCCGGTCCAGCTCCTCCTGGGAGCAGAAGCAGGGATAGGCCTTCCCCGCCTCCAGAAGCCGGTTCAGGTGGGCGGTATAGAGCCCGTATCGTTCGGTTTGGCGGTAGGGGCCGAACTCCCCTCCCACCTCGGGCCCTTCGTCCCAATCCAGCCCCATCCAGCGCAGGTCTTCCAGCACGGAGAGAACGCTCTCCTGGGTGGAGCGCGCAGCGTCCGTATCCTCCAGGCGGAGGATGAAGGTGCCGCCGTGGCGCCTGGCGTAGAGCCAATTGAAGAGGGCCGTGCGCACGTTTCCCAGGTGGAGGTGTCCGGTGGGGGAGGGGGCGAAGCGGACGCGTAGGCGGTCAGAGTTCATGGGCTGCTCCAGAGGCGGGTCATTGTATCGGCGGCGGGGAAAAAGCTCAAGCCGAGGGGCCGCCCACTCACCCGGCGGCCGCCGGGTGCACCGGCTCCCTCTCGTAGATTTCCTGGAAGTGCGCCTGGCGGTCCAGGAATGCCTCCAGGAGCACTGGGTCCAGGTGCGAAGGGATCACCCGGTCGTCTCCGAGGCGGAGGACCTTGACGGCGGCCTCGTGAGTATAGCTTGGCTTGTAGGAGCGGCGCGTTCGGAGGGCGTCGTAGATGTCCACGACCTTGACGATCCTCGCCTCCAGCGGAATCTCGTCGCCCGCGGTCCCATCGGGATACCCTGTCCCGTCGTAGTTTTCGTGGTGGGACCGCGCGATGCGGGCCGCCATTTCCAATTCGGGTGGGCCCTGCAGGATGCGCGCCCCGTTGACCGTGTGGCGCTTCATGACGTCCCACTCGTTCGGCGAGAGGAGGCCGGGCTTCTGGAGGATGGAGGCGGGCATGGTGATCTTGCCCACGTCGTGCATCTGGGCGCAGACGGCGATGCGCCGGATGAACCTGGGATCGCCTCCCACGCTCTGGGCCAGGCTCTTGGCGTAGGCGTTCACCCTCCGGATGTGGCTGGCCACTCCGTCGTCCTGGAACTCCGCGGCGAGGGCCAGAGCCTCCATGAGAAACACGAAGGCCCCCTCCGTCCGCCGCATCTCGCGCCAGAGGCGCTGGAAAACGGCCCAATAGCGGAGGCTGCTCCGCAGAAGCGGAAACTCGTAGGGAGTCACCTGCCGCCGGTAATCGGCGGCCAGCACCAGGTCGTTCCCGACCTGGACGGCGGCGAAGTTGGCGAGGGGAAACTCGGGAGGGGCACCGAGCAAGCTCCGGAGACCCCCGGGAACCGGGTCGTTGGACAGGTACTGCCCCTCCTCCGTCCTGAAGGGGGAGAGGGCTCCGTCGACCTCCTGCCAGGAGCTCGCGGTGGAACTGCTGGCGATGGTGCCGTCGAGGTGCCAGAAGCCTAGGCCGCGGACTCTTCCCTTGGAGGAGGCGCCGCCCCAGACGAAGCCGGGGCGGTGAGAGTCCCCGGGGTGTGCCCCCAGGAGCTGGCTGGCCACGTGCCAGGCCACCTCCGCCGGTTTCAGGTCGGCCGCGATCTCGTGAGCGTACTGGTCCGCGAACTCCCCCAGTTCGTCCATGTGGGTGTAGGCCTGCAAGAGACGGTCGCTGAGCTCGCTGCTGCGGATGAGCGCCTGAACGCGGGCCAAGAGCTCCTTGGCGTTCACCGGTTTGTTGACGAAGTCCTCCACGCCCAGATCGAGGGCGTGGCTCCTGTCCTCCGGCCGGTCCGAGGCGGTGATCACCACCACGGGGATGCGGTGCGTCCGCTCGTGATCCTTGAGGATCCGACACACCGCCAAGCCGCCGATGTCGGGAAGATTCAGGTCCAGAAGGATCAGGTCCGGCCGGGACCGGCTCACGAGGTCGAGGGCATCGGTGCCGGTCGAGGCCCTGGTCGTGCGGAACCCGGCCGCGTTGAGCCAGTCCGAGAACATCCTGGCGATCAGGTCGTCATCGTCCACGATCAGGACATCGGACAAGCACGTCCTCCTTCTTGGACCTGGTACCAGCCCCCCGTTCCACCTGGCTGGAAGTCCCACCATAATCCAATGGAAGCGAACGGCGCAACAAACCGCCGACCGACCGGCGGCTCTGATGACGGTGTATGCATCCCCCCAGGGCGCGCCAGGCAAGGCGAGTGTCCGTCGCGCCGGAATGGAATCAACGCCCTATTCGTAACGCAGGGCCTCGATGGGATCCAGCCGCGAGGCCTTGACGGCCGGGTAGACGCCGAATACGGCCCCCGTGAGGGCGGCGAATCCCAGGCTCAGCAGGATCACCCACAAGGGCACGTAGGCGGAGGGGAAGGTCGGGGAGACGGTCTTCCTGAGGATCCAGACGGTGAGCAGGGAGACGCCCCACCCCGCGCCGAGGCCGATGACCCCTCCCAGGGTCGATAGGGTGACCGATTCGATGAGGAACTGGTAGAGCACGTGGATGCGCTTGGCGCCCACAGCCATCCGGATGCCAATCTCGCGAGTCCGCTCCGTGACGGAGACGAGCATGATGTTCATGATGCCGATGCCGCCCACCACCAGCGTGATCCCGACGATGGCCGCCACGATGAGGGTGGAGACGTTGGTGAAGGTTTTGATCTGCTTGAGCACCTCCTCCTGCGTGAAGGTGCGGAAGTCGTCCGTCTGTCCGAACTTCAGGCCGTGCTGGCGGCGCAGCACGTTGGAGATGCGTTCGACCGCCGAGTCCATGTGGGCGGCGTCCCGAACCTGGACGAGGAGGATGAGCTGGTTGGCGGCGTCGTTCCCGTACTGCTGGATGGCCGTCGTGAGAGGGACGTAGATCCGGTCGTCGTCGCTTTCTCCGAAGGCGCCGCCCAGCTTCTCCACCACGCCGATCACGGTGTACGTATCCCTCCCGATCTGGATTTCGGTGCCCACGCACTGGTCGGGCAGGGCGAGCTTGTCGAGGATGTCGTGGCCGATGACGCAGACCTTCCTGCGAGAATCCACGTCCATGGGGCCGAGGAAGCGCCCCGTCTCCATGTTCAGGTCGCTGATGGGGCCGTAGGCCTCGGTGGTGCCCACGACGGTCGTGGTGTCATGCCGGCTCCGAAAGGCGATGGAGTCGGACCGGAACAGCATGGGGGCGATGGCGCGGACGTCCGGCACCTGCTGGGCCACGGCCTGGGCGTCGTTGTAGGTGAGCTTGAGCCTTCGCACCCCTTCGCGGCGGTCGCTGAACATTTCGTAGTTGGGGCGGATGAAGAGGGTGTTGGCCCCCAGGGCCTCGAACTGGCCCAGGAAGGACTGGAAGACGCCCTGCAGAATGGAGACGACGGCCACCACCGCGAGGACGCCGATGATGATGCCCAGGGTGGTGAGGAAGGAGCGCATCTTGCTGCCCATGATGGCGCGCAGCGCGATCCGGAAGAGCTCCGCCACCGAGCCCCAGAAGCCGAAGAGCTGCTCCTTCCGCGTGGCGGCGCTCATGAGGCGCCTCCCTTCCCGGATGTGCCCACGAGCTCGTCGCTGACGATGAGGCCGTCCCGGATGCGCACCTGCCTCGGTGCGTAGGCGGCGATGTCGGGCTCGTGGGTGACCAGGATCAGCGTGTTGCCCATCTGATTGAGTCGCACCAGGAGCCCCATGATGTTCTCGCTGGTCTTGCTGTCGAGGTTTCCCGTCGGCTCGTCGGCCAGGATGAGCGAGGGCTTGTTCACGAGCGCCCTGGCGATGGCAATCTGCTGGCGCTGTCCGCCCGAGAGCTGGTTGGGGCGGTGCGAGGCGTGGGTTTGGAGGCCGAGGAACTCCAAGGCCTCCATGGCCATGTGGTGGCGCTGGGCCGGCGGGATCTTGGCGTAGATGAGTGGAAGCTCCACGTTCTCCACCGCGTTGGCTCTGGGCAGGAGGAAGAAGGTCTGGAACACGAAGCCGATCTCCTTGTTGCGGAGTTCGGCCAACTGGTCCGGGGCCAGGGTGTGGACGGGGCTTCCGGCCAGCACGTACTCGCCGGAGGTGGGGGTGTCCAGGCAACCGATGAGGTGGAGCAGCGTCGACTTGCCCGAGCCGGAGGGGCCCATGATGGCGATGAACTCGCCGCGACGAACGGTCAGGCTTACGCCGCGCAGGGCGTGGTAGACCGCCTCACCCATGGGGTAGTCCTTGACCAGGTCCCGGGCCTCGATCAGCGTGTCGCCGGATGCGGTCATCGTCACTGGCCTCTGCTCTTGTCGCCAGGCCCGTTCTTGCCGGCCCCCTTCTTCTCGGTCGAGGGCGGCTTCACCCTGACCGCATCGCCCTCGTGGAGGCTGCGCAGGATCCGGTAGGGGCCCGTGATCACCAGGTCACCCTCCTTCAGGCCGGAGCTGATCTCCGTGTTCTGGTCGTCCGAAAGTCCGACGGTTACGTCTTTCCGCTTGACCTTTCCCTTGTCGGCCGTGAAGACGTAGAAGATCTGGTTGCCCTCTTTCTCTTCCGTGCGGATGGCGCCGATGGGAACGGTCAGGACCCCCACGCGTTTGTCAGCGATAAGCTTGACGCGGGCCGTGATGCCTGGGCGAAGGTTCTGATCGGGGTTGGTGATCAGAACCTTGACCTTGAACTGCCGGATGTTGGTCTGAACGCCCGCCGAACCGGCCTGGGCCGAAGCTCCGATCTCGATCACCTTGCCGTCGTACTGCTTGCCCCCCAGGGCGTCCACGGTGATGACGGCGCTTTGGCCCATCTTGAGCCGAGGATAGTCGGCCTCGTCCACCATGACCTCGGTGATGATCTGGGAGAGGTCGGAGACGGTCAGGATGACAGTGCCCGCAAAGTTCATGGTTCCCATCACAGCCGTCTCGCCCACCTTGGCGTTCACCGCCGTGACCACGCCGTTGATGGGCGAGAGCATGGTGCACTTCGAGAGGTTGTCCTGCGCCTTCTGGTAATAGGCCACGGCCTCGGCGACCTGGGCCCGGGTCTGCTCGGCTCCGAGCTTGGCCTGGTCGTAAGCCAGCAGGGCGTCGTCGCGCTGTTGCGTGGAGTAGATCTTCTGGGCGAACAGGTCCTTGGCCCGCTTCCAGTCGCGTTCGCGCTGCCGTAACGTCACCTCGGCTTCCTGGTCAGCCACCCGCGCAGCGTCGAGGGCCGCCTTGGCGGAGGCCACGTCCCTCTGGTAGGTGGAGGGATCGATCTGGACTAAAATGTCCCCTTTTTTCACGTGGTCGCCTTCCTTGAAGGGGATGGCCGTGATCTCCCCCATGACCTGACTGGAGATATTCACCGTATCCTTGGCGGTGATGAGGCCGTCGGTGGTCACCGTCGGGGCTATGTCGCCCTCGGTCACCTTCTGGACGTCGACCTCCTCCCCCTTTGGTCTCGCGTTGACGACGGTGAGGATCACCACCACCAGGGCGATGAGAACGATACCGCCGATGATGAATGCGCGCTTTCTCATGCCGATTCCTTCCCGCGGTTAGAAGAGGATCGCCTTGACGAGGTGCCAGGCGACGGGCAGACAGAAGAGCCCGAAGACGATGGCCGCCATCTTGCCCACCCGGGCCTTGGTAAAGGCTTGAAGACCCCGGGTGTAGAGCCAGAGCATCCAGATCGTGAAGATGTCAAGATCGGAGAGTAGGGCGTAGAGCGGCTTTCCGAGCCGGTCCTGCCCAAGGAGGGCACCGAGGTTGGAGGCCACGGGGTTCTGCGGGTCTAGCGTGGTGGGGTCGCGAAGGAACATCGTCACGAGCCAGAGCAGGGTGAAGAGGATCGTCGGAACCTGTGCCCAGCAGACCACCCGGAAGCTGTTGCCGAAGGAGATGACGTCTCCAAAGGCGAGGACCACCAGCCACAACACCGCCGCCACGACCAGGAACTTGATGAGGATGGCGGCGAAACCGATGTAAGGGCCCAGCTTGGCGATCTTCGTTCCCATGGTCACGGCCTGTTCCATCTGGGCCTCGGTCATTTGGCTCGAACGCGAGCTTTGGCGAATCTGATCCCTCATGACCTGCTCAATGTCCGCGCGTTGGAGGAATACGAGGCTCGCGGCGGCGCTCACCAGAATCAACAGAATCAGGGGGGCGAGAAAGCCATTGCCCGGCTTCTCGGCGATGCGCCGGAAGGTGGCCGCCGGCGAAATGAGCATGCCGGCCATTCCCTCCAATCCTCCAACGGGTTTTGCCTCCGGAACGGGGCCACCGGGGGCGGCATCGGATAGATCGGGTCCGGTGGGTGTGCCGGAGCGTTCGTCAGTCATCATGGCCTCGCTTTCGCGCTAAACATTACGAAATGGGCTTCCCGTTAGCGTCGGTGAGCTCGACGCCCCGCTTCGTCAGGTAGGTTCCCACGGCGCGGTCCAGCGAGGCCCCGGCCTCCTGGCT
>JBMFSH010000070.1:0-7671 GCA_049967655.1 Acidobacteriota bacterium
GCGGCCACGCTGGCGTGGACGCGCCCGGACCAGGCCCCCAGCGCCGCGCCAAAGGCGCGGCCCAGACCCAGCCGTGGTTCGGAGCCGGTAGGGCACTCCATTTTGGCCAGGCATGGGGTCAGGCCCACGGCCCAGGTGAATCATTCACGGCACCTCCACCTTCCGTGCCACGATGCTCAACACGCCGCCCCGACCCGCCAGCGCGGCCACCGCCTCCACGCCCACGGCGAGGGCCACCAGGGGTGCCGCCAGAACGACGGTCAGGCCTAGGTCCAGGGCACGCCTCGGCCCGGAGTTCTTCCGGCGCGCCGACTCCGCCGGCCCGTGACCCTTCATCAAGCCGTAAAGGAGATTGGGAGAGGCGCACATCCGGTTCAGCAGGCTCTGGGCGAGGCCGAAGGGGCCCTGCTCCAGCGACCAGGTGGAGCAGCGAAGGATCTCGAAACCCCCTCCGCCGAGGAGAGCGGCGAGGGTGGGCCGGGAAAAGTGCAGGAGGTGGCG
The DNA here is from genome assembly GCA_049967655.1 of Acidobacteriota bacterium. GTDB lineage: Bacteria > Acidobacteriota > UBA4820 > UBA4820 > DSQY01 > DTPS01. The sequence goes on from JBMFSH010000070.1 coordinate 502, forward strand.
CGGCACGTCCAGGTGAAACCAGCGGCTCCCTCCGAGCCGCGCCTGGAGGCTTCCGAGGTTGGGGACCTCCAGGAGCAGCCACCCATCCGGCTTGAGAAGGTGCCGGACCTCTTCGAGAACCCGGGCCGGCTCGAACTGGTGTTCGAGCGAGTGCCAGAGCAGGATCACGTCGAAGGAGGCCTCGGGCAGGCCCCACTCCTCCAGCGGCCCCGTGAAGACCTCCACGCCGCTCCCCCGAAGGAGCCGGGCCAGATCCGCCGAAAGCTCGGTGCCGCAGCAGACCCAGCCCAGGGACCGGAGGCGTCGAAGGACCAGTCCACGGCCGCAGCCCACGTCCAGGACCCGGCCCGGCCAGGGATGAAGCCGCAGCACCGCGCGCACCCGCCCTCGCCTGAAGAGGCGGACCAGCCACTCCAACGTGCCCAGGAACCGCCGCCCCTCCCGCCCGTAGTAGGTGTCTCCGTAATAGAGCCCGATCTCCTCCTCCGGGTACGGGAAGAGGGTCCGCGCCGCCCCGCAGCGCGCGCACCGGGCCACCGCGAAGGAGTCGCCGGTCAGGTAGTCCACGCTCTCAAAGAGGGGTTCCCTGGCCGTCTCCTGGCAGATGGGGCAGGCTTGGCGGGTGGGGGCCCGGGTCACGGGGCGTCTCCGCGAAGCCGCCGCGTCAGCACGCTCCGCCCTCCCCGGCATCGCTCCTCCCCCACCGTCCTTGTCCGCGCCAGCCCAGGCGGGCAAGCCCGAAGCGCAAGGTAGTGCCGAGGACGCCGAAACCGTAGGCCACGCTCCGGCGGAAATTGATGGAGGAGGCTTCGTCCATGTAGCGCGTGGGGCAGGAGATCTCGCCGATGCGGAAGCCGGCGAGGGCCGTCTGGGCGATGACCTGGTTGTCGAAGACGAAATCGTCCGAGTCTGCCCGGAAAGGAATGGTCTCCAGCACGCGGCGGGAGTAAGCCCGGTAGCCCGTGTGGTACTCGGAGAGCTTGAGGCCCGTCAACAGGTTCTCGGCGAAGGTCAGACCGCGGTTGGCGACGTAGCGCCAGAGCGGCATGCCCCCGCGCAGGGCGCCGCCGCCGAGGATGCGCGAGGCGAGGACCAGGTCGTACTCGCCGGAGGCCACCATCCAGGCCATGGCGCCGCAGAGCTTGGGCGAGTACTGGTAGTCGGGATGCACCATGACCACGATGTCGGCCCCCAGCTCCAGCGCCTTGGTGTAGCAGGTCTTCTGGTTGGCGCCGTAGCCGCGGTTCGCCGGGTGGCGGATGACCGTTGCCCCGAGCGCCTTGGCCAGCTCCGTGGTCCGGTCGCTGCTGTAGTCGTCCACGAGCACTACCGCGTCGATGATCTCGTGCGGCAGGTCGTCGTACGTCTGGCGGAGCGTCTTCTCCGCGTTGTAGGCCGGCATCACCACCACGAGCTTCTGGCCTGCGATCACGGTGCGGGCTCCCTCCCTGCCGTTCGGCGTCAGGACGTGCCGGCCCCATGCTAACAGGGGCGCCGCAGGGCCACAAGGACGCACGAACCGCGGGCCGACGGGAGCGGGAAAGGCAGGCGGCGAGAGGATGACCGATAACCGATGACCGATCAATGAAGACGGCGGACGGTAGACGGCAGACGGCGGCTAAAAAAAATGACGGCCGGCCACGGACGACGGACCAACGACCACCGACGGCCCACGACGGACGACCGACGATCGATGCGCGGCGGTGTAGGAGGACCTCTGGAATGGTGGAGGGTGGAGGGTGGAGAGGGGAGCGGGCGGTCGCCGGAATGACGGCAAAGGGGGGTGGGCGCCCGCCCGCCGCATCGAAGGCCTTCATTGTAGCGGCCGCCCGATGGGCGGCCGAACGGCCGGCTTCTGCCGGCCGCTACGGATTGGGGTAGGCCTTGGGTAGGGCCGCCCGGTGGGCGGCCGGACGGCCGGCTTCCGCCGACCGCTACGGAATGAGGTAGGCCTTCGGTGGGGCCGCCCGCCGTCGGATCGGATGCCGCATCGGCGGCGGGAGGCCACGGAGGGCCTCCTCAACACCCCATTCGATGGCCGACGTATTTGCGCACCCGACGCATCCCTGCGGCCGATGGCAGCCGTGGCGTGGGTCTCTACCGCCTTCTCGGCCGACATAAGTCGCCCGTTGCGGTCCTCAATCCCTTGCGTCTTGCCCCTCGCGTTTTGCTTCCCGCGCCTACCCCGCGCCCCTTTTCGCCTGAGACGCGAAAAGGCCGCCGGTTACCCGGCGGCCTTTTGTGCTGCGTGGAACAGGAGGAGTTTCGCTAGGGCGTCGAGGGGGAGGCGGGCTCTGGTGCGCCACCGTTCCCTCCGCCAACGCCCGTATAGATGTGCGTCGTGGTGGTGTTATCCATGCTGTGGTGGGCCAACCGATAGGTCCTGAAAAAATCCCGGTAGCGTCCCATGAGTTCCTTCGCCTTGGCCCAGGTCACGGTAGCATCGGGGTCCGCAGTGAAGACATTCAACCCCATCATGCGGAAAATAAAGGCCATGTCCCCCTCGGTGAGATCGACCTCGGAGGACCACGCGCCCGACCTGGGCACGAGGCCTTGAGACTGGAGGAAGGCCGTCGCCGAAGCGGGGCTCCAGCCGCCCGTTGGAGCCGGCGCATTCATATTGGAGGCCAGAAGGACCGCGAATTGGCCCTGGGTGATAGAGGATCCCGGCGGCTGAGCCAAAGCCGCCGTGGCCAGGCACAAGAGCACCGCCGCGACTAAGAGCATCATTCGCTTGAACATCTATAATCCTCCTATTGTCGGATAGTAATGATCCCACCGCCAGAAGTCAAGGCCGCTACCCCCATACGGGCGGCCGTCTCTGGCCGCCCGCCTCCCACCTTCCACCGCGGGAGGGCGCGGAGCCCTTCCCCTACGGCCGCTTAGAAAAATTTTCGGGCGTGGACGACGATGTGGTCGTCGGGCTGGAGCGGGACGTCGTCGATCTTGCCCCTCTCGATCTTGGAGGCGTTGACGTGAACCACGAGCGGCCGGCCGTCCTTCTCGCGAAGGATGTCCACCCGATCTTTCTTGGCCCACTGCGTGAACCCGCCGGCCAGGGCCACGGCGCGCAGGAGGGTGATGTCCTTCGTATAGGGGAAGGAGCCGGGGCTCTTCACCTCGCCCGAGACATAAACGGACTTGACAGGCAGGACGTTGATGACATCCTGGTCGAGCACGTAGATGTTGCTGTCGTGGCCGCCTCCGGCGAGCAGTTGCTCCTGCGTGAAGGTCTTGCTTTCGAGCCGCCCGCTCGCATCCGCCCGCTGGATCTCCACGTCGCCGGCCTTGTTCGTGAAGCCTCCCGCCTGGGTGATGGCGTCCAGCACCTTCAGGGCCCCCTTCAGCGGTATGCGCCCGGGGGTGGCCACCTCGCCCAGCACATTGACGTAGCGGCTGCCGTACTCCAGGAGCTGGATGTTGACCTGCGGCTCCTTGACGTACTGCTTCAGCAGCTCCTCCATCTTGTGCTGGAGGTCGCTCACCGTGAGCCCCTTTACCGACACCTTGTCCAGAACGGGGAAGGTGATCATGGAGTTGGGGTCCACCACCACCGTCTGGCTCATGTCGGGCACGTTGTAGACGGTGATGAGCAGCTTATCGCCGGGGCCCAGGGGATAGGCCGGAGGAGTGAAGGTATCGAAGAGCCCGGTCTCCGTGGAGCCCTTCGCTCCGGGAGCCTTCCAGCGGAAGGTCATCTCTCCCGGCTCCCAGGTCACGGACGGGTTGGAAGCGGTGGGCAGATCCACCGCGATCCCGCCGGAGACCGCCTTCACGTAAGCCTCAAGGCCGGGAGCCACGGTGGGAGTGCCGGAGCACCCGATCACCCAGCGCACCGTCTGGCCCGCGATCTCGTTGTGCACGGGGCACGGCCCCTCCATCACGCACCGAATGGCCCCGGGGCGGCCCTCGACCCGCACCTGCCCGCTCTTCTCCCCCTTGGCGAGGAGCGGAAGGCCACAGAGCGCGAGCGCTGCCAGCGTCACGATGGCCCATCCCAACCCTCTCCCGCGCCAGAAGAACCCGACACACGGCATAGGAACCCTCCTTCATGCGGCCAGCTTGAGCCCTGGCCGTTGAGCATACGATACCACCCCCCTCCAGGCAATCCTTTGCGAGGGAGACGCGAGACGGCAGACCCGAGACGGCAGACGTGAGACGCGAAAGGATTGACGCCGGGCGGGCTCTTCAGGCCGCGGCCGACACCGGCCGACCGGAGCCGGCCGCGCCCTTCGGCCCCAGGAGCGCCGCTGCGCCGAAAAGCCTGGCCTTACCAGCCGAGCTGCACCTGGAAGCTGAAGAGGTTCTCGGCGTAGGAGTAAGGCTTTCTGAGCTGCGTGTCCCAGTAGTTGATGTTGCTGTGGCGGTTCTCGTGCTGGTAGTTGAACCGCAGGCTCAACTGCTTGGTGGGGTGAAGGCCGATCTCGGCGAAGGCCCGGCCGATGTCGTCCCTCCGCACCATCCCCTGCGTCAACTGGAACTCCAGCGGGGGAAAGAACCCCAGCACCGCCGGGTTCGCCACGACGGCGTCGGGGTAGCGGTTCTCCTGGTAGTAATAGCCGAGCGTCCAGAAGAAGATCTTCGACACCTGCTGCTGAACCTGCAGCGTGCCACCCGTGGCCGTATAGTAGTTGTTGACGTTGTAGACGGACTGGTAGGGCTGCCGCGACAGCTTCAGGTCGAAGTGCGTGTGCTGCGACGTTTGCAGACCGAGCCCCACCTCCGACACGAAGCCGCTGAAGTTGGAGAAGGGGTTGTCCTTGAAGTTCGTTTTCGAATAGCCCGCCTTGGCGAAGCCCGTCAGCTCTTTGCCGAAGGCGCCCTCCCACCCCACCAGGTAGGTCTGCTGGTCGTACTTACGGTTGGGGTCGATGTAGAGATTCACGACCTGTGCCGTGTTGGTCGGCCGGCTGCTGAGGTACTCCGCGTCCACCAGGAAGTCCGAAACGGGGCTGTAGTGGTACTTCCAGGTGAGCCCTCCCGCGGACTGGTCGTAGTCGTAGAAGGGCTGCTGCTGGTGGTTGTCCCCGGTGAAGTGGACGTAGTTGTAGGTTCCGTACACGGTGAGGGTGTTCAATGCGCTCACGGGCATGGTGAGCCCGGCCTGAGCGGCGTCCCGGTCGAAGGGAGAGTTGCTGAAATACTGCTCATAGCCGGGGTCGAACTCCAGCACCTCTTGCACGCCGCGGATGTAGTGGTTCTCCAGATCCAGGGCCATGCCGTTGGAAAACTTGAAATTCCCTTTGAAATCACCGTAGTAGGTGTTATGGCTGCTCAGATGGTAGGTCCTGTAATCCTTGTACTGGTAGCCAAAATCCAAGCGGATGGAGCTCTCCTTGAAGGGGAATTCGATGCCCAGCTTGGGCCGGATCTCCCAGAAGGAATCGCTCACGTTGCCGTTCGGCATGGAAGAATCTTGAAGGAACAGGTTGTCGGTATGGGTGTACACGGCCTCCACCGAAGGGTAGAAGACCGCATTGCCGATGGGGATGCCGTCCCCAGCCCACGCCGCGGCGGAAACCACCAAAGCAGCCACTGCCAACCAACTTCGCTTCCCAACCATTGGCGCCCCCCCTTTATTCATCAGGAGCATTCGCCTCTTCAAGCGCTTTCTCTGAATTGTAATGCCAACTCCTTGCCGTGTCAAGCATAACATGTGCTCATGTGCTCAAGACGTGGACATCACCCCCGTTTCCCCCGTGGCGGGGGCGCCCGCCCTACAATGACCACCCGCCGCCGTTTCGCCCCCGTACGGGCGGCCGTCCCTGGCCGCCCGGCATGGGGCCGGGTGCCGCATCGGCGGCGGGAGGCCACGGAGGGCCTCCCCTACGGCCGCGCCCACGCAGCGACGAGGGCCTGCCTCAGCTCGGGGAAGCTCCACCCTCGGTCTCGGGCTCGCCAGTACTCGCCCTTCAGGGCCTCCAGCGCCCCGGGAAAGCGCACGAGGACCGGCTTCGCGCGAGCGGGCCCCAAGGCGTCCACGAGTCGCCCGTCCACGATCCCCGCCCTCAGCGCCTCGAACTGCACCGTGTCCAGCCGTCCGCCCTCGCGCTCCGGGTCCACCAGGGCGTCGTAGCGGATCATGGGCCCCGCCCAGTCGTCGGCCGGACCGTCGCCCGCCGGCGCGTAGCAGAAGACCCAGAGCCCGTCCACACCGGGAGCCCTGGCGAGCAGGCCCGCCCAGACGCGGTTGTAAAAGGGGTTCTCCCGCAGACCCTGGACGTAGACCCACCGGTGCGCCGAGGCCAAGGTCCGCGCCTGGCCCGCGAGGTTCGGCGGCACGGCCACGCCGTCGAGCACCGAGGTCAGCCCGAGCGAGTTGGGCCACGCCAGCGCCGCCCACGGCTTCAGCCCGCGTCCCTTCGCCGCCAGGGCCCGCGCCCGCGCCCGTCCGATGGCCTGAACCGTGGCCGGTTCGTCGGCCGCGTAGCCCCACGCTGCCTCGCCCTCCGGCACGGCCTCAGGATGCAGGGCCCACCGGCCGTCCAGCCCGGCCCGGCTCGCCTCCTCCTGGAAGCGGGTCCACCCGGCCCCGTCGCGCGCGGGGCAGGTCACCGCCGTCACGCCGTGGTCCGCCAAATCGCGCAGATCCGACGCCCACCGCGAGGGATCGCGCTCGAAGTAGTAGGCGCCCACCAGCCGCGACGGCGGCGGCAGAGGCGGCGCCACGGTAATCCGCCAGGGAATCGCCGCCATGAGGCGCCCCTCCCGGAAGACCCGGATCGTGACCCTCACCGTCCCCCTCAGCCGGTGCGGCCGCATCCCTGCGGTCGATGCGCCGTTCCCCGCCCCGTGGCGCGGGCGCCCTCGCCCTCGTTCAACCGGCAGAAGTCGGCCCCGCACCATGACCCTCAGCGGCTCTGCCGCCGCCTCAAAGCCGCCTTCGGGTTCGGGAAAGAGCCGTTCCCCCTCGAGCACGTCGCCCATGCCCGCCGCCACGCGCACGGGGAAGAGAGCGTCGATCTCCTCGCGCCGCCCCGCCTGCCACCAGAAATCCAGGCGCGAGACCCGCACCTCCTCCAGCCCGGGGCTCACGGTGACGGTGATCCTCCCCTCTCCCGGCGGCACCTCCAGCCAGGCCGTCACCTCCTGCCCCGCCGGCGCCGCCGAGCGCGCCTCGCTCGCCCCCTGGCTCGCCGGGATGTAGGGCCGCACGTCGTAAGGCTTCAG
>JBMFSH010000071.1:0-7518 GCA_049967655.1 Acidobacteriota bacterium
TCTATGGCTCGACCTGCACACCTCCTAAGCAACTCGCTCTCGCTGCCGCGCTGAATTCAATCGTGTGCGACTTTTCCGCCAGGCAAAAAGTAGGCGGGACAACTTTCAACTTTTTTATCATGAAGCAAGCGGCAGTGGGCGACCCTTTTTGCCTACCCACGCCATTGCAAACCTCCATGGTCGAACCTATTCGAGATTGGCTCGCAAATCGCGTATTGAATCTGTGCTACACCGCCCAGGACCTGGCGCCCCTCGCCCGGGACCTGGGCTACGGCGGCCCGCCCTTCCCGTGGGATGCGGAGCGCCGCTTTCAAATTCGCTGCGAGCTGGACGCCTTCTTCTTCCACCTCTACCTGCCCTCCACGCCGGAAGGGAACTGGCGGCCGGCGCGCACGGCCGAGGGAAACGTGGTGGACGAGACGGACGCGCAGCTTTCGGCGATCAAGGCCCGCTTCCCCACCCCGCGCCACGCCGCGGCCTACATCCTCGACCAGTTCCCCATCGTCCGCCGCAACGACGAGGCCCGCTTCGGCCGCTACCGCACGAAGGAGCGCATCCTCGAACTCTACGACGCCATGCAGGAGGCCATCGCCTCCCGCCGCCCCTACCGCTCTCCCCTCGACCCGCCGCCGGGAACGGGGCCCTGATGGCGGCAAGACCCCCGCGGGGCGAAGGCTCGGCCCATGAACCGCGACGAGATGGGGAGGAACCTATTCTCCTTGATATAAGGAGAGTTTGGTGATACATTCTACTTCCAAAAAGGAGAAATAGGCCGTAGGCTCTCCTTGAGGAACGGAGGCGTGGCATGGTGGCAAAGGGCGGTAGCGGAACGGTGACCGAGGCCCTCTTCGAGCGCTTGACGGAATCCCTGGAAGGCGCCCTGCCTTCGGTGACCCCGAGGCGCCTCTTCACCCGCGCGTCGTTTCCGGGTAAGGCCACGGCGGTCATCGGGATGCGGCGCGCGGGCAAGTCCTCCTTTCTCCACCAGCTCCGCGGCGAGCGGCTCGAAGCGGGGGTGGAACGGGAGCGCCTTCCCTTCGTGAACTTCGAGGACGAGCGCCTCTCTGGGCTGGAGGTCTCCCACTTGACGGCCCTCGTGGAGGAGTACTACCGCCGCTACCCCTCCTTCCGGGGAAAAGCCACGGTCACGTGGTGCTTCGACGAGATCCAGGTGGTCCCCGGCTGGGAGCGCTTCGTCCGGCGGCTTCTCGATTCGGAGCGGTGCGAGGTGTTTCTGTCGGGTTCCTCCGCGGCCCTTCTCAGCCGCGAAGTGGCCACGGCCATGCGGGGAAGGGGCTGGGAGGTTCTTCTTCACCCCTTCTCCTTCGAGGAGGCGCTCCGCCACGCGGGGTTCACCCCGCCGGAGCGGCTGGACCGCGTCTCCTCCTCGCTCCGCTCGGAGCTCGAGCACCGCTTTCTCGCCTACCTTCGGGCGGGAGGCTTCCCCGAGGCCCAGGGGCTTGAGGAGGCCGACCGCAACGAACTCCTGCTGCGGTACGTGGACGTGGCCATTCTGCGGGACGTGGCCGAGCGCCACGCCGTCTCCAACCTCACGGCCCTCCGCGCCATGGTCCGCCACCTCCTCGGCAACCCCGGCGGCCTCTTCAGCGTCGAAAAGTTCCACGCGCGCCTGAAGGCCCAGGGCCTCTCGGTGTCGCGGGACACGCTTCACGCCTTGCTGGGATACCTGGAGGATTGTTTCCTCATCCGCCCCCTCTGGATGGAGGCCAGATCCGAGCGCCAGCGCATGGTGAACCCCCGCAAGGTCTACCCGGTGGACCCGGCCCTCTCTCCCATCTTCGATTGGAGCGGCAAGGCGAACCTGGGCCACGCGCTGGAGACCGCCGTCCGGCTCGAACTGGAGCGCAGGCGGGCGGAGGTCACCTACGTCAAGACACCCGAAGGGTTCGAGGTGGATTTCCTGGCCAAGTGGCCCGGGAAGAGGCCCTCGCTCGTGCAGGTGGCCGCGGACCTGAGGGACGAGGCCGTGGCGGAGAGGGAGGCGCGCGGGCTTCTGGCCGCCAAAAAACGGCTCCCCCGCGCCTCGCTTCACCTCGTGACGCTGACGCCGGAGGCGGCCGCGAACTTGCCGGCCGAAATTTCGGTCGTGGCCGCCTGGCGGTGGTTCTTGGAAGGGACCACCCAATCCAAGGAGGGTGCTTCGTGACGATCTTTGACCTCCATTCGAAGGTTCTCTCCGACTACCGGGACTTCGTCTCCTCCTTCTTCACCATCGCCGATGACCGCGCGCGGGACTTCGTGGAAAGGGCCCTCGAAGAGGAGGCGGCCCTCTGGCCCGATTTCCTGCTCCAGGTGAGCCCAGCCTACGAGAAGGTCGCCACGGTGGAGGAACTGGCGCGGGAAGGGGTCCTGCACCCCGAGACGGCGCGAGTCTTTGCCGGTCCCGAGGGTAGCGCGCTGCGCCTCTACCGCCACCAGGAGGAGGCCATCCGCAAAGCCCGGCAGGGCCTCAGCTACGTGGTGACGAGCGGCACGGGGTCCGGCAAGAGCCTCGCCTTTTTCATTCCCATCGTGGATTTGCTGCTGCGGGAGCCGGGAGAGGCGGACCGCGTCTCGGCCCTCGTGGTCTACCCCATGAACGCCCTGGCCAACTCCCAGCTCAACGCGCTTGATGAGTGGAAGAAGAGCTACGAGAAGCGCGTTGGAAAGCCCTTCCCGGTGACCTACGCCAAGTACACGGGCGAGACGAAGTCCAACGAGCGCGAGGCCCTGCGAGCCCACCCGCCCCAAATCTTGCTCACCAACTACGTCATGGGCGAGCTTCTGCTGGTGCGGCCCGAGGACCGCCGCTTCTTGCCCCCGGGCGGCAAGAGCCTGAGGGTTCTGGTCTTCGATGAATTGCACACCTACCGCGGCCGGCAGGGCTCGGACGTGGCCATGCTGATTCGGCGCCTCAAGGAGCGGTGCGCGGCCAAGACGCTGATCCACGTGGGCACTTCGGCGACCATGGTGGCCGACCGGAACGCTTCGGGCAGCGAGCGCCGCGACGCCGTGGCGCGCTTCGCCTCCCGCTTCTTTGGTCTTCCCTTGAACGGGGGCCAAGTCGTGGAGGAGACTCTCATCCCCATCACCGAGGGAGGACTCCCGCCGCAAGAGGAGTTGCGCAAGGCTCTTGGAGCTCCGCTTCCCTCCAGCCCCGAGGCTTTTCTGCGCCACCCGCTGGCCCGATGGGCAGAATTCACCTTCGGCATCGAGAAGGATCCCGGGGGCGGCTACCGCCGGCGCGTGCCCATCGCCTTAACCGAGGCGGCGCGGCGCTTGGCGGAGGAGACGGGGGCTTCTCAGGAATCCTGCCGCCACGCCCTAGAAGCGTTGCTCACGGCCGGGGCGGCTTCGCCGGGCGCGGGGTCTTTCAAGGGATTCGCCTTCAAGGTCCACCAGTTCATCAGCCAGGGCAACGCCCTCTTCAGCACGCTGGAGCCCACCCCCGACCGCGCCTTCTCCCTCCATGGCCCCGGCGAACTGGAGGGGCGCCTCCTCTTCCCGATGAGATTCTGCCGCCAGTGCGGCCAGGAGTACTACCACGCCCTGCGAAGCGAGGAGAGGCTGGAACCCCATCCCACCGGCCAGTGGTTGGAGGAGGAAGACGAGGACAAGGAGGCGGGCTACCTCGTGCTGGCCCCAGTGGAAAGCGATTGGGACCCCTCCATGGTTCCTGAAGAGTGGCTGGACCGCAGGGGTCGCCTCAAGCGCGAATACCGGGACCGTGTGCCCCAGCCCGTTTGGGTGAAGCCCGACGGCCAGTGGGCCGCCGCGGATGGAAGCGGCGGGGTGAAGATGTGGTGGCAACCGGCCCCCTTCTCGCTCTGTTTGACATGCGGAGAGTTCTACACCAAGAAGGAGCGAGATTTCACGAAACTCGCGGCCCTTTCAAGCGAGGGCCGCTCCAGCGCGACCACCGTTCTCGCCCTGGCCCTGCTTCTTCATTCCCAGAGGACGGAAGCGGCAAGGCCCAAGTTGCTCTCCTTCACGGACAACCGCCAGGACGCGTCGCTCCAGGCGGGTCACTTCAACGACTTCCTCCAGCTCGCCGTCCTCCGGTCGGCCTTGGTGGCCGCCCTGAGGGACCAGTCGGTGCTCACCCCGGACGTGGTGGCGCGGGAGGTGGTCAGCGGGTGCTGTCTCCATCTGAGGGACATCGCGAAAACCCCAGACCTCGCGCCCGGGACACCGGCGGCCCAGCAGGCGTGGACTGTCTTCACCGACCTCGTCGAGTACCGGCTGTACGAAGACCTGCGGCGCGGCTGGCGGGTCGTCCAACCGAACCTCGAAGAGCTCGGCCTCTTGAAGATTACCTACCGGGGATTGGAAGAACTCTGTGGCGACGACTCCCAGTGGGCCTTTTATCCGGCGGCGGCTTCGGTCAGCCCCGCCGATCGCGCCCAGGCGGTGCAGACCTTGCTCGACCAGTTCCGGCGCAAGCTGGCCATTCGCACGAACCTCCTCACCGAGACTTCGCAGCAGCAGTTACGGCGGCGTTCGGAGGCCAACCTCAACACCTTCTGGGGGCTCGATTCGGAGAGCCGGGATGAGCTGAGAACGGCCAAATGGTTCACCCGGCTGGGCCAATCGCCCAGGCCCGACGAGGGCTTCGGCCTCGGGGACCGGAGCGCCCTCGGGCGGTTTCTCCTCAAGTCCTTCGGCCTCTCGAAGGACGATTACCCGGCCTTCCTGGAGGCCTTTCTGACCCTCCTGGTTCAGCACGGCCTGCTCTTCCGCCTTTCCCCCGTGGATGACCACCAGCGCTACCAGCTGGAAGCGGGCTGCCTGATCTGGAACCGGGGCGACGGCAATCCTCCGCCTCCCGACCTCCTCTACGCCCGCCGCTCAACCCACGGTGGATACCGCGAACCACCCAAACGAGTTCATGCCTTCTTTCAGCGGTTCTATCAGGAGGCCGCGGGGGCGCTCGCCTGGCTGGAGGCGAGGGAGCATACGGCCCAGGTCGTGACGGCAGGCGCGCGCGAAGAGCGGGAACATCGCTTCCGCCTTTCCGCGCCCGAGAACGGGAAGAAGCCCCTGCCGCTGTTGTGCTGCTCCCCGACGATGGAACTGGGCATCGACATCGCCGACCTCGACCTGGTCCACCTGCGAAGCATCCCGCCCACTCCCGCGAACTACGCCCAGCGGGGGGGACGTGCGGGGCGACAGGGACAGCCGGGTTTGATCTTCTCCTATTGCGGAGCCCAAAACAGCCACGACCAGTACTTTTTCCGGCGCCGCGAGGAGATGGTCGCGGGCGTGGTGAAGCCCCCGACCCTCGATCTTGCGAGCGAGAGCCTGGTCAAGGTGCATGTTTACGCCCTCTGGCTTGCCCATGTGGGCTTGCCCCTGGGAAACACCATGGAGGGCATCCTGGACTTGGACCTTGATGGGATCCCGCTCCTGTCCAACATCAAAGCCCAGATCGACCTGAACGAAGATTCGCGAGCCCGCTTGGAGCAGACCGCCCGGGATGCCCTGCGCCACGACTGGGGCCTCCTGAGCGGCGCTTCGTGGTTCGACGAACACTGGCTTGCCCGAACCATCGAGGAGGCGCCGGAGGCCTTCGACCGGGCCTTCGACCGCTGGCGCGAATTGTACAGGGCCGCCATGGGCCAGCTCGTCAAAGCTCAGAACCAGCTGCGTCGGGCACGCCGCCCCGAAGAGCAAAACGAAGCCCGAAGGATGCAGGACGAAGCGCTTCGCCAAATGAACCTGCTTCTTCAGAGCGGCGTCAGCCGTGAGGAGGCCGACTTCTACCCCTACCGCTATCTGGCCAGCGAGGGCTTCCTCCCCGGGTATAACTTCCCCTCCCTTCCCGTTAGAGCCTGGGTGCCCAGGAACGAGGGGGAGTTCATTCCGCGTCCTCGTCCCATTGCCCTTAGGGAATTCGGCCCAGGCAACGTCCTGTACCACGAGGGGGCGAAGTGGCAGGCCGTCTCCTTCGAAGCGCCGGCGGGCGGCCTGGAGGAGCGCAAGCGCCAAGCCAAAGTTTGCCGTGAGTGCGGTGGACTGTCCTTCGATGCAGGGGTGGACCTGTGCCCCGTTTGTTCCGTCCGCTTCGATGGCGACAACAGCGAGATCCTTCCCCTGATGGAGATGCCGAACATTCGAACCCGGCGCAGGGAACGCATCACCTCCGACGAGGAGGAGCGACGGCGCAGGGGGTTCGAGATCTCCTTGGCCTACCAATTCGCCAGGGAGGCCACGGGCCCACGGGTGTTCGATGCCGATGCGGTTACGGACGACACGCCCAATCTTCGGTTGCGACTGGCTCCCACGGCTACGCTCATCCACATCAACCGGGGCTGGCGGAAGGCGGATGTGCCAGGGTTTCTCGTGGATCTTCAGAGCGGGGAGGTTCAGACCGAACCGAACGAGCTCTTGCCTGACAGGGGGCGCCCGAGAACGCTGGACAGAATCCAGCTCTACGTCCAGGACACCCAGAACTTGCTGCTGGTTCGTTGGCCTGAAACTGCGTCTCCACCCGGCCGCGCGACGGAAACAACGCTCCTCTATGCGCTCAAGCGAGGCATCGAGCGCGCCTTTGAGTTGGAGGAATCTGAACTTGGGGTGGACACCATCGGCCGCAGTTCCCAGCGTGCCCTCGTCTATTTCGAGACCTCGGAGGGCGGGAGTGGCGTCCTGCGGCGGCTTTTCGACGAGGCGGACGCGCTGGCCCGCGTGGCCCGGGAAGCACTCGACTGCCTCCATTTCAATCCCGATGGGACAGATGCCCAAGGGGGCTGCGAGAAGGCCTGCTACTCGTGTCTTCTCTCATTCCGCAACCAACGCGACGCCCTCCACATGGACCGGCGAAAGGTCCGCGATCTCCTTCTCTCTCTCGCTCAGGGCTGGACGCTTCCCCGCATCGGCGGGCGCGACTGGAAGGCTCACCTGGAATGGCTCAGGTCCCTTACAGACTCCCGTTCCGAAATAGAGCGACGCTTCCTGGATGCCCTAGCCCAAGATCACTACCGGTTGCCCGATGAGGCCCAGAAAGCCATCGAACAGCCCCGCTGCATCCCCGACTTTTTCTACGCACCCAACATCTGCGTCTTCTGCGATGGCACCGTGCACGACGATTTGATCCAAAAAGCCAAGGACGATGAGATCCGGGCCGAACTCAAATTGCGGGGCTATGAAGTGATCGTCATTCGGTATGACCGGGACCTGGTTGAACAAATCCAAGTCTGGCCAGCGGTGTTCGGAGGCAAAAGGAACCAGTGACCGGTTGTGGTCCCAATGAGGCGGCCGTATCGACCTCCTCGGAATCGATCAGGACGGCAACCTGGTCGTCTTCGAGCTGAAGAGGGACAGGACGCCGCGGGACATCGTGGCGCAGACGCTGGACTATGCGAGCTGGGTCAAGGATCTTTCCCCGTAGCGGCTATTCAAAGGCGACTCCATGACTTCCATCCCCAGTGCGTCGAACAAAAGGGGTCCCCAAAAAGGTTGATAGAAGGGTATGGTGCCAGGCGTTCGCAAATTAGGATCCTTCGCGCCGGAGGAACT
>JBMFSH010000072.1:0-7407 GCA_049967655.1 Acidobacteriota bacterium
CACGCGCCTATCACGCACCGCTCCAGGCTACCCCCCGATCGTCACCCTCCGCCAGACGGGGTACGGCGAGGATTTACGGTATTTCACTAATGACGGCAGTTATCTGCGGGCTCGGTTCAGCGGGGGAGCCAACGGGGGTACGTGGACGATCTTCTATCCGGATGGCTCGCAGCGCGTTGCGGGCGGTTCGGCCTCGGCTTATGTCCAGGCGATCCCCAACCAAGCCAACATGGTTCTAAACACGGACGGAACGCAATTCTATCCAGAGGGATTGCAGAATGTCTGGAGCAATGGCTGGTACGCGACTTTGGTCACCGACATCGCTGGCAATACGATCAATGTGAGCTATATGACCCCCAACAGCCCTGGGGACCAGGGTTACAGCGCGAGCAACCCTCTGGTCCTCCCCGGTTCCATCAGTGAGATTGGAGACTCGTTCGGCCGGTCAATTGTCTTTACCTACAACAGCGCTGCAGGGCTGTTGCAGGGGCTTCTCGCAACGATCTCCGCCACGGGAGCCAATGGGCAGAGCCTGACGGAGTCCTACAGCTACACGAGCGGAACCTTCGCCCAAGATAGCCTGCCTCTCCTGCAGGAGGTCAAGACCCCCGATGGATTGCAGACCGTCTACGGGTACGGCTCCTATCCGGACGAAAGCGGAACGCCGTACATGTATCTGACGCAGATTGGCTATCCGACGGGTGCGGTCTCCTCTTACACGTACGGTAGTTGGTCCTATACCGCCTCAACGCCCCCGGGTGTCTTTGAGGCCACGGGCGATTGGACCAGCCGCACCTGGAGTTCCGTCGTGGTGGCCAGCCACACCCTGACGCTGGGCGCCTCGGGGGCCCCCGGCACCGCGAGTACGCTGACCTGGCAGTATGACCACGTCAGCAGCTTGCAGAACTACCTGGGGCGCGTCGTCAATGGCTATGCGGTTCAATCCATGCCCGTCATCGTGACGGACCCGTTGGGGACCGAAGAGGCCCATTTCATTGCCTTCGATGACCTGTTAGGTTCCGCCGGGACCCTTCTTCCGGGCGGCCATGAGATCGCCGTCATCCGATACGCGCCGGGTGACTCCTGTGACACGAGCACTCCCACCAGTCCCCAAGGCGGTCGGGTCTTCGAGAAGGACTTGTACTACTCCTCCGGCCAGGGGGTCAACGACTACGAGCGCCTGGGCGATGCAGGGCACTGCGGGGTTTACATGGGCGGCACCGCATGGAGCAGCCTGGACATTGTTCCGAATGGAAACCCGCGTGTATGGAAGGTCGTGGAGGCCGAATATTCGCCCACGTCGGAAGGAACACCGCTGTGGAGCCGGGAGACCCGCAACGCCTTCTGGGACGGGTTCGGGCACTACATGGTGAGCGAGGTTGGCCAAACCAGCGCCCTTGCTGGAACGGGGGCCAGCGGACAATCCTATTCCGTGCTCCGCGGTACTATCTCTCAGTACACTCTCCTGGTTACGGGCACAACGACCTACCAGATCAACCAATTGGCCGTGCGATACAAGGGGGGGGATTCCACCAATGGGCCTTTTCCACCCGCGAATACGCCACCCGCTGGCACCTTGGCTGTCTCTCCGCTGACGACCCCCCTTCCAAGCACCGACGACGGGGGGGGCGGCAGCCCTTCGAGCACCTACGCGGTCACGGGAGGAACGCTCGCCGCGGTCGGATATCTCTACAATTCCCAGGGGCTTCCCTCCCAGAAGACCGAGTATGCAACCGTTGCCACGGGCGTGAACGCCCAGTGGAGCCACCCTGTCGGGGGGAGCTGGTCCTGGACGCTGTCCGCGGCGACCACCTCCGGTGGGGATATCACGACCACCTACGGCTATGGCACGAGCAGCGACCAGGATCTGGGCGACATCACGTCGCTGTCCTACAGCGGGCCCGGCAACACCTACGGCATAAGTTTCGGGTGGGATCACGGGGTGGTCAATTCTCTCCAATGGAGCGGGAGCAGCTATGCTCTCTGGACCCGCGTGATCGACCCGAACACGAGCCTCATCACAAGCCAGACCGATGCCTTTACAGCGGGTGGGGGGCTGACGACCCATTATTACTACGACGGGGCCGACCGGCTCTCCATCATCGCCCCGCCCGGCGGCGAGTACCCGGTCAATATCGCCTACCCGACGGATTCCTCCTCCTGGGGCGTCTCCGGCATAGCCTCGTGGACTACCGAGCACATCATCGAATACTACAAAGGCCAGTATGCCGTCTCGTCGGGCACCGTCACGGGGCTGCCCTCCGACGAGACCCAGCTGGCCACACCCAGCAATTTCGGCTCCCTGGATTTATACAGCAAGTACACCTTCGACGACCTGGGGCGGTTGTGGAAGACGGATACTGTGCGACCGGACGGAGGGTGGCGGGAGCAGGTCACGCTCTACGATCCGCTGGGGCGTAAGCTCTTCTCCTCCCTTCCCTATGATCCGGCGAGCCCGCCAGGAACCAGCGCGGTCACCTACCCGCTGGCCAGCGGAGGGGGTACATTCAGCCTCTCCGTGCCTGTGGGATCCTCCGGCAATCCACTGGGAACATGGGACATGATCCAGTCGGGCAATCCTCTCTCGGGGTGGGGGACGCTGGACCCCTTTTACCGGACCGTGGAGGTGATTCGGCCGGACGGCTCGACGACGACCACTACCTACGCCAGCCAGCTGGACTGGACGACCACCATCAACGGTATCGGCCAGGGCGGCGAGTCGAGCAGCATGGAGTACACGAAGGACATCGTCGGAGATCTGCTGACGGCCACCCCCAGCATCGGGGCCAGTGGAATATACACCTATGACGGCCTGGGGAACCTGACCAGCGTCGACTTGAACAACCAGACCCGCAGCTACAGCTACGATGCGATGGGGCACCTGGCCAGCCAGACCAACCCCGAGACGGGGACCATCACCTACGGCAGCTACGACGCCCTGGGCAACCTGCTGAGCTACACCGACGCCATCGGAAACACCATCACCGAGGCCTACGACTTCATGGGCCGGCGCACGGGCGTGAGCAGCAACGGCCAGACACTCGCTTCGTGGACCTACGACGGGGGGCCCAGCGGCGGCGGGCCCTACGACCGCCTGACCGGGACCGAGACGACCGCAAGCCCGCTCACCCCGGCCCCGCCCTTCGGCAACGGCGGCACGGTGAGCGAGGCCTTCACCTACGACCCGAACACCGGGCGCCTCTCCGGGAAGACCGTCTCGCTGGCCCCGGGGGGCCACATTCCGGCGGAGAGCTACACACTTTCCTACCAATACGACTCCATGGGAGACCTGACCACGGAGGGCGTGGGAGGCTCCACCTCTTTCGGATACACCCTCACCTCGGCGTACCAGCACGGCGGACTGCTCTCGAAGAGCTTCCAGGACGGACAAGGCGTCTCCGGGATCCAGTACTTTCCCTCAGGATCGCTCCAGAGCCTCGCCTACACGAACGGTACGACCACCTCATTCACGCAGGACGCGGTGGAGCGGCTCCACGAAATTTCCGTCGCCAACAGCTCCTCGACGCTCTGGTCCACGGGCCTCTACACCTACGACGGGGCGGGGAACATCCTCTCGATCGGCTCCGACAGCTTCGACTATGACCAGTTGAGCCGCCTCACCAGCGCGACGGTGAACCACACCCCTGCGCTGGGGGGGGCGGGGCAGGTCCAGATCGGGTACACCTATGATGCCTGGGGGAACCTGATTTCCAGGACCGTCGAAAACAACTCCGCTTCCTGGATGGGTTCGACCGACGAGTCGACCTTCCTGGCCGAGACGAATCTGACGGCCAGCTACACCCCCACCAACGCTACCACCCCCACGAATCAGCTGCAGACACTGACGATGAACGGCAGCGCCAGCTCCATCAGCTTCGACAAAAACGGGAACATGCTCACGGAGGGAGGCGGGAACTTCACCTACGACCCACTGAACCAGGTGCAGCAAGCGATCACACCGGCTATTTCGCAGACGCCTTCCTACACGGACTACTCCTTCTACGACGCCTCGGGCGAGCGCGTGGCTTCGGTCCATACGACCACCTCGACGAGCCAGTTGAACACGGTCACCTACTACGCCCGGACGGGGGCGCAAGTCCTCGCCGAGGAGCACCTGGCGCTGGATGGAAGCACCCCGGCGGACCACGTGAAGGCGTACCTCTACGTGGGGTCGAACCTGGCCACCTCCGAAGAGGGCGACGTGGGGGGCGGAACGGGGACCACCTACAGCATTTCAGGTTCCGTCACGGTGAACGGCTCGGGGCTGACGGGAGTGACGGTCAGCGCCGGGTCGAGCGGCACGGCCACCACCGACGGGAATGGCAACTTCACAATAAGCGGCCTGGCGAACGGCACCTACACGGTGACGCCGAGTCTCTCCGGCTACACCTTTTCTCCGACCAGCGCCTCGGAGACGATCAACGGGGCGAACCTCCCCGGGGTGAACTTCACCGCGGTGGCCGCGGTGACCCATAACCTCTCGGGGACGATCACGCTAAACGGTTCCGGTCTCTCCGGGGTGACGGTCAGTGCCGGGTCGAGCGGCACGGCCACCACCGACGGGAATGGCAACTTCACCATCAGCGGCCTGGCGAACGGCACCTACACTCTGACGCCGAGCCTCACCGGCTACACCTTTTCGCCCACCAGCGCCTCGGAGACGATCAACGGGGCGAACATCACAGGGATCAATTTTGCAGCGAGCGCGGCCATCTGTACGGCGCCCTCCATCACCACGCAGCCGCAGAGCCAAACGATCAGCTCGGGGCAGTCGGCCTCCCTCTCCGTGACCGCCTCGGGGACGCCTCCGCTCAGCTACCAGTGGTACCAGGGGACCTCGGGCGACGTCACGGACCCCATCGCCGGGGCCACTGCGGCCACCTTCACGACGCCCGCCCTCACGGCGACGACGAGCTACTGGGTCCAGATCTCGAACAACTGCTGCGCGGCGCCCTCCATCACGACGCAGCCTCAAAGCAGCACGATCACCTCGGGCGCCAGCGCCACCTTGAGCGTTGTGGCGTCCGGAGGAACTCCCTTGAGCTACCAGTGGTATCAGGGGGCCAGCGGGGACACGTCCAATCCAATTTCGGGGGCGACGGCCGCCTCCTTCACGACGCCCGCGCTCAACGCAACTACGACCTACTGGGTGCAGGTGAGCAACGGCTGCGGCTCACCCGCCTCCAGCGCCACCGCCACCGTGACGGTGCAGCCTGGAGGATCCAGCTTCAGCATCAGCGGGACGGTGACGAACACCCAAGGCCGAGGCGCCAGCGGCGTGACCGTCAGCCTGAGCACGGGAGCCTCGGTCACCACGGACAGCTCGGGCAACTATTCCTTCGGCGGCCTGTCCAACGGGACCTACACGGTCACGCCGCAGCAGTCGAGCCAGTTGGTGATCTTCATTCCGTCCTCGCAATCCGTCACGGTCAGCGGGGCGAGCGTCAGCGGCGTGGATTTCAGCAGCAGGGTGGTTTGCATTCGATGCCTGAACGGCCTTGTGACCCTGCAGAATGGCAGCCCGGTGGTGGGCGTGACCCTGACCGCCGGTGCCCTGACCGCGACCACCGATGCGAGCGGGTCCTACACCTTCTCGAACGTGCCGGACGGGACCTACACCATAGCACCGGATGCGGCGGCCAGCAGCGCCTACACCTTCACGCCCGCCTCGCGGCAGGTCAACATGCAGGGGCAGGGGCAGGGACAGGGCAATCTGGACTTCAAGGCTCACGGCAAGAAGGAGGCGCAGGCCAGCGCCTCGGTGGAAGCCCTGGAGGAGAGCACGGCCATCGTCGACAGCCAGACCGCCACGGTCACGGTCAGCGGGACTCCCACGGCCTCCGCCTCGGCCAGCCCCGCGAGCGGGAATGCCCCGCTCACCGTCGCCTTCACGGGGTCGGCGACGGGGGGCACGGCGCCGTATTCGTATGGCTGGGCTTTCGGGGATGGGGGTAGCGCCTCCTCGCAGAACCCCAGCCACACCTACAGCACGGCGGGGACTTATACGGCGACACTCACGGTGACGGACAGCGCATCCAAGACGGCCACCGCGACCGTCACCGTCACCGTCACGACCACGGGCCTCGCGGCCTCCGCCTCGGCCTCGCCGCTCTCGGGCGCCCCACCCCTGACGGTGAGCTTCACGGGATCGGCGAGCGGGGGCACGGCGCCCTACAGTTACTCCTGGTCCTTCGGGGACGGGGGGACGGCGACGGGGGCGACGGCGAGCCACACCTACACCAGCGTGGGCAGCTACACGGCGAGCCTGACGGTGACGGATTCGGCCAATCCCCAGGGCACGGCGACGCGGAACCTCAGCATCAGCGTGGCGTCTTCGCCGCTGGTCCTCACGGCCAGCATCACTCCCCTGAGCGGGAGCGTACCGCTGAACGTGACCTACTCGGCGAGCGCGTCGGGCGGGACGGCGCCGTACAGCTATTCGTGGGCTTTCGGGGACGGGGGGACGTCGGCGGCGGGCTCGGGCACGCACAATTACACGGCGGCGGGGAGCTATTCGGCCTCGTGCACGGTGACGGACGGGGCGAGCGGAACGGCGAGCAAGTCCTTCACGGTGACGGCGGCGGCGGCGACCTACAGCCTGTCGGGGACGGTGACGCAGGGCGGTTCGGGTCTGGCCGGGGTGACGGTCGCCCTGAGCGGTGCGGCCTCGGCGACCACGACGACGGGCAGCGGGGGCGCGTATACTTTCACCGGGCTCGCGAACGGCAGCTACACGGTGACTCCCAGCCTGTCGGGGTACGTCTTCACGCCGGCGAGCGCGAGCGAGACGGTGAGCGGGGCCAACGTGACGGGGGTGAACTTCTCGAGCTCGGTGCAGGGGGTCTCGGGGACGATCACCGCGGTCAGCGGGAGCCTCTCGGAGGTTCTCGAAGGGGTCACGGTGACGGTGAGCGGCAGCGGGGGCACGTACACGGGGACCACCTCCTCGCTCGGGACCTACACGATCGGGGGGATACCGAACGGGACGGTGACGGTGACGCCGAGCCTGGCGGGCTGGACCTTCAATCCGCCGAGCCAGAGCGTGACGGTGAACGGGGCCTACACGACGGGGGTGAACTTCACGGGGACGCCGCCGGCGGGGACGTATACCATTTCCGGCACGATCACCATCGGGGGGATACTCACGGGGGGCGTTCCGGTGACGCTGTCGGAACAAGGGATGCCGTGGAGCACGACCATGTTCAGTGGCAGCCCCAACAGCAGCGGCGTGTATGCGTTCCTGGGACTCGGCAACGGGACGTACACGGTGACGGCGGGGCAGCCGACGGGGATCGTGATCACCTACAACAAGACGTCGAAGGCGGAGACGATCAGCGGGGCCAACCTGACCGGCGTGAACTTCTCCGGCTCGGTCTGCACGAAGTGCACGTCGGGGACGGTGGCGCT
>JBMFSH010000073.1:0-6478 GCA_049967655.1 Acidobacteriota bacterium
AGAACCAGGAAACCGGAACCCTCCCCAAACCCACGCCCACTCAGCAAAAACTTAACAAACGCGGGGTAAACCACGGGTTAGGCGCGCCCCTTCCCGCGCCGGCCCGGCCTCCATCGGGGAGGCCGGGCATCTTTCTGCCCCGCCGGGGAAGGGCGCCGCCCTTCCCCGCCTTCGGCCCCCCATCGCCGGCAGAAAGAACGGGAGAACCGGCGCACGTGCCGCGCGGATGAGTGAATTCGCCTCCCATCAGTCCCCCACCAGTGAACATCTCCTGCACTGTCATGGGCTACAATTGGCAGGTATCGGCGACAGTTTTTCTTGGAGGAGGTTGCTATAATGCTTCTGCCGATTGGTGATGACCCTGGAAAATCCAGCTGTCACTGCCGGCACGTAGCCAGGTAAAGGGGAACCTGGTTTGTAGCGCAAGGGGTCTAAGAACAAACTGAAGAGCTTACTAGACACTGCTCTCGGAGCAGGTCTGGACTGGTTACCATCCTGACCACGTGAGGAACCAACGATGAATCCAGGCTCCATCGTTCGAAGCCGGAACCGGGAATGGGTCCTGCTGCCGTCGCCCGATGAGAACGTGTACCTCTTGCGGCCTCTCACCGGTGCCACCGATGACGTGGTGGCCATTCACAAGGGTCTCACGGATCTGGCAGGTTACGATCTTCCTGAAGAACGCGTCCGTTCGGCCACCTTTCCCGCCCCGACGCCCGACGACCTCTCCGACGCCGCGGGCTCTCACCTTCTCTGGCAGGCGGCGAGGCTGACCCTTCGCGAAGGGGCCTCGCCCTTCCGGTCCCTGGGGCGCATCTCCATTCGGCCGAGAACGTATCAATTCGTCCCGCTCTTGATGGCGTTGCGCCTTGACCCCGTGCGCCTTCTCATTGCGGATGACGTGGGTGTCGGGAAGACTATTGAAGCGCTCATCATCGCTCGGGAGCTCTGGGAGCGAGGCGAGATTCGCCGGCTCTGCGTTCTCTGCCCCCCGTCCCTCTGCGACCAATGGCAGAGGGCCCTCACTCAGAAGGCCAATCTGGAGGCCGTGGTCGTCCGATCCGGAACGGTGGGACATCTTGAGAGGCTTAAGCCACGCAGTAAGACCATTTACGAGCATTTTCCCGTGATCGTGGCCAGCATCGACTACCTGAAGAGCGACCGCAACCGCCACCAGTTCCTGGTCCACTGCCCGGAGATGGTGATCATTGACGAGGCCCACGGCGCGTCACCGGCCAGCAACGAGAGCCAGCAGCAGCGCTACGAGCTGGTCCAGGCGGTCTCCGCGGATCCACGGCGTCACGTGATGCTGCTCACGGCCACACCCCACAGCGGAATCACGAGTGCCTTTAATACCCTTCTGTCCCTCCTGCGTCCCGAATTTGGCCGAATGGATGTGGGTAACCTCAAAGAGCCCGAAAGGATCGAGTTGGCGAAGCACTTCGTGCAACGGACCCGCAAGGACATTGAAGGCTCTTGGCAGGGCGCTGGCTGTTTCCCCAAGCGCGACCCCGAGGACGCTTCCTATCACTTGTCCCCGCTCTACAAAGAATTCTTCGACAAGACCTTTGCCTTCTGCGGGGAGATCGTCTCCCAGAGCCAAGGCCTCGCGGAGCCCAAGAGACGGGTTCACTACTGGGCCGCGTTGGCGCTTCTGCGTTGTGCGATGTCCAGCCCCAGGGCGGCTCTTGCAGCGCTCGAAGAGCGCAAGAAAAGGCAGTTGCAAGACGGTGAGGATCTGGATGAGCGCGAGCGCGTCATGGAGGCCTCCGACGGCAGCACCAGCGACGAGACTCCCGTTTCCGCACTTGATCCTGTCGAGTTTGGTTCGCGAGAGGCAGAACTTAGGCGGCTTCGTGATTTGGCACGGCTAGCCCAGAGAATTCTGGATGAACGTGCAGACTCAAAGCTGGAGGGCTGTCAGAGGCTGGTTCTTCGCCTGCTCAAAGAGGGATTCCACCCCATCGTATGGTGCCGCTACATCGCCACGGCCGAGTACGTTGGAGAGATGATCGAGACTTACCTGCACCAGCACTTCCCCTCCGCCTCCGTCACCCTAGTGACCAGCCGCCAGGGGGACGAAGAGCGGCAGCAGAAGCTCAATGAGGTTGATGCGGAGAACCCCCGCGTGCTGGTGGCCACAGACTGCCTTTCCGAGGGCATCGACCTCCAAGAGAAGTTCAGCGCGGCGATTCATTACGACCTTCCTTGGAATCCAAACCGATTGGAGCAACGGGAAGGCCGCGTGGATCGCTTCGGACAGACAGCCACGACGGTCAAGACGATCCGCTACTTTGGCGCAAACAATCCGGTGGACGGCGTGGTTCTAGAGATCCTCCTGAACAAGGCGCGAGAGATCTACAACACGCTGGGCACGCACGTCCCCGTTCCAGAAGAGAGCGAAAGCGTCACAGAGGCGCTCATCAACTCTCTCCTTCTCCGCACCCAGAAAGAAACCTACGCGGCCCCCAGTCTCTTTGAAGATGACGATCCCTTAGGGAACCAGGTGAAGCGGTTCCATCAGGGGTGGGACGAAGCGACCCGAAGGGAGAAGGTCAACCGCACGCGTTTCGCCCAGCGCGCCATCAAGCCCGAAGAGGTCCAGAAGGAGCTCGAAGCGGCCGACGCCGTGCTGGGAGACCCGGAGGCCGTCCGGGCCTTCGTTCTCAACGCCGCCCAGCGCCTGCAAATCACCCTGGAGCGGGACCGCAAACGCCCCGACGTTTACTGGGCAAACGTCTCAGAGGTGGCAAGGGCAACGCTTCCGGAGGCAATCCAAGAAACCTTGCCGCCGCCCAGGCTGGGCAAATGGGCGGTCTCTTTCGTGTCACCGACTCCCGAGGGGGCCGAGTACTTAGGCCGCAACCATCGGTTCGTGGCCACCCTTGCGCGCTTCCTCATGGAGGAGGCTCTCACACGCAAGGGGCAGGCCAAGGCCGCCCGGTGCGGCGTGTTGGCCACGCGCTCCGTGGCCAAGCCGGCTACCCTTCTTCTCCTCCGGGTCCGCTACCTCATCGAACGGCCCGAAGGTCACCCGATGCTCTCCGAAGAGGTCCGCGTCCTGGGCTTTGAAGGCGAACCCGGCCGCCCCGCCTGGCTCCCTGACGACCAGGCCCTCCGCCTGCTGGCCGGAGCCCAAGCCGACGCCAACGTGGCCCCCGAGGAAAAGCAACGCCGCACGGAGGAGCTGCTCCAGGCGTGGCCCGCCCTGGAGAAGGCCGCCGAGCCGACCATTCGTGAGCGCGCCAAGGAGCTGGAGGCGGCCCACAAGCGCGTTCGCCAAGCCGTCAGCCTGCGCGTCCGCGAGTGGTCCTTAAAGCCCCAACTTCCCCCCGACCTGCTGGGCCTCCTCATCCTTCTGCCGGCGGAGGGACGGCCATGAGGGCCACGCCCGCCATCCGTCTCGAAGGCGGCCTCTTCGGCCCGGACATCCTGGAGGCCCTCGAACAAGGGAGCCTCAAAGGCCAGCGGCCCCAGGATTTCGGCTTGGATCCCCGCCGGAACCTGACCGACGAGATCGCCGCCGCCTTTGCCGACGCCCGCGGCCAGTGGGCGCTTTTCCAGCGCCGGCTGGAGCGCCTTCCCGAAGGCGACCCCGCCACGACCGCCACGCGGGACGCCTGGGTCATTCCCTTCCTCGGCCTGCTGGGCTACGACCTCACCTACAACCCCAAGGCCTACGAGGTGGACGGCCTGAGCTTCGCGATCTCTCACCGGGCCAGTCCGGCTGCCGTAGACGGCCCGCCCGTCCACGTCGTGGGGGCGAGGCAGGAGCTGGGGCGCGTGGCCCCCTCGGGCCGCCCGCGCCTCTCGCCCCACGCCCTCGTGCAGGAGTACCTCAACCGCACCGAACACCTCTGGGGGCTCGTGACCAACGGCCTCACCCTGCGCCTGCTGCGGGACTGCACCTTCGTGCGCCGGCAGGCCTACGCGGAGTTCGATCTCACGGCCATTCTGGAGGAGCAGCGCTTCGGCGACTTCGCCCTGCTCTACCGGCTCCTGCACCGGACGCGGCTGCCCGAGAACCAAGAGGACAGCGAATCCTGCTGGATCGAGCAGTACTACGCCCAGTCGGCGGAGCAGGGCGGCCGCGTGCGCGACCGGCTCCGGGAGGGCGTGGAGGAGTGCCTTCAGCTCCTCGCCAACGGCTTTCTCTCTCACGAAGCCAACGGCGAGCTGCGCCGCCGGGTGGACCCGGCCTTCGGCGGTCCCGGCCGCATCACCCCCGAAGAGCTCTACCGCCAGCTCCTGCGCCTCGTCTACCGCTTTCTCTTCCTCCTCGTGTCGGAGGAGCGCGGCCTCATCAGCCCGGACCCGCTCTACCGGGAGCACTACGGCATCCTGCGATTGAGGCGCCTGCTCGATTCCCGGGCCTCCTTCGACGGCCACGACGATCTCTGGCAATCCCTGCGCCTGCTCTGGAAGGTCTTGCGCGATGAGCGGCTCTCCTCCCTGCTCCAGGTGGCCCCCCTCAACGGCGAGCTCTTCGCGCCCGTAGACCTGGATGGCTTCACCCTCTCCAACCACGACCTGCTGGAGGCCTTCCGCCACCTCGCCGAGTACCGCGACGGCTCCTCGGCCCCGCCGCGCCGCGTCAACTACGCCGCCCTCGACGTGGAGGAGTTGGGATCGGTCTACGAGAGCCTGCTGGAGTATCACCCCAGCGTCGAACGGGAGGCGGGCGGGCCCCCGCGCTTCTCGCTGGTCTTCGGCTCGGAGCGCAAGACCACCGGCTCCTACTACACGCCGCCGGCGCTCGTGGCCGAACTCATCCAGTCGGCCCTGGAGCCGGTTCTCGAGGAGCGCTTGCGCCTCGCCCGGGAGGCCCAAGCCCGGCGCGCCGCCATCCTCTCCTTGCGCGTCTGCGACCCGGCCTGCGGGTCGGGACATTTTCTACTTGCAGCATCGCGACGTCTCGGCAAAGAACTGGCGCGCGCAACAACCGGGGAAGATGAACCCTCCCCCGAGGCCCTCCGGGAAGCCACCCGGGAGGTCATCGCCCACTGCCTCTACGGCGTGGACAAGAACCCCCTCGCCGTGGAGCTGTGCCGCGTGGCCCTCTGGCTGGAGAGCCACACCGGCGGCAAGCCCCTCACCTTCCTCGACCACCGCATCCGGTGCGGCGACTCGCTGCTGGGGGTTTTGGACCTTTCCGTCCTGGCCCAAGGGATCCCCGACAAGGCCTTCAGCGCCCTCGAAGGCGACGAGCAGGAGGCCGCGAGGGCGGCTCTTCGCCAAAGCCGCCAGGAGCGCGACCGCCGGAGCCAGTCCCTGCCCTTCGGCGCGTCCGCCTCCCTCGAGAGCTACAGCCAGGCCGCCCGTTCCGTCGCCGCCATCCCCGACGACTCGCCCGAAACCGTTCGGGCCAAGAAGGCGGCCTACGAGAAGGCCCACGCCGACCCCGGCTGGTTCCGGCAAAAGCAGGCGTGCGACCTCTGGACGGCGGCCTTCTTCCAGCCCCTGCGCGAAACCGGCCCCTTTATCACCTCCGGTGCCCTGGCCGGCCACCTGGCCGGCCGGTTCCTCGACGCCCGCCTCCTGGGCGCGGCCGCAGAACTTGCCGAGCGGCAACACTTCTTCCACTGGCCGCTGGAGTTCCCCGAGGTCTTCGCCGCGGGGGGCTTCGACGTGGTTCTCTCCAACCCGCCGTGGGAGCGCATCAAGCTCCAGGAGCAGGAGTTCTTCGCCGCGAGGGACGCCGAAATCGCCCGCGCCCCGACCAAAGCCGCACGGGGCCGGCTCATCGCGGGCCTCGCCGAAAGGAACCCAGAACTCCACCTCGCCTTTCGAGAGGCCCTGCACGGCGCCGAGGCGCAGAGCCTCTTCCTGCGCCACTCGGGGCGCTACCCCCTCACCGCACGGGGTGACATCAACACCTACGCCGTCTTCGCCGAACTGGCGCGGACCCTCCCCGGCCCCGGCGGCCGGGCGGGGATCATCGTGCCCACCGGCATCGCCACCGACGACACGACGAAGCACTTCTTTCAGGAGATCGTCCAGTCGGGGGGGCTTTGCAGCCTCTATGACTTTGAGAACCGGAAGGGTATCTTCCCTTCGGTGCACAAGTCCTATAAGTTCTGCCTGCTGACGCTGGCCCGTGGCCCAAGCGCCGCCCCCGCCCGCCTCCTCTTCTTCGCCCTGTCGCCGGAGGAGCTGCGAAAGCCCGAGAAGGCCTTCACGCTTTCGCCCGAAGAGTTCGCCCTTTTGAACCCCAACACCGGCAACTGCCCTATCTTCCGATCCCAGGCCGACGCGGAGCTGACCAAGGCCATCTACCGCAGGGTACCGGTCCTCTGGAGGGAGGGCCAAGAAGGAAGGGCCGAGAGCAACCCGTGGCGGCTGTCGTTCAGCCGGATGTTCGACATGGCCAACGACTCCCACCTCTTCCGCACACGGGAGCAGTTGGAAGCGGAGGGCTTCCGCCTGGAGGGCAACGTCTTCCACGGGCCCAAGGGCCGCTACCTGCCCCTCTACGAAG
>JBMFSH010000074.1:0-6189 GCA_049967655.1 Acidobacteriota bacterium
ACAAGAAGGTAAGACCGAAAGGAAAAGGAGATAGGGGCCGGCCGTGGACAGAGATACTAACAGTAAAGACCTGACCCTATGTTTTCCTTCCACTCCCATCGCGGGATTGGGGTCTCGCTGTCGTTGGCGTCCATCCGGCGGGCGTGGTATGGTTCGCTCGGGAGGGTTTCCCATGGCTGAGGGCGATCTGGAAGCGGCGGCCGTTCTGCGCTCCCACGATGGGGGAGCGGCCTTCCACACGGCCATGGCGCACCTCTACCGCGCCGAGATGCACCGCATGACCGTCTGGCGCCAGAGGTTGGACGTGACCACCAACTGGGCCTTCCTTCTCACCATGGGTCTCACCACCTTCACCCTGGGCTCCACGCTGGTGCCGCACTACATCATGCTCCTGGGGCTCGCCGCGGTGGCCATCTCCATCCTCATCGAGGCGCGCCGCTACCGGCACCTCCACCACAGCCAGTGGCGCCTGCACACGTTGGAGCACGGCTACTTCTCCCGGCTCCTCAAGAGCCAGCCCATCACCGCGGAGGACCGCTGGCGCAAGAACCTGGCCTGCGACCTGGAGAAGCCCCGGCTCCTGCTGGACCTCTTCACCGCCTGCCGCCTGCGCCTGCGGCGCAACTACCTGCTGCTGATCTACTTCATGACCGCAGTGTGGCTGACGAAGATCTTCGTCCACCCGGAGAACCCGAAGACGGCCCGCGAGTTCCACGCGCGCTTCGCCGTGGGAGGCCTCTTTCCCCCCTGGTTCGTGGTCATCACCTCGGCGGTCTTCATCTTCGCGGCCACGTTGCTCGCCCTCACCTGCCCCTCCGCGGAGGTGGTGGAAGGGCGCCTCTACAACCGCTG
Organism: Acidobacteriota bacterium; assembly: GCA_049967655.1. Taxonomy (GTDB): domain Bacteria; phylum Acidobacteriota; class UBA4820; order UBA4820; family DSQY01; genus DTPS01. The sequence goes on from JBMFSH010000074.1 coordinate 853, forward strand.
CACCGAGGCGGAGCCTAGCTCGCAGCGGAGGCTCTTCCGGAAGGGGAACGCGGACTCCTCCACCGAACCTGCGGAGTAGCCCCGCTCCTTGCTCCCAAGCGCAATCGCAGGCTAAGCACGCGGAGGGGCAGAGGGGGTTCAGGAGCACACTCCGTCTCCCCTTCCCGCCCCAGGGAAGATCACTTCCTCCCAGCGGGAAGGGACGGGGTCAGGTCTTGTGGAGCGGCCAGGATAGGCTGGTCCGATGGGAAAGGAGGTGGCGGGATTCCTTGAAATTCGGTAAGTCGTCCAGTGGGGTGGTAGGCCGGAGCGAGGGGAACCGGAGTGAAGGCCGAAGGGGCAGGGGAGTCGGAGGACCGTGCAGTAGCGATGAAGGCGGGGAAGGGGTGGCGACCCGACCCGGCGGAGCGAAGGCGGTCCGTGTGGGCACGAGCTTCAGGAGGGAACCATGTCCGGCGCCTTGACGCTGGAGAGCATGTCACCGGGACTTTTGAAGGTAGCGGAACGAGCGAGGAGAGAACCGGGCGGACGGTTTCATTCGCTGGCTCATCTCATGGATGAGGCCGCCCTGGAGCGGGCGCTCCTGGGCGACTTCCCCGAGCGGTTCGAGGTGGCCGGCCGGCCCATGGAGAACCTTCCGGACGTGTTCCGGATCCCCGCATGGAGGGCACCCACCGCAGACCCGCCGGCAACAGGCACCTCTTCGTGAAGCGCGGCGGCTCCTTCGTTCCGGACGCGTTCGCCCGCTAGCTGGTCATGGCCGTGAGGGAGAACGGCAAGCTCGTGGTCTTTACCGGCTCCTCCCACAGCGGCGTCCTGAGCATGGTGGACGCGGTGGGGACGATGGGGATCTGGCGGCGGGTAGTCGCGCTGACCTAGCCCTACTCGGCGCCGAGGTTGCGCGGCCGGCCGAAAACCGCGTCGGGCGGGTCCGGCCCCCCGACCGGGGAGGGTTTGGGCTTGGGCAGGAGGGAGACCACGACGATGAACATGAGGAGCCCGGCTATTCCGAGCGCCGCCTCGGTGTAGAGCATGCCGCCCGCGCCCCACCGGGAGTAGGCCCATCCGTCCACGCTCGTCATGTAGTAGATGGGCATGTTGGAGAGCGCCGCGAAGAGGTTGTACTTGGAGGCCGCCGAACCCAGGCCCATGGCCTCCAGCACGAAGGCGGTGAAGCCGGCGTAGGTCATGCCGGTGACGACGGCGTAGAGCATGGTGAAGACCACGTACATCGCCTCGGTGCGGGGCGCCAGGGCCATGGCCACCGCGCAGACGGCCTCCAGGACGCCGTAGGCGGCGTAGGCGGCCTTGCGCTCCATGCGGTCGCAGAACCAGCCTCCCAGAAAGCACCCGAAGGCGGAGGCGAAGCCCGCCATCACGCCCGTGGCCAGGGCCACGGCGTCGGCCGTGGCGTGCCAGTTCCCGGCCACGGCGGACCAGAGGCCGGAGGCCGCTCCCGAGCCGATGGGCAGGAAGCAGAGGACCAGGGCCACGAAGCCGACGCGGGAGCGGGCGACGCCCCAGAGGTTCCTACCCACCTGGGCGAGGCTTTTGGCGAGCCCGCCGGTCCTGGAGTCCGCGGGCGGCTCCGGCACGAAGAAGAGGGCCAGGCAGCAGAGGAAGCAGACGCCGCCGACGAGGGCGCCCGAGACCCAGTGCGGGTGCATGTGCTGGGCGACCCACAGGCCGGCGCCTCCTCCGATGCCCGTTCCTCCAAGATTCCCGGCTTGGAACCATCCCCCGGCCCTTCCCCGCTCCTCGTCGGGTGTGGTCAGGGCCATGAAGCTCTCCACGGCCATGCCCAGGAACGTGGAGGCGATGTTGGCGATGAGCACGATGGCCGAGAAGAGGGCGAGGTTCTGGACCCGGTCGTGGAGGATGCCGAGGGCGGCGATGCCGGTCGCGCAGACGATGGCGGAGAGGAGGTACCAGCTCTTGCGGCTGAGCGTCGTGTCCGCGATGGGGGCCCAGAGGAACTTCCACGTGTGGGGCAGGAGGCCGAGCGCCACGAGGGCCGCCACTTGTGCCACCGACACCCCGGCGTGGACGAGCAGGTAGCCCACCGCCACGCTGAGGTAGCCGGACATCACGCCGAAAGGCGCGATGAGGACCATGAAGACCCAGGGGTGGACGCGGCGGGGGTTCACGGGGCGGAGGCTTCCAGACGTGGGAGACGTCACGGGCTTCACTTGGCCTTGTCCGAGCGCGGGCAAGGTAAGAAGCGACTCGGCCGGTGTACCCTACGAGCAGGGGAGGCGGTCTTGGGGAAGGTGGCCTGGATAGGGGATCTGCCGATGGGACCTCCTCGTCTTTCTACCTCCTCCCGCTCCACCCGTGGAACCGCAAGGCGGCGTGACCTATTCCTTCAGCCCATGCGCTCCGCTGGCGATTATATCCGGCTAGGGGGTGTGACGCCAGACCCCGGATGCCGGCAGAGCCGTGCTTCCCTGGTCGCGCCGTGAGGCTTTGGCTAGCCAGCCAGCGGTCCTCCCGGCTGGCGCCCCCCCTGCCTTGGCCGGCTGATTCTGGACAAGGCAGAGCGGACGATGAAGCGGGCCCGCGGGGTGCACTATCCGGGAGATCCGAAAACCATGGGGGTGAGCGGGTGGTCATGGGGTGGACTGGCCGATGTGTCATTTCAAGACCTGACCCCATAAATGACCCCATAAAGGATCCCTTTAACTCGCTAAACGGCCGTGACCCCATAAACGGCTGACTTGCAAGGGGGGCGGGAGCAGGTGCATAGTGAGCCGTCAGCCGGGGGGGCTCAGAGAGGGGTTCGTGGTCCGCGGTATCCTTTCGCTCTTTAAGGAGATGCCATGAGAGTAGCCGTTCGAGCCTGTGGGATGGGCCTGGTCGCGCTCCTGTCCGCTTCGCTCTGTCTCGCCGAGGCCCCGCCCAGGGCGCGGGACTTGGGGATACCCTTCGACGGGACGCCGGGGCGCTTCAATGCCGTCACGGATGTGCCGGGGGTGGAGGTCGGGTACAAGACCCTGATCAGCGGCCAGGGGGTGCTCCAGGTCGGGAAAGGGCCGGTCCGGACGGGGGTCACGGTCATCCTCCCGAAGGGGCGCAGCATCGCCGGCTATCCCGCCGCGTGGTTCTCCCTGAACGGCGACGGCGAGTTGACCGGCATGGCGTACGTCAAGGACTACGGCATGGGCTTCGGCCCCATCGGCATCACAAACACGAACAGCGTGGGCGTTGTGAGGGACGCCATCAGCCAGTGGGATTTCCGGAACTTCGGTCGGGTCCCGGCCTACGACGTGAGCTCCGACCTGCCCATCGTGGGAGAGACCTGGGACGGTCTGCTCAACGACATCGACGGCTTCCACGTCACGAAGGAGGACGTGTGGGAAGCCCTAAAGGAGGCCCACGGCGGGGCGGTCGCCGAGGGCGACGTGGGCGGCGGGACCGGTATGGCCCTCTACGAGTTCAAGGGCGGGAGCGGAACGGCCTCGCGGGTCTTCAAGATCGGGACCACGCAGTACACGCTCGGCGTCTTCGTCCAGGCGAACTTCGGTCGGCGGGACGAGCTGACCGTTGCCGGCGTCCCCGTGGGCAAGGAGATCCGGGATGACATGCCAGTGCTAGCCCCGGGGGAGCGCAAGGACGGCTCATGCATCGCCGTCGTGATCACCGACGCCCCCCTGCTGCCGTCGCAGCTGAAGCTGGTCGCCAAGCGCGTCACCCACGGCATCGCCCGCACGGGGACCATCTCGCACGACGGCTCGGGCGAGATCTTCCTGGCCATCAGCACGGCGGCCCCGGCCCTCGACGCGAAGAGCGGCCTCGAGACCTGGCAGGCCCTCCCGAAGTGGGATCTGGATCCCGTCTTCCGGGCGACGGTGCAGGCCACGGAGGAGGCCATCCTCAACGCGCTGGTGGCGGCGAAGACCATGGACGGCATCAACGGCAACACGCTGTTCGGCGTGCCGCAGGGGGAGCTGAGGAGCATCCTCGAGAAGTACCACCGGCTAGCCCGGTGAGCGCGCCAGGCAACGGTGGGCTCCGGAGCCCAAGGGGAAGACCATGAAGAGTGCGAGTCGTCGGATATCGAGTCTCCTGTGTACGGTGCTGGTCGGGTTCCTCCTTCTCGCGCCTGCGAGCGCCCGGCCGGCGGCGAGCCCCGCCGTCCGGGCGGGGGGCGGCGGAGCGGTCCTGACGGGGCAGGCCCTGCCCCCTGGGCTCATCCGCGTGCCCCTCACCCGGCAGGCCCAGAACTACACCTGCGGTGTCGCCGCGCTCCAGTGCATCCTCGGCTACCACCGCGAAGACATCCGGCAGGACGTCCTGGCCAAGAAGCTCAAGGCGGACCCGCAGGAGGGCACCCACTACCGGCAGATCGAGAAGTACGCCCGCAAGGATGGCTACGCGGTCGCGGACTACCAGGAGATGACCCTCGCGGACCTGGAGGGGCTGCTGGACGCGGGCAATCCCGTCATCTGCCTCATCCAGGCGTGGGCAAAGAGCGGGACCGACTACGCGACCGACTGGAAGGACGGCCACTACGTCGTGGCCGTCGGGTACGACTCGGCCAACGTCTACTTCATGGACCCCTCGACCCTGGGAGACTTCACCTACATTCCGGTGGACCAGTTCCTGGCGCGCTGGCACGACAAGGACACCACGAGCGGAAAAAAGCTCGTGCACTTCGGCATCTGCCTGCAGAAGCCCGGCCCCCTCTTCGACCCAGACGAGGTCCCGCCCCTCGGCTAGCGGGCTCCTCCGGGCCGTGAGGCGGCATTTGCCGGTGCGGAAGAGAGGGCAGCGTCTGAGAACTCAGATGGGAGTCCATGGGGATGCGCACCGCATTCATCGCGACGGGGCGCCGCCCTCCCCCTCCTACGTCACGACGGTCGTGATCCTTCTGAACGGGAAGGTCGTCGTTCCCGAGATCCGGAAGTGAACTGAGCGAGAATCCCTGGCTGGCCCCTCTGCTCCCCGGCCCCTCCGCCCCTCCGGCCGAATGGTGTCCCTTCGAAGGCCTCCCCCCGCCCTCATCACCTCATCACCTCATCACCTCATCACGTCTTGCCCTCCGCGCGGCAAATCCAGGCGCCTTGCTTCTCGCGTCTCGCTCCTCATCTTCTGCTAAGCTCGGTTGGGAGACGGACGCATGGGCAGCTGGTCGCGGAGGAGGCGGCGGTGGGTCTGGGCGGGGGCGCTGGTGGGCGCGACGCTGGCGCTGCTGGCGTGGGTGCGCTGCGGGCCGCTGCCGCCGGATCTGCTGGATCAGCGGCGCCACCTCTCCACGAAGGTGGTGGACCGGCACGGGGAGGTGCTCTACGAGAGCCTCTCGGAGGCCGGCGGGCGGAGCCGCTGGCTGGCTCCCAA
>JBMFSH010000075.1:0-6026 GCA_049967655.1 Acidobacteriota bacterium
CCATGGCCGCCGACTTGCAGGACCCGCCGGAGCTGATTCCCGAGTTCATCCGCAAGTGGGAGGAGGGTTGCAAGGCTGTCCTGGCGGTGAAGCGCAGCGCGGGGGAGTCGAAGCTGATGTACTCCATCCGGCGGTTCTATTACAAGCTGGTGAGCCGCCTCTCGGAGATCGAACTGATCGAGAACTATTACGGCTTCGGCCTCTATGACCGCTGCATCATCGAGGCCCTGCGGAAGATGGACGACCCCTATCCCTACTTCCGGGGGCTGGTGATGGAGGCGGGGTTCGAGCACGCCGTCGTCTATTTCGACCAACCGGCGCGCAAGCGCGGGAAGAGCACGTACAACTTTTACCGGCTCTACGATTTGGCCATGCTGGGCATCACGAGCCACAGCAAAGTGCCTCTGCGGTTGGCGACCATGCTCGGCTTCGCCATGTCTGGCCTGAGCTTTCTGGTGGGCATGGGATACTTGGTGTACAAACTCCTCTTCTGGCACGAGTTCACGCTGGGGATCGCGCCCATCCTGGTGGCGGTCTTCTTCCTGGGCTCCGTCCAGCTCTTCTTTACGGGCATCCTGGGAGAGTATATCGGCTTTATCTACACGCACGTTCGGAAGCGGCCGCTGGTCATCGAGAAAGAACGCATCAACTTCGACTAGAATGGGGCCGCCGTGAGTGTGCGGTGTGGTGCGGCCGAGCGGTAGGCCGGAAGGGACGGACGATGGCGAGAGTGACCCCCACGATCCGAGAGGACGCGCGGCTGATCGCCGAGGAGATGGCCGGTGTTCTGGCCCCGCTCCAGGGCACGCGGCTGCTCGTGACGGGCGTGGGCGGATTTCTGTGCAGTTATCTGCTCGACACCCTCGCCGCGCTGAACGACGTGGCCTTCGAGCGCCCGTGCAAACTGGTGGCGATGGACAACTTCAAGAGCGGCCTGCCCGAACGCATCGAACACTTGGGCGGACGGAAGGACATCCAGTTCCTTCAGCACGACGTGACCCTGCCCTTCCCCGTGAAGGGGCCCTTCGAGTGGATCGTGCACGGGGCCGGCATCGCCTCGCCCACCTTTTACCGGCGCTTCCCGCTGGAGACCATCGACGTGAACGTTACCGGGCTGCGGAACTGTTTGGACCTGGCCCGCGAGGGTACCCAGGGCCTCCTCTCCATGAGCACCAGCGAGATCTACGGCGATCCGGACCCGAGTGCGGTGCCCACGAAGGAGAACTACCGCGGCTGGGTCTCCTGTACGGGCCCCCGGGCCTGCTACGATGAGTCCAAACGGCTCGGCGAGACCCTTTGCGTGGCCTACCACCGGCTGTACGGCACACCCGTCAAGGTGATCCGGCCCTTCAACGTCTACGGCCCCGGCCAGCGCCTCGACGACCGGCGAATCCTCCCCGACCTCATGGCCGGAGCGCTCGCCGGCGGGCCCCTGGTGCTCCTGAGCGACGGGAAGGCCACGCGGGCGTTCTGCTACATTCGAGACGAGATCCGCGGCATGCTCTATGCCCTGATGTCGGCTCCGGCCGGCGAGGCCTACAACGTGGGCAACGACCGGACGGAGGTGACCATCCGGCAGTTGGCGGAGGTTGTCTGCAAGGTTGCCCTGCCCCAGGCGCTCACCGTCGAGCTGCGGCGGAGCGAGGAGGCCGACTACCTCACGGACAACCCTCAGCGCCGTTGCCCCGACATCACGAAGCTGACCGCTTGCACGCCATGGCGGCCGCAGGTGGACTTGGAGGAGGGGGTGGCTCGCACTCTGCGCTCCTACCGCGAAGAGGCGGGCAAGGAGTCAGCTTGGAGGTGACGCGCGGCGACCGGGCCTTCTCCATCCGGCGGGACGATTACGAGGCCGCGAGGGAGGGGGCGAGCCATCTCTTCTTGGTAGGGGATTTGCGCCGCGACCCACCCCATCCCTTCGTGAGGGACCCCAGACTGGAGCTGCTCCTGACCCGCTACGAGGTGGGTGATGACGGGGAGTTCCATTGGCACCCCGAGGTCACCGAATACGAAATGGTCCTCGAGGGGGAAATCGGGACGCTCGACGCGGCCTCGGGCGAGACCTGCTGGAACACGGCCGGGGACCTCATCGTGGTGCCCGCGGGAGCCTGTGTTCGCCGGCTGGTGCGGCGCCCCGTGCGGACGCTGGCCCTCAAGGTGCCCTCCGACGCGAGGAAGATCACCTGCGGCCGGTGTGACCGCACGTGCCCATTTCGGGCCGCCCCCTTTGGAGGCTGAGGCATGCGCGTCTGCGTGGTGGGGACTGGATACGTGGGGCTGGTGACGGGTGCCTGTCTGGCCAAGGTGGGTCACCAGGTCCAGTGTGTGGACCTACGCCCCGAAGTGGTGGAGGCGATCAACGCCGGCCGGTCCCCCATCGTGGAGCTAGGTCTCGATGAGATCTTGAAGGCGGGTGTGGCCGAGGGCCGCTTCGGGGCCACCCTCTTCCTTCAGGAGGGGATGGAAGGGGCCGAGGTGGTGCTCGTCACCGTTGGCACGCCGACGACCGAGGGCGACATCGACCTGCGCTACGTGCGCGAAGCGGCGGAAGGCATCGGCCGGATCCTGGCCGGGGATTCCGGCTACCGCGTGGTGGCCGTGAAGAGCACGGTTGTTCCGGGCACCACCGACGGTCTGGTGCGGACCGGTCTGGAGGCGGCAAGCGGCCGCAAGGCGGGGCAGTTCGGGCTTTGCATGAATCCCGAGTTCCTGCGGGAGGGTTGCGCCGTCGAGGACTTCCTGGAGCCGGACCGCATCGTGATCGGCCAGTGGGATGAGAGGTCGGGAGACGCCCTGGCGAAGATGTACTCCCCTTTCTCCTGCCCCGTTGTGCGCACAGGGCTCCGCAACGCCGAACTGATCAAGTACACGGCCAACGCGCTGCTCGCTTCGATGATCTCGTTCAGCAACCAGATCGCCATGATCTGCGAGAGCCTCGATGGGGTGGACGTAGACGAAGTGTTCGCGGGCGTCCACCTGGACCGACGGCTCTCGCCCGTGGTGGACGGCCGGCGGGTGCAACCCGGCCTTTTGGCCTACCTCAAGGCGGGAGCGGGCTACGGAGGGAGCTGCTTTCCCAAGGACGTGCTCGCCCTCAGACAGTTCGCTCAGCAGCGCGCGGTGCCAGCGCCGCTCCTGGAGGCGGTGATGTCCGTCAATCGGTCCCGGGCGGTCCATCTGGCGGACCTGGTGGAGGAGCCGCTGGGAGGTGCGGAGAGAAAGAAGGTGGCCGTTCTGGGGCTGACCTTCAAGCCCTTTACCGACGACCTGAGGGAGTCCCCCGCGCTGGCCGCCGTCGCAGAGCTTCTGCGGCGCGGTGCCGTGGTGCGCGCCTACGATCCGGAGGTGCCGCCCGGCCGGACCGATCCCCACCTCCCTTCCGGACTGGAACTTTGTCCCAGTGCGCTCGAGGCGGTGAGCGGTGCGCATGCGGTGGTACTGGCCACGGCCTGGCCGGAGTTTATCGGCCTGGACTGGGAGGCCGTGTGCGCTGCCATGCCGCGCCCGGTCATCGTGGACGGTCGCAACGCTCTCAAAGAGGTGTCATGGCCCCATGGTGCTCTCTACCGGCCCATCGGGCGACGAACCGAGGTGTGAGGATGGCGTCGAAGGAAGAGCTGAAGCAGCAGATCCTGGCCCTGGTGGAGGAGTACTACCGGTCCGTGCACGAGCGGCCGGCCTTCGTGCCGGGCAAGAGCCGCATCACCTACTCGGGCCGCGTCTTTGACGACCGGGAAATGACCCAGCTCGTGAGCTCCTCGCTGGATTTCTGGCTGACCGCCGGGCCCTATGCCCGCAAGCTCGAGGCGGGGCTGGCCCTCTTCTTCGGGAGCGATGACTTCATTCTGGTCAACTCGGGCTCCTCGGCGAACCTGCTCATGGTCGCCACGCTCTGCGCCAAGGGGCTGGAGGGCCCCCTGCCACCCCTCCGGCCGGGGGACGAGATCCTGACGCCGGCGGTGACCTTCCCGACGACGCTCACGCCCATCCTGCACAACGGGCTCGTGCCCCTCTTCGTGGACTGCGAGGTGGGCACCTACAACGTCGATCCCGCGCTCGTCGAGGCGGCCCTTGGACTGCGGACCCGCGCCCTGATGATCCCCCATACGTTGGGCAACCCATGCGACATGGCGGCCATCGTGGATATAGCCAAGCGGAACGATCTGTGGCTCCTGGAGGATGGCTGCGATGCCCTCGGGGCCACCTTTGACGGGCGCCTCGTGGGTACCTTCGGCGCGCTCTCTTCGGTGAGCTTTTATCCCGCGCACCAGATGACCATGGGCGAGGGTGGCGGCATCGCGGTCAACGAACCCGCCGTCAAGAAGACCCTGGTCTCGTTGAGGGACTGGGGCCGAGACTGTTGGTGCGAGCCCGGAAAGTCGAACACGTGCGGCAAGCGCTTCGCGTGGCAGTCAGGCGATCTGCCCTTTGGTTACGACCACAAGTACATCTACAGCAACCTGGGCTACAACCTGAAAATCACGGACATGCAGGCCGCCATCGGTCTGGCCCAACTCGAGAAGCTCCCCTCCTTCGTGGAGCGGCGCCGCCGCAACTTCAACAGGATGCTGGAGGGCCTGCGGCCGCTGGAGGAGCGCCTTGTTCTGCCGGTGGTCCACCCGCTGGCCAACCCCTCCCCCTTCGGCTTCCCCATGACGGTGCGCCAGCAGGGGCTGAGGGCGGAGCTGATCCGCCATCTGGAGGCCGCCAGGATCGAGACGCGGCTGGTCTTCGGGGGGAACATCCTGAGGCAGCCGGGCTTTCAGGGGATCCCCTGCCGCGTGCACGGCACGCTGGCAAACTCGGACCGCATCATGAACGACACGCTCTTCGTGGGCGTCTACCCGGGGATCACCGACGAGATGGTGGACTACATGGTGGAGCGCGTTCATGCCTTCTTCAAAGATCGTTGAGAGCGAGCCCCCCTTGGGTGCGCCAGAGCCCGCCGAAATGCAGAACGGCCTCCCCGCTGGCCCATCCCGCCACGGGCAGATCGGAGGGCTCGTCCTCCGGTTCTGGCGTGCTCGCCTCTTGCGGTTCTTGGTAGTAGGAGCGGTCAATACGGTCTTCGGTTACGCGGTGTTTGCCGTCTTTATCCTGCTCGGGCTCCACTACGCCCTGGCCGCCTTTCTGGGAACGCTACTCGCCATCGCTTTTAATTTCAATTCCACGGGCAGGCTGGTCTTCCGAAGTCACGATAACCGACTCATTTTCAGGTTTTTCGCAGTGTACGGCGTGAACTATGTCATAGGGGTCGCCATTCTCAAGCTCTTCAAGATGATGGGCGTGCGCGTCTTGGTGACGGCCGCCGTGGGAGCTCTGCCCATGGCGGTTCTCTCCTTTGCCTTCATGCGGCAGTTCGTCTTCGAACAGTCGGAAGGGGCGCTCAAAGCGGATATTCTCGAAGCTTATCGGGAAGGAATCGGAATCTTGCGGGAGGTGTTGGCGGCGCCCACGGAAAGCACCGCGATTCAATTTGTTCGGTACACGGTGGTGGGTGGACTGGCTTTCGTGGTGGACTTCGGGCTTCTTTATGCCCTCACCCAATACGGCGGTTTCTTTTACCTGACCTCGGCCAGCCTCTCCTTCGTGGTGGGCCTTGTCATCAACTACACGTTCAGCGTCTTGTGGGTCTTTAGCAAGCGGGCCGTGAGCAACCGACTGGTGGAGTTCGGCCTCTTCGCTCTCGTGGGGGTTCTGGGGCTAGGGCTCAACGACCTCTCCATGTGGCTCCTTACCGGCGTTGCCGGCCTGTACTACCTGTACTCCAAGCTCATCACGACGGCCCTCGTCTTCGTCTGGAACTTCGCCATCAGGAAGGTGAGTTTGTTCCGATGAGCGAGGCGCCGGCAGGGAAGGGGACGACGAGTCTGGGGGAGTGGGCGAAGACGGTGCTCCCCTGGCTGCTGTTCGCCTTGGCCCTGTGGGAGCCCTTGCAGTATCTCCACCTGACCTTTCTGGAATTCAGTTCGGGGGACGAGGGGGTGTTGCTGGCGGGTGCGCAACGCATCCTGCACGGCCAAGTG
>JBMFSH010000076.1:0-5935 GCA_049967655.1 Acidobacteriota bacterium
AGGGCAGAACTCTATCGTGCTCCAAAATCGTAAAGGTTCGTGTCACCTAACGTCGCAAAAGATCGTGTCACTTGACATCCGTGGCCGGACCAGAGCCGCTGTATCGTGGCGGGGCTGACCCCCTGGGCCTTCGCCATGGTCCTCGTGGTCCAGTGCGTGGCCCCCTGGGGCTGGGTCTCCACGGTGGCCGTCAGGATCTGCGCCACCTTCGCGTCGGGGATCACGCGCTTGCGCCCGCGGCCCTTGGCATCGTGAAGGAGCGCCTCGGGTCCACCAGCCTGAAAACGGCTCTTCCACAGCGTCACCGTCGGACGGCTCACGCCGACCTCCCGCTGGATCTCGCTAAGAGAGCTTCCGGAGCTGGCCATAAGCACAATCCGCGATCTCATCACCAGCCTCTGCGGGGATGTCTTCGCCCCTATCCATCGCCGCAACACCTTCCGTTGTTCCTCGGTCACGATGCCCGCCGCGTCCTTCTTCACCATGCTCGGCTCCCTCAAGGAGAGCCTACCACGTCATATCCATATAGTAAAGCTATTTACGATGCACTACACTAGTAGCGGGGCTCGTCCCACGGTTATTGGCACTGGGGGACCATGGCTAGGTGAGTTGGTTCTCGAAATAGGGCCGGTTAAACCTATCAACATCTGGGGTTGACCTCTTGCCATGGCCGGGCCGGCGGAGTCGTAGGGGTCAGATCCTTCCCTGAAAATACCGGATGGTCTTCTGGAGGCCATCTTGCAGGACCACCTTGGGCTCCCAACCGAATGTTTCCCGCGCCAACCCGATATTCGGCTTGCGCTGGGCGGGGTCGTCGGGGGCGGGGGGGCGGCGCTCAATCTTGGAAGCACTGCCGGTGAGCGCGATAACCTTCTCGGCCAGCTCCAGGATGGTGATCTCGTTCGGGTTGCCCAGGTTGACGGGGCCGGTGAAGCCCTCGGGGCTCGCCATGAGCCGAAGGAGCCCCTCGATGAGGTCGTCCACGTAGCAGAAGGAGCGGGTCTGCTGGCCGTCGCCGTAGATCGTGATGGGCTCCCCCTTGAGGGCCTGCACGATAAAGTTGGAGACCACGCGGCCGTCGTTGGGGTGCATGCGCGGGCCGTAGGTGTTGAAGATGCGCGCCACCTTGATGGGCAGGTGGTGCTGCCGGCGGTAGTCGAAGAAGAGCGTCTCGGCGCAGCGCTTGCCCTCGTCGTAGCAGGAGCGCGGCCCGATGGGGTTCACGTGGCCCCAGTAGTCCTCCCGCTGGGGGTGCACCTGCGGGTCGCCGTAGACCTCGCTCGTGGAGGCCTGGAGGATCTTCGCCTTCACCCGCTTGGCCAGGCCCAGCATGTTGATGGCTCCGTGAACAGAGGTCTTCGTGGTCTGCACCGGGTCCCACTGGTAGTGGATGGGCGAGGCCGGGCAGGCGAGGTTGTAGATCTCGTCCACCTCCACGTAGAGGGGGAAGGTCACGTCGTGGCGCATTAGCTCGAAGCGGGGGTGCTTGAGAAGGGGCTCCACGTTGCGCTTGGTGCCTGTGTAGAAGTTGTCCACGCAGAGCACGTCGTGGCCGTCCTTCAGCAGGCGTTCGCACAGGTGGGAGCCGAGGAAGCCGGCCCCTCCGGTCACGAGGATGCGCTTGGGGCTGTCATGGAAGGTGGGCATGGGGCCTCCGAGAGGGGGGGGAGGGAGTCGATGGTCGATGGAGGGGTGGGAGACGGCAGACGGCGGTCGGCGGACGGCGGCTAAAGAAAAAAAGAATGACCACTGACGACAGACCACCGACGACGGACTGAAAGAAAGACGGCGGACGGCAGACGGCAGACGGCGGCCTCCACCCTCCACCCTCAACCGCCTTTGCGGGCGATGGGCGCGAGGGCTGCGCTGGATGGGACGCCTCGATGCGGCGGGAGGGCTCTGGGCGGCCTTGCAGCCTTTATCGCCCCCGGCCGGCCATCTTGCGGAACCTCTCGTTGTGGCCCAGGAGTTCGTCGTAGCTGCCTTCGCCTTCCAGCTTTCCCGCGTGCAGAAGGTAGAGTTTGTCCGCCTTTCGCACCGTGGTGAGGCGGTGGGCGATGACGACGAGGGTGAGCTGGTGGGAGAGGGCGTCGATGGCCTGCATGAAGGCGGCTTCGGTGGTGCCGTCGAGCATGCTGGTGGCCTCGTCCAGGATAAGCACCTGCGGCCCGTGGTAGAGGGCGCGGGCGATACCGATGCGCTGGCGCTGGCCGCCCGAGAGGCGCACGCCGCGGTCGCCCACGAGGGTTTCGTAGCCGTCGGGCAGTTCCCTCTCGATGAAATCGGCGACCTGGGCCATGGCGGCGGCGCGGCGGACTGCCTCCCGGGCGATGGCCTCTTTCGGCAGGCCAAAGGCGATGTTGCGCTCGATGGTGTCGTCGGCCAGGTAGATGTCTTGCGGCACGTAACCCACCAGGTCCTGCCAAGCGCGGAGGTTGGCGGGTGTGAGCGGCACGCCGTCCACGAGCACCTGCCCCTCGTCGGGGGGTAGAAGGCCGAGAAGCACGTCGGCCAGGGTGGTCTTTCCCGAGCCCGTCACCCCCACGATGCCCACGAAACCTTGGTAGGGGATGGAGAGGGAGAGGTCTTGCAATGCCGGCGGCCGGTCGGGGGTGTAGGTGAAGCTCAGGCGGCGGACCTCCAACGAACGGGCGAAGGTGAGGCGTCCCGCGGCTTGGGTTGGCGTGCCGGATTGCTCCCCAGCGGCAGCCGATTGGAAGCTCGCCGTTTCTTGCGCGAGACGCCGGGCCGACACGGCGTAGAAACGGATGCCGACAAAAGATTGGTAGGCCTGATTGGCGGCGGGGAGCATGCGGTAGCCGGCGAAGGCGAAGAGGCTGATGAGGGGGATGGCGTCGCGCAGGTCGGCCTTTTGGGCGAGCAGGTAGACCACCACCAGGAGGATACCGCCGAAGCCGAGCACCTCGATGAGGTAACGCGGCAATTGGGAGACGAGGGACTGGTCCGAGAGCTGGGCCATGAAGCTGCGCGAGGCGTCGCTGAACTGGCGCAAGGGTTCATCGCTGCGGCCCAGGATGCGCAGCTCCTTGAGGCCACCGAGGCCCTCGTCCACGGCTTTGTAGCGGGCGGTGTTAGCGTCGAAGCGCGAGTCTCCCATGCGCTTGAGCTTGCGGTTCACGAGGAGGTAGACCAGGCCGAAGCCGCCCCCCACCAAGCCGCCGATGAGTAGACTCAGGAGGGGGTTCACCGCGAGGAGCAAGGCCGCCAGGATGAGGAGCGCGAAGGCGGCGGTGCAGAGCTGGAGAAGATATTGGATGACTCCATTCGCAACCCACTGGCTCTCCTCCAGGATGTTCTTCTTTAGGTCCGCCGGACTGCGGCGCAAAAGAAGCACGTACGGGGCGTGCAGGTAGCGCTCGAAGAGGCGCGTGGCCAAGCCGTGCTGGATGGACCAGGAGACCCGCACGTTCACCCACTGGGTGAAGACGTAGCCTAAATTGGCGCAGAGCAGGGCCACGAAGGAAAAGATCCCGCAGGCGATGAGAAACCGGTGAACGCTCGTGAAGCCGAGGGTCGTGTAGGCCCAGTGAAGGTAGCGGTTGCTCTCCACCATCTCCGGCTTGGCGAGGAGGGCCACGAAGGGCAGGATCGAGCCCACCCCGCCCAGTTGCAGGATGCCCGTGAAGAGCACCGTTAGCAGGGCCAGCAGGACCTTGTACTTCTCGCGGCGGGTCAACAGTTGGCGAAGATCGTGGAAGAGAGACATGGGGGACCTTTTTGGGAAGTCGGCGGCGAAAAAAGAAGGACGGCGGTCGGCCGACCGCGCACGGCGGCTCCCAAAGAAGACGGCGGTCGGCGGCTAAAGAAAAAAAGAATGACCACCGACGACGGACGATGGACGACAGATCAAGAAACGGCTAGGGCAGACCTTTGCGGCGGCTGCATCCTTGCGGCCGATGGGGCGAGTTTCCCCACCCCGTGGCGCGGGCACCCCCGCGTTCGGCCGACAGCAGTCGGCCGCTACGGTGAATGGGAAGCCTCGAAGCGGCGGGCGTGGGCGCCCGCCCCACTCCGGCCGCTCCACCCTACACCCTCCACCGGCTCCTCGGACAACGGGGGGCCGCTAAGGTTGCTCGGGGGCTACGATGGGCCGGGGGCCTGGGACAGCTCTTGAAGGCGCCTTTGGCAGGCGGCGATGACCTCGTCCACGGTGATGCTCTCGATGCAGGGATGGCCTGGAATGGGACAGGGGTCATGGATGAGACGACAGCCGCCGCAGGGGACCTTCTTTCGGATGACCGCGTGGTTGGCGCCCAGCGGGTACCAGCGGCCGGGGCTGTCTTTGTCGCTGTAGAGGGCGACGCAGGGCACGCCGGCGGCCGCGGCCAAGTGGGTTGTTCCCGTGTCGAGCCCTACCAGCAGGGCGCACTCCGACAGCAGGGCGAGCGTCTCTCCGACGCTGAAGCGGCCGGCAGCGCTGAGGCCCTGGCCCCATGCGTTGATACAGGCTTCACCGGCGGCTTGCTCCGCCTGGCCGCCCACAACCACCAACTCGGCCGCGTTAGAGCCAATGAGATTCCGGCCCAGGGAGATGAAGCGGTCCAGTGGCCACAGGTTCACCGGCTGTTTGGAACCGGGCGCGATGGCCACGAGGGGCCGTTCGGGGTGGCGCCGGTGCTCGGCGAGCCACGGGCGGACCCGGGCTGTCGCCTCTGGACGCGGCTTTAAACATGGGGGCGTGAGCAGGGCTTCCGCATCGATCTCGACGCCATCCCGCTTGAGCCTCTCCAGGCGCCACCAGGCCTCGCTGGGCACCGCCGCCGGGTGGCCGTCGCTCTCCTCCGGGGCAAGCTCTGCCTTCTCGAACGCGTGAAAGCCGAGCAGGTTGGGAATGCCGGCCATGCGGAAAAAGAGGCGGTCCCGGCGGACGGACCGTGGCGAGCGCTGGCTGGGGGCCAGGTAGACGACGGCGTTGAACTGGTGGGCGCGGAGCCTGACCAGGGCCTTGAGGCCAGCCTCTCTCTTTCCGAGCCACGACCCCGATGCCGGGTAGGGCAGGAACTCTTGAATGCCCCCCACGGCCTGCAGAACATCGGCGGCCGAGTAGGCAAGGTGGGCCTGGCGATCGTAGAGGACCCAATACTCGGCCCCTTCGCCAAAATGGGCTTGCACCGCGCGAAACGCAGGGATGCTCATCACCGTGTCGCCGATGCTGCCGATTTGGAAGAGAAGGACCTTCAGGGCCATTCAACCCTCGCGGGATAGGGGGGGAAGATGATGACCGAGGATGGATGAAAGAAAGACCGCGGACGGCGGACGGCCGTCGGCGGCGAGGAAGAAAAGACGGCGGACGGCCGTTCCCCGCCCCGTGGCGCGGGCGCCCCCGCCCGGGGTCGGCCGACTCCCGTCGGCCGCTACGGTGCGTGGTGCAGGAGGGGCCTCAGGTGCTCCACGAGCGGAGGCAGCTTGTCCCGAACGGTATCCCAGAGAATCTTGGCGGAGACTCCGAAGTACTCGTGAACAAGGTGATTTCTCATGTCCTGCATGTCCCGCCACGGGATCTCGGGGTGTGCTTGGGTGACCTCTTCGGGGATTCGGGAGGCGGCTTCACCGATGACCATGATGTTTCGCAGCACGGCGTCCATGGTCTTGGGGTCGGGGGTGAAGGCCGCGTAGTCCATGCCTTGCGTGTAATCGGCTATGGCCTGGATGGCGGCAAGAATGCCCGCAATGCGAAGGCGCCAGTCTCTAGGCGGCATCCACCTTCTCTCGCAGAATGCTCTCCCGCATTTCCGGGCGCAGGGCGTCGGGCGTCACGAGGTCCACGGCCTGGCCGAGAAGTTGGGACAGGTGCCGCTGGAGGCGGACGAATTCGAAGAGCCCCACGTGGGCGCCAGACTCAAACTCGACCAGGATGTCCACGTCCGATCCGGTTCGCATTTCCGCCCGGGCGGCGGAACCAAAGAGCGACAGC
>JBMFSH010000077.1:0-5490 GCA_049967655.1 Acidobacteriota bacterium
AACCCAGGGCTGGCCCTCCAGGCGCTGGCCTGGTTCCTCTGCCTGCCGGCCTACGGCAAGGGCTACCTGGCGGCGGGTTCTCCGGTCTATGCCACATTTGGCGACCGCACTTCCCTCCCAAAATTGCCTCCGCCCCTATGGCATGATGTAATCGCCGGATAGGGGGGACGCCATGGGTGATGATTCCCAAGATTCGAGGAGCGGCGGGACAGTCAAGTTGTACCGCCCGAAGGGAGGCGCCCCCACCCTTGAGGTTCGGATGGAGGGGAAGACCCTCTGGTTGAGCCTCAACCAAATCGCCTCGCTCTTCGGCCGGGACAAGTCCGTCATCTCCAGGCACCTGGCGAACATTTTCCGGACCAAGGAACTGGACCGGCAGTCGGTTGTTGCAGTTTTTGCAACCACTGCCGCAGACGGGAAAACCTACCGTGTGGAACACTTCAACCTGGACGCCATTCTCAGTGTAGGGTACCGGGTCAATTCCAAGGAGGGCGCCCAATTCCGTATTTGGGCGACGGGCATCTTGGCGGGCCACCTGGTGAAGGGCTATACGACCAACTCGCGCCGCCTGATCGAGTTAAAGCAGACCCTCTGCCTGACCAGCGGCAACGATGAGCACCAGTTGCTCATCGGAGAGCAGGCCTCGGCCATCGTACGGAGGGTGTTGGCGGAGGAAATCCTTGCCCTGGCCCACCCGGACAAACATGAGGACGAACACACGCACAACGCTGCGGCCCAAAAGCCCACCAAAATGGCACCCGTCACCCTTGAGGAGGCCCGAAAGGTCGTTGAAGGTCTCCGCCGAACCTCTGGCGTCTCGGGTCTGCTCGGCAAGCACGGGTACCAGAACCTCCGCGGCTCCCCGGCGTCCGGTACCCAGCCCATCAGCCCGGAAGATAGGTACCGGACCCTGGAGGAGAAGGCCGCTCTCCTGCTCTATTTGCTTCTGAAGAACGAATCCGTCGTGGACGGGAACTAGGGCAGCCGCGTCCTTGTGGCCCCGGTTCCAGAAAGGGAGAGGGACAAGGGGGAAACATGCCCGGCACTCGCAAACTTCGCTCTTTCGCGCCGACGGAGCTTCCGCCGCCGGCGAATCTGTGGGAGGTGCTGGAGCGGGGTCGGAGGGACACGTTTCCGATCCACACGGCGCTGTGGCTCTTCAAGAACGCGCGGGGCGGGAAGGGGGCCTTCGGGCACCTGCCGGGGCCCCTGTTCGGGTACCGGACGCGGGAACGGGAAGCGAGGCATGCGCCGGGCGACAACCCAGGGCTGGCCCTCCAGGCGCTGGCCTGGTTCCTCTGCCTGCCGGCCTACGGCAAGGGCTACCTGGCGGCGGGCCCCACGGCCGCCGTCTACGGAAGTCTGTCGGAGGAGTTCCTGGAGCCGCCCGTGCGGCTTCCATCTCGCCCCCAGGACCTGCCACGGGAGGTCCAGGCCTTCCTGAGGGAGGCCACCTTCCCCCTCTCCGAACTGCCCACGCTGAACCGCCGCTGTTGCGAGTACTACCTGATCCTCCGGTTCATCAAGTCTTCGACGATCTTCGGACCGCTGGAAACCCAGCTCAATCACCAGGCCGAGGCGGCGGCGAGCGGCGCACCTATCCCGGATTCCATCAAGCGAGATGTCGAGCGGGCCATGATGAGAGCGATCCAGGCCTTCGGCCTGCCTTCGCGGACCGCCTGGGAGTACGACCGGACGAGGCAGGAGGAGTACATCCGGTCCGTCCGGTGCCGGAAGCAGCCCCCAACCGCCGATTATGCCGTGGGGGAGGAGCCCGCCGAGTGGTCCACGGCTCAGCCTGAGGAGACCTCTCCTTACTCCCCGCCCTATTGGCGTCTGCCCATCTTCGACCTTCGGGCTTTCTTCCAAGAGGCCGTGCGGCTGGTCAGGCAGATACCAGAGGACCTGGAACAACGACCCGCCCTCTGCTTCTTGACCCTCGCCGACTGGGAGATCTGTCACGGCTTCGCCGAGACGCGCAAGTTCTCCAAGAAGAAACTGCGAGGATCCAAGGTGACCTACCCCAAGAACGCCGAGGCCATGGCGGCCTGGGACTGGATCGAGTTTCTCTACGGCCAGCGCGTCCGCCAGATCCTCTACCCTTCGGATCGCCGGCCAGCGAGGTAGATCTTCCTCCGCCGCGGGCTCCGTAAGGGCCCCCTTTCTCCTCTTGGCCGTCCAAAACGCCGTTTTCCTCCGACACGCCCTTTTCGTTCGTCATTCCTCCAAATAGGCTCCCAGTAAGGGTTTGAAGGCCATTTTTCGCCCGTTCCCCACCTCGCAAATGTCGGAGGAAAAAGGGGTAGACGATGAATTTTCGCCCTCTTATAGTCCTCGCCATCCCACGGTGGGATGAGAAAGGAGAGACGATGAGCGACGAATCCTCTTACCCCGGAACGAACCCCGATCTCTTGACGGCGCAGGAAGCGGCGGACTACCTCCGCATCCCCATCGGCAGCCTGTACGTGAGGATCTCCAGAAAGCAGATCCCTTACGCGAGGCTCGGGCGATTGCTCCGCTTCAAGAAGTCGGACCTGGACCGCCTTTTGAAGTCTGAGTACCGAGGGGCGGAGACGGACTGCGACTTCGCCACCGGACAGCGGGCGGGGTGAGCCATGTCTCCCTCCGACCTGGGCAGGGCCGCGGTGTGGTACGGGCAGAAGGGCTATCCCCTCTTCCCGCTCCACGCCGCGGCAGGGGGGCGCTGCTCCTGCGGCATCGGGAGCTGTGAGGCGCCCGGCAAACACCCGAGGATCGCCCGCTGGCCCCAGCAGGCCACCACCGCCGTGGCCCTGATCCGAGCGTGGTGGCACCGCTGGCCCGAGGCCAACATCGCCCTCGTGACGGGCGAGGCCTCGGGCTTCGTGGTCCTGGACGTGGACCCGAGGCACGGCGGGGAACTGGCCCTCACCGAGCTGCAAGGCCGGTTCGGAGAGTGGCCCGCCACGGTGACGGCGCGGACCGGGGGCGGCGGCTGGCACTTCTTCTTCCGCCATCCCGGCGTGCGGGTGCCCAACTCCTCGGGCCTCCTGGGGCCGGGATTGGACGTGCGGGGGGACGGGGGCTACGTCGTGGCCCCGCCCTCCCTGCACGCCAGCGGGTACCGCTACGCCTGGGACGGCCCGCGGCACCCCGCGACCACGGAGATCGCACCCCTCCCCACCTGGCTGCTGGCCCTCCTGGTCAGCCCTCCCCGTCCCAAGGCGGCATTGGGCCCTAAAAGTCCTCTCGCTGATGTCGTGCTGAATGGTGTGGGCGAGGGCAGGCGCAACACGAGCCTGGCCCGGCTGGCGGGCCACCTCCTCCGCCGCCGGGTGGAGCCCTTCGTCACCCTGGGGCTCCTCAGGACCTGGAACCTTCAGAGCTGCAGGCCGCCCTTGGCGGAGGAGGAGCTGGCGCGGACCATCGAGTCCATCGCGGACTCGGAGAGGCGGCGGAGGAGGGGCCGATGACGGACGACCGCTTCAAGAACCTCCGCGCCCTCGCCGCCCCGGAGCCCGCCCGCTCGGTCGAAGAGGCTCTGGCCCTCCTGGATCCCCTGCCCGAACATCCGCCGACGGAAGCCGTGCGCGAGGTCCTCGGCCGCTTCCGCGAGGTGCTCCGGCCGATGGACGACCTCTCCCGCGAGCTCGCGCGAGACGGGGCCATCCAGAAGCTCCGCCTCTTGGGGTTCAAGAGCGCCGGGCGCATCGTGGACATGGCCATGCCCCTGGGAAGGAGCGGGGCCGATTCGCGCGCCGGCGTGCTCGCCTTCCAGGAGCCCGATCTCTGGCCGCAGGCGGTGGAGGGGGCCGCCCTCCTCGATCAGATCGACCAGACGGTGCGCCGATTCGTGGCTCTGACCGCCGAGCAGGCCGTCCTCTTCGCCCTCTGGGCCCTCTTCGCCCACGCCCACGAGGCCTTCGAGATCTCCCCCATCCTGGCCATCACCAGCCCCGACAAGGGGTGCGGCAAGAGCACGGCGCTGGCCCTGCTGAGCGCCCTGGTCCCCAAGCCCCTCACCTCGGCCAACATCACCCCCTCGGCGGTCTTTCGCGTGGCCGACACCTTTCGCCCGACGCTCCTCCTGGACGAGGCCGACACCTTCCTGATGGACTCGGAGGGATTACGCGGCATCCTCAACAGCGGCCACATGCGCAGCCAGGCCTACGTGACGCGCGTGGTGGGCGAGGACTACCGGGTCTGCACCTTCAGCACCTGGGCCCCGAAGGCCGTCGCCCTCATCGGGGAGCTGCCGGCCACCCTCGCCGACCGCTCCGTCACCTTGCGCATGCGGCGGAGAGCGCCGTACGAATCCATCGAGCGGCTCCAGCTTCACCGGCTCGGCGAGATGGAGGAGCTGCGCTCCATGGCCGCCCGCTGGGCCAGCGACCACCTCGACGAGCTGCGCTTCTCCAATCCCGAGATCCCCGAAGGCATCATGAAGGACCGCGCCCGCGACAACTGGCGCTCCCTCCTCTCCATCGCGGACCTTGCCGGCGGGGCCTGGCCCATGAGGGCACGCGAGAGCGCGAGCCGGTTGAACGAGACCGCATCAGGGGACATCTCCTACGCGGTCATGCTCCTGGAGGACATCCACAACCTCTTTCGCATTCGAAAGGTGAGCACCCTCGGCTCCGAAGAGATCTTGGACAAGCTCCACGAGATGGAGGAGCGCCCCTGGCCCGAGTGGCGGGACCGACGCCCAATCAGCGCGCGTCAGGTGGCGGTCTTGCTGCACCGATTCGGCATCTCGCCCATCAAGTGGCGGCAGGACACCTCCATCGTGAGGGGTTATCGGAGGGACGATTTTTCCGATGCCTTTTCCCGGTATCTCCCTCCCGGTCCGCCACAAACGCCACAAGCGCCACACGACTCATTACACAGCACTTATGCCGATGCCCCATCCGCCACAAATGGAACCGAAACCGCCCCCTCCTCGCCCGATAAGTCCAATGGCATCAAGGGCGTGGCGGATGTGGCGGATGGACAGGGAGGGGCTCCGTCCAAGGAGCCGCCGCGATGACACCAGCCGAGCCCGTGCCGAAAAACGATCTGCCACAAGCGCCACACGCCTCAGAGCGAAGGACTTACGGACCCATTTTCTCGCGGAAACAGCGCCTTTTGTGGCGCATCGGGTGTCCCGACAAGCCCAGCATTCTCAAGGCTGTGGCGGATGTGGCGGATGTGGCGGATGGAGCGGGGAAAATCGCGGGAAGCCAGACCTTGCAGGAACGCATGTGGCACCCCCCGATACACCCCATCCCGCCACCCGATCACCCCGCACGGAGGAACCGAAGGCCCCCCAACATGGCGGGAATGACCGTCGAAGCGTGCAGCGCAAGCAACGCAACGGGCGCCAGGAGGCGCGCCGTTGCCGGCCGGGCCCCGGTGGTCGCCCCCGCCCCGGCCCGATGCCAGGGCTCCGCCCCGGCCCCCCGAGCATCCGTGAGGAGATCGACATGAGTGACGCAGACTCCAACCTTTCCCCCAAGACCGGTAAGAGGCCCT
>JBMFSH010000078.1:0-5218 GCA_049967655.1 Acidobacteriota bacterium
CTCCGGGAGAGGTTGAGACTCGCTCGCGTCGCCGCGTCCCTTACCCTGTATTGCGTCCCAACAGACTTCTTGCTCCGGGAGAGGTTGAGACCGATGCAAAAAACGGCGCTGTAAAACGGCCCAGGTTGTCCCAACAGACTTCTTGCTCCGGGAGAGGTTGAGACAGGCGATGCAAAAGAGCGAGCCGGTGGTGGAGTGGGTCCCAACAGACTTCTTGCTCCGGGAGAGGTTGAGACACGTGGCCGCAAATTCGGGGGATCGGCGATACGTCGTCCCAACAGACTTCTTGCTCCGGGAGAGGTTGAGACCCCCCCCGGGGTTCCTTTCCCTGGAGTGGCAGAGCGCTGAGGGAGTCCCGGCGCGAACCCGGCGCGCTCCGGCGAGGAGAATGGGGGCACCTCCTTGGGGCGAGAAGCTAATTCACTGGAACCCAAGCCGTTGCTCCCCTCGCGAACCCCCCTGGGGCAACCCTCCCGCTCCTGGTTCGCGCAAGCCCGGACGGTGAATCAAAGAGCAAGACCGCGGCACAACCATGCCCCGGCGCAACAAGTCTGTTCCGTAGGGTGGGGTGGGCGCTGAGGGCCCAGCCGAGGGACTCCCCTTCGGCGAACCGCCGCGCTGTACGCGACGAATTTAATGTACTCCCTTCGCCTCCCGCTTTCCAGCGTCATCCGTGAAGGCGGCCCGAGGCCCTGAGGCGACGGATAGTCTCCTGCCGCACCCTTCCCCAGAAGGGCTTGGCCTCCACCCACTTGCCGTCGAAGAGGAGGCCGGAGGGGTCGCGGAAGAGGGTCACCCGCTCGCCGGTCAGTTCGGCCCCCATCTCTTCGAGTTCCGCGGCTTCGAGGTCCTCTCGGCCCTCTCCCTCTTCGCCGGCCTCCGACGGCTCCGCCCCCGGCGACAGGCCGAGCGCCTTGGCCGCGCTCTTCCACGACCGGAAGGACTGGGCCTCAAAGCCCTGACCGCTTCCATCGGGGGCGCGGAAGACGACCGCCGCCCCCTCAAAGGCCGCCTTATTTCGCTTTCCCAAGTTGACCGCCGCGTACACGGGCGGCGCCTCCTGGACGCGGGCAACGGAGAGCCTGAACTGCACGCCGTAGGCTTCGAGACACCAGAGGGCGAGGTTCTGTGCCGCGTTCAGGTCGGCGTGGCGCACACGGACTTTGCCGTCCTCGCCGGCGGAAGCCAGAAGCTCCCCGTCCCCGAGGGGCAACAAGTCCGCCGGTTCGAGGGCTTCGGGGTCGAGGCCGAGCGAGCGGAGCCTCTCCGCAAGCCTGCCCCCCTGCGGGGAGCGAAGGAAGGCCAGGTACTCCGCGGTGGCAGGCCGGCAACGGACGCCTGGGGCCCGGGTGAGGGCATCGAACCGGCTGGAGAATCTTGCCGGGGTGTCCATCACGGCGATGCCGTAGACCGCGGCCTGTTCCTCGACGGCCTTTGCCACCTCCCGGTGGGCCCACCGCATGAGCTGGCGGTTTTCGGCGGGCGGCCTGTCGGTCCGGCTCAGGTAGCGCGAAAGGTCCTCCAGAATGATGACGTCCACCGGCTCGTGCCTCTGGACCCAGCACTTGCCGGTGTAGACGTACCCCCGGGCGGCCTGGACGATGAGGTCCGCCGTGGTCTTGATTCGGTCATCCTTTAACCCGTTAACGTGTTCCAAGAGGTGGGCCGCCACGGTGCCGAACCGCCCGCGGTCGAGTCGCTCGAGGGGCTCAGCTCGGGGCCTCTGGTGCCGGTGCCACGAAAGCAGAATCCTGCGGACCCGCTCCAGGTGTTCGATTTGCCAGGCGCTCTTTCCGCCCAGGGGGGTCTTGCGCCTCGGGCGGGTGGTTTTTCGCCAGTAGCTGACCTCTTTGCCCACCTCGCGCTCGAAGGCGAGGAAGAGGGGTTCCGCCGCGGCGCGCCAAACCTCATCCTGGGCAGCCAGCAAGCCCCTGAGGCCCTCAGCTTGCCGCATTAGAGCCGGGGCGGTGCGCACGCGCTCCAGGGAGAGCAGTTCATCGAGGATCTTCTCCCGCTTTTCCGCTTCCTCGACCCGCCACAGCCTGCACGCCGTCCTGAGCGCCGAGATGGAAGCGGCGATCTGCCGGGCGGTGCGGTCTTCGTTTCGGCGGGCCTCCATTTCGCGCTTTCCGGGGTCTTCGCCGGGGAGCTTTAGAAGGGCGCTTCGCTCGTGCGCCACGGCGAAACCGGACACGGCGCCGGGTGCCCAGATACCTTCGCCTCCGGGGCCCGTCGAGGGCTTGACCCTGAAGACGGAGACGGCTGCGGCCGACCGAAGGCCCAGGTCCGCCGAGAGCACCGAAAATCCCTCCTCCGGTTTGGGGAGGGGTTTCGCGGCCCGCTTTTCGGGCCCGCTCTTGAGCCAAGCGGCCAGCTTCCCGTTGACCCCAAGCCGCTCCTGCGAACCCGGCTCCGCCACGTCCACCGCCACCTTGAGGAACGCCGCCCCGAACCCCCCGGCCCGAAGGAGCCGAGCCTCTCTGTGCTCCAGAGCCCCGCGAGCGAAGAGAAGGTTGGAGCCACCCACGGCCCCCTGAACCTCGCCCCTCCCGTCCTGGGCCCTGGCCTTGAAGACGAGCGAGGCCGGCCCCTTGCCCTCTTTCAACGGTTCAATTTTCCCCTCGCCGAACTGGCCTGAGGGCGCTAGGCGAAAGCGGAACTTTCGCCGGCACAGCAGACCGCTTTCAGCGGGACACAGAAGCTCCAGCTCCGCCTCGGCCCTTGCCGGCACTGGCGAAAGCAAGGTGAAGGGAGGCTGATTGGTGTTGTTCGGGGGGTCGAAGCCGCACCAGCGGGGATGGTGTACGGCATCGGGCGCCGTGTAGAGGGGGAGGCGCCGGCTTCTCTCTACGAGGTCTGTCAAGCGGTTATAGATGGCAATGCGGACGGCCGGGTCCTCGGCGTGGTCGGCGAAGCCCTGGTTCTCGCGGCGGGCCAGCCATTGGAGGACCACCTCGGAACCAAAGTCCCTCCCCATTTCGGCCTGGAGGCTCTTCACCCTCTCGGTGCGGGCTTGCGCGTCAGCGTCCCGGTGGCTTCTGAGCCATTCCCGCAACTCACGCCATCCCCGAAGCTCCCTGGGACGAAGCCGGTAGCGGCTTCTCTCGGTCCACAAGGCATTCGCCTGGAGGTCCTGGCTCCGCTCTCCCTCAAAGCGACGCACCGCCGCGATGAAATCTTGGAGCGGCTCGGTGTACTTCGCTTCCCAATCGTGCTGTTTGGCGAGCCGGGCCTCGTACTCGGCCCTCGTCCTGTGGCCCCAGGACTCCCAGGAGTTGAGGTGGGCGATGGTCAGGGCGAATGCCATCCGCTCGAAGGTGTTCAGCCGCAGATTGTCCTGAATTCGGTCCTGGCTGAAGGGCTCTGCAATGGGAAGGACACCGTGTTCCTTAAGCCATTGGAGGGGGTCCTCAACTCCTCCCGCGAGCGCCTCCCGCTCCTTCCTCAGGTAGCCCGCTAGGGCCTCGGCCCAGCCGGGCTCCTGCCGGCGATATCGCCGCACCCAGGTGGGTGGACTGCCCGTAGCGGAGAGCAGGGTCTGCGGGTTGGCATCGATGATCTCCTTCGCGAGGCTTTCCCACTCTTCTGCGGGCTCTCCGAGCCTCTTGAAGAGCGGCTCGAAGAGATTCATTTTGTGGCGACGGGACTCCCCACCCTTGGAGGTGCGGTCCACCAGGGGGCTGTGGTAGGTTCTCCCGTCCTGCGCGCTACCCGTATCGGGCTTTAGGCTGCTTCTGACCACGCTCTCGTAGAGCCGCCTGAGGACCGGCAGGGCCTCCTCGATGAGGGGCTCTTCGCAGCCTCGGCTCCGCAGCCTTTGCCTCAAGCCGTCGGACCACCGGGAGGCTGGCTCGATCGTCTCTTTACCCTCCGCATCGAGCCGGAGGACCTCGCCCTGCCGCATCTCCAGGAGTAGCTCTTCGTAGAAGGCCGCGGCTTGGTTCACAAACTCGTGCGTGGCCCAGAGCGCCCTTCGGGCGTCCACCGAGTCCGGCTTCCCGTCCCTCGGAACGAACACCTTGAATTTGACGGTGCGAGTAGGCATGGCATCCCCCCCGGTTCATCGCGCGTCCGCTTGTACCGATGTTTTTATTTTACCAAAGATGTTAGGGACATGGAGCCCCCTCGCTAGCGGTCCCGCCGAGCCTGAATCTGCTCCTGGAAGTTGACGGGGAACTCTCAAGAGTGTACACTCTGAGCAGGAGGTACGTTATGACCACCATTTCGACCGTGAAGGCGCGAGCCAAGTTCTCCGACCTCATCACGAAGGCGGCCTTCGAGAAGGACCGCATCGTGCTGACCCGCAACGGCAAGGAGCTGGCCGCCGTGGTCCCCATCGAAGACGTCCTCCTCCTCGAAGAGCTGGAGAACAAGGCCGACCTCCAGGCCGCCCGCAAGGCGCTGAAGGAAAAGGGCTCCGTCCCCTGGGAGAAGCTCAAGGCGGACCTAGGGCTCTAGGCCGTGGCCTACCGGCTCGAACTCAAGCCATCGGCTGCCAAGAGCCTCTCCAAGCTCCCCAGGGCGGTTCAGCGAGCCATCGCAGCGGTCTTAGAGGGACTGATCGAAAACCCCAGACCCCGCGGGGTGACCAAGCTCGCCGGCGCGGAAGACCTCTACCGCGTCCGAGCGGGCGACTACCGCGTGGTGTACACCATCCGGGACCAGCTCCTCCTCGTGCTCGTCGTTCGCATCGCCCACCGAAAAGAGGTTTACAGGTAACGTCCGCTCGACCGGCTGCGATAGGGCCCCGCTTGCCCCTCCTCCACGAGGCGTACGTGCGCCTCGCACCGCTACGATTGAGCCATCGCCACCCGAAGCCGCCCCCTTTAATGTCCGGGAAATGTCTCGGAAGCCACATGAAAGAGAATGTCTCTACCCGCCCCAGGCCTGCCGACCCGTCCCCCCTCCGATCGCCCAATAGTATCCTAGCCAGGCCACTGACTCGCCTACCCTGAACGGGCAAAGGATGGCGGGCCTTTCCATTCATTTCGCCCCCTACTCCTCCACTTCAGGCTCACCTCTAGGATTGGGCGGTCAATAGCCTCCTGCCCTTTCGCCCCCCCCAACCGTCGCTGCGGAACCAGACAAGGAGGGGGTTCCTCCTGCCCCGCTTTTTATTCTAGCTGTGACACAACACGAAAGCCGCCTTTCGGCGGCCTCGTAACTATCTGAATTTTCTGGAGCCGACGGCCAGATTTGAACTGGCGACCTGATGATT
>JBMFSH010000079.1:0-4136 GCA_049967655.1 Acidobacteriota bacterium
CCCGCCCGGAGATGGGACCTACTCGGGGCGCTTGTCATGGTGCGGGGGGGGTGGTAGTGTACAAGGCTGTTCCGCACTCTTGCGGTCCCCCGGGAGACCTGCGTTGGCACAAGAACCCGCTGGCAGAGAATCGGGCACCCATCCGCGCATCGACGAGATCCTGAGTCAGCAGAGCCTGCCGGCCAACCTGGAGGCCGAAAAGGCGCTCCTAGGGGCCATTCTCATGAACAATGACCTCTTCGAGGAGGTCCACGAGGAGCTGTCGGCCTCTGACTTCGCTTTTCCACCCCACCGTCGCATCTACTCCGCCTTCATGGACTTACGCGAGCAGAATCAACCCCTGGACCTGGTGACCGTCACGGAATGGCTTCACCGCCGGGGCGAGCTTGAGGCCGTCGGAGGAGCCGAGTTCGTGGCGGAGCTCCTCTCGGGGATTCCCAAGCTCACCTCGGCCCTCAGCTACGCGAAGATTCTCAAGGACCGATCCCTGCTCCGGCAACTCATCCAGCGCTCCAGCAAGATCATCATGGAGGCCTACTCCTCCTCCGACGAACCCGAAAACATCCTCGCCCAGGCCGAGCAGTCCATCCTGGAGGTGGGCGACCAGACCCTGCGATCCACCCTTCGAAGCATGAAAGAACTGAACCCCATCGCCGCGGAGATGCTGGAAAAACTCATGCAGCGGGGGGAGCACGTCACGGGGGTGCCCACCAACTTCCGAACCCTGGACGCCATGACCTCGGGTTTGCAGAGTTCAGATTTCATCATCCTCGCCGCCCGGCCCTCCGTCGGGAAGACCGCCTTCGCCCTCCAGCTCGCCCTGAGCGCAGCCAAGCAAGGCCGTTCGGTGGCGGTTTTCAGCCTCGAAATGAGCGCCGAGCAGCTCTTCTTCCGCCTCCTATCCATGGAGAGCAGGGTCGACCTCCAAAAGATCCGGACGGGCCAGATTCCCCGCCACAGCAGGGCCGACGTGGTCATGAAGATGGACTACCTGGCCACCCTCCCCATTTTCATCGACGACAGTCCCCTCCTGACCTCCCTCGACATTGCGGCCAAGCTCCGCAGGCTCAAGACGAAGAACCCCCTGGACTTGGTCATCATCGATTACCTGCAGCTCATGCGGACGGTGGGACGATTCGAGAACCGCAACCAGGAGGTGGCCTCCATCTCCCGAAACATGAAGGCCCTGGCCAAGGACATGCGGGTTCCCGTTTTGGCGCTGTCCCAGCTCTCCCGGGCCTCCGAAAAGCGGGGAGAGGGCAAGGAGCCGCTGCTCTCGGATCTCCGCGATTCGGGCTCCCTCGAACAGGACGCGGACCTCGTGCTCTTCCTCCACCGCAACACGGCGGCCCGCGATGGAGACTCGGAGGCCCGCGCCCGAGCCAAGCTCATCATCGCCAAACAGCGGAACGGCCCCACCGGCATCGTGGACCTCATCTTCCTCGAACATATTGCCGGCTTCGGCGACTCCTACCTGGGCGGCGCCGAAGGCGAATCCCCCCAGTGATGGAACCTCACCTATCAGGATCAGCCGTCGTGTCCTCCCTGGTGAAATTCGAAAGCCCGAAAGCGCTCCGCAGCCCCCTCGCCCCGAAAGCCCATTCGACCGTGGAGTTACCGCCCCCATGAAAAAATCCGGTCCCCCCGAAGTAGCCTTCTCGCACCGCCCCACCCTCCTCACGGTGGATCTGGACGCGGTCGTTGGAAACGCCTGCCTCCTCTCCGCCCGGGCTCAGGGCCGACCCCTGCTGGCCGTGGTAAAGGCCAACGCCTACGGAATGGGTGCCCTGCCGGTGGCCCGTGCCCTCACCGAAGCCGCACTAGCGACGTGGCTAGGAGTGGCCCTGGTGGAAGAGGCCATCCAGCTGCGGCGTCACGGGATTTCCGCGCCGATCCTTCTGCTCGGCCCGGCTGGCCCGGAGCAGGTGCCAGCTATCCTGGACCACGGCATCACGCCGGCCCTTTATTCCCTCGGCTTCCTGAAGGCCCTGCAGGCCCATGCCCAGAGCCGGCGCGTCCGGGTGGAGGCGCACCTCAAGGTGGACTCCGGCATGGGCCGCCTCGGCTTCAGGCCCGAGGAGATT
Organism: Acidobacteriota bacterium; assembly: GCA_049967655.1. Taxonomy (GTDB): domain Bacteria; phylum Acidobacteriota; class UBA4820; order UBA4820; family DSQY01; genus DTPS01. The sequence goes on from JBMFSH010000079.1 coordinate 2,085, forward strand.
CCGGCGCTGCTCGCCGCCCTGCAATCGAGCCCAAACGTCGCCATCACGGGGCTCTTCTCCAACCTCGCCAACGCCGATGACCCCGAGGCCCAACATAACCGGTGGCAACTCGATCGCTTCCTGGGCGTCCTCGACCAGCTGCGAGGAGCGGGCATCAACCCTCGGTGGGTGGATCTGGCCAACTCCTCGGCCATCCTCGCCCACCCCGCCACCCACCTCTCCCTCTGCCGGCCCGGCCTCAGCCTCTATGGAATGAAACCCTCGTCGGCACTGCCCGATATCGGCCTGCGCCCGGCCGTCGCCTTCAAGTCGGTCCTGGCCCAGGTCAAGAGGATGCCCGCCGGCGCCCCCGTCGGGTACGGCGCTACCTATCTGTGCCGGGAGGGGCAGCGGATCGGCATCCTCCCCGTGGGCTATGCGGACGGCCTCCCTCGCTGCCTTCAGGGTGAGGGCTACGTCTTGGTGAACGGGGCCCGCTGCCCCATCGTGGGGCGGGTCAGCATGGACCTGACGGCGGTGGATCTGGACCCGGCCGGCGACTTGAGCGAGGGGACGGAGGTGACGCTCTGGGGCCAAGAGGGGGCCGAAAGCCTCGGCCCCTGGGACTGGGCCCGCTGGGCCAAGACCATTCCCTACGAGATCATGACGGGAATCGGGTGCCGGGTGGCTCGTCGGTATCGGCTTCTAGGCCGGACTTGGACCGAGGAGCCGCTTCCCGCGTAGTCCTTTCGACGTCCCCGCCGTGCTCCTTCAGGCCGCCTTCGCTCTGGCCCTTGGAGCCGTTGCACCCCTCGTCATTCGAGGTGCCGGCCCCGAAGCCGCGCAGCCCCACCGAGAGGAGAACCAGGCCCAATCCTCCGGCCACCGCCAGAAGCTGGGTGGGGGGCTCTTGCGCCGCGCCACCTACGGTTTGGTCCAACACCCAGAGAATGGCCGCGTTGTGCAACGCGTGACAACCCACGGCCAGCCAGAGGTTGCCCGTACGCCACACCACCGCCGCGAGGACCGCTCCGAGAAGGGCCACGGGCGCAAAACGCAGGATGGACCCATGAAAGAACCCAAACAGGAGCCCCGATGCCAGGCAGGCAGGAAGCGCCCCCCACGAGCGCAGGGCCGACAGGAGGGCACCCCGAAAGAGCACCTCCTCGCTCAGCGCGGGGAGCAGGGCAAACAGGAGCAACTGGGCGGCCAGAGGAAAGCCCCCCAGCAACCCCCGGAGGGCGGCCTCCTCGCCCTTCGCTCCCGGAAGGGCCGAAAGCGCCCCGGCCAGGGCCAGCGCCGTCAGGGATCCGCCCGCGCCGAGGATCAGGGCCTGAGCCAGCGCGCGCGCCGTGACGCGCCGCGCGGGGAAAAAACAGGGGAGCTCTCCCTGGAGCCACCCCCAGGTCAGGACGGGGGCCACAAAGCTCAAGAGCGGAAGAACCGCCACCAGAAAGAGGAGAGGACCCCCTCGCACCGCCACCGCCCCCCCCCAGAATAGCGTTCCGGCCACGGCCAGTATGAAGAACCCTTCCCACGGCCTCGGGGCCGGATGGGAGCCTCCGGCGCCGACATTGGTGGCGCCCGCGCCGGCGGGAAGGGTTCCGCGCTCCTCGAAAGACGACAAATCGGGACGGTCGGGAGGGGTCAACGGGATGGTCGCGTCCGGAGATCGGCCTGGAAGGATTCGAGACAGGCCTTCAGGAGGCGTTCGCTCTCTCGCGCCGGGATTGCCGGCTCCTCCGCCAGGTGGTGCAGGGCGTTCCGGGTGGCCTCGAGGGACTGGAGGTAGAGGCGGCAAGGCTCACAGTTCTCCATGTGCCGGGCCAGCTCCTCGCAGGACAATCCGTCCAGCTCCCCATCCAGGTAGCTCGACAAGCGGCTGAAGATCTCGATGCACCGCTGGTGGTCGTGGTCCTGCAAACCATGCACCTCCAGGGCGAACATGAACCAGCGGCAGCGTTCTGTCAAGACAGGCCCGCCTTCCCGGCCCGCCTCCCAAATTCCGCGATGGAAACGCGGGTGCCTTCGGCTACCGCACGGGTTCACGGGGGAAAGGCGTTGTCTCCTGGA
>JBMFSH010000080.1:0-1525 GCA_049967655.1 Acidobacteriota bacterium
CCGCGGCCGGAGCCTGTCCCTGCCCGTCCCGGGGCGGAGAGGAGGTGGTCTCGGCCATGGTCACGCCCCCCGCCGCTCGATGACGGCTTCCTGGTCGTGGAGCTTCAGGACCAATCGCTGCCCGGGCTCGAGGATTTTCTGCACCCGGTAGAAGTCCCCGCCGGTCACGGCCCAGTTCAGCAGTTCCCGAGTGCGGTGCCAGCCGTGCCGGGTTTCGAGAAAGACAATAGGCTTTTCGTCACCCTGCACCCGGAAGTAGGTGAAGGTGCCGTCGGAGAAAACCCCCTCCACGTGGAAGGCGGGTGCCTGGTCCACCCGGTAGTCGAAGAGGGTCTTCTCGGCGTACTGCCGGGTCCAGTCGAAGCGGTCCCGGTCCAGGGTCTCATCGAGCTGCTTCTGCTCCTGGGCCTCCCACGCCTTCTTCGCCTCCCGGACCTTCTCGCTCACGAGGTCGTCGAGGTTGGCCTGGTAGCCGCCGGAGCCGTGGATCTGGAAGAGGTCCACGTAGCTCCCGCCCTCCCCGGTGCTCAAAAGCCGGAAGTTGTACAGCCTGCCGGAGGCGGTGAGGACGTGGAGGTTGGTGGAGAGGTTCTCGGCCAGCGGTTTGACGCTGACGTAGCTCCCCTGGCCGTCCAGGGTCCAGCCTTGCAGGTCGCCGCACCAGGCTTTAGCCACCGTGTCGGGCACCTGGATGACCGTGCAGTGGTCCACGGCCGCGGGCAGGAGGTAGACCTTGGGGGCGGCGGGGTCGTCCTGGACGCTCTGCACCCCCACCGCCTCCTGATAGACCGGGGGAAACTCCTGGGGGCGGTGGGGGTCCACCACCACCCTCTCGGCCACCGGCGGCCGGGACGGGGCGGAGGGCTTCTCCACGGGAGAGGCGGCGGCGTCCTGGATCGCAAGAGGGGAGGGTTTCGGAGAGGGGCCGCCGACCAGCGCCGGCGCTTCGGCATGAAAGCCGGGGCCGACGAAGATCAACAGAAAGGTCAGGCAGAGGGTCACGAGAGTGGGTCGCATGGTCGGGTCCTTTCCTAGTGGATCGTGGTGTTCAGCCGAACACCGGTGACGAGGAGGCCGAAGGGATCGTCGAAGGAGCGGGGGCAGTCCTTCAGGCTCAGGAGGGCGTACCAGGTCCGTTGCTGGCCCGTCTGGAGGTTCTCGGCGGTGTACTCGACGCGGACCTCGTAGGGGTGGGTGCGGAGGATCTGCACGGCCGTGACGTGGGTCTGGATGACGCCGTGGCTCAGGGCGAGCTTCTTCATTTGGGGATCGTTCTGGAAGTAGCTCACGAGCTGCTTGCCGCAGGCTTCCTCGGTGCATCTCAGGGCGAGCCCCAGGTCGCGGTTGAGGGTGTAGGGGTCGTAGCTGGCGATGTCGGTGACGTACTGGGAGGCGAAGACCTTCACCTCCAGCTCGGTGGCCGGATCGCTCGATACGGTGAGGTCCACGGGCACAGCGCGGCCCGCCTGGTCCACGCGGATCACGAGCGGCTTGAACGAGGCGATCTGGGCCCTCGTGGCGTAGA
>JBMFSH010000080.1:1535-4019 GCA_049967655.1 Acidobacteriota bacterium
GAGCCCCACGGCGGCGAGGAGGACGAGGTTGGCGAGGGCCGAGACCCGGAGGGCCAGCACCGAGCCGCTGTAGAAGACCTTGAAGCGTTGAAGCGTCGTGTCCATTCAAAACTCCCTGAAGAGATCAGGCCTCCCGAGTGGGGGCGGCGGCCGAGGCGCCGGCCTTGGCGAAGGCCGCCGCGCCCGAGCCCGCGGCCCCTCCCACGGCGGCCCCGACGGGGCCCCCGATGAGGGCTCCGGCCCCCACGCCGCCGGCGGTCACGACGGCTCCGCCGACTCCCGCCGCCGCGCCGGGCAGGAAGCCGCCGGACACGAAGACGTGGCCCGCTCCTCCCACCAGCGCCCGGGCCACGGGGAAGGCCGCCATGAATCCGACGATCAGAAAGAGGAGGTAGGTGTCGGCCAGGATGGCGGCCTGCGTGCCTGACCACGAGGCGGTGAAGGGCTGGATCATGAAGCTCGAAACCATGAAGAGGAAGACGTTCAGAACGAGAATCCACGCCTTGATTGTGAGGTAGAAGCGGAGCCAGTGCATCCAGAGGTCCCGCAGGGGATCAAAGACCAAGCAGGCGAGGAAGAGGGGGCCGAGCACGTAGAGGAGCGAGAGCCCGAAGATGGCGCCCACGACGTCGATGTTGTACATGGCCCAGGCCAGGAAGTAGAGCAGCAGGCTGAGGGCCAGAAAGAGGGGCCCCCCCGTGAAGAGGGACAAGAAGCTCAGGACGTTGCTGCCGGGCGAGAGGACGTTGGCGTAGGGGGTGAGCAGGACGGCCTTGAGCAGGGTCTGCGGATGGATGGTGCCGAAGAGCGTGGTGACCGAATCCAGGGCGTTATCCACAAACATGAAAATCTCGGTCCAGGTGGAGAGGCCGGCCGCCACGATGATGAGCCGCAGGAAGAGATCCCAGAAGGTCCACGTTTCGAACCGGCTCTTGACCCAGCTCCACATCAGGCTCACGAGGAAGAGGCTGAGGGTGATGGACCCCAGCGGGCCCGAGACGGCGGTGCCCAGGCTGGCAACCACCTGCCCCAGGGCCGTCCCGCCCGCCGCGTAGTCGAAGAGAGAGCTGAGGAAGGTGGGCTCCATGACGGCCTTCCTAGTTGTTGCTGTGCCAGGTGGGGTTGTCGGGGTGCTCGGTGGCGTACTGGATGCAGTCCTGGATGTACTGGTTTTCGCGGCTCGTCTGCAGGGCGCCCGCTTTCACCGTGGCCTCCTGCTGGGCCATCTGCTGGGCCTGCATGGCGGCCATGGCCGAGAGCACCTGCGTGTTCTTGTCCACCGCCTGCGCCGCGTAGAGCGAGGCCATGGCGCTCGCCTGCTCGGTCTGGTGCGGCGTGGCCGAGGTGTTCTGAATCTGCTGCCTCAACTGCGCGTAGGTGCCTCCGTCCTGGTTGATGGTGGTGAGGGAGCCGTTCACCTTGGAGACCGTCGCCATGGTCTCCAGGATGGAGGCGTCGGCCTGCTGGATCGTGGCGTTCAGCCGCTGCACCGCCGCGGCCCAGTCCTGGGGATTGTGGGGGGAGAGGTTCTGGAGATCGAGGGCCGCGCCGTACACCCCGGCGTAGAGCTGGCCCAGGGTGGAGGCGCTGTAGGTCTGGCTTCCCTCCAGCATGTGCCGGAGCCCTTCCACGCTGTCGATCTTGGTGAGGGTCCCCGAGTCCACCGTCGCGAAGAGGGGCAGCACGGTGTAGAGGGTTGGGTGCTGGAGGGTCTCCGCCACGTGCTGCGCCCACTGGTAGGTCTGCTGAAGCTTCTGGTACTGCTGGAGCATGTAGGAGAGCTGGCTCGTCCACTCCGTAAACTCCTGCATCCAGTTGGGCCAGTTGGCGGGGTCGCCCACCACCGCCACCGCCCACTGGGCCGGGGCGGGGACGGGCACGAGGGCGGCCACCAAGGTGATCGCGAGCACGAGCGCCACGAGTCTTCGGGTCATGGGATCCTCCCTGCGCCGGTGACGGCGCGAAGAGCGGAGCGGTCCAGGTCTTCCTCGTCCTGCTCCGGCGGAATCCGGTTCTCCGCGATGGCGTCCACCGCGGCCTGCAGGCTGCCGAGGCGCCTCGCGAGACGGGCCCGCTGGGCCTTCTCCTCCGGGTCCGTGGTGTAGAGGACGTAGCTGTAAGGATCGGCCAGCACGCGCACCTGCCTCTTGTAGGGCCCCTTGAGGAGCAGCTCGCTGTACTGGCCCTTCTTCATCCGCACCTGCTGCATCACGAAGTGCTCCCTCGGGTTCAGCCCGAAGGCTTCCTTGGCCTCGCTTCCCACGCCCTTCTGCTCCAAGAGGAAGAGAAAGCTCGTGTTGGCGAGGATGGCGTCGCGGTGCGGGGAATGGATGAGGTCGTTGGGATGCTGGGTGATCGTCAGGATGGAGCCGTTGTGCTTGCGGATCGTGCGGTATAGCTCTTTGATCTTGCTGGCCATGGTGTCGTTCATGAGGAACTTCCAGCACTCGTCCAGGACGATGATCTTCTTGCGGTCCTCGTCCT
>JBMFSH010000081.1:0-3660 GCA_049967655.1 Acidobacteriota bacterium
AGGTCCGAGCGGCCGTAGTCGTCTTGGAAGCTGAGGTTGTAGGCCGAGGAGGGGTAGCCGCAGATCGCCACGTCGTCCAGGTACATCCCCGTGTCGTCACCGAAGCCGTCCTGGTGGACGAGGAACTTAATCCGGACGGTCTGCCCCGCGTAGGGAGTCAGATCGAAGCTTTCATATTCCCATGCTTCCACATCATTGCACTGATACATAAGCGTGCCGAGAACATTGCCGGAGGTGTCCTCCACGTAGACGGCCTGCCAGTCGTACTGCACCGAATCAGTGGTGTAGGGCAAGTACCAGAAGCTGAGGGCGTAGGTCCCGGCCGGAATCGCGACCGTCTGGTAGAAGGAGCTGTCTCCATCGGGCTCATAACTAGGGTATGAGCCGAAGTTGCCCAACGCCGCGGCGTAGCTCCCCGAATGGACCACCGAGTTCTGCACGACGGGCGCGTCCTTGGTCCCGTCCACCGTCCAGCCCGTGAGGTCGCCCGTCTCGAAGCCAGGGTTGGTAAGGCTCAGGCAGGTCACCGGGGAGGGGGGGCAGATCGTTACGTCGTCCAGGTACATCCCCGTATCGTCACCGGCGCCGTCCTGGTGGACGAGGAATTCGATGCGGACCGTCTGGCCGGCGTAGGGGGTCAGATCGTAACTCCGGTGGACCCAGTCCTGGCTGGCGTCGCAGGTATACATGAGCGTGCCCAGAATGTTGCCAGAGGTGTCCTCCACGTAGACGGCCTGCCAGTCGTCCTGAACAGAATCCGAAGAGTAAGGCCAGTACCAGAAGCTGAGGGTGTAACTGCCGGCCGGAATTGCGACCGTCTGGTAGAAGGAGCTGTCTCCGGTGGGCTCATAGCCGGGCACCGTATCGAAGTTGCCCAGCGCCGCGGCGTAGCTCCCCGAATGGACCACCGAGTTCTGCACGACGGGCGTGTTGTTGGTCCCGTCCACCGTCCAGCCCGTGAGGTCGCCCGTCTCAAAACCCGGATTCGTAAGGCTCAAACACCCCGTCCCTTGTACCGATTCCGGATTGCTCCGCTGGACTCGCCGCGTGCCCGCCAGCAGCACCACGGGCAGAACCGCCACAAACACGGCCAACGTCACCTTTTTCATGCTGTTCCCCTTTCCAGGATCGCTCCAGCTTCCTACACGCAGGCCACCCTGCGCTCTACCTGTGTTCTATTTTCCATCTTGCGTATCGCGTTTTGCGTCTTGCGTCTCGCGCCTCGCATGGTCTACGGCCCCCCCTCGTGGGGCCTCAGCGCGAAGGAGCTCCCCTGGCCGGAAGCGCGCCATCTTTCTCGGAGTTCCGCAAGAACACTACCCCCGAAAACGTCCGTCTGTCAATGCAGGCCATTTTGGCGTGGGCTGTGGCGCGGGGAGAGCCTCTCCTTCCGCTTCGCCTCGAAAGCGGGACGGAGGTGGGTTGGCCGGCGATGCTCTCCGGCCCCCTACGCCAAGGCGCGGGGCCGAAGCCCCGCGCCTTTGTGTGGATGGATGTCTCGCTACGGAGGAAGCTTCACTTCACCGAAGGCTTAGTCCCCTCCTCCGCAGGGCCCGTCGTTGAGGGTATTGATGTCGTACAGCCCAGAGCCCACCCCGCCGGCCGGGTAGGCGAAGGTCGCCGTGGCCCGGTGCGCCGTCGTGTAGTCGATCAACGTCATCCCGTAGCCCGAACCCGGAGCCGCCGTCAGCCGCAGGAAACCGGTGCCGCTGATGATGGTCCCCGCGCCGCTGTAAATTTTCCCCGCCCCGTTGCCCTTCAGCACCGTCCACTGCCAGGCCCCCGTCGTGGTGTTCACGCAGAGGTCCGAGCGGCCGTAGTCGTCTTGGAAGCTGAGGTTGTAGGGGTTCGTCACCGTGCCGCTGAAGGCCATGAAGGTGGCCACGCCCACGGGGTAGCTGCCGGGGGTCGCGAGGTTCGTCACCCCGAAGGCCGAGGTGTCCACCAAGTCCACCGCAGAGGATTCGCCCGTGTTGCCGACCACCAGCCGCTGGCCGTCCGGCGTCACGGCCAGGCCGTCCACGCCGAAGTAGGTGGTGCCGCAGAAGCCGGTAAGGCTGGCCGCCCCGGCGGCCCCTAGGCTGATCATCCCGGGAGCCGTCACCGTGAGCCAGGAGATGGCATCGGGGCAGCTCACCGAGTCCACATAGGCTGTCGCACCGCCGGGGGAGAAGGCGATGGACTGGGGGGATGCCGGAAGTCCCCCGACGGTGTTCCCCGCCGCTAGGGTACCCGGCCCTGTGATGGAGAAGGCGCTCACCGAGGCGTAGTCCACGTTGGCCACGAGCGCCGTCTGCCCGTCGGGGGAGATGGTCACGTTGAGAGGGCTGGGCGTGGAGAGGGAGCCCGTTAGAATGAAGCCACCGCCCAGACTGTAGGTGCCATAAAAGATGAGACCGCTTTCGTAATCGGCGGCCACCCAGGTCTGGTTGTCGGGGGCGATGGCGATAGCAGTGATGTAAGTTGAGCCTGGGACGGTGTAGGTCGTTTGAAGGGTGAAGGTGCTCAGGTTGATGACGCAGATCTGGTTGTAGTCGCCGCCGTCGGTCACCATGGCGAAGGTGCCGTCGGGCGAGATCGCGATATCCTCGGCCTCGATGGGCACGCTCACGCTCCCCGCGAGAACGGGGCTGGCCGGGTTGGTGAGGTCCACGCGATAGACGGTTTGGGCGTCGAAGTTGCTCACCAGCGCGTAGTGGCCGTCGGGCGTCACCGCCACGTCCAGCAGTTCCCCGGAGCCCAGCGAGCCGCCCAGGAAGGGGCCGTAAACCGTGTTGCTGGAGAGATCGATGGTATTGATCGTGTCGTCGTTCACGTTCGTCACCACCGCCCAGGGTGAGCCGAAGACGGCCTTGAAGGCGAGATCTCCGTAAGCGATGCTCTGGTCCCACGAGGTGCTGGTCCACTGGGTGGGGTCATTCCCGTTGTTGAGGTAGACAAAAGCTCAGCCGGAGTAGACGTCCGACCAGATAAAACCCCACGAGCCGGACCCGGAGCCCGAGAGTTTCGATACGCTGGCGAAGAGGACGTACTGAGCGCTCGGCGCCAGCGGGACTCCGCCGGTGTTGAACGTGACCGCTTCGAAGCTGCCGCTGCCCGAGGTGTGCATCGAGGGTCCCTCCCAGAGGGCCGCCCCTGTGGCTTTGGTACCGTCCCAGGCGTAGACCTCACCCTGAAAGGTGCAGGAGGCGGGCAGGTTCATGTAGAAGGTAAAGCTCTGAAGGGAGGCCCCCGCAGGGGGCGCCGTGATCGTCTGGCCGTAGGTGGCGGTGTCGGGATAGCCAAACGACGAAATGAAGTCGCTGCCATTCCAACTCGGGGTCGTGTCAATTCCGGCTGCCGCCGCCGAGAAAGACCCCAGCGCCAGGAGCGCACCGGCCAAGACCATAGCTTGCCACCTTCGCGTTTCCATTTTGTTCCCTCCTTCGCCCATGAGAGCGTGAACCCCAGCGTTCCACCTTCCTGCTTCTCGACGCACACCAATAAGGTGAAGGTAACACCGACCTCTCCCCCAATCAACCCCTCCGAAATATCGACATAGGTAAGCCCTCGCGGGCTTTCCCTGTCACACCACCGTGCGTACGGGTCCGTACACGGCGGTTCGGTGGGTTGTGCGGTCAGCCCGGCAAGAGGGAGGGCAGGCCGAGTCTCGTGAAGAAG
>JBMFSH010000082.1:0-3577 GCA_049967655.1 Acidobacteriota bacterium
CCGGGGAGGCGACCCGGAGGCGGAGGGCTTCCCAGGGAGGGTACCCATGGCACGCAGGATGCGGCTTCTCCTCGCGGCGGCGCTGCTGGCCGCCGCGTCGGTGTGTGCGGCGGCGGCCGAGGGGCCGCTGTCGGTGGTCAAGGCGGGGCCCACGGGCGAAACCGCCAGCCTGGCCCAGGCCAACGAGATCCGGGTGGTCTTCTCGGAGCCCATGGTGGTCCTCGGGCGCATCACGGAACCGGTGACCGCGCCCTTCTTCTCCATCCGGCCCGCCGTGCCGGGGAGCTTCCGGTGGTCAGGCACGACGACCCTCATCTTCACCCCCGACCGCGCCAAGCCTCTGCCCTATTCCACCCGCTTCGAGGTGAGTGTGGCGGCCTCGGCCACCGCGGTCTCGGGCAGGAGGCTGGGCAAGGCCTACACCTTCTCCTTCACCACGCCCACGGTGCGCCTGCTGAGGACGAGCTGGTACCGCCTCTCGGGGAAGGCCTCATCGCCCCTCCTCGTCCTGCTCCGCTTCAACCAGCCCGTCAAGGCCGAGGCGGTGCTCCCGCACGTCCACCTGCGCTTCCGGCCGCACGCGGGGGACTGGAGCGCCCCGACGCTGCCCCCCGAGGGCATGGCGCGGCTGAAGGAGGTGGACCCGAAGTCCATCGAGGCCTTCCAGTTCAAGGTGGCGCAGGCCTTCGCCGCGGTGAAGGAGGACGGGCCGGTCTCCTTCGCCCGGGCAACCTCCTGGGACACCAAGCGCTACCCGGTTTCGGACGACCTGGTGGTTCTCCAGACCGATGCCGCCCCGCCCACCGACGCCTGGATCGAGGTGACCATCGACGGCGCCGCGCCCGGGCTCCAGGGCAGCGCCACGCCGAACAAGGAGCAGACCTACACGCTCAAGCTCGAATCCACCTTCTTCGTGGACGGCTTTCGCTGCTCCTCGGCCTGCAACCCAGACGACTACAACCCGCTGCAGTTCCGCGCCCGGGTCGGCATGAAGGCCCTGCGCGCGGCCCTGAAGGTCTGGGACGTGACCGACCCCGCCAAGCCGGTGGCCCTGGTGCAGGCGGCCGACAAGGGGGAGGATCAGGCTCAGGACGAGGAGGCTCCGCAGGCCGGCGAGGAGGGGGAGGATTACGACGTCACCTCCTGGGCCACGCTCGACGAGGCGGGCTTCTCCCTCGAGCCCGCCCGCTCCTACCTCGTGCAGGTGGACCGCTCACTCGCGGCGGCCGACGGGCAGATCCTCGGCTACACCTGGGCGGGAGGCGTCTCCAACTGGCACGCCACGGCCTTCTCCAGCTTCGGCACGGGCCACGGCGTGTGGGAGTCCACCGGCGGCCCGCAACTGCCCTTCAGCGCCCGAAACCTCACCGATGTGACGCAGTGGGTCTCGGCCCTCAAGCCCGCCGACCTGATGCCCGTGGTGAAGAAGCTCCAGGTCCGGCCCCTGCTGGCCTCCGTTCCCGGTTCGGGCGAGCCGCAGCCCGACTGGAACTGGCGGGAGTTTTCCGAGCCCCCGCCGGTGCCCCCCACCGAGCGCCAGCTCCACCCCGTTCCCGACGAGATCCAGTTCTACGGCATCAACCTCTCCAAATTCCTCGACTCCAGGGGCTTCGGACTGGTCTGGGCGGCCGTGAAGGACGGCGGCACGATCCCGCAGTCCCGGCACGCGGGCTCCAGCGCCCCGCAGGTGAACGCCACGCTGGTGCAGGTCACCAACCTGGGGATCACGGTGAAGGACAGCCCGCTCAACACCCTCGTCTTCGTGACGCGGCTGGACGACGGCCGCCCGGTGGAGGGGGCCAGGGTCTCCATCGTGACCCCGGACAACAAGGCCAAATTCACCGGCACCACCGGCCGCGACGGCTTGGCGGTGATGGACGGCACCGACCTCAGGGACCACCGCGACTGGGGCAAGTTCGCCTTCATCGCGACGGCGGAGAAGGACGGCGACTTCACCTACGTCTGCTCCGACTGGAACGAGGGGATCGAGCCGTGGGTCTTCGGGAACTGGCTCAACCTGGAGGAGGCCAAGCCCCTGCTCCGCGGCACCGTCTTCGCTGACCGCGGCGTCTACAAGCTGGGCGAGGAGGTCCACCTGAAGGCCATCCTCCGCAGCGACACGGCCGCGGGGATGGAGCTCCTGCCCAAGGGCCAGCGGGTGGAGATCGTCCTTAAGGACAGCCAGGGCGGCGAGGTGGACAAGCGCACCCTCCAGCTGAACGGCTGGAGCGCCTGCGACTGGGCCGTGACGCTGCCCGGCGAGGGCCCCCTGGGCAACTACCGCGTGGAGGCCACGGTGAAGGGGCAGGAGCGGGAGGTGGACGGCTCCTTCCTGGTGGCCGCGTACCGGCGGCCCGACTTCCGCGTGGACGCCAACCTGGGCGGCACGCCCCCGGTGGCCGGGGCCTCCCTCAAGGGGGCCGTGACGGCCCGCTACCTCTTCGGCGCCCCCATGGCCGGCCGGCCCGTCCGCTGGACCTTCAGCAAGGCGCCCTCGGATTCGGTGCCCTCGGCCATCACCGACCGCTTCCCGCCGGAGCAGTTCGTCTTTCTCGGCTACGATCCGTCGGTCCAGCGCGAGGGCGGGACCATCCGCCGGGAGGAGGCCAAGCTCGGCGCCGACGGGCGAATCGCGCTCGATCTGGCCACCGACGTGAAGGCCGGCTTCCCCTACCAGTACACCCTCGAGGGCGAGGTCACGGACCTGAGCCGCCAGACCATCGCGGGCCGCGCCTCCTTCCTCGTCCACCCCATGCCCTTCTACGTGGGGCTCAAGACCCCCCCCTACTTCGCCGAGGCGGACAAGGGGCTGGACACGGCGGTGGTGGCCGCGGCGCTGGACGGACGGCCCCAGAGCGGCGTCGCGGTCCGCGTCACCCTCACCCAGGTGCAGTGGCACTCGGTGCGCCGGGCCGAGGGGAAGGGCTTCTACACCTGGGAGTGCGAGCGCAAGGAGGTTCAGCGGGGCCATTGGGACGTGGTCACCCGGGCCGAGCCCGCGGCGCTCCACATCCCGCTCCCCGAGGGGGGCTACTACCTCCTGAGGGCCTCGGCCTCCGATGCCGAGGGGCGCTCCACCACCACCGTCACGGACTTCTACGCCCTCGGGGCGGGCTACACCGCCTGGGAGCGCTACGACAGCAACAAGATCGACCTGGTGCCCGAGAAGAAGAGCTACAAGCCGGGCGAGGTGGCCAGGATCCTCATCAAATCGCCCTGGGAGAAGGCCACGGCCCTGCTCACCACGGAGCGCGAGGGGGTGCGCACCCGCCGCACCTTCGAACTCAGCGGCACCCAGCCCACCGTCGAGGTCCCCATCACCGATCAGGACATCCCCAACCTCTACGTCAGTGTGCTGCTCGTGAAGGGGAGGACGGAGGGCTACACCACGAAAGACCAAAGCGACCCCGGCAAGCCCGCCTTCCGGCTCGGCTACGTCCAGCTCAAGGTGGAGGACGCCGCCAAGCGCCTCTCGGTGGTAGTACGGAGCGACAAAGAGGAGTACCGGCCGGCCGAGAAGGCGGCGGTTCAGGTGGAGGTGAAGGCCCCCGACGGCTCGCCCGGCCAGGCCGAGGTG
>JBMFSH010000083.1:0-3533 GCA_049967655.1 Acidobacteriota bacterium
GTGGGGGCGGCGGCGCATCGGCAAGACGCGCCTGCTGCTGGAATGGTGCCAAAAGCACGGGGGGCTTTACTCGGTGGCGGACCTGTCTGCAGAGCCCATCCAACGGCGGTATTTCGCGCAGGCCCTCTCTTCCCGCTTCAAAGGCTTCGCGGAGGTGGAGTACCCCGACTGGCGGGCGATCTTGAGGGCTTTGGCCCGTGAGGCGGGCCGGACGGGATGGAGGGGACCTCTCGTCTTGGACGAGTTTCCCTATTGGGTCGAGTCGTCTCCTTCTCTGCCCAGCGTGCTTCAGGGGTTCTTGGACCACGAGGGGCGAGAAGCGGGTCTGTTGGTGGTCATTTCGGGGTCGAGCCAGCACATGATGCAAGGCCTCACGCTCCATCCCAGCGCCGCCTTGTTCGGTCGTGCCCTGGCGGTCATCCCTCTCGGCCCCATGTCGCCGAAGGCCATGGGCGAGGCTTTGGGGATCAAGGAGGCTTCCTCGTGCGTGCGGGCCTTTTCGGTGTGGGGCGGGGTCCCGCGGTACTGGGAGTTGGCGGAACCTTTCGGTGACGATCTGGATGATGCCGTTGAACGCTTGGTGCTCGATCCCATGGGGCCGCTTCACCTTGAGCCTGACCGATTGCTGGTGGAAGAGCGTCCTCCAGCGATGGCTGTGAGGCCCCTTCTGGATGTCATCGGGGGTGGGGCGCACCGCGTGTCGGAGATCGCCGGGCGGCTCGGCGTGCCGGCCACCTCTCTGGCTCGCGGGCTGTCACGGTTGGTGGAATTGGGGCTGGTGAAGCGGGAACAGCCTTTCGGCGAGCCGGGCCGAAGCGGGAAAAGGTCGCTGTACCGCATCGCGGATCCCTTCTTTCGCATGTGGTTTCGGGTGGTTGCGCCCCACCGCGGCATGCTCGCCTCGGGCCACCGGCAGTCGCGCTTGGCGGTCTGGAGGAAGCTCCGTGACGCCCTCTGGGCTGAAACCTGGGAGGAGCTGTGCCGCCAGGCCGTGCCTGGGCTCGGGGAAGGCAAGGCGCCTCTTGCCGGCGAGGGAGGTTGGGTTCCGGCTGGCCGGTTTTGGCGCGGGGCGGGCCCGGAATGGGACGTGGTCTCTCGGTCCCTGGATGGGGCTTCCCTCCTTCTCGGCGAGGTCAAATGGCGCGAGGGGTCCCTATCGAGAAAGGCCCTGTTGGCCATCTCAAAAGAGCTTGCCGGCAAGGGCTCCCCGCCCGTAGAGGGGTGGACGAAGGCAGAGCGCGTCGTGCGTGCCGTGTTCGTGCCCGAGATCACGGCCGGCGGGGGTTCACCCGTTGGCGATGTTCGAATCATAACCGCGCAGGACGTGGTCCACGCCTTGGGGTGAAGCATGGGCGGCCGTGGTGGTGGAGGGTGGAGAGTGGAGAGTGAAGGGTGGCGAAATCGGCCGCATCGAAGGCCTTCATTCACCGTAGCGGCCGCCCGGTGGGCGGCCGGACGGCCGGCTTCCGCCGGCCGCTACGGAATGGGGGTTTTTGTAGCGGCCGACTCCTGTCGGCCGATAGGTAAGAAATGGGGAATCGGCCGCAAGGATGCGGCCGCTACGGAATGGGGTAGGCCTTTGATGGGGCCGCCCGGTGGGCGGCCGAACGGCCGGCTTCCGCCGGCCGCTACGCGAGCGCGACAGATGGGGTGGGGGCGAAAGGGGAAATGACGACCGACGGCCGACCACCGACGGCCTCCCGCGGCCGATGGGTCGTGGTCGCCGCCTGGAGGCGCCTCCCACATGGGAAGGGTTGCGGGCGGAAATTGATACTTGACGGTATTATACCTGGGAGTATCATATTGGTATGAATTTCATCGGCCGTGAAGGGGAGCTTGGGTTCCTGAGCCGGGCCTTTGAGAAGGGCTCGGCGCAGCTCGTGATTTTGTATGGGCGGCGGCGCGTGGGGAAGACGGCGTTGCTCAGGGAGTTCGCGAAGGGCAAGCGCGCGCTGTATTACATGGCCACCCGGTTGCCGGAGGCGCAGCAGCTCAGGGAGCTGGGTGAGGCGGCGGGGAGGTTCTTTCAAGACCCTCTGCTGGCCGAGAACGGATTCCGCGACTGGCGGCAGGCCTTGGCGTACCTGGCGAGGAGGACGGAGCCGGTTCTGTTTCTTCTCGATGAGTTTCCCTATCTGGTGGAGGCGAACCCGGCCCTTTCGAGCCTGTGGCAGAAGGGATGGGACGAGGGGCTGTCGGCGTCCAAGGTGATGGTGGTTCTATCGGGGTCGTCGGTGGCCATGATGGAGCGGGAGACCTTGGCCCATGGCGCGCCGCTCTATGGGCGGCGGACGGGGCAGATCAAGCTGGAGCCTTTCGCTTTTCGCGAGGCGCGGCGGTTCTTCCCCCGGTATGCCTACGAAGACCAGGTGAGGGCCTTCGCGATGCTGGGCGGCGTTCCTTATTACCTCTCCCGCTTCAGCGACGGATGCACCCTCCTGGAAAACGTTCGCGAGCAGATCTTTTCGCGCGGGGCGGTGTTGCGGGAGGAGGTGGAGTTTCTCCTGCGGGAGGAACTGCAGGAGCCGCGGGTGTACTTCGCCATCCTCCAGGCGCTTGCGCAGGGCAAGCGGGGACCGTCGGAAATCGCCAATGCTACGGGGTTGGCCCACGGCACGCTGAGCAAGTATCTGTCGGTTTTACAGGGGCTTGGCCTGGTCACGCGCGAGGTGCCCGCCACGGAAGAGGCGCCGGAGAAGAGCAAAAAGGGGTTGTACGGCATCGCCGACCCCTACGTGCGGTTCTGGTTCCGCTTCGTGTTGGGCCAGCGCGGACTGTTGGAGATGGAGGAGACGCACCGGGCGGCGCAGGTGGTGGCCGAGGCGCTCGACGCCTTCACGGCCCCCGTGTACGAGGACATCTGCCGGGACGAGGTGAGGCGGGGATTGCTCGACGAGGTGACGGGAAGCGCTTGGACCGGTGCCGGACGATGGTGGGACCGCAGCCGCGAGGTGGACCTGCTGGCCTTTTCGGAGGACCGGCACCGAGTGCTGTTGGGGGAGTGCAAGTGGTCGAAGCGGCCCGTGGGCCTGAACGTCTTGCAGGAGCTGGAATCGGTCTACCCCGCCACCGGCTTAGCCGTCCGGGACGTTCGGCCGGTGTTTGCCCTCTTCTCACGCGCGGGCTTCACCCCAGCCCTGACCGCCGAAGCCGAGCGGCGCGACGATGTGGTGCTGGTTCAAGGGAGCAAGGTGGTGGGGGAGTAGCGAGGAAAAGATGACGGCCGTGGTGGTGGAGGGTGGAGGGTGGAGAGTGAAGAAATCGGCCGCAGGGATGCGGCCGCTACGGTGCGGGGGTTTTTGTAGCGGCCGACTCCTGTCGGCCGATAGGTAAGAAATGGGGAATCGGCCGCAGGGATGCGGCCGCTACGGTACGGGGGTTTTTGTAGCGGCCGACTCCTGTCGGCCGATAGGTAAGAAATGGGGAATCGGCCGCAGGGATGCGGCCGCTACGGTACGGGGGTTTTTGTAGCGGCCGACTCCTGTCGGCCGATAGGTAAGAAATGGGGAATCGGCCGCAGGGATGCGGCCGCT
>JBMFSH010000084.1:0-3333 GCA_049967655.1 Acidobacteriota bacterium
GGCCGCAGGCGGTGGCGGAAAGCAGCGCGGTCGGTTCACAGGACACGACGGTGGCCGACCCGGCGGTCCGCCATCCGCACGAGAAGCCCATCGTGGTGACGCTCTTCTCCAACATGGAGTTCGCCGACTTCAACGTGAAGTCCTTCACCTACACGCCGCCCGGACCCGGCCCCTGGGCCAAGGTCATCCTCGTGGGCGACTTCAACGTGACGGCGGGGGTGCAGTACGACCGGACCTGCCAGATCACCCTCGGCCACGTGAACATCTTGTACGGCACCACGCCCGAGCCCTCCTCCTCCCTCGGTCCCACCTGGCACGTGGAGCGCGACCTCACGGACTACACGGCCCTCTTCGAATCGCCCCAGAGCGGCGAGGCGATCCTCGGCAACCTCGTGAACTCCACCTACACGGGGGTCATCTACGGCACGGTGAAGCTGGAGTTTTACCCCGCCAGCGGCCAGTACAAGGCGCCGAAGGTGCCGGATGAAGTCCTGCCCTTCCACGACGCCTCGGGCGGCGCCGTGGCGCTCAACAGCGGCAGCGACGCGCTCTCCCAGACCTTCACGCTCCCCACGAACATCGAGAAGGTCTACATGGACCTCTTCGCGCAGGGGCAGTCGAACGACGAGTTCTGGTATACGTGCGTGCCCAGCGATGTGTCGCAGGAACTTCAGAGCTGCGGCGCGACGGGCTTCCGGGAGGTGGAGGTGACCGTCGACGGGCAACCGGCCGGCGTGGCTCCCGTCTATCCCTGGATCTTCACGGGCGGCATCGATCCCTTCCTCTGGGCCCCCATCCCCGGAGTGCAGACCCTGAACTTCGTCCCCTACCGGGTGGATCTCACCCCCTTCGCGGGGCTTTTGGACGACGGCAATCCGCACACCATCGCCCTGAGCGTCTACAACGCCGACCAGTACTTCCTCGCCGACGCGGCGCTCCTGCTCTATCTCGACAAGGGCTCCCAGCAGGTGACGGGCGCCGTGACGCAGAACACGCTGACGGCCGCCCCCAACCCCACGGTGACGGAGAATCTGACTCCCACCGCCAGCGGCGTCACGGGCACCGTCTCCGTGGCCTCGGCGAGGAACTTCGAGATCGCGGGCTACGTGCAGACCTCCCACGGGAAGGTCAAGACCACCGTCCAGCAGACCGTGAACTTCTCCAACGCCCAGCAGTTCACCATCAACAACACGAGCTACATCCAGGACATCAAGCAGGCTACCGAAGTGACCGCCAAGACCACCACGAAGCACGGCTCCACCGTCAAAGAGGCCGTCTCGCGCTACAGCTACCCCCTCACGGTGAACCTCGACGAGGAGGTGCAGAGCGACGGCTCCTTCACGCTGGCCACCGCCATCGACCAGCGCTACAAGGTTAAAGAGGCGCTCCGGGCCAACGGAGAGAGCCTCTTCAGCAGCAGCGTCTCCAACGAGGTGACGCCCAAGGACACCCTCCTTTTCGATGCCTCCGGCAATTTCACCGGCCACCAGGGTCAGGCCAGCGAACAGCGCTACCGGGCCCACAACTCGAGCGGCTGGTGTTACGGCGAGACGGTGAAGGCCGCCGACAACGCCGTGACCCGGGTGAAGAAGGGGGGAGGCTGCCCGTAAGCGCCGAAGGCCTCCGCCGCATTGGCGGCTTACCGAGGGAAAGGCCCGCCGCGGGGCCGCGGAACACCACGGGGTATCCGCACGGCCACCGGCGGGCCTTTTTTGGGGGGACCGAACAAGAGTACTTGGAGGCCGGGCGACCTGCCCGGCCTCTTCGTGACCAAAGCTCTGCCGTTATAGTACCTCTTTAGGTTTGCGCCGTGTCCGTAGCTCAAACTGCGCATTGCGGCGCTTCCATTCTTCCATTTGCGCGAAGGGCCCGGATATGATGGACACCCTTGCCAGCAATAGAACGCAGCCGAGCCCGTGTCGGCGTTATTCGTGCCTTCTGAGTAGGAGCGCAGAGATGTCCACTATCGGCCCGACCCGGCCCCCTCCTCTCGATAAGCGCACGCGGATACCCCGGACCCAGAGGAACCCCGAAGCCCCCCCGGCCTCCGCCCGAACCGGGACCGCTCCCGCAGCCATTCCCGCGCCGCCGGCCCCCCAGCCGTCCGCATCCGGCCCGCCCGAGGCTAACCCGCTATCCCCTTAGTTACCCACACACGTTCTCGCTTTCTCTCCCTGAAAAACGGGCCGCACAATCCCGTCGCTTTTTGTCGTCTTCTTGAATCTCCGAAGCTGACAGCCTATATTTTACGGGGGTATGCGATACATGGGTGGCCTTCGATGGCTTGTTTGGGCCATGCATAGGTCATTTTCAGCCCGGGGAGAGGGGAGATTATCCTTTCACCTGGGTGCGAGGATGTTACCCTCGCTTTCTGGCATGGCCCTCTTCGGGCTGTGTTTCGCGCTTGCCTTCCTTTTCTTCATATGTATGGCCTGGAATTCTACGCGGGTATGCCCAACCGCTCCTTGCACCATTGCGTCGGATCTCTCTTCGATGGCCTTCGTCGCACCCACCTTTTCAGCTCACATTTCTGCTTCCGCCCCACATTTATTTCTGGGCACACCCCCTCACTCCCCCTGTTCCAGGCCCCATAAGCTTACGGCAAAGGCTCGCCCCCTCGCTGATGCCGCCAAGACCGCCGTCAACCCATCGGCGGATCGCATAACCGCTGCCCCCGACTTGATGTCCCTTCCCCTCAAAACAAACCCCCTCCTGACCTGGAATCCTGGCACCAGCCAACCTCTTTTGGATTCGCCCTAGTCAACGTCATCCCAGGATGACGGGCGGACCGGTCTCTCGCAAAGCCTAATCCGTAACTCCATGTAGAGGAGGTCGTTATGGTTACTCAAACGGCTCTTCACGACCCTCAAGTGGGGAGGGAAGGCAAGAAGGAATACTTTTTTAAGCTCCGCTTCACGATGCTCGCGCTTGGGCTGGCCTTGATCGGGCCCCTCATGCTCCAGGCGGGCACCAACACTTGGAATACGTATGGTTCTCCGATTGGCTCCGTGATGGCCCTGGCCTTCGAGCCAGGAGTGCCGACGACCCTCTTCGCCGCCACGTCGGATAACGGCGTCCAAGAAAGCACCGATGGCGGCCAGACCTGGACCGCCATGAACAACGGGCTTCCCTCTAACAACGTCACCTCCATCGCCATCAATCCGCAGAATCCAATGACCATGTATGCGGTAACGAACTATGGGCTGTACATCAGTTACGATGGAGGTAACTCATGGAGCACGTGTGGAACTGGACTTAATATTTTTTGGTATCAGGGGTGGGATTATCCCTTTGTCGTTATTGATCCGCTCAACCCAAATGTCCTTTACCTAG
>JBMFSH010000085.1:0-3226 GCA_049967655.1 Acidobacteriota bacterium
GCCCTCGTGCTGCTCCTGAGGTTCAAGGTGCATCCCGTCTTCCCGCTGGCCGCGGGGGCGCTCCTGGGCGCCGCCGGGTGGATCGCGTGAGCCGCCAGGCGGCCGCGCCCCGGCCGGTGCGATCTGGCCGAAGAGCGGAAAGGCGGCGACTCGAACCGCCGCCGGCCGCGCCGGTTGATGGGCATCAAGGCACTCGGAGGCTGGCGGCCTCACCCTTGTGAAGGGAAGGGGAGAGTTGGCCATGGAAAACGTCGGCGTGTTTCCGGACCTTTCGGTGGTGGTCCCGGCGCTGAACGAAAGGGGAAACCTTTCTCCCCTCGTGGCGGGCATCGAGGAGGCGCTGGGGCGGTGCGGCCTCAAAGCCGAGATCCTCATCGCCGACGGCGGCTCCACCGACGGTACGCGGGAGGAGGCGGAAGCCCTGGCGGCCAGCCATCCCCTCCGCTTCGTGGCGGCGCGGAGCGGCCGCGGGCTTGCGGGCGACGTCCTCGTGGCGGCGCGGCAGGCCCGCGCCCCCGTGGTCGTCGTGATGGACGCCGACGGCAGCCATGACCCCGCGGCGCTGCCGGAGATCGTCCGGCCCGTGCTCGACGGAAGCCTGGACGTGGTGGTGGGCAGCCGCTACGTTCCCGGCGGGCGAACGCCCGGATGGCCGCTCGTGCGCCGCTTCCTCTCCCGGCTGGCGGGATGGGCGGCCTGGCCTTGGGCCGACGTGGCCGACCGCACGTCGGGATACTTCGCCGTTCGGCGCGACAAGCTCCTCGCCGTGGATCCCGCGGCGGAAGGCTTCAAGATCCTCTTGGAGGTCTTGCTCGCGCCGGGGGAGCAGCTCCGCGCGGGGGAGGTGCCCATCTCCTTCTGCGACCGGCGGGCGGGCTCGTCGAAAATGAGCAGCCACCAGCTCCTCTCCTTCCTGCGCAGACTTTCGGCCCTCGCGGGGGGCGAGGCCACGCCCTCCAACGCGGCTAAGTTCTCCGCCGTGGGCCTCGTGGGCCTCGTGGTGGACCTCGTCCTCTTCCAGCTCCTCTGGTCCGCCGGCCTGGGCCTCTCCTTCTCCCACATCGCGAGCTTCCTGGCGGCCACGCTCGTGAACTACGCCTTGAACGGACGCTGGGCCTTCCGCGAAAGCAGCGGCGGCCGCCTGCACGGCAAGGGGTACCTCCGCTTCCTCGCGGTGGCCTCGCTGGCCATGCTCCTGCGGGGAGGGGTGCTGGCCCTGTGCCACGACGAGCTGGGTTGGCCTGCGCTGCTCTCCGTGGTGGCCGCCATCGGAGCCACGGCCCTCGTCAACTATTTCGGCGCCCTCTTCTTCGTCTTCACGGAGCACGCCGGGGGGAATCGCGAACGGCTCTGGCGCACGGCCGCTGTGGGGCTGACCGCGTACGTCCTTCTGTTGCGCCTCGCCTACCTCGGGGTCGTGGACCTCATGCCTGAAGAGGCTTATTACTGGAACTACGCCCAGCATCCGGCCCTCGGCTACCTGGACCATCCGCCCATGGTGGCCTGGCTGATCTCGGCCGGAACGGCGCTCTTCGGCCACACAGAATTTGGCGTCCGCATCGGCGCCTACCTCTGCTGGCTACTGGGCGCGGTTTTCCTCTTCGCCTTCGCCCGCAACCTCATGGAAAAGGCGACGGGACTCAAGGCCCTCCTGCTGTTTTCGGTGCTCCCTTTCTTTTTCACCGCTGGCTTTCTCATGACCCCGGACGCACCCCTGACCGCCTGTTGGGCGGGCACCCTCTTCTTCTTGGAGCGTGCGCTCTTGGCCGAGCGCCCGAGGGCGTGGTGGGGGGTGGGCGTCTTGCTTGGACTGGGACTCCTGTCGAAGTACAGCATCCTTCTGCTGGCACCGCCGGCCCTCCTTTTCCTGGTTTGGGACCGGCGCAGCCGCCGCTGGTTCGTGCGCCCCGAACCGTACGCCGGCGCCCTCGCGGCGGCCCTGCTCTTCTACCCCGTCCTCCTGTGGAACGCCGAAAACGGCTGGGCCTCCTTCTGGTTCCAGACGGGCCGCCGCATTGGAATGAAGACCCAGTTCTCCCCGCACCTCCTGCTGGGGGCCATCCTGCTCCTGCTGACGCCGGTGGGCGCCGTGGCCGCCTACCGGGCGCTGGCGGGCGGCCGGTGGTGGCGGAGGGGCGAGGCGGCGGAAGCCCCCGCCGTCCGGCGCGGCCGCTTCGTGGCCCTCTTCACCTTGGGCCCGCTGGCGGTCTTCGCCCTCTTCAGCTTGACCCATGAGCCCAAGCTGGAATGGACCGGGCCGCTCTGGTTGGCCGTGCTTCCAGCCGTGGCGTGGGCGATCGGCCGGGAGGAATCCAGGTCGAAGGCCGAGGGCCGTCTGGCGGCCTTCGGCCGACGGGGCTGGGTGCCCACCTTCATCATCGCGCCCATTTTCCTGGGCGGCCTCCTGCACTACCTGGCCATCGGGCTTCCCGGTGTGCCCTACCCCCGGCGCATGGATTTGCCCGTCGCATGGCAAGAGATGGGGCGGAGTGTGGCGCGAATCCGAGACACCGCGGCGCGTGTCCGTGCCGCCGGGGAAAGTACGCCCATCACCTTGGTGGGCATGGATAAGTACTTCCTCGCGAGCGAGCTGGCTTTTTACGGTGGGCCGGAAGAGGGCGGGAGGCCGCAAACCGCCAGCCGAAACCTGTTCGGCCTGGACGCTTTGATGTACGACCGGTGGGCCCCCGCATGGAAGCAGTCCGACCGGTGGCTCCTCCTGGTCAGCTTCAAACCGGGAGACCTTTCGGACCAGAAGCTTGCGCCTTGGGTGGCGAAGGCGGGAAAGCTCCAAACCGCCGCCGTCTTGAAAGGGGGCCGTGAAGCTGGCCGCTTCTACTACCGGCTTGTGCACTACAACGGTCCTGCCGGTTCAGCATCCCCGCACAGAGGTATGGAGAGCGGGACCACGGGCGAGCAGTGGGGCGTAGTTCGCACGTTGGCCGTTCGCTTGCCTGAGACTTCCGGCAACCGACCTGAGTAACGGTCCAGAACGTCGGCACCCCTCCCCTTGCTTTGAGACGCACGAAGAGTGCTATTCTTGGGAAAAAGGGGATTTAGACGTGACTGAAGTCGGCCGTGGACAATCCTCGAAGGGGTAACTGGTGAGGCGGAACGGGATGAGTCGATCGAGGGCGGGCCTCATCGTTGGGGCGGCCTTCCTCCTCGGCCCCTCGGCCCTCCACGGCCTTCCGGGCTGGGCCCTCATGGCGCTGGCCCTCGTGCT
>JBMFSH010000086.1:0-2968 GCA_049967655.1 Acidobacteriota bacterium
TTTCCTCCTTGTCCTCGCCGTTTCCCTCATCTTTGTCCTCATCCTCTCCTTCCCGCTTTTCCTCGCCCTTTCCCTCGACTCCCGTCCCTGCCTCCGCCCAAGGCACCTCCTCCACCCAGCTCTCGTAGAGCCCGCGGGCCGCCAAGAGAAGTCCACACCTCCCATCGCCTGCGGCGACCCATCCCTTGAAGGGATAGTTGTAGTAGAGGGGATCGCGCCCCGCGTCCCTTTTGAGGTCCTGCCTCACCTCGGCGAAGGCGGTGGAAGTGATCAGCTCGCTCACCTCCATTGGGAAGGCAACCCTCAGCAGGTGATCCCTCGCGTTGTTGTGCACCGTGACCTCGAACTCCGCCCTCCTCGTCCCCCTTATGAGCCTGGCCCTCAGCTCCACCTCCAAGTTCACAAGCTCGCTTGCGCCTGCCTCCCTCTTTCCCTTCCTCCCTTCCCACGTGGCTTCCTTGGGAACTGGCATGGAGTAGATCGCGCGCATCTCCTCCCATAACGGGGTCCTGACCACCTCCGATCCCGTGAGCTTGCCCGCGCTCGTCACCACCACGTCGGGGGAAGGCGTGCCGTGGTTGTACTCGTCTCCCACGTCCCCCGAGTCCACAAGGCATATGCCGTCGTACGCGCGGCCGCTCCGCCTGTCCCTAAGGGAGAGCGTCCCGTCACCCCTCAGCGAGAGCTCGAGGTCCTCGTTCCTTATGACCGCGCCTCCCCTGCTTGAAGCCGGGGGATCGCCCTTCTCAAGGGAGTAGGCCCTGTAGCCCACCGCGGGAACGTCTGCCATGAAAGCTATCCTTGTCGCCTTTGGCTGCAGCCCCTTCTCGTTGTCGACCTCCTCCGACACCGCGGGGCCTCCCTCGCCGTCCCCAATTGCCCTTCCTATGGGCCCAGTCCCAGCCGGGAGGTCAACGAAAACCAGGTCGTGCCTGCGCTGGTTTGACGGGTTGAACACAACAACGGTCAAGGGAAGGGAGAAAATGCCCTTTGCCGCGGCCGCGCCCGCAGCGGTCCCCGCGCTAACACCTGCACCAGCACCCGTTATCGGGGCCGGGCGGGAAACCCTCGCAGCCAGAAAGTCTCCCGCGCGCTGCGCCAGAGCCATGCCCGCCTCCTTGGCCCTCTCCAGCCTCTCCAGCTCTTGGTCGTTCACGCTGTCCACTCCCGTGGTGCAGGCGCTGTCGTGAGCGTGCGACCTCAGCAGCAGCTTCCAGGGGTAATCCAGCGACACCGGATCGCCGCCAAGCCCCCTTTGGACCGCGCTGAGGGGCTCGGCGTAGAACTCGAGCACCGCCTCCGCGTTGAAGTTCTCGCGCTTCGTGTCAGGCCTCGTGGAGAGGTATCCCCTCAGGTTCCCTCCCCAGATCGCTCCCCTGAGCTCTCCCTCGTACGTCTCGAGGGGGGCGGCAGCCGCGTCGGCCTGCGCTGCTTTCTCGTACTCATCCAGATCGGCGACCACGAGGTCCTCCCCAAGCCTTTCCCTCAGCCAAGCGAGCACCTCCCCCACGCGCTGGGGAGGCATGTGATCGCAGCCTATCATTACCGGCCATGACCTCAGCGCCGAGTGCTCCTTCAGCGCCCGCAGGAGGTCGGAGACCGGCTTTAGCAGGGCCTCGCGCTCGCTTCCCTCAAATCCCCTTCCCACGGAGTAGTAGGCACCCAGGGAGAAGGTGCGACCGTAGGGAAGGTAAGCGTAGACCGGGGAGTAAAGCTCGGCGGAGAGGGCGCCGGGGTTGAGGCCGCAGTAGCCCCCGTCCCTGAGCAGCACCGCGAGCACGCTCGAGCCATCAGGCGCCCTCCACACGAACTCGCTCTTGCGCTTCTCCCCCTCCTCTCCCACCCCCCTGCTGAAAACGAAGGTGCGTATGCCAAATCCCCTGAGTATCGTTGGGAGGCTTGCCACGTGCCCGAAGGAGTCGGGCACGTAACCGACCATGGAGGACCCGCCGGCAGCGCGAGCGACCGAGAGACCGTAAAGGAGGTTCCTGACGAGCGACTCGCCGCTCGGAACCCACTCGTCCGGCTGAGTGTACCAAGGGCCAACCCTGATCTTTCCGGCCCTGATCAGGGAGAAGAGCTCATCCCTTCTCTCGGGCCTGAGCTCGAGGTAGTCCTCAACCACCACCGACTGACCGTCAAGCACGAACTTCTCCAGCGTCCCCTTCCGAATCATGTCCAGGGCCGCGTCCACGACCCTCGTGAGCCAAACCCTGTACTCCTCGAAGGGCAGGTACCACTCCCTGTCCCAGTGAGTGTGAAGCACGACGTAAAACCTGCCGCGACCCGCGGCTTCGCTGGCCTCGGCTTTCCCCTTTGAGATTTCGGCCATGTCCTAATTTCAGCCGCAGCACTTAAAGCATGCGCGCCAGAGCCACGGCAGGCGCTGCCCTTCTGCCGGATGCCCGCTTAGCGCTCCCCCCATTGGGCACCTTACGGTTGAGAGCTAAACGCCCCTTGCTCGCGGTGCCTCCGCTCAAATTGCATGAAGACCAGCTCGCCCAGCAGAAGGAGGGCTGCTCCCTTTGTCACCGGGCTGGTTACTGCCAGGGCGGTTCCCACCAGCGTTGGAGGGGGTGCTAGGTCGGAAGGAGCCGGCCCCGAGGGCGAGAACAGCACGCCTGGGGTAAGGGCAGCCCACAGCGCTAGCGCCCCAACCGCGAGGATAAGGGAAAGCCCTAGCGCCCTCCTTTGCCTTTTTGCCAGCGGCAAAACCACCACAACGGCAGAGGCGAAAAGGACCGCCGCCGCAACGAACGTGAGGAGCGACTCCGTTGGCTGGCCCGGGGGAGCTGGAGGGGGCGGTATCGCGGGATAGGCAAAACCCAGCGCGGCCGCCGAGCCGGATAGCAGAAGCGAGGCCGCCTTTCCCGTTACCCTGAACTTCTTCGAGAGACCAAGCGCGAGGACCGAGGCAACGGCCGCCACCAGCTGGAAGCCCGGCATCCAACTCGGTGGCGCCTGATAC
>JBMFSH010000087.1:0-2783 GCA_049967655.1 Acidobacteriota bacterium
GCCACGCTCCCGTCCTTCCAGCGAAGGGCCTGCCCAGGGTCCCCGACCGGAGCGGGAATCCAGCCGCACACGCCAGCCCCACGGTCTTTGGGGCCAACCCACCGATGTGGGAGCGATCTCCCGATCGCGATTCTTCAAAGGCCCTCCTTCGCCGTAGCGGCCGCGATAAATCGCGGCCGGCCTTTCGGCCGCAACAAGTTGCGGCCGCTTCGAAGGCCAGCCCACCAGGGAGGCACAGGCGCCCTCGCCTGTGCGCCCGCCTCGTCATTTCCGCGAAGCTTGTCCCCGCGAAAGCGGGGAGCGGGAATCCAGCCGCACACGCCAGCTCCACGGTCTTTGGGGCCAACCCACCATTGTGGGAGCGATCTCCTGATCGCGATTCTCCGAAGGCCCTCATTCACCCGCAACCGATGGCCACACGCGCGGGAGTGCACGACCTGTGCACGGGTGCGCCCCATGATCTATTGGGAGGGCCACCATGAGACCACGGGCACGGGCCGCTGCGCCAAAGGGGAGGGAACGATGATCAGACCGCTGGGGATCTTCGGGGGAAGGCTGGACGATCCGACGTTTCACGGGCCTGTGCTGGCGAGGCTCTGCTCCATCCTGCCCTCCTTCTGGACCTGGGAGCTATGCCAGTTCCACCCCGAGCTGGACGAACTGCTCACGAAAGAGAACGAGGCGCGCTGGCTGACGGCCTACGGCACCTTTTGCCTGCACGCGGCGCTCGGCCGCCTGGAGGCCTCGGGGCTGCCCGCCGACCAGACGGAACAGCTCATGCGCAGCACCATCGAGGCCGCCGAGGAGATCGCTCCCTCTTCGTCGGCGCGCGTGCGGGACTTCGCCCACTTCTGGGAGGAGCGCCGCGCCCAGCGCAAAACGCAGGCCGAGGTCGCGGGCGAGTACCTCTTCAGCCAAGCCTTTCAGCGCCCTCCGTCCGCGGAGCACGCCGAGCTCTGCGCCTCCCTCGTGAGCCTGCCGAACATGGCCTTTCACTTCTGGTTCAAGGGGAGCCTCACGGAGGAGGAGGGCGCCCTGGAAAAGGCCCCGCCAGCCGAGCGCCGTGAACCCGGCCATGAGGAGGCGGCCTCCGCCGGCCTCCCCGGGGAGCCCGAGGGACGGGCCAGCGGTCCGGATTCGCCCGCCACCATGAAGGTCTACGATCCCGAGACCCGCACGGTCTCCGAGGCCGAAACCGAGAAGGTGATGGCCTCCCGCATCCCCATCCAGATGGTCGGCCTGGAGGGCACCTATTGGGCGGACCCCTCCAAGCTCACGCCGGGCACCCCCAAGAACTGGTTCTTCTCGCCGAAGACGCGGGCCGCCATCCAGGAGATCAAGACGGCGCTCGACGAGGTTCAGCCCATGAGCCTGGAGGAGTGGGAGGTGGGCTTCCGCCGTGACGCCAACCCGCAGAGCGAGATCGCGCTGTGGCAGGTCCTGGTCGGGGTCTACCGCGACCTCGTGGAGCCCCTGAAGCTGAGCCTCGAAAGGAGGCGCGACTACTACCGGGTGCTCGCCACCTGCATCATGTCCCCCCACGAGACCGAGCTGGGGCGCACCCACGTGATAGAGCGTGAGAGGCTGCTAAGGGAGGCCGGTTGGAGCACCCTCTCAGCCGACGAGGTCCGAATGATCGTCGACGCCTTCTACATCCGGATCTGGCGCAAGTACGAAATGAGATACAGTTGAGGGAAATCGTCGGCAGGTGAACCACGAGTGAGAAGAACGTCAGATCAAGGGGGCTTAGAGTGAAAGAGGATAACGCAGAACTGCTGGAGAGGGCCCTGGAGATCGCCCTGCGCGAGCACAGGCGGCGGAAGGACAAGGCCGGTGCCCCGTACATCCTGCACCCCATCAGGCTCATGATGAGGCTCAGCGACGACACGGAGCGGATTGTAGCTCTCCTCCACGACGTGGTGGAAGACAGCGGGATAACCTTCAACTATTTGCGGGATCGCGGCTTCCCCGACCGCGTGCTGGAGCCCCTCCGGCTGGTCACCAAGCTCCCCGAAGAGCACGGCTCCGACGAGGGCTACGCCGCCTTCATCACGCGCCTCCAGAACGATCCCGTCGCCCGCCGCGTGAAGATGGCCGACCTCCAAGACAACATGGACCTGACGCGCTTTAAGCAGCCCACCGAGAGGGACAAAAAGCGCCTCGAGAAGTACCAGCGGGCCTACCGCCAGCTCGAAGAGGTCGAGCGCAGGCAGGCTGGCGAAGCTGAGGCCACCCCCTGTGCCAATATCGCTGAGACAACCCCCCGGTGCTAAATTATTGTCGAGGGCGGGGAGGTTTACAGGATGGTGAAGGGATCGTTGACGAGGACGCAGGGTCTTTCTTCCGCCGCCCCGGAGCGGAAGGAAGGCGAGCGTAGCGAGCCGGACTGGAGCGAGGGGGCGGCGGCGCCGTCCGCGCAGGGCCCTCAGCCTTGGGTGAGCCTGGCCCAGGCACCCAGCCCCGAGGTCGCCGAGAAGCCGGTCCGCCGGCGCTTCGCGGCGGAGTACAAGCGGTGGGTGCTGAAGGAGGCGGAGAGCTGTCAGGCGGGAGAGCTCGGGGCTCTGCTACGCCGGGAGGGTCTCTACTCCTCCCATCTCACCAGTTGGCGGCGGCAACGGGAGAGGGGGGAACTCGAAGCCCTCTCGCCGAAGAAGCGGGGCCGGAAGGCCAAGCCGGTGAGCCCGTTGGCCAAGGAGAACGAGCGCCTGTCAAGTGACACGATCTTTTGCGACGTTAGGTGACACGAACCTTTACGATTTTGGAGCACGATAGAGTTCTGCCCT
>JBMFSH010000088.1:0-2605 GCA_049967655.1 Acidobacteriota bacterium
GTTCATGTCAAGGAGGACCATGGCTCCCCTCTCCGCCCTCAAGACGACCAAGGGAGAAGGGGTGAAAGCCGGGGCGCGCCAAGCTGCGAGGGTTGAGTTACCCTCCACGAGCTTTACCTCCCCCTTGGAGAAGAGGAAGTGGAGCAAAGCCGAGCCGTTGACCTCTCCAACCCTCTTCCCTCCGGCGATTAGGGTGCCGGAGGTGGAGGGGGCGCCGCCCGAGGGGACGACGTAAACGAAAACCCTCGACCCGTTGACGTAGCCCGGGGAGACGGAAAAGTTCCAGCGGAAGAGGTAGCCCCAGTAGATCGAGAAGTTGACCTCGGCCCTTGAGGAGGCGGGCAGTGACGGAAGGGAAGGAGGAGCTGCAAGCGAGGCGTTCAAGGCCGAGTTGGCCATGAAGGAGAGGATGCCGTGGTCGTAATCAGATGAGAGATAAGAGGGGGAGACGGAGAAGGAAGAGGAGGGAAAGGGGAAGGCCTTGGCCGCCGAGTAGGCCGGGGACGTTGCGAAGGCGTAGTAGGCAAAGGAGGAGGAGATCGGTAAAGAGATCAGAAGCGCCACGAGGAGGGCCAGCAGGATCGGATGGCGCGGCCCTGAGGGAGCGGACGAGGAGGGGTTAGGCGCTGACGACGCGAAGCGGTGGCGCGAGGGGTGGTCGGCAAAGGGGCGCATGCCAAGATCGGGAGGACGCTAATAAGCGTTGGCGATGGCAGCGGCGGCTCGGGAGAGAGAGGGGACGGGCGGCCGTATGGAAGAGAGGGGGAAGCAGGCCGAAACAGCGACCCGCAACAGAACCCGCGACAGAAGAGGCAAAGCTCATAAGCCCTCCTTCCCTATATGCGATGCGGCGTGCAGCAGCGCGTTGAGAAGGCTGTCATAACGGCGGCCGGGCTCGGCACCCGGCTGCTCAGCGTAACCAAGGAGATGCCGAAGGAGATGCTCCCGCTTTTCTCCCCCTCGCCCTCCGGATCCCTTTCGGTGAAGCCCCTGCTCCAGCTTGTGTTCGAGCAGCTCCACTCGGTGGGGATAAGGGAGTTCTGCTTCGTGGTCGGGAGGGGGAAGAGGGCAATCGAGGACCACTTCACCCCTGATCCCCGCTTTCTTGAGGAGCTGAGGGAGAAAGGAAAGGAGACCTGGTCGCTCGAGTCCTTCTACGCCGCCCTCTCCGACTCCGCCATAAGCTGGGTGAACCAGGAATCGCCCAGGGGTTTCGGCGACGCCGTCCTCAGGGCGAGGCACTTCGTGGGGGACTCGAGGTTCCTGGTGGCGGCGGGTGACACCTACATAACCTCGGACGGGAACTCCCACCTCAAAAAGCTCATGAGGGAGGGGGGAAGGAGGGACGCGGTCCTCACGCTCCTAAAGGTGGAAGATCCCTCAGCCTACGGGGTTGCGGTAGTTCAGGCCGACGGGACGGGGAAAGGGAAGGGCAAAGTGCTGAGGGTCGTGGAGAAGCCCAGCGAGAGGGTTAGCGACCTAGCCATAATGCCCTTCTACTCCTTCACGCCAGCCATTTTCGACCACCTCTCCTCGCTGAGGCCTGGGGTGGGCGGCGAGGTGCAGCTGACCGACGCCGTGCAGTCCATGATATCTTCGGGGATGGACGTGGGCTACGTCCTGCTGAAGGGGGCCAAGTGGATGGACGTCGGAAACCCCTCATCGTACTGGGAGGCTCTCAGGACTTCGATGAGGCTCGCGCGCGAGGGGGTAAAAAAGGGGAAGGAGCGGGAGGCGGAGCGGGAGAAAGCGAGAGAGCAAGAACCGAATATGGAACTGAAAGGGGAAATGAAATGAAAATGGAAACGAAAGAGGAAAGCGAAAGGGAAAAGGAGGTGGCCAAACGATGACTAACGCGAGCGCCGAGTCGTGGTTCCAGGGAAAAAAGGTGATGATAAGCGGGGGAGCGGGCTTCCTCGGCAGCTGGCTCTCGGAGGAGCTCCTCCGCCTGGGTGCCCATGTCACGGCCGTGGACGACCTCTCCACGGGTACCCAAGAGAACCTGAGGGAGGCGCTCTCAAACCCGCGCTTCCGCCTAGTTGAGGCGGACGCGGCGGAGGTTGACGCCTCGGGATACGACTACCTGATCCACCTGGCCTCCATACCGTCTCCGGACGACTACGTGAGGAGGCCGGTGAAGACGGCCCTATCGAACGCCCTGGGCCTCCTCAACTTCCTTAAGGCAGGCCCCCGCGTGTTGTACGCGTCCTCATCAGAGGTATACGGCGATCCCCAGGTGATCCCCACGCCCGAGACATACTGGGGAAACGTTAACCCGGTGGGGCCGAGGAGCCCTTACGACGAGTCAAAGAGGTTCGGGGAGGCCCTCTGCGTGGCCTTCGCGAAGGAAAGGGGGGTGTCCGTGAGGATAGCGAGGATACACAACACTTACGGGCCGAGGATGGACGCCACGGGGAGGTACGCCAGGGCCATACCTAACTTCATAAACCAGGCCCTGAGCGGGGAGCCCCTGACGGTGTACGGGGACGGGTCCCAGACGCGCTCCTTCACTTACGTGACGGACATGATCGATGGGCTGGTGAGGCTCATGCTCTCGGACTACTCAGGGCCAGTGAACCTGGGGAGCGAGAGGGAGGTGAGCGTC
>JBMFSH010000089.1:0-2411 GCA_049967655.1 Acidobacteriota bacterium
CCGCCCCTCCCGCGCCCTCCCCCCCCGAAAAACGGCGCTCTAAAATGGCCCACGTTCAACGAAACGACGCAGACTGAGCCCTTGGCCGGCCCCCGCCTGGTTCCCATTGGTACACGGGTGCAGGCAAAGCTGCCGCGGAGGGTTCAGGCGCTCTTCGCCAGGACCTTTACCTGAACTTCATGGCCGAGAGCGGCCAGCAAGCGAAGGAGTTGATCCACCGACTTCTTGCTCCGGGCGGGATCGAGGAGTCTGTATAGCTGGGTCGGAGAGGTGTGCATCCGCCGGATCGCCTCCCGTTTTGAAAGCCCCGACGCCGCCAGCGCTTTCCTGGCTTCCAGCGTGAGCTGGTAGGCCAGCAGGTCGCGCAGGTAGGAGGGATCGCGGTTGAACTCCAGGACCTGCTCGATGTGAACCGAGCCTTCCCGCCCGGACTTAAGCAGATAGGTGAAGCCCTCCCGGCCCAGCTCCTCGTCCACAAACGCCCGCGCGATCCCGTCATCGGGGCCGGGCTTCGGAGAGCACTTCGCATAGGGATACTCGAAGGTCCTGCTTCGGGTCCGCACTTCGAAGCACTTTCGGCGGTTGTTGGCCTTGACCGCGAGAATCTTCATAACAGGCCCTCCGACTGAAGCTCCCGGATGAGCTTCAAGACGAGCTCAGGCGCTTCTCCCTTCATGGCCACGCCGTGATCCAGGTCCCACTTCACGACGAGGACGCCATCCTGATAAACGTGGACATGGCGGGGGCCGTGATCGCTCTTCCACGTGAAGAAGACGTATCCTCCCCGCCGGACCTTGCCCATGGGTAAATGTTATCTCGCAGGGTAACACCTGTCAAGTGGAAGCGATCAAGAGCGAGCGGCCGCGGCGCATCCGACGCCCAGGGCCACACGGTGGCCCCGGGCCCCCGGACCTTCCGTTGCGCCTATCCGGCGCGGGGAAGGGATGCTCCCCTTCCCCGGCATTCGGCCTCCCCATCCGGCTCTTGCAGGGGACTGTCGAGGGCGCCGGGGACTCGGCACTCACGAGCCCCGGTGCCAAGAGAGGGGCTCGCCCCCGGCCCCTTCCGGCGGGCTCCCTCCCGTCTAGGCTCCGCCTGGGGTCCCTCCCGCGTCCGGGGCCGGGGCTTCACCCTCCGGACGTCTTCGGCGTGGAGAGGTTCGGGCGCGGGCCGCGCCAGGAGCCTTCGGCCCCGATCCTGTCACGCCCCGCGCATTCTTCTCTTGAAGGCCTCCGGCCGGGAGAGACCTACCCCCCCACTCTTCAGCTCGCCTTGCCCTCATAACCTCCGGCCCGGGAGGAGAGGCCGTCCAGGCTGCACCCGGCCCCTCCGCCTCGGCTTCGGGGAAGCGGAGGGCTCGCCCTCCGGCCTGGACTGCCCTCGGGGCCCCTTCGGAGCCCCTCACATCCCGGGTCTCCCCGAAAGACCGGCGAAAGGCGAGCTGAAGAAAGCTCCCCCCCTTTCAGAAGGAGGATTCCATGACCCAGCAGCAGAACGGCAACCGCAACACCACCACCAACGGCACCGCCAGCGCCGCCCCCAAGGCCCGCCCCGCGTGGGAAGTGTTCTTCGTGGGCGAGGACGGGAAGGTCATCGAGCGCGCCTGGGAGGACAAGGAGCGCGGCACGAAGGGCACGACCTGGGACAGGCGCGGCGCCCTGTGGGCGGACACCACGAAGGACGGCGCCCCCGTCCTGCGGGGCGTCATCACCCTGCTGGACGGGACCGAGATCCGCCTCAAGCTGGTGGCGCCCCGGCCCAAGAAGGACAAGGTGGCCTAGGCCGAGCCGCGCCGAAGCAAAAGGCCCGGTCCCATCGGGGGGCCGGGCCTTTTTCATGTCGCCGAGAGGGGCCTCCGCCCCTCCCGCGCCCTCCCCCCCGAAAAACGGCGCTCTAAAATGGCCCACGTTCAACGAAACGGGCGCAGGCAAGGGTCTAGAGCGTATTACCCCAGAGAATGGGCGGGCCTTGACAAAGGGCCTGCGAATACCTAAGCTCTTTAAGAGCACTTAAGT
Organism: Acidobacteriota bacterium; assembly: GCA_049967655.1. Classification (GTDB taxonomy): domain Bacteria; phylum Acidobacteriota; class UBA4820; order UBA4820; family DSQY01; genus DTPS01. Next base: position 2,016 of record JBMFSH010000089.1, read on the forward strand.
ACTTTTGGAGGGGCCAATGATCAAGGTAACGGTCGGCAAGCTGAAAACGGACATGGCGGACACCCTCAACAAGGCCGCCTTTCGAGGAGAGCGATTTCTGATCGAGCGCCGCGGAAAGCCGGTGGCCGCGTTGGTTCCCTTGGAAGACCTGAAGATCCTTGAGGAGGCTGAGGACCGCCTTGACGCGCAGGAGGCCACTCGGCGGCTTGCCGACCCTCAGGACGAAATCATCACCTACAAGGAACTCTGTAGAGAACTGGGGTGGAAGTAAAGTTCCGCCTCGCCTTCAAGCGAAGCGCGGCCAGGGAGCTTGCGAGCCTGCCCAAGGCCGCCCAAAGCCGCATCCGGGTACGCCTGTTGGCCCTGATCGAGAACCCTTCGCCCAGGGGCGCGAAG
>JBMFSH010000090.1:0-2293 GCA_049967655.1 Acidobacteriota bacterium
GTGGAGTTCAAGGACGGCATACCCTATCCCGTGGATTACAAGCACGGGGCCAAGCGCGCCAAGGCGCACGACGACCTCCAGCTCTGCGGTCAGGCGCTCTGCCTGGAAGAGATGCTCGGTGTCAGCGTGCCCAGGGGCGCCATCTACCACTACAGTTCGCGTCGCCGGAGGGAGGTCCTTTTCAGCGAATCCCTGCGCGAGAGGACGGTCCGGACCGCGGAACAGGTTCGGGCCCTGTTCCGAGAAAAGCTCCTGCCCCCTGCCCCCAACGACGCGAGGTGCCCCAACTGCTCGCTCATCGAGGCTTGCATGCCCGACGTGCTCTGGGAGAGGGGCCGGGTGAGCTGGTTTCTATCCAACCTGTACAGGCCGAGGGAGGGAGGCCATGAAGGAAGCTGATCGAGTTGGACCGGTGCTGGCGTCTGTAGAGCGGCAGATCCTCCTGCTGCGTGGCCACCGGGTGATGTTGAGCCATGATCTTGCCGCTCTGTATGGCGTGGAAACCAAGGCGCTCATGCAGGCGGTTAAGCGCAACAGGGATCGCTTCCCAGAGGATTTCATGTTCGAATTGGATTATCAGGAGGTTGCAATCTTGAAATCACAATTTGTGACTTCAAGTTGGGGCGGCGCGAGGCGCGCGCACCCCTGCGCCTTCACCCAGGAAGGCGCGGGCCGCCGCAGCCGGGGATGAGGTATGGAACAGGTCCTGAACACGCTCTTCGTCATGAGCCAGAACGCCTACGTCCACCTGGACCACGAGACCGTCCGGGTGGAGGTGGAGAAGGAGCTCAAGCTCCAGGTGCCCCTACACCACCTCGGCGGCATCACGCTCTTCGGGAACGTCCTCGTCAGCCCCGGCCTTCTCGCCAAGTGCGCGGAGGAGGCCCGCGCCGTGACGTGGCTGTCGGCCTCAGGGCGCTTCGTGGGCCGCCTTGAGGGCCCCGTCTCGGGGAACGTCCTCCTCAGGAAGGCCCAGTGGCGGGCGGCCCTCGACGAAGGGGCCCGCCTCGCCCTGGCGCGCAACGTTCTGGCCGGCAAGATTCAGAACGCGAGGACGAGCGTCCTGCGCAGCGCCCGGGAGGCGGAGGAGCGGGAGGAGGCCGACGCTCTCGGCGCCACGGCCCTCCTACTGGCGAAGGCCATCGAGCGCCTGCCCCAGGCCACGGACGCCGACGCCCTGCTGGGCATCGAGGGCGACGCGGCCTCGGCCTACTTCGCCACCTTCACCCTCATGGTGCGTCAGGACCGGGGCACCTTTGCCTTCAATGGGCGCTCCAGGCGTCCCCCTCGCGATCCCATCAACGCCCTGCTCTCCTTCCTGTACGCCCTGCTGCTCTCCGACTGCGTGGCCGCCCTGCAGGGGGTAGGGCTCGATCCCCAGGCGGGCTTCTTCCACGTGCTGCGCTCCGGGCGTCCGGCCCTCGCCCTCGACCTCATGGAGGAGTTTCGCGCCCTCTGGGCCGACCGGCTGGCGCTCACCCTCATCAACCGGAGGCAGGTCGGCCGGGAGGACTTCGACTTCCGCGAGGGCGGCTCGGTTTACCTCAACGAGAAGGGCCGCAAGCTCGTCGTCGTGGCCTATCAGGAGCGGAAAAAGGAACAGCTCCAGCACGCCCTGCTGGACCGGAAGGTGTCGGTGGGTCTGCTACCCCACATCCAGGCAAGGCTGCTGGGCAGGGCCCTGCGCGGGGATCTGGAGGCTTATCCGCCCTACCTCGGGAAATAGGATCGGGACATGCACTTGCTGGTGTGCTACGACGTCAACACCGAGACCGCCAAGGGCCGAAAGCGCCTGCGCCACATGTGCCAGGCGTGCAAGAACTACGGCCAGCGCGTGCAGAAGTCGGTCTTCGAATGCGACGTGGACGAGATTGAACAGGAGCGGATGATCCAGGGACTGACCCGGATCGCGGACCTCAAGGAGGATAGCCTGCGGATCTACCGCCTCCTGGAGCCCGTCGAGAAGACCGTCGTCGTGTACGGCTGGGACACCAAGGTCAATTTCAAGGATCCGCTGGTAGTTTAGCGCGAACCTGGAGCGGGGGCTCGTTTGCCGTCCCCTTCGCGCGGCGGCGGAGGCCCAATCCGGACGGGGATTTGGAGGTGGCGCCCCATGAAGAGAGGAGAGCTGAACACCGGTATACCCGGCGGGTTCGCGCGAGAAGGCTTCAAACCGCCCTCCCGGCGGGGCCCCCGCCGGGGGCCGAAGCGCCTTGCCCGAGGGCAAGGCGAGGATTGAAACCTGTCGCGCCGCATCCCTGGCGTTCCGCTTGATCTGGAAGCGCCTTGCCCG
>JBMFSH010000091.1:0-2267 GCA_049967655.1 Acidobacteriota bacterium
CCGGAATGGCGGTGCTCCTCGTTGTACCAAGTGAAGAAGCGCCGGCAGAAGGCGCGCGCATCCTCGAAGGAGCCGAAACGGTCGGGGAAGGTGGGCCGGTACTTCATGGTCCGGAACTGGCTTTCGGAGTACGGATTATCGTTGCTCGTATGGGGCCGGCTGTGGGAGCGGGTCACGCCGAGGTCCGCGAGCAGGCAGGCGACGGGCTTCGCGACCATCGGCGAGCCGTTGTCGGCGTGGATGCTGAGCTGGTCCCGGCCGATGTGTTGCTGCTCGATGGTGTCGGCCAGCAGGGCCTTCGCGAGCTCCGCGCTCTCGGACCGGGATTCCGCAGCTGGAACTCACGCGTGTACCTATGGGCCAGCCTTGTCCGAGGGTGCGGTGGGGATCAGGCGCTTGCGGCGGTGACCACGGGCTCGAGCTCGAAGAAGCGGGGCGGCTCGGCGATGCCGAGCGCCGTGAAGATGGCGGCCTGGCGCGCCGTGATCTCGGTGCGCTGGGCCACCTCACCGGCCGAGCCGCTGAAACGGCCCAGGTGGAGCTTGTCGAGCTCGTTGCGCAGGGCGCGCCAAGTCTCGCCGGTCGCGTTCTCGGCGATCCGCACGAGCAGAAGCGCCAGCCAGCAGAGCAGCACGTGGGCGCGGATGCGCGCTTCCTTGCGATGGTAGACAGGCCGTAGCTCCAACGTCGTCTTCATGTCGCGCCAGGCGCGCTCGACCTCCAAGAGCTGCTTGTAGCCGGTGGCCACTTCGGCCGCCGAGAGCGACGGATCGCTGGTGCGCAGCAGGAACTTGCCGTCGAGCTTCTCCTCGGCGGCCACCGCGTCCTGATCGATGCGCAGGAGCCCTTGGGTCGTCACCCGCAGGAAGCGCCGGTACGCGGGCTTCTCGCGCAGGCGGCAGGCGAGGTCCTCGCGCACCGCGGCTGCGGCGTCATCGGAGCCCGCGATCGCGGCTTCGAGCTGGTCGAGGAGCTGCTGCCGGACCAGCGCATCCCGTGCCGCTTCCTCGCCGTTGCGGCAGATGATGAAGCGATCGCGCATGACGCCTTGGTCGAGCACGACCTCCTTGACCTCCAGGTTGGGAGCCACGCGCCGGTAGCGGCCAGCCCGGGCCAGGGCGGCCTGGGCTTCCTTCGAGCCCGCGCGGAGCTTCTCGCCGGTGATGTAGTGGCCGCCAGCGCGCTGCAAGTAGCGGCGGTTCTCCGCGCTGTTGAAGCCCCGGTCGGTGACCCACACCACGCGGGCGAGCTTCCAGGCCAGCAGGTCGTCGCGCACCTGCCGGATGAGCTCCTGGTCCGATGCGTTGCCCGGGAAGGTCCAGACCCGGATGGGGATGCCGGTGCGCGTAACCGCCAGGCCGAGCACGATCTGGGGCAGGTCGGGCCGGTGGTCCTTGGAGTGCCCGTACGCCCGAAAGCCCTTGGGCGCACCGTCGGAGGGCGGGTCGGCGGCGTCGGCCTCGAAGTAGGTGCTGGTGGTGTCGAAGAAGAGGAGATCGACTTCGAGGTCCAGGAGCGTCGCCGTCGCCCAGTACACCTGCTCCGCGAGCTCGGGCTCCACCTCCAGGAGCCAGTCCATCGCCCGGTAGCACGCATCGTCGCTGCACGCCGGCAGGCCCGGGATCGCGACGTGTTCGGTGACCCAGGCCGCACAACTGAGCTTGGAGGCAGGCGCCAGGGCCCGGTTGGCGACCATCGCGAAGAGCACCCGCTCGACGGACGCGTCGAGCCGCCGGCCCTGCAGCAGGCGGGCCAGGATCTCGTGCAGGCCGAGCCGGCGCCAGAGCCCATCGAGCGCCCAGGCCCCGCCCAGCGCCCGCGACTCGAGGAAGTGGAGTTCGGGAGCCTGTGCGGCCAGCGCCTCCTCCGGCGGGAGGGCCCGGGAAAGGGAGCCGATCAGGCGGCGGATCGCATCGCGATCGAGCGCATCCTCCCGGCCGAAGTTGTACAGGATGCGAACCATCGAGCGGTGGGTCTTGGAGTCCCACACGTTGTGCGCAAGCGAGAGATAGCGGACCTCGGTGCCATCGGGGTTGTGCCGCCGGGTGGTCCGCAGGTACATGCCAGCATGGTATCTGCTGCTACCTAGCCAGTCAATACCATGCGAGCGCGCGCATCTATCTATGGAGTCGGCGTCTGGAGAGGCTCTTGGCGGCCCTTTCCGTGCTCAGATAGACCCGTCGGTGTGCCTCAGCGGCCAATCAGCTGCGGAATCCCGGTCGGGGGCAAGGGCCTTGACGCCCAGCACGTCTCGTCGACACTGCCTG
>JBMFSH010000092.1:0-2212 GCA_049967655.1 Acidobacteriota bacterium
TCAAAGAGGCGTTCGAAGGCGTGGCGTGTGAACCGAACGGCGCTACACTCCATACCCCAGCTCCTTCAGGTTGGCCGCGATGGCGGCGTCGAGCTTCGCGGCCTCGGCCTGCTGCTCGCGCAGTTGCGCCACGAGGCGGGCCATCTTCTCAGCAAAAGGCTCCCCGTCATCCTCCACGGCCTCGGCGCCCACGTAGCGGCCGGGCGTGAGCACGTGGCCGTGCTTGCGGACCTCCTCCAGCGTGGCGCTCTTGCAGAAGCCGGCGACGTCCCGGTACTCGCCCGCGTCGGGGTCGCCGCGCCAGGCGTGGTAGGTGTCGGCGATCTTCTTGATGTCTTCGTCGGTGAGCTCGCGGTGGGTGCGGTCCACCATCTGCCCCAGCTTGCGGGCGTCGATGAACAGCACCTGGCCGCGGCGGTCGCGGAAGCGGCCGTTGCGCTTGTCCCGCGCCAGGAACCAGAGGCACGCGGGGATCTGCGTCGAGTAGAAGAGCTGTCCGGGCAGGGCCACCATGCAGTCCACGAGGTCCGCCTCGATGATGTTCTTCCTGATTTCGCCCTCGCCGGATTGGTTGGACGACATCGAGCCGTTGGCGAGGACGAAGCCGGCGAGCCCCGTAGGCGCGAGGTGGTGGATCATGTGCTGCACCCAGGCGAAGTTGGCGTTGTTTGTCGGCGGCACGCCGTACTTCCAGCGGAGGTCTCCGTGTAGGTGCTCACCACCCCAGCTTTTCATGTTGAACGGCGGGTTGGCCAGGATGTAGTCGGCCTTGAGGTCGGGGAAGCGGTCGTTGCGGAACGTGTCACCCTGCTCGATGCGGCCGTCGATGCCCCGGATGGCGAGGTTCATCTTGGCCAGGCGCCAGGTGGTGTAGTTCAGTTCCTGGCCGTACACGCTGATATCGCCGATGCGGCCGCCGTGGGCGCGGATGAACTCCTCGCTCTGGACGAACATCCCCGAAGAGCCGCAGCAGGGGTCATACACCCGGCCCTTGTAGGGGCGGAGCATCTCGACGAGGAGCTTGACGATGCAGCGGGGGGTATAGAACTCGCCGCCCTTCTTCCCCTCGGCGGTGGCGAACTGGCCCAGGAAGTACTCGTAGACCCGCCCGAGGATGTCCCGGGCGTGGTTGTCGCCACCGCCGAGATGGATGTTGGAGACGAGGTCGATCAGTTGCCCCAGGCGCTGCTTGTCGAGGGCGGGGCGGGCGTACTCCTTGGGGAGCACACCCTTGAGGGAGGGGTTGTCGCGCTCCACGGCGGCCATGGCGTCGTCCACGAGCTGGCCGATGGTGGGCTGGCGGGCGTTCTTCTTAAGCTCCGACCAGCGCGCCTCCCGCGGCACCCAGAAGATCCCCTCCGCCCGGTACTCGTCAGGGTCCTCCGGGTCTGCGCCTTGCGCGCGCTCCGCCTCGAGCTTCGCGTGCTGGGCCTCGAAGGCGTCGGAGATGTACTTGAGGAAGACGAGCCCCAGTACGACGTGCTTGTACTCGGCGGCGTCCATGGAGCCCCGGAGCGCGTTGGCGGCCGCCCAGAGCTGGGCCTCGAAGCCCAAGTTGGCGGAGGAAATTGGGACCTTCGTTTCTGACGTGTTGTGCACCATGTTAGGCCTCCAGTCTTGCGGCAGGAGTAGACACCTGGGGAACTCTTCTCCCTTCCGCATCCGGGGTTATTCCATCGCCCTTAGGCGCGCGCCAGGTGCCAGGAGGGACGACGGCGTGTGCAGCGCATGGTCTCATTCATTGTATCCTCCTGGTGTTCCTGCCATATTCGGGTGGGCTCGCTTGGCACCGCCGTTCATGCCCCGCGAACCGTGGCAGCGCTCGGTGTGGCCCTCTAGGCGGTGCGTGCATGTGCTGCCGGCCGGAAACCCCATTGAAGGTCCACCCGGCCGGCGCCATCAGGTCCATCGGCGGACCCGCATTGCTATGCAAAGGCAGCAACGTAACCTTGGTTGAACTCGCTCGCCACCAATGGGTCCCCTTCCTCCGCCGCGATCCGCCGCCGCCAGGCAAACGCATGCGTCCGGGGGTCCCTTAGGATTGTGAGGGGGGTTGGAGGGGGGTATGAGGGTGAAGGAAAGCCGCGAGCGGCGGCACTGGAGGGATATTGCATGCCCTCGGCCATGATCGAGTGCGCGCGCCTAGATTGGCACCGGCGAACCGCACTGGGGGGCGCGCGCCAGCACGGGCGCTGGAGAAGAGTGAACTCGG
>JBMFSH010000093.1:0-2186 GCA_049967655.1 Acidobacteriota bacterium
CCAGAACATGTCGTTGTGACCGAAGCCAAGCGTCAGCAGCCAGAAGGGAACACCATGCGCTGCCAACAGCAAGGGGTAAGACAACTCGTCGACGGTTCCTGTCCTGTAGCTGAAGACGAAGCTGGGGCGGAGCCAGGAGGAGGCACCGTTGGCCAAGACGATTTTCCGCAGCTTCAGCCCGGGCATCTTGAGAGACTCACGCCCGAATCCATGCAGGCTATAGCCTTGGTTGAAGCCCTCTGGAAACAACTCCGGAGCCGTCTGAGCCCAGGGCTCGATGAAGCTCCGGACGCGACCGGCATCAGGCCAGATGTCCTCGTACTCCTGCTGGGTCATCGGAAGGACGATTTGGGGTGTAAGACGCGGTTCGTTTTTTGGAGGCCTTACGCCACTTTCCCAGGTTCCCTGGCTTTATAGTTACGGAACGGGCTGAGTGGTCTCTCCTTCATGTGCCGGTCCAAGCGGCCGTCTTCGGACAGGAACGACGCACGAAGCTGAAGAATCGCCTCGGCACCGGATTCACCCCAAAACTTCTCCGACCCCTTGACCCGCCGGTTGAAGATTTTCACTGTCGACTCCACGTGACTGCTCGTCCAGGGCAGTCCCAGGCGCCGGTAACGGGGGTAGTCCATCCGCTCACGGTTATGCTCGAGATAGCCGAGCACTTGGGCGATGATTTGGCGCGGGTCATCGTCGGACAGTCGTTCGACCTCGCCCTCAGACAAGGACGCCAGGACATGTCCCAGGACGCGGAGCTCCTCAATCACCTGGCTCACACGCCCTTTCCAACAGGCCTCCGCCCAGGCTTGGAACAACTCCCACCGGCCCTCGGTTTCGATCGCCGCGGCCCGGGCGGCCGCGAACACGTGCCCCAGGGCGTGGAGGAAATCAACGATCGCCAGGAAGGTCGGGAAATACGCCCGCTGGAGTGTCCAGATCCACCCCGACCCGTCTCCCAGGAAGGCCCGGTGGGCCGCTTCCATGAGATTGCGTCGCCGGGCCTCGGCAGCCACCATCGGTCCGAACTGCTCACTGGAGCAAGTGCTCGCGACGTAGGTCCGCACAGCCAGTTCGGGCCTTCCTCGACACTCGGGCCGATCCCCAGAGGACGCTGAGGGCTGATCGCCGGATTTCTCTGCCGGGGTCTCCCGCGGCCCCATCAAGCCCAACCCGCCGATCCCCCCCACGACTTTCTCGACGTATCCTCGGTCGCGGAAGCATTCGGGCAACTCCGGCTCGGGGTCACGGTCGGAGACGACGTTTGCCATCGTCGCCAAGATCGCGATCTTGTCTTCACGCCAGGACGCCTCGTGAGCCCCAGGTCCCTCTCCTTGGCCTCGGACTTGAAGCCGGCCGCCATCGACCTCGATCACGGCCAGGGCCGGCCGCGTGCCCACCCGTGGCTCGAGAGTATTGATTTTGAGCTTGCTCACATGATGATCTCGATCGACCTGCAACTGCTGGCCGACTTCTTGGGCGATCCGACCGAGTTGACGGCTGCTGATGGTCACATCGGCCAATTCCGCCAGCGCCTCGGCGGCTTCTCGGAAGGAGGGCTCCCGGGCCCCACAGCGGACGATCTTGCGGAACACCGAAGGACTATAGTCATGGGACGTGAGGCGTAAGCCTGGACGCTGAGGGAAAAAAATCCCGGCGGCAAGCCGGGCAGTGACACTGGGGTTCGGCATAGGAGACCTTGCACCCCCAAAAGTCGATCACTCGCGGTTTGCGTTGTACTGTGCAGAGTCTCCGGCACGTCGGGCAAGGCTGCTCGGTCCCCAGGAGGGAAGCCTTCCGCTCCAGGAGATCCTCGATGGTGCTTCTGGCCACGGCGCGGGCTGCCGCCACGGCCACTTGTTCGATGTCATCAGCGTCGAGGTCCAGGTCGGGCCCCAAGTCCTCGTGGGCCCGTCGGGCCACGACTTTGCCCCAGCACCCGGCCACCTGCTCAACCCCAGCGTGATCTATCGACGGCGACCTCCGGAACGGCATGATTTGTCCCTCCTTGGACTTGGGGAGTTTGGAGATTTGGGAAACTCGGCTTGACATGCTACCACCAGCCTCGGCCGGCGCGAACCGCGTCTTACACCCGGAAGCGGGGAAGCGGCAAGACCGCGAAATTCACCTTGACCTGCCCGGCGAGCATGATACAAAGCCGTGGTTTCCCTTTCCTTCGCCTCATTTCG
>JBMFSH010000094.1:0-2137 GCA_049967655.1 Acidobacteriota bacterium
ACGAGCTCAACAACGCGCTCAACCCGGCCAGGCTCCGCCTCGAGGAGATGGCCCTGGAGGGGCGCACGCCGACCCAGCGCTTGCCCGACCGCATCCGTGCCCATGCGCTGATCTGCTTCATCGCTCTGGTGCTGTACCGCGTCATGCGCATGCGCCTCAAGGACGCCGACTCCAAGCTGTCGCCCGAACGTGCACTCGAGCAACTGCGGCGCATCCAATACCACCAGGTCCACCTCGGCGGCGAGCGCCGCGACGGCACGTCCTCGCTCAGCGACGCCGACCACGCCATCCTCCAAGGACTCAAGCTCCCGAAACCCGCTATCGACGACCAACTCGCACTCCTGTAGGGGCACGTTTCAACGCTCACCCTAACGATATCGAGTACTTACGACCGTAACTGTCGAACTCCGGTTGCCTCTCCCAGTCGTCCAAAAGATCTTTCAGGCTTTGTTCCATGGGGATTTCCGGTCGCCAGCCCGTGTCCCGCGCAAGGGCGGCGTAGCTGCCCACCAGGCGCCGCTGCTCGGCGCGGCGCAGGCGGGCCGGGTCCTGCTCGATCGTGGCCTCGACGCCAGCGAGGATGAGCAATCGCCGCAGCAGGTCGCGGATACGATATTCCTTACCCGAGCAGACATTATACACGACGCCATTGCGGCCCCGCTTCAGCAGCAGGCCGTAGGCACGCACCACGTCGCGCACATCGGTGAAGTCGCGGGTGACGTCGATGTCGCCCACCTGCAGGATCGGCGCCCGCCGGCCCAGGCGCACTTCCGCAATCTGGCGAGCAAAGTCGGCAATGGCAAAGCGGGGACTCTGGCCGGGGCCGATGTGATTGAAAGGCCGCACCAGGACGATCTCGAAGCCCGAAGTCTGGCTCCACTGGTAACAGAGCGCCTCGGCGGCCACTTTGCTCACGGCATAGGGGTTGCGCGGCCGCAGGGGATGATCCTCGCGCACCGGCAGGGCCGTCTCGGCCACCTGCCCGTAGGTGTCGCCCGAGCCAACGAAGAGCATCCGCCCGCGGAACTCCGCCGCCCGCAGGGCCTCCAGCAGATTCAGGGTACCGGTGAAATTGATGTCGAAAGTCTCACGGGGATTCTCGAAGGAGGCCGGCACAAAACTCTGCGCCGCCAGATGCAGCACGGCGTCCGGCGCAATGGCGGCCACCGCGGCGGTCAGGGCCGCGCGGTCGCGCAGATCCAGCCCCTCAGGCAGCGACACGCAGGGCGTGGCCGCCTGAACGTAGCGACCAACAAAGCCCTGTGCACCCGTCAAGAGTAGCCGCATCTTTCCTCCTGGAATCGCACCCACCTTTCCTCCACGATAGCCGCAAATTCGCTGCGGAAACGCTCGGGGGCAAAGCGTAGGGCGTTCTCGCGGCAGGCTTCTGGGGTGATGGCCGCACCCTCCGCCTCAAAGCGCCGCACGGCCGCAACGATGGCCTCAACCGATTGCTCCGGGAAGAATACCCCCGTAGGGGCAGAGGACGCACCTCCGCTTTCGAGGTCGGATAGGGGGACGATGGTCTCCAACGCCCCGCCCTTGCCAAAGGCGATGACCGGCGTCCCGCAGGCCTGGGCCTCCAAGGGGGCGATGCCGAAGTCCTCCTCCGCCGCGAAGACGAAAGCCCGCGCCCGTTGCAGGTGGTCCCGCAGGACCTCCGCGCCGGCAAAGCCCAGCAATTGTACGTTCGGCCCCGCCTTGGCCCGGACCTTGGCAAAATCCGGTCCGTCCCCGATCACCACCAGACGCTTGTCCGGCATGGCGCCGAAGGCCTCGACAATCAGGTCCACCTTCTTGTAGGGGACCATGCGCGAGGCGGTGACGTAGAAATCCTCCTTGTCTGCGCGCAGGGGAAAGTCCGCCACATCCACCGGCGGATAGATGACGGTGGACTCCCGCCGGTACACCTTGCGGATACGCCGGGCGATGTAGTGGGAAATGGCGACGAATTCGTCCACGCCGTTGGCTGTGCGCAGGTCCCACAGGCGGATGTAGTGCAGAATGAGTTTCGCGAGCCAGCCCCGAAAACCCCGCTCCAACCCCGCCTCCCGAAGATACTGGTGTTGCAGATCCCAAGCGTAGCGGATTGGGGAGTAGCAGAGGCAGATGTGCAACTGATCGGGCCCCGTGATCA
>JBMFSH010000095.1:0-2099 GCA_049967655.1 Acidobacteriota bacterium
CTGCTTACGTGGGCCGATTCGGATGGGTCACCATCACGGTCACCGACGGGCAGACCCTGGCCCTCGCACGCACCCTCGTGGACCTCGCCCACGAGAGCCTCCAGCGAAAAAGGCGGTGAGCCGACGCGGGGCCGCTCCGCACGGCCCGGAATCAGGGACGGACCATCTGGAGGAGCGCCGCCGCCGCGGGCAGCGAGAGGCTCTCGGTTTCTCCTTCGGGCTCGGCCTCCTCCCGAGGATCCAGCCGCTCCAGCTCCTGCTCGTGGTCGCGGTAGCGGAAGAGGGTCCACCGCCCCCGGTCGTATTCGAGGGCCGTGAGGTTCTCGACCCAGTCGCCGGAGTTGAGGTAGGTGACCGTTCTCCCGCCCGTGGCGACGGCCTTGATGGCCGGCTGGTGGATGTGGCCGCAGACCGCGTAGTCGTAGCCGTTCTCCGCGGCCAGCGAGGCGGCGGTGCGCTCGAAGTCGCCGATGAAGGCGACGGCCCTCTTGACGCCGTCCTTGATGCCCTTGGAGAGGGAGATCCGCCCCCGACCGGCGAGCTCGCTGAGCCCGTTGGCCAAGCGGTTGATGAGGATGAGGAGGTCGTAGCCGAGGGAGCCCAGCTTGACGAGCCAGCGCGAGTGCCGCATGACCACGTCGAAGACGTCGCCGTGGAAGATCCACGCGCGCCGCCCGTCCAGTTCGAGGACCACCTTGTTCACCAGGTGGAAGGAGCCCAGGTGCAGCTCGGCGAAGCGGCGGAGCATCTCGTCGTGGTTGCCCGTCACGTAGTAGACGGGGATGCCCGCCGCGATCATCTTGAGGATCCGCTGGACCACCTTCATGTGGCCCTTCGGCCAGTACCAGCGGCTGAACTGCCAGCAGTCGATGATGTCGCCGTTCAGGACGAGCGTGCCGGGCTCGATACTCTTGAGGTAGCCGAGGAGCGGTTTGGCCTGGCAGCCGACGGTGCCCAGGTGGAGGTCGGAGAGGACCACCAGCTCGACGCGGCGCCGCCTAGCCGCTTCACCGTCGGGGCGGCTCACGCGAGGCCTCCTCTCCGGGAGCCGCCAGCCTTCGGCCCGGAGGGGGCCGTGGCCGGAGCGATCTGCTCAAGGGTCTCGTCGATCATGGCTCTGAAACCTCCTTCTCCAGGTGCCACCGTGCCACGCTTGTGTGAAGAGCCCTTTGCACCGGCGTTTCGGAGGCGACACGTGGGCGGCCGGTCCTTGCGGAGCCGTCCCGCCCGAGCTAACTTGAATCGGACCGGTCATGGGCTGGAGGCGCCATGGAGACGAAACCGAGGCTCGTGCTGCACGGAGGCGCCGGCGTCATCCTCCGGGAGCGGCTGACGCCGGAACAGGAGGCGGAGGTCCGCCGCGCCCTGCGCGCGGCGGCGGAGGCGGGGTGGAAGCTGCTGCGGAACGGCGGGCCGGCCCTGGATGCCGTTCAGGCGGCGGTCCAGAGCCTCGAGGACTGCCCCCTCTTCAACGCGGGACGCGGCTCGGTCTTCACGGCCGAAGGCCGGAACGAGATGGACGCCGCCATCGTGGACGGCGCCACGCTGGCCATGGGCGCCGTGGCCGCCGTCCGGCGTATCCGCAATCCCGTGGCGCTGGCCCGGCTGGTGATGGAGCGCTCGCCCCACGTGCTCCTGTCGGGCGAGGGGGCCGAGGCCTTCGCCGCCGCCTGCGGCATGGGGTTCGAAGAGCCCGCCTACTTCCACACCGACCGGCGCTGGCGCGAGTTGCAGGAGGCGCTCGCCAGGGAGGGGGCGAAGCCGCCCGCGGCCCTCGGTACGGTGGGGGCCGTGGCCCTCGACGGTCGAGGCCACCTCGCCGCGGCCACCTCCACGGGTGGCATGACGGCCAAGCGCTACGGCCGCATCGGCGACTCGCCCGTACCGGGCGCCGGCACCTACGCGCGCAACGGGCTCTGCGCCGTCTCCACCACGGGCCACGGGGAGTTCTTCCTGCGCACCGTGGCGGCCCACGAGCTGGCGGCCCTGGTGCGTCACCGGAGGCTCCCGCTGGCCGCCGCCGCTCGCGCCGTCCTCCGGGAGGTGAGGGCCCTCGGCGGCTCGGGCCGGCTCGTCGCCGTGGACGCCAAGGGTGCCAT
>JBMFSH010000096.1:0-2080 GCA_049967655.1 Acidobacteriota bacterium
CCGTCGACCTCCACGGCGCGGACGCCCTCGCTCTCAAGGTAGGTGAAGATGTGGTTGTCGCCTTCCTCCTCGTCCTTTTTGCCCCTGACCACCGACACATTGATAACGTGGGCTACTGGGTCTTCCATGCCGAGCAGCGTGCTGTAGCAGAGCCTGTCTATGTTGATTGCCTTCTCCTGTGGCTTACCCTGCCCTTCCACCGTCGCCCCCTCGCTCTCACGCGTCTCCGATGCCGCCACTTCCTCCCGCCCCCTCCCTCCGTCTGAGCGGTGGAGGTTAAAAACCCCTGTGCGGGTGGTAGTAAAATTTTTAAGCGTTGCGGACAAGTTTGTCCGCAGGTGTGAGCTTGGAGGTGCTGTGTCAGGACGGGACGAGGGCCTCCGCGCTGGTCGTGAAGACGCGGAACGGGAGGAGGTACCTCTACGGCTGGGTGCCAGGGGAGCGGCGGTACTGCTACGTGGGCCCAGCGGAGCCGAAGGACGTCCTCTACTCGATGCCAGCCGCGTGGCTTCACGAGAGGGAGGCGTGGTCCTCCGCGCTCCAGCTCGCCCTCTCCAGGCTTGCAGAGAACATGGCTGAGGCAGGCGCCGTAGACGCGCTCAGGGACCTGGCCTCGCTTCTGCACTCCGCGGCGGCACTTGCCTCAAGGCTTGCGGAGGAGGCAGAGAGGGCTAACTCTGAGGCCGCGCGGGCTGGCCCAGCGGGCGGCAGAACTGGCGGTACAGGCGACGCCAGCAGCGGGTGATTGGCATGTCGTCCGTCACCTGGGACCCCAGGTGTGCAAGGGTCTTCAGGTTCTGCGTCGACAGGGGCATGCTGCCCCTCTCCCTGTGCCACTTCATGTACGGCCAGTTCGAGATGTGGGCGCTCAGGGCTGACGGCGTGAACACGCACACCTCCGAGAGGTTCCTCCGCAAGCTGGCGGAGGAGGGCCTCCTTTACACCCAGGAGGTAGGGAGGACCGTGAGGTTCACACCCTCGGAGGCCTGTGCTAAGGGCTTCGAGGACTGGCTCAGGGCCTGGAGGTCGAGGCGGGCCTAGCTGGCTGGGGGCTACAGGGGACCCCCCTGCCGCGCCTCCTGCCCCCCTGCACCAGTTTTACTTAGCCAAGTTAACCATGCGACAAACTCCATCAGCAAAAATGGTTTTCCCCTATAGGGCGCTGCGGGGGCTTAACCTAACAAAAATCCGCTTAACGACAGTTTGCATCAGTCAAGTAAAACTGGTATATAAGGCTCGGGAGCGGGGCCCATGTCCAGCCTGCTTTTAGCCAGCGGCGGGCTGGAGGGCCCTGGTGCTCCAGCGTGGGTAGCCAGCGAGGACAGCACCTCCCTCAGCCGCCGCCCTGTAAACTCGGCGCCCTCACCTACTCCTTCCTCCTTAAGCTATGGTACGAGAAGCCTAGGGCCGTGAGGTTCACCGACATCCTCGACTACACCACGTACATTGGCACCGCAGTCTGGATACGGGACACACTGGTAAGGCTACAGGCCCTCCGAAGGGTGGCATGGGGCCTCTACAGCGTGAACCTGGCCAGGGTTCAGAGGCTCCTGGCCGAGTGCCAGGTCATCCCCATACGGGGTCGGAAGGAGCCCTACAGCAGGGAAGCGGCAAGGTACCTCTACCTTGCGACCCACGGTCTGACCCCTAGGACGGGGAACACTGGTAAAAACCAAGGCACTAGCCCCTTACCCCCCTCTGCAGTGCCACAACAGTGGGACAGGAGCGACGGCAGTAGGCCGCAGAACCGCCGTGCTGGAGGTAGTCGCCGTGCTTCCCGCAGCAGGGACGGCGGTGGTAGGGCCCGCTCCGCAGGCCCCCGCACCGCTACCAGAGTCGGTACCAGTGCCAGCAGTAGGGCCCGCTCTGCCTCCGAGCCCAGTGCCCGCTCTGCCAGGGACGGTAGCAGAGTCGGTAGCAGGGACTCCGCCAGAGGCAGCAGTAGCAGTAGCAGGAGAAGGAGGGGCGGCGGCGCCAGCGGTAGTAGGTCGGGCTGTAGTAGCGGCGGTAGCAGCGTTACCTACACCAGCGCTAGCTGCCTTGTCGCCGTTGCCGATGCCTACGGTGATGCCGACGAGGC
>JBMFSH010000097.1:0-2007 GCA_049967655.1 Acidobacteriota bacterium
CCCCTAACCCTAGCGCTATGTTAGACCTTTTATCAACTTAGTGGCCCCAATCAGGTCTGCCGCGCTGAGTTCACCCTTTGCCCTCCCCCTGACCGTCACGCTCTTGATCCCGGCGTTCTTGGCCATCTCGGCGTCCTTCTCGTCGTCACCAACCACCCACGACCTCTCCAAGTCGATCTCGAAGTCCGATAGGGCCTCCTCTATGAGGCCTATGCCGGGCTTCCTGCACCTGCACCCCTCATCGGGCCTGTGCGGGCAGTAGTAGATCGCGTCTATCTTTCCCCCCGCCCTCTCGACCTCCTCGACAACCCTGCGGTCCACCTCGCTGAGCTGCTCGCGCGTGAAGTATCCCCTGCCTATCCCAGACTGGTTCGTGACCACTATTATGAGGTGATCCCTTGAGAGGTCTGCTATGGCCTTTAGCGCGTCCTCGTATAACAAGACGTCCTCCGGATTGGAGCAGTAGGGACAGTCGACGTTTATCGTGCCGTCCCTGTCCAAAAAGACAGCCGGCATCCTCCGGGAAAAGCGCTTTTTTCTTATCCCTCCCTCACCCTCGATGTCCCTCACGAGCGATCGCCCCCTATGCGCGTTGGCGCCTTCTCGGGGCTGCTTTCTCCGGGCGCAAGCCCCTCTTCCCTTCCCTTTTGACGTTCCCGTTCGGCGCTGCCCATGGCTCTGTCCCCGCTCCCGCTCCTACCCTCGCCTCCGTCTCCGCCGAAGAGCTCCCTCTCCGCCAGATAGGCTATGACGTGCCCCACAGTTATTGTCATCTCCTGCACTATGGACGTGCGGTCACTCTCAACCCTTATTAGCGCCTCCTCGCCGACAACGGACGCAAGCCTTCCCCCCTTCCTCCCGGTTATGCCCACCACCGCGCATCCCATCTCCCTCGCCTTAACCGCCGCCCTCACCACGTTCTCGGAGTTTCCGCTCGTGCTGAGAGCGAACACCACGTCCCCCTCCTGCGCGAACGCCTCAACCTGCCTCTCGAACGTTCTTTCGTAGCCGTAGTCGTTCCCTATGGCCGTCACTGAAGACGAGTTGACGTTCAACGCGAGGGCGGGCAGCGCCCTCCTCTCCCTCTCGAACCTCCCAACGAACTCCGCCGCCAGGTGCTGCGCGTCGGCAGCGCTCCCACCGTTCCCCATGAGGATCACCTTCCTCCCGCGGGAGTACGCCGCACAGACCAGAAGCGCCACCCTCGCTATCTTGTCTGCCTGCTTCTCCAGCGCTTCCCTCGCCCTCATTCCCTCCTCCAGGTACCTCCTTATCTCCTCCTCGGCGTCTTCTATTTCCATTTAGAAGTCCTCCGCGTAAACGACCCTTGCCCCCAGGGGCTCGATCCTGAACTCCTCCGCCCTGTACTCCGAGAGGGCGGCCATCAGCTCCCGCTTCCTCTCCTTGGGCACGAGGAACAGCATGAACCCCCTTCCCCCCGCCCCCATGAGCTTTCCGCCTATCGCCCCCGCCCTTATCCCCTTCTCGTATATGGAGTCGATCTCGCCGTCGGTTATGCCGTTGGCCAACCCCCTCTTGAGCGACCAGTTCTCGTGCATGAGCCTTCCAACCCCCTCGAGCTCCATGTACGAAAGGGCGTCGGCCGTCTCGTACGCTATCTCCCTCATCCTCTTGTAGGCGTCGACGTGCCCGTCCAGCTCCGCTATCTGGGCCTCGTGCACCGAGGAGGAGGGCATCTCCCTGTTCGTGTAGAACATGACGAGGCTGCGCTCGAGCTCCTCCCTTTTGTCCCTTGGGAGGAGTATGGGCTTCACGCTCACGGACTCGTCCTGAAAGAACTCCATTAAGTTGATGCCGCCGTACGCCGCCGCGTACTGGTCCTGCTTCCCTCCCGGCTCCTTCAGGACCTCCCTCTCCACGTGGTAGGCCTCCCTGGCCAAGGTCTCTGGGGTGACGTTCTCTCCCAACCAGGTGTGGAGGGCCAAGAGGAGGGCCACCAGGAAGGCGGAGGAGGAGCCAAGGCCCGTTCCCCTTGAGGGTATCTCG
>JBMFSH010000098.1:0-1957 GCA_049967655.1 Acidobacteriota bacterium
AAAAAGGCCCGGCCCCCCGATGGGACCGGGCCTTTTGCTTCGGCGCGGCTCGGCCTAGGCCACCTTGTCCTTCTTGGCGCGGGGGGCCACGAGCTTGACGCGGATCGCGGTCCCGTCGAGCAGGGTGATGGTGCCGCGCAGGACGGGGGCGCCGTCCTTGGTGGTGTCGGCCCAGAGGGCGCCGCGCTTGTCCCAGGTCGTGCCCTTGGTCCCGCGCTCCTTGTCCTCCCAGGCGCGCTCGATGACCTTGCCGTCCTCGCCCACGAAGAAGACCTCCCACGCGGGGCGGGCCTTGGGGGTGCCGTTGGTGTTGGTGTTGCCGTTCTTCTCGACCATGTAAATCCTCCTTGCCCGCGTACGAAGCCCACGGGCGAGCCGTCTGAGGGTTACGGCCCGATGCCGCGCTACGAAACCTGAACCTCCTCGAACCGGACGCCCACGCCGGTGATGGGGCCATCCTCGGCCTCACGGCGTAGGGGGTAGACCTCAATCACGAGCCCCTCGTCGCCCTCCATCCGGCGGAGCCAGACGGAAAGGTTCTTCACCGTGATCCAGCACGAGCCGCCGCGCAGGGTGAACTCGTCGCAGTCGGGAGCGCTGTTGTCGGCCTTCAGCACTGCTTGGGGTTGTGCCATGTCGTGCCTCCTTGGGGAGGGAGCGTCTTTCGCTCGCCTCACGCCGGCTTTTGGGGAGGCGCCGGGCCGCAGGCCCGGAGGGCCGGAGGCGAAGGGCAGGGGGGGACCCGCCCGCAGGGGAGGGGGCGCTAGGCCTACCCGAGCAGGGGACGGTGCCGGAGGTTCTAATGGCGAGGCGAGCGAAAAGAGAGGGAGGGGCCTTCTCTCGGCCCGAGGCGTCCGGGCGCCCGCAGGCGGGCGGACGGGGAGGGCCGGTCCTGGATTGCGATGCACCGCGCGTGACGGAGTCAAGGCCAGGGGCCGCCGGCGGGGGCGGTGCGGGAAGGGGCGGCGGAGAGCCGGGGGAGGGGAGCATCGACCCCTCCCCCGCTAGGGGCTGCCGCGCTTGGATTCAAGCTGGGCGGGGGCGAGGGCGAGGACGGTGCCCACCGAGATGGCGAGAGCGGCGGCGGCGGTGCAGGCCTGCGCCGCAGGGAGAAGCCGAGCGCACAGGCTCGCCACGGCACAGTCGACGGGGAGGAGGATCAGCGCCAGCGTTGTCCGGGTCATCTATCGAAGCTCCGTGGGGGTGAGGTCGTTGCGGTTCGAGAGGTCGCAGGGGGAGAGGGGCTGGACGGCCTTGCCCCCGGCGTCCAGTTCGTCCTGGAGGAGCCGGGTGATCTCCTGCCGGTGCACCTGGGGCAGGGCGACGTAGGCGTCGGGCAGACGGGAGAGGCAGTAGCGCACGCGGAAGCGGCCGGCGAAGCCGGGCGGGAGGACGGCGGCGGGAAGGCCGCTTGGGGCCGGAGGTTCGGCCGAGAAGAAGATCGTGATCCAGGTGTGGCCGTGGACGGCCGGTAGCCTCCCGGTGTCCCCGGGGCTCAGGACCCACGTGGAGTGGGGCTCCACGATGATGCCCTGGCGGCTGGTGGCGATCCACTGGGCCCAGGCGCTCATGATCTGCCGGCCCGTGAGGAGAAAGGGCCGGGGCCTGGAAGAGAAGGGCAGGATCGAGAGGGGCTCGGAAGAGAGGTTCTCGACCGCCAGAAGATCCATCTCTCCCTGGTCCACCCCCGGGATGGCCAGGTCCAAGGGGTGGGCCGCATTGTTCGTGCGGAATTCCTGCGAGAACCACGTCCTGCTGGCATCGTCCTTGGCCGGGGCCAGGAGGGCCCACAGGCCCCAGGCGATGCCGGCGAAAAGGAGAAGCGCCCCCCCGGCGACGGCGAGGCGCTGCCGGGGGGTGCGCATGGGGGGAAGGTGGGACTTGAGGGAGGTCCAGGAGCTATTCATGAGGGGCCTCCCGGTAGGCGTCCATGGGGATGTCGCGCGAGATCCAGATC
>JBMFSH010000099.1:0-1918 GCA_049967655.1 Acidobacteriota bacterium
GCCCCGAAGTAGAGCTCGTCCACGAAGTACTTATTAAGCAGCAATTTGTACGGGAAGGCCAGGGCCCTGGCGAGGCGGCCGGGGGTGTCGGTCTCCCGCCGGTACCAGAGGGTGGCGAGGCCGATGCCGATCAGGGCCACCAGCACGGAGAGGCCCATGGCCCCCCACTCCAGCGCCGTGGAGGCGTGCGCCCCCTCCGCCGCGGCCTCGGCCGCGTGGGCCGCCGCCGGGTGGTAGAGCACCGGCTCCAGCCACCGCTCCCACAGGCTCTCGCTTCCCGTCCACACCTTCGGCAGCCCCACGTAGCCCGCGAGGATCGCCCCCATGGCCAGGATCCACAGCGGCACCGTCATCACCTTGGGGCTCTCGTGCAGGTGGTGCGCCGCCTCGTGGCTCACCCGGTCCGAGTTGAAGAAGGTCAGGTACAGGAGCCGGAACATGTAGAAGGCCGTCATCAGCGCCGCACCCACACCCACCACCCACAGCGTCAGGGCGTAGCCCTCCGGGAAGTGGCCCGCCCCGTTCGCGCTCGTGGCCGCCTGCCACAGGATCTCGTCCTTCGAGAAGAAGCCCGAGAGGAAAGGGATCCCCGCGATGGCCAGGCAGCCGATCAGGAAGGTCCGCGCCGTGTGCGGGATCTTCGTCCACAGCCCGCCCATCTTCCGGATGTCCTGCTCCCCGCTCATGGCGTGGATCACCGAACCCGACCCAAGGAACAGCAGGGCCTTGAAGAAGGCGTGCGTGTAAAGATGGAAGATCCCCGCCGCGTAGGCCCCCACCCCCACCCCCAGGAACATGTACCCGAGCTGGCTCACCGTGGAGTAGGCCAGCACCTTCTTGATGTCGTTCTGCACGAGCCCGATGGAGGCCGCGAAGAGCGCCGTGGCGCACCCCACCCCGGCCACCACCATGAGCGCCGTCGGGCTCATGGAGTAGAGCCCATTCGACCGCGCCACCAGGTACACCCCGCTCGTCACCATGGTCGCCGCGTGGATCAGGGCGGAGACCGGCGTGGGGCCCGCCATGGCGTCCGGCAGCCACACGTACAGCGGCAGCTGCGCGCTCTTGCCCGTGGCCCCCACGAACAAGAGGATCGCCGCCGACGTGATCACCCACCCCGGAATGGCCCCCGAGGCGGCCAGCGCGTTCACCTTCGCCATGTCCAGCGTCCCAAACCAGTACAGGATCAGCATCAGCCCCGCGGCGAAACCCATGTCCCCGATCCGGTTCGTCAGGAACGCCTTCTTCCCCGCGTCCGCGCAGAAACCCTTCGTGTAGTAGAACCCGATCAGCAGGTAGGAGCAGAGCCCCACCCCCTCCCACCCGATGAACATCACCAGGTAGTTCCCACCGAGCACCAGCGTCAGCATCATGGCCATGAACAGGTTCAGGTACGAAAAGTACCGGAAGTACCCCGTATCGTGCGCCATGTAACCGACCGAATAGACGTGGATCAGGAAACCCACGAAGGTCACCACGAAGAGCATCACCGCCGAGAGCGGGTCCAGCACGAAGTGCCAGCCCACCGAGAAGCGGCCCGCGTGCCCGAGGCCCGTCACGAAGTCCCCCGCCGGAATCCACGGCGCAAAGTGCAGGCTCAGGCTGTGATGCACCGCATCCGCCGTGACGTTCGCCGGCAACACCGGCAGGTGCGCCCAGTCCATCGTCCCCAGCGTGAAGATCGCCCAGAAAGCCAGCAGCATGGAGAGCGCCGTGGAGCAGAGCGCCACCGCCGAGATCACCGAGCGCCGGTCCTTCTCCCACCGCCACCCGAACACCCCGTTCACGAAGGCCCCCAGCGCCGGCAGAACGGGGATCAGCCAGAGAAGGCTCACCGGAGTCATGGCAACCCCCAAAGCAGCAAACCACAGAGACAGCGAGGCCCAGAGAAAAGGCCTTCTGGCTCAAGGAAGCCTTT
>JBMFSH010000100.1:0-1827 GCA_049967655.1 Acidobacteriota bacterium
GTCGTACAGCACGGTCATAACTGCTACAAGGGACGCCAGGGGCTACGTGGAAGTCCCAGTGGCGTGGGTTCCCAACGCCACGGTGTACGTCACGGCCGTCTACGCGCAGGCGAAGGCGGTGGCCGTGACGGCCTCCAACACCACCACTACCACGACCACCACGGTCACTGTCACCAACGCCACGTCGACCCAGCTCCCATCGGCGGTCTACGTGCCCCTGGGGTCTAGCGTGACGCTCGGGTACCCGAGCCCGTGGCCCCTTGCAGTGTCGGCCGCACTCCTGGCGGCGTCCGTGTACGTCATATACAGGATAGTCCGCGGGCGCGACGAGCTGAGGACTCTTGCGGCCTCCCTCGTGCTCCTTGTGATCGCGGTGCTCTTCATATTCGAGCCGCAGGTCTACGTGGCGCGGTCTGTGACGGCCACGTACCTTGTCGAGGGGCCCACGACCACAGTCACGGCTGTCAACGTGAGCGCGGTGGCATACCCCAACCCGTACACGATATCGCTCTACGTTCCGCTGGTCGTGGTGATAGTGCTGGCCGTGCTCGCCGCGGCGCTCTACCTAGTGAGGGGAGTGGAGTCCTTCAGGGAGGTGGTGGAGCTTTGAGGGTCGCACGCTTTAAGCTCGGCCAAGTGAGTGGCGACTGGGGCGCCCTTGTTAGAGCTGAGGAGGCCGAGGGCGAGGCCGAGCCTGGCGATATTCGCGTTCGTCCTCTTCATATACTTTATACTCCTTAACCACGCCACGAGCTCTGGCCCAGACGGGCTTAACATGGCGCTCCAGTACTCGCTCCTGGTTAGGCACACCTGGGGCCTCGGCAACCCATCGCTCATACAGCCAGTGACAGACCAGGTGGAGGTGGTGAGCCCCACTGGGTCACAGTGGTACGGCACCCAGAGCTACGGCCTGGCGATCATAGCCCTCCCGTTCGCCGCCCTGGGGCAGGCCATGCAGGGGCACGCCTTCTCAAACCTCGGCCCGCTCTCCTACGCCGACAGGCTCTTCGTGGCTATGATCTCGGCGGCGTTCGTTGCTGCCCTATATGAGGAGCTGAGGTCGCTCGGCTGGGATCCCAGGGCCTCGGCGTTCACCTCCCTGGCCCTCGCCTTCACTACCACGCTCTGGCCTGAGTCGGAGGTCTTCATGTACATGCCCCTCTCCGCGGCCGCCCTGACGCTGTTCATAGCTGAGACCTACAGGGCGCTCACTGGGAGGGGCGCGTGGAAGAGGGCCTGGCTCGCTGCAGCCCTGCTCGGCGTCGCCGCCTGGGCCGACTACAGCATAATAGCTGCGATGCTCGCCCTCTCGGCCCTCCTGGCCCTCGTGGCGGCACTCACAGCTGTGAGGGACAGGGCGGCGATCCTCGCGACGGCCCTCATACCCCTCGACGTCGCCGCTGGCCTTCAGATGGCCACATCATACGCTGCCTTCGGCGACCCGCTCTTCGTCCCAGGGCTGGCGGTGGGCAGGACGTTCGTGCCCGCCCTGGCCCCGCTGCACGCGTTCTACTACGTCTTCAGCCCCTACCGCGGCATAATCTTCTACGACCCGATCGCCGCCCTGGCCCTGGCCTACGCCGTGGCGAGGAGGCGCAGGAGGCCGCTCCTGTCGCTCATGGTTCTCGTGGCCTTCGTCGCGCAGCTGGCCGAGGTCTCCTCGTGGTACTACTGGGACGGCGGCCTGAGCTACGGCCCGAGGCTCCTGCTCCCAGCCCTCGCCCCAGCCATGCTGTTCCTGCCGTACGCCTACGAGGACGCGGCCAGGTCTCTCCCGCGCAGGGACTTGCTCATGGCGGCCGCCGCCCTGGGCCTGGCGATAAACGC
>JBMFSH010000101.1:0-1823 GCA_049967655.1 Acidobacteriota bacterium
CCTGCCCAAGCCCATGCGCGGAATGGTGGCCCTGCCCTTCAACGGCAAGATCTACCTCTTCGGCGGCGCCATCGGCGACATCTCCAAATCCACGGGCTTCAACAACCAGACCCTGGTGTACGACCCGGCGGCGGATGCCTACGACACCTCCAAGGCCGCCATGCCCATGGCCTCCGTGTACGCCGCGGGCGCCGCTTACGGCAACTACCTCTTCGTAGGCGGCGGCTACACCTGGCAGGCCTGGGCCAGCCAGTCGGCGGTAGGGATCGTCAAGGACATCCAGGTCTACGACGCCTCCGCCAACACCTGGACCACCGTGGAGGGGCTCTTCAACCGCCTGAACCACAACATGGTGGTTTCGGACGGCACCCTCTACGTCTTCAACGGCCTCGACCCCGACCATCCGGCGGACAGGCTCAACATCGGCACCCTCTCCGGCGTGAGCGCCCCCCTCTCCGCGACGGCTTCGGCGGACAAGACCTCGGGGACGGCGCCGCTGACGGTGGCCTTCACGGGGAGCGCCTCGGGCGGCACGGCGCCCTACACCTACGACTGGGACTTCGACGATGGTTCGGCGCATGGCACCACGGCCTCGGCCAGCCACACCTTCACCGCCGCGGGCACCTATTCCGTCCTCTTCACCGTGACCGACTCGGCCGGCGCCACGGCCACCGACTCGCACCTCGCCATCGCCGTGACGGCGCCGGTGGTCAACCCGCCGGTCATCACCTCCATGAAGAAGGCCGGCAGCCCCTTCCGCTTCATCGTGATGGGGAGCAACTTCCAGAGCGGACTCCAGGTCTTCATCGGGAGCGACGCCACGCCCTGGGCCACGGTCACGCAGAAGGGCACCACCAAGCTCGTCATCAAGGGCGGCAAGACCCTGAAAACCAAGGTCCCCAAGGGTACGCCGACGGTCTTCACCTTCAAGAACACCGACGGAGGGAGCGCCGACTACACCTTCTCCTGGTAGGCCGGTGTTTCGCGCACCTCGACGAGGGGGCCTTCGGGCCCCCTCTTTCGTTGGGGGGAATAGGAGACAAGGGACAAGGGGCATGAGGGGAAAAACACGCTCAGCCCCGCCCGCCGGCACTCCCTCGTCACCTCATCCCATCACCTCATCTCGATAGGGGCAGGGGGGGCCTGTCCAGCCCCGCCCGCCGGCATTCCCTCTGGCGTCTCTCTCGCTGATCTACCCCCCACCTCCCGTCTGTGACCCGGATCACACTTGCCCGCCTATTCTGTGGTCCCGCGGTGCCCCTTTCTGTGACACGGGTCACAGAGGGGAAGCCCGCACGATCGGGCCGGCGCTGATAAGGGCTATTTATTTGATCGTTAAGGAGATGCGTCTCGATAACCGGGGCCGTTCCGGGAGCGGCTGGTGCGTGGAAAGCCAGGCGGCCTTTCCCCGCCGGCCCCTCCCGGCTCGCCGCAAGTGGCTGTGAGACAAGGCATTACCGATGCCCAGGCCTGGATTGTGGGGCATACCCCGCCGCCCGGCGGAGCCCCTTTCCGGGCCCCGTTCGGGGTTGACCGGCCCGGATCGGGTACTATATTAAATTCGTGCTTGAATAACCATCGGATGGTGGAGAGGAGGTCGAGCTAAAGTGATGCGGCACCCACTGCACGGCACAGGTTCCATGCGACGCACCTTGACTTCCGGGCGCGCTGTGCTACACTCCTTTAGCCAGGCTGACGCGGTTTCTCACGATCGAAGGGAGATTTCCGGGAGGCGGGCAGGCGGGACGGACACCCACGAGCTTCCGGTTCCGGGCCCTTTCGGCGTGCGGAGCGGCACTTGACGCGGGGGGCCATTTTCGGGT
>JBMFSH010000102.1:0-1333 GCA_049967655.1 Acidobacteriota bacterium
TTCCTCACTCACTCAGAGATCCTATGGCTGTAGGATAGCACAAGTGATGCTAACATTAAAGACCTGACCCCGTTTTCGCGTCCCGGAAGATCAGCCCCCGCTCGCTGCCCCGCGCCGTCACATGATAGACCGCGCCCTGAAACTCGACCCGCAGAGGACGCACCATCACTTACCTCCATAGGGTCCTTCCTCACTCACTCAGAGATCCTATGGCTGTAGGATAGCACAAGTGATGCTAACATTAAAGACCTGACCCCGTTTTCACTGGAGAGCGCTCCTACGGCCGAAAGGGCCGCCTTCGCTGGTCTCCATCCGTCCTCATCAGCTCATCTCGACCTCAAAGGCCTCCCCTCGCCCCCCTCCCCCCTACGGCTTGACCTCGATGACGGCGGTTCCGGTGCGGCCGAAGACTTCGGGCTCGTACATCTCCTCGGCGTGGGCGGGGGCGGTGCGGAAGGTGCCGGAGGTGGTGGCGCGGCAGACGTAGGAAAAGAGGTGGGGCCCCTCGGAGAGGCGCGTGGCGAAGAGGAGGACGCGGTCGTCGTAGCGCTCCACGTGGTCGAAGCCGCCGCGCTTCCACCAGGCCATCCAGTCGTTGTCCTGGCTCTCCTCCCGCACCTGGCCTCGCGCCAGGTCGGAGGCGGTGGTGGCGAACCAGGACTCCACGGGCTCGAAGCCCGCGGGCAGCGGGTCGGTGACGGCCACGTAGCGGCGCTCCTTGGAGAGTGAGAGGGTGAGCGTCACCTGCACGAGGTCGCCCGCTTTGAAGCTCGTGGCCGGGGCACCCGCCTGACCCTTGTCGCTGTAAGGGGCGTACCTGCGCTCGATGCGGATCCCCTGGTCCATCCCCTGCTGGAAGAGCTGGTCCGCGGCGTACTTGAGGCTCGCCACGTAGAAGAGGGTCCCTGTGCCCTGCTTGTCGAAGGTGAGGGGCAGGCGCGTCCCGGCCGGCTCCCCGGCGAGGAGCTTCGCCATGGGGAGGTCGACGAGCCGGGCCTGGGTGGAGCGGCCCCGGAAGGCGTCGCTGGCGAGCGTCTCGGCCCCGAGCTTGACCACGGCCGTGAAGTCGGGCACCTCCTTCTCGTAGCGCTGGTAGTAGTCCACCAGGGCCTCCATGGCGACGGCGTTCTCCTGGGTGTTGCCCCAGCGGCCGTTCTTGCGGACCTTCATGAGCCAGCGAACGAGGCCGGGCACGAGGGCCTTCTCGTCGCCGTGGCGCACGAAGCTCTCCAGCACCAGGATAGCATCTGCCGTGCCTTCAAGGGCGAGCATTTGTTCTTGAGCGACTTGCGCCTGGGTCGGCTTGCGCCCCGGAGCGCCGTTAGCGGGCATA
>JBMFSH010000102.1:1343-1759 GCA_049967655.1 Acidobacteriota bacterium
GGCGTTGGTCATCCTCCTCATCACCTCGGCCGGCCGCTGGCCCGTTTCGCCCGCCGCGGCCATGGCGTCGGAGAGGTAGGCCAGGGCGAAAACCGGCATGCGGTCGAGGGTGCCGTAGAGGCGCGTGATGGTGCTGTCCTCGTTGCGGCCCCCCTCCGCCAGCACCTTGGCGGCGAAGCACTCCCACGCCGTGAAGGCGGGCCACCAGCTCTCGTTGGTGGGCGGCGGCTGGTTGAGCTGCTGGTCCAGGAAGTCGTAGCCCCTGGCGAGGATCTTGGGGTTCACCGCGTAGCCGAGCTTCTGGGCCCGCTGGTAGACGTGTAGCACGTAGCTTGTGAGGTAGGCCGAGGCGAAGGCACAGGGCGAGCCCTTCCAGTAGACGAAGCCTCCGTTCTCGCACTGGTAGGCCTCCAGCT
>JBMFSH010000103.1:0-1745 GCA_049967655.1 Acidobacteriota bacterium
GGGAAGCTGCGTACAGGTGTCAAAGAGCCCGACGAGCGGCGGCTATAAGGGCTACCACCAACAGCGTCGATGGCGTCTTTCAGGATGTCAGCCCGGCCTTTTAGGGAATGGCGCTGGCGTGGACGATCTCCTGCAGCAAGGTCTGGGTGGGTTGAAAATCGGGGTTCGCCTGGAGGCTTTGGAGCAAGGCTTGTTCCGCCGCCCGGGGATCATGGGCCAGAAGCCACTGACTGCGGGCGATGACCCACTCCAGGAGGGCACGGGGCTCCGGGAGCTATGGTCAAGTCTGGTGTATGAGCATTTGCTAACATGAGTTAGGCGGCGTCCTGTTGAGGGTCCCGCCGGGTTTCGTTGGCGGGTACCCCATCGACAAACACTATCCCGGCAAAGAGCTCGCGGAGTCTTTCCGGATGCGGAATACCCTTCCACCGCTTTTCCGCCTGCTGGATGAGCTTGAAACTCAGGCCGAGGAAGCTGGAGCGGGAGACGCAGTTCTTGGTGCGGCTGGTTCGTTGCCGGACCGTGGCAAAGGTCGACTCGATGGCGTTGCTACTGCGGATGTGTCGCCAGTGCTCTGCTGGGAAGTCATAGAAGGTCAGCAGCGCGTTCCGATCCTTCTCGAGCTTTTCGACCGCCTTGGGGTATTTGGCTTGGTAGTCGCGCACAAAGACCTGCCAGGCCTTCTCCGCAGCTTCACGGGTGTCGGCCATCCAGATCGCCTGTAAGGCGGCCTTGGCCTTCCCCTGGAGCCGCTTCGGCAGCTCGTTGAGGATGTTGGCGGTCTTGTGCACCCAGCAGCGCTGGTGACGGGTTTCCGGGTAAATCTCGCTCAGAGCGGACCAGAAACCCATCGCCCCATCGCCAATGGCCAGTAGCGGCGCCTCCTGTAGCCCGCGGTCCCGCAGGTCCCGCAAGACCTCCCGCCAGGAATCTTTGGACTCCCGCAGGCCGTCGGTGACGGCAACGATTTCCTTCTTGCCCTCTGCCGTCACACCGATGATAACCAGCAGACACATCCTCGGGTCGTCCTCCGCCCGCAGGTTCGTGTAGACCCCATCGGCCCACCAGTAGGCGTAGCGCTTCCCCTGCAGAGAGCGGCGCTGCCACCGAGCATGTTCCTGTGCCCATTCGGCCTTCAGACGCCCCAACACCGCCGGAGACAGTCCCTTGGCCTCCTCGCCCAACAAGACGGATAGGGCCTCTTGCATCTGTCCCGACGACACCCCATGCAGGTAGAGCCAAGGGGCCGTAGCCTCGACCGTCTTCGATTTGCGCACATAGGGCGGTACCAAGGAAGAGCGGAAAATCACGCCAGAACCCGAGCGATCCCGCACCTTGGGGACCTGTACGGGTACGGGACCGACCGCGGTCAGGACCTCTCGCTCCGGCAGGTACCCATTCCGCACGACGGCACGACGACCATCGACCATCCGTACGGCGACATATTCCTCCAGAAGCGCCTGCACCTCGCCCTCAATGGCCTGTTGAATCAATTGGCGCGCAGACCGCCGCAACAAGCCCTCAATGCCCAGGCCCAACTCTCCCATCCCGTCGACAATCCGCGTATTCTCTTGCATGGCGCACTCCTTCTTCGTTGCTGATCGGATCCAGAAACCCTTTTCTAGCAACAGTGCGCCACCCTCCTCAAGTCAGCTGTAAAGCCCCCGTACACCACTTTTGATCATAGCTCCGCCGCGATGTCCGCCGGTCGGAGCGCCAATGGTCCAGTTGTGCCGGAGGCTTGG
>JBMFSH010000104.1:0-1707 GCA_049967655.1 Acidobacteriota bacterium
CCAGATCGCGAGGCCGCAGCACCCCCAGCCTTTTCACCAGCAGAAGCGTCCTCTCTGTCTTGCTTTGGGCCATAACGTTCCTCGCCATCATGTTACTATAGCTCTGTACATATCAATAACTACAGATGAATAGTAACAATTCGGGTGCGATTGGTCAAGCCAATTGCTGCGCCCCTCCTTCACCCACGCCTCTGGCACCCAAACGCGCCAGCGACTAATCAGCCGACTCCCACGTTCCCGTGGACGTAGGCGTAGAGGTTGAAGCTCTGGGGGTTGAGGAGGTTGCCGCCCATATTGTCGGGACTGAGGAAGCGGCCCATGGTGGAAGCGTAGGAGCGGAAGTGGAAGTTGTCCAGCCCCGTGTCCGCGTCCCGCTCCTGGCCCGTGTAGAGGTGCGTCCCCGGCAAGGCATCCGTCGGCATGGAGCTGGGGGTGTTCGGCAGGATCTCCACCCCGTACGGCTCGTAGTCGTGCTCCACCACCACCGCCCCCGTCCCGTCCGTCACCAGCCGGATGCTCCCCACCTGGTCCCACACGTAGAAATAGGTCGCCGTGTTCGTCAGGGTCGCCGTCGTTTCCGTGCGGAGGGACTCGGTCGCGTTCGTGTCGGGGGCCAAGCCGCCGTAGGCGCTCCCCCCGCCGTCGCAACAGGCCTCCTCCCTTCCGAACGGGCTCGGCCCGGGGCCCCCGTGAGGGGTCACGCCATAGGAGGAGGATGCGGTCTGGCCATGGCCCGCCGAGCTGGGTCCTCGTCCGAGATCCTTCAGGGGAGAAACCTCGAAGGAGGCTTCAGGAGGACGCGTTCGGGGGTCGCCCGCTTGGGGGCTACCCGCTGGCGGGTTCCCCGCTCCCGGTTTCCCGCTCCCGGTTTCCCGCTCCCGCCCGACAGGCCGCTCCCCTCCTTCACCGCCCCCTGCCCCTGCGGTACCGCCGTGAAGTCCTGGTGCGTCCGGTGGGCTCGGTCGCACGGCCGGTTCCCCGGCGTGAAGCCGTAGCCCGGCATCGACGGCACGATCGTCCCCTCCACGCCCGAGCTCCCGTTCCCCGTCGGCTGCAAAATGTACAGCCCCGTCGGGTCCGTCGTCGCGCTCGCGTTCGACGCGCTCACCGACACCCCCGCCACCGGCGTCCCGTCCGCCAGCGCCACCGTCCCCGACGTGCACTTCGTGCAGACGGAGCCCGTGAAATTGAGGGTCGCGTTGTTGTTGTCGATGGTGGCCGACTTGGGGTTCGTGTTGTACACGATCACTTTACCGGCCGGCTGCCCCGCCGTCACCGTGTACGTCCCGTTGCTGAGCCCCGAGAAGATATAGGTTCCGCTCGTGTTCGTCGTGGTGCTCCCCGCCGCCGCTCCCGACAGCGTCACCGTGTAGCTCCCGTTCGGCACACCCCCGATCGTGTAGGTCCCCAGCGAGGAGGTGGTTCCTGTAAATGGGTGGCTGTCCCTAGTTTCCCTTAGCCGCGCCTTTGGTTTGGGGAGGGCGGGGGCGCCCTTTTGCGACGTGGCTTACTCATTCATTTGCAGTTCTTCGGATTGAAGGGTGGCGGCTTTACGCCCATCAACTCCAACGCGGGTCGAATGGTCGCCGACGACGTCAGATCTCCCTTTTCACAATCCGCTGCGGGCAGCAAGGCCAAGAGCTTCGGCGCCGCCGCCTTCGCTCTGGGTCCCATCATCCCCAGGGTGCCAGCCACCCACATACGAAC
>JBMFSH010000105.1:0-1690 GCA_049967655.1 Acidobacteriota bacterium
GTGCGCCTATCGCGTCGCCGACCGCTCTCCTGCGGGCCACGTGTGGGTATGCTCGGGGAACATATAACGTCGGTCGCCCGCGCCGGGTCGATGGCCTACCCCCACAACTTTGTGGGGGTAATTCACGCGTGCCGGACATCTCTGCTCTTAAATATTAGTTGCGCATTTCTACACTAGTGGTGGTATGAGAGGGGCGCTGGATCGCGGGAGAGCCAGGATGGCCATGGGAGGGGTGGATGATGAGGATGAGGAGGGGCCACCCCCGAGCCAGTACTTCACCCTACCGGTGAAGTTCTACTCTCGCCGCGCGAGCTTCGCGGTTCCATCCCAGGATGGCCGCGGCCTCTACTACATCGACGCGCCCATCGTGAGGAAGTGGCACCGCGACTACATCTCACTCGTCAATGACAAGGGGTGGTTCGACCTACCAGTGTTCGTGAAGAACTTCACCCAAGTTGACCACCTGGGCGGGCTGCCGTTCGTGAACTTCGCCCCGAATGTGTACAACTCCATCGGGACTACATTCGGGATAGGCGTGTTCGTCAAGGGCGGTGAGATGTACTACCTGCCGGTGAAGGTCGAGCATAAGAGTCGCGGTGGGTTCTTCGTGTGGGCCCACCCCGGGTCGCCGGACGCGCCGTTGAGGCGCGTGCCGCTCAGGGAGCTCGTCGAGGAGAGGTGGAAGATCAAGTCGGTGAGTTTGGAAACCCGTATGTCGAAGAAGTTGAGTGGGATAGGGAAAACAGTAACGATCATCATGGGAGCTATTGGTGTGTTGGGCATTATCGGGGGCGTGGAGATCACTTTTTGGGAAGGGGTGTCGTACTTAGCGATACTCGCGGCCGGCATAGCCCTCTACATCAAGGGTAAGACGTCGCGCGTCAAGGTGCCGGCGCTCATGGAGAACCCCAAGTACAGGGAGAAGGAGAGGGAGAAGGAGAGGAAATCGGTGCCACTCGCGGGCGCAGCCCCGGAGAAGGGAGCGCAGAAGGAGAAGGGGAAGGGGAAGGGAAAGAAGGAGAGGAAGAGGGAGGAGAGGAGGGATGAGAATGAGAATGAGAATGAGGAGCCCTCACCCACGCCCAGCGCCGGGGACTACAGTATGTACGGCTGACTCCTGCGGGTCACGCGAACAGGTGATCGAGGGCGCGGAGTGACGCGTTGGGCCTGCTGCGCGCCACCAGGTCGCTGTACTCGCGCCATATGCGGAGCGCCACGACTGATTCGGCCTCCTTCATGTCGGGTACGAACACCTTCGATATCTCATGGTTGGCCACATTCTCCAGTGTGATCTCATAGCCCGCGGCCCCGGCGGAGGACTGGCTCGGCGTTATGTTCCCGATCCTGTACGGCATGAGGATCCCCTCGGGAGTCTCGGCCATGAATAACCCACCGATCTCCGGGCGGAAGTCGTGGAGCTTGACCGGTGAGGCCGACCCCCCTGTCGAGGCTCCCTTCGCCGCGGAGGATGGCTGCGCGGCTGTGGAGGGGGGCTGCACGGCCACCGCCGGCGCACCCCTCTGGCCGGTGGCGGACGACAGTATCATACTGTGCAGGTGGTCGAGCGGCTTGTTATGCACCATGGGGCCGCCGAAGTACCTGATGGGCGCGGACGCCGTCTCGAGCGCCGCGGACGCGAGGCCCGCGCCCACCGCCCCCTTCATGAACGCCCCCATCTTCGTCTTCAGGC
>JBMFSH010000106.1:0-1681 GCA_049967655.1 Acidobacteriota bacterium
CTCAATCGCTCAATCGCTTAATCGCTTAATAGCCTAATAGCTTAATAGCTTACTCCCCCCCCATCGGGCTCCTTCGAAGCTTCCCCAACGCGCTCCTGAGCATATCCCAGTCTTCGGGCTCCGGGCGGATACCGTACCAGACGAGGAGGTAGACCGCCAACCCCGCAACGGCTCCCACGAAGGGGTGGAGGTAGACGGCCGCCAGGCCTCCCGCGACGGCAGCGGCGGCGAGGGCGGCGAAGGGCTTGAGGATGGTCCGGTCCCAGGGCCCGATCTTCAAGATCCAGTAGATCTCCACGGCGCGGACCAGGTTCGTCATGATCAGCGAGCCGGCGGCGGCGGAGGCGGCCCCGAGGGCGCCGTACCGGGGCACGAGGAGGAGGCAGAGGCCGAGGTTCCCGAGGCCGAGGATGAAGGAGTTGACGAGGTTCACCTTGGGGTGGCCGGTCATGGTGATGAGGGTGCCGTTGGCGCCGAAGGCCGCCGAGACCATCTGGCCGAAAACGAGGATGCAGAGGACCCGATAGCCTTGGCGAAAGACCGGACCGAAAAGGCCCAGGACGGGGAGCCCTCCCAGGATCAGCGTGAGGCCGATCGCTCCTCCGACCAGACAGAGCCAGCGGGTGGAGGTGTGGAGGAGGCGGCGAAGGCCGGACTGGTCCCGCCGGCCCATGAGGGCGGAGAAGGAGGGAGCGAGGGAGGCGGAGAGGGCGTCCGTGGCGAGCCCCATGGCCTGCTGGGCCAAGCGCGAGGCCACCGCGTAGACGGCCAGTTCGGCTGCGCCGCGGTAGCGGCCCATGACGAAGAGGTCCGACTGCAACAGGAAGAGGCTGAGGAAGTTCTGCCCCATCACCGGCAAAGAGAAGCCGAGGAGCCCCCCCCACGTGGTCTTCTGCCCGCCCCCGCTGGACGGACGCTCTGAAAGATAGCGGCGCAGGCTCCGGGCGGCAAGAAAAAAAGTGAGGAGCGCCGCCACGCCGTAAGCGGCCAGGACGTAGGGGACATTCCTGAAGAGGGGCCAGCCGAACACGAGGAGCAGGGTGAAAAAGAGGGGGTGGGCGATCTTGTCGAAGAAGACCTTGGCCCTGATGCGTTTGAAGCCCTGCAAACCGCCCGAGCAGATGCTGTAAAGGACGCTGAGGGGCAGAGCCAGGCTAAGCCCCACGAGAGGGACCACGAGGGCCGGCTTGTGAAAGAGGTGCGTGGAAATCCAGGGAGCCGCCGCCACCACCAGGGTCATGCCCGCGATGCCCGCCACGGAGGCGGCCGCGAAAGACTTCCGTACCGCGCTTCGAAGGCGGCTCCACTCCCCCAGCTCAGCCAAGGAGGCGATGTCGTGGACGAGGGTCGCCGGCAGGCCCAGGCCCAGGAAAATGGCCAGCACCATCTGGACCGTATTGGCCAGGGCGTAGAGCCCGTAGGCCTGGGCCCCGAGGAGGCGCGTCAGGATAGCGATGTTGACGTAGCGAAGGGCGGCGCTCGCCAGCCCCATGACGCCGGCCCAGCCGCCCTCCCTCGCCACGCTGCGAAGCTCGCTCTCGGTACGGGAGACCTCGCCCCCTTCTCGGTCGGTCATACGGCCGCTCTGCGCGGGGCTCTTCGCTCCCAAATTCCGCGATGGAAACGCGGGTGCCTCCGGCTACCGCTCGGGTTCACGGGGGAAAGGCGTTGTCTTCTGGAC
>JBMFSH010000107.1:0-1623 GCA_049967655.1 Acidobacteriota bacterium
CTTGCGCTGTATGCTTCGACGGTCATTCCCGCCGCGTCCCGGGTTCTTCGGGCGGTGTCAGGGACGTGAAGGGAAGCAGGTGGATGGGGCGATGGATGGGGCGATGAATGGGGCGATGAATGGGGCGGAGGAAAGCTGTTGGGCCCCCGTTTTCCCCCCACGAACCGCCACACCCGCCACCGCCAAGAGAATGCGGGACTTATGGAAGTGGCGATCCGCCACCGAAATGGGCCAAGAAGGGGTGAAGATGCATCGGTAAGTGCTGTGGAATGAGGCCTGTGGCGCTTGGAATGGAGGGTCATTGGGGCCAACCGCCACCTTTCGCCTCGACCCGCCACCGCTGCCGAACTGCGAGGGCCGTGCAAAGGCACGCACTTGTCCGAAATCGATGGGATCCGACACAAGCACACCGAAACCGGCTCCAAGGAACGGGCAAGGAGGCTCATGGTGGCGCTTCTCCCGGGTCAGGACCTTCCGGGTGGCGCTTCGCATCCTCCGGATCCGCCACCGCCAAGAGAACGCTGGACTTATCGAGGAAAATCTGGCCGTTTTTCGGCTCCCGGGTGGCGGATGAGGGGGGTCTGTAAGTGCTTTGAATGGAGGCCGGTGGCGGGTGTGGCGGGTCAGAGGGGAGATAGCGGGAAAAAGAATCTTCGAAGGCCGAGGCGTCATACCCCCTGCACATCTCTCGGTTCTGTTTCCACTTGGTGGGACCAATGCCGAATCGTTGAAGGATGAGAGCGAGTTGCCGGGGAGTCATGGGCCCCCGGTCGCGCCACTCGGGCCAGGGGCGCTCGTCCATCGCGTTCAGGTGCGCCAGGATCTCCTCGGTGGTGAGCCGCTCGGCGCGCTTCGACAGGAAGAGCCCTCTCAGGTCTTCAAGGAGCTGGACGGCGGCCGAGGTGTCGCCCCCGGAGGCGGTGAGGACCAAGGCGCCGGACCGTGCTCGGGTGGGCCACTCCCCGCCGGCCACGTCCGCGATGGCGAGCAAAGGCCGCCAGTTGTCTCGGGCCCGGTCCTTCGTGATCGGCGCGGGAACCGGGGGATCCAGCAGGCGAAGCTCGTCGGTGTGGTCGCTGGCCCACCGGGCCGCCATGGAGCGCAGATCCTCCATGTCGCCCAGCCGGTGGAGCTGAAGGCGCTCGATGGACTCGTGGGGAGCCCGCCGGCGCATGCGCAGGGTCACCGACCGGTCGGCCAGGGTTGCCGGCAATTCTCCGATGAGGGCAACAGCCTTCGGTGCCCACGTGCTGTACATGCAGACCCGGTAGTCCTCACCGACGACGCGGGTCACATAGGCTTGGCTTCTCATGTGGCCGCTGTTGAGGATCCCCCGCAACCCTTCGGAATCGGTCAGGAAGGTGTCGGCCTCGTCCAGCAGGAGGGTGGGGTGGAAGTAGTCCGTCACGCGGAAGACCGCCGAGGGGGTGATGTTGGCCGAGGTGATGGGTTTGGGGACCAGGGCACTGAGCAGGGCCAGCGTCGTGCTCTTGCCGCACCCCTTGTCGGGGCTGGTGATGGCCAGGATGGGAGAGATCTCGAAGGCGTCGTGGGCGTGGGCGAAGAGCGTCCAGAGCACGAAAAGGACGGCCTGCTCGGGGGTCAGCGCCACATAGCGGCGGA
>JBMFSH010000108.1:0-1583 GCA_049967655.1 Acidobacteriota bacterium
CTGGAGAGCCGGTTCGGGGGACTGCCTGTAACGGTGACCGCTCAGACTGGCGGCGGCGGGCGGCACCTGGTCTTTCGCCATCCTGGAATTCGGGTGCCCAACTCCGCCGGGCTTCTGGGTCCGGGGCTGGACGTGAGAGGAGACGGGGGCTACATCGTAGCCCCGCCCTCCCTCCACGCCAGCGGGTGCCGCTACGCCTGGGACGGCGCGAGGCACCCGGCGCACATGGAACCGGCGACCTTGCCCGATTGGCTGTTGAAGCGATTGAAGGGAGCACCGGGACATCCATCACTTCAGGTCCCTCACAGTTCCCTCGGCGATCTCGTGCTCGCGAGCGTATGCGAGGGCCAGCGCAACACGAGCCTGGCCCGGCTGGCGGGCCACCTTCTCCGCCACCGCGTCGACCCCTTCGTGACCGCCGGTCTCCTCAAGAGCTGGAATCTCCAGAGCTGCCAGCCGCCCCTGGCCGAGGAAGAGCTCATCCGGACCCTCGAATCCATCGCCGCCTCTGAAAGACGGCAAAGGCGAGGCCGATGATGGACGACCGGTTCAAACACCTCCGGGCCCTGGCGGCGCCCGAACCCCCGATGTCCATTGACGAAGCGGTGGCCCTTCTGAATCCCCTGCCGGAGCATCCCGCCATCGAAGAGGTGCGCGCGGTCCTCAACCGGTTCCGCGAAGCCCTCACGCCGATGGACGACACCTCCCGAGAACTGGCCCGAGAGGGGGCCCTCCGGAAACTCCGGCTTCTGGGTTTTAAAAGCGCGGGGCGGATTCTGGAGACGGCCATGCCGGCCGGGAAGACCCGGGGCGAGCGGCCCGCGGGCCTGCAAGAGCCGGACCTCTGGCCCGAGGCCGTGGACGGGGCGGTTCTCCTCACTTCATTGGAGCAGACCCTTCGGCGCTTTGTCGCCGTGACGCAGGAGCAGTCCGCCCTCATGGCGCTGTGGACCCTCTTTACCCATACCCACGATGCTTTCGAGATCTCGCCCATCCTGGCCATCACGAGCCCCGACAAGGGCTGCGGAAAAAGCACGGCGCTGGCGCTTCTAAGCGCCTTAGTACCCAAGCCCCTCACCTCGGCCAACATCACCCCGTCGGCGGTCTTCCGGGTGGCGGACACCTACCAACCGACCCTCCTTTTGGACGAGGCGGACACCTTCATCTCGGACTCCGAGGGCCTCCGGGGCATTCTCAACAGCGGGCACATGCGCAGCCAAGCCTACGTGACCCGCGTCACTGGCGACGACCACCACGTGTGCATGTTCAGCACGTGGGCCCCGAAAGCCATCGCCCTCATCGGCGAGCTACCCCCCACGCTGGCCGATCGCTCGGTAACGGTCCGCATGCGCCGGCGAGCACGGGGAGAATCTATCGAGCGGCTTCAGCTCCACCGGCTTGGCGACATGGAGGACCTCCGGAGCATGGCCGCGCGCTGGGCGAGCGACCATCTCGAAGACCTCCGCTTTGTTGACCCGTCCATCCCCGGCGCCATCACGAGGGACCGGGCGCGGGACAACTGGCGTCCCCTCCTGGCCGTCGCGGATCTCGCTGGTGGCGAATGGCCCGCGCGAGCCAGGGCG
>JBMFSH010000109.1:0-1535 GCA_049967655.1 Acidobacteriota bacterium
TAAGACCGAAAGGAAAAGGAGATAGGGGCCGGCCGTGGACAGAGATACTAACAGTAAAGACCTGACCCCATACTTTCCTGTGCGCATCCTCCTCTCTCTCCCCTGGTTCTTCCCCGAAGCCGGCGGCGGCGGGCAGACCTACGTGCTGCAAGTCGCCAAGGAGCTTCAGCGGCGCGGGCACGAGGTGCGCGTGCTGGCGGGGGTGCGGGGGGCAGGGGGCGGGAGACCGGGGACGGGAGACGGAAGACGTGAAAGGGCGGAAGGGGCTGCTGGCCTGGGGGGGGCGGTTTCCAAGCCGTTCCTGCTTTCCGAATACACGTTTGACGGCGTGCGGGTGCTGGCGCTTCGCATGAACCCGCGGGCCCTTCGCTGGGAGGAGGCCATCGCCGAGACGAGCCCCGCGCTGCTGGCCGGCCTTGGGGCGGCCCTGGACGAAGCCAAGCCGGACCTCGTCCACCTCAACGGCTTCAAGCCCGCCCTCACGAGGCTGTGCAGTGAACGGGGCATCCCTTTTGTGGTGACCGCCCACCACCCGGGGGTGGTCTGCCCGGCGGGCCTGCGGCTGAACGAGAAGGGGGAAATCTGCGAGGAGGCGGCGCGGCCGGAGGTCTGCGTGCGATGCTGTGCCACCCAGCGCTCGGGGAGCCGCCTTCTCGGCACAGCGCTCGCGGCCCTGCCTGCCGGGCTATCCAGGCTGGCCGTGCGCGCCAGCGGCACCCGTGGCCCCGGCGGGAAGGCGGTTCGCGCCGTGGCCTACCCCGAGGCCGTTCGCGAATCGCTCCTCAGTAAGGCCCTGGTCTGGGAGGAGGCCCCGCTCTGGATCGCCCCTTCGCAGGCCATGAAGGGGTACTTGCTCCGGCAGGGGATCGAGGAAGGGCGCGTCGTCCACATCCCGCACGGCATGGAGCCGGTGGCTGGGGTGCCTCCCGTGCGCATCGAAGGGGAGAGGGTTCGCTTCGGCTACCTGGGCGGCTTCAGCTTCGTGAAGGGGCTCCACGTCCTCACCGAGGCCGCTGGGTGCATGGCGCACGGGGAGCGCTGCGAGATCCACGTCTTCGGGAGGGCCTCCTCCCCCTGGGCCTGCGCCTATCGCGCCCAGACGGTGGGCCGCTATGCGGGCAAGACCAGGCTGGTGCTCCACGACCCCATCCCCCACGAACGCGTCGCCGAAGCCTACGCCGCCTTCGATGTATTGGTCGTGCCTTCCAACTGCCTAGAGGTCTTCGGCCTCGTGGTCTTGGAAGCCTTCACGGCCGGGCGGCCGGTCATCGTCTCCGACGCCGGCGCCCTTCCCGAACTTGTGCGCGACGGCGTGGACGGGCTGATCGTGCCCCACGGCGACGCCGGCGCGCTGGCTGGCGCCATGGACGCCCTGGCCGCGGAGCCGGAGCGGGTCCTCAAGATAGCTACCCAGCTCCCCCCCGTGCGCAGCGTTGCCGAGCACGTGGACGATCTGGTGCAGGCATACGGGATGGTCCGTGCCCCTGTCCCCGGTCTCCCGTCTTCGTCCCCGGTCTGTCGTCTCCCCGTCCCCC
>JBMFSH010000110.1:0-1517 GCA_049967655.1 Acidobacteriota bacterium
CGGCTGGCCAGGGACGGCCAGCTCGCGGCCTACCACCACGAGGGCTTCTGGCAGTGCATGGACACCCTCCGCGACGTGCGCTACCTCGACTCCCTCTGGGAGAGCGGGCAAGCGCCGTGGGCCAGGGAGCCCGCATGAGCGCCTTCTGGCAGGACCGGCCCGTGCTCGTGACGGGCGCCACGGGGCTCCTGGGCGGGGCTCTCGTGAGGCGCCTTTTCAGCGAGCGCGCCACCGTCGTCTGCCTCGTCCGGGACTGGGTGCCCCAGAGCGAGCTGGTGCGGGCGGGACTGCTGGAGCGCGTCCGCGTTGTGCGCGGGGACGTTCGCGACCAGGCCATCCTGGAGAGGACCCTCGGCGAGTACGAAGTGGCGACGGTCTTCCACCTGGCCGCCCAGACCATCGTGACCATCGCCAACCGCAACCCCGTGAGCACCCTCGAATCGAACATCCAGGGCACGTGGGCTCTTTTGGAGGCCTGCCGCCGCAGCCCGTCGGTGAAGGCGATCGTGACGGCCTCCTCCGACAAGGCCTACGGCGACCACGGCGGGAAGCCCTACGACGAGGAGACGCCGCTCCAGGGCCGCCATCCCTATGACGTCTCCAAGTCATGCGCCGACCTCATCGCCCAGATGTACGCCGAAACCTACGGCCTGCCCGTGTCCATCACGCGGTGCGGCAACTTCTTCGGCGGCGGGGACCTGAACTGGAACCGGCTCGTGCCTGGCACCATCCGCTCTCTCCTTAGGGGTGAGAGGCCCGTGATCCGCTCCGACGGCTCCTTCATCCGCGACTACTTCTACATCGAGGACGGCGCGGCCGCCTACATGCTCCTGGCCGAAAAGCTGGACGCCGATGCCGGGCTGAGGGGAAGGGCCTTCAACTTCTCGAACGAGAACCGGCTCACCGTCCTGGAGATGGTGGGGAAGATCCGCCGGCTCATGGGCTCCGCGCTGGAGCCCGTGGTTCTCAACGAGGCCTCCCACGAGATCCCCGCCCAGTGCCTGGACGCCGGCAGGGCCAGGCGCGAGCTGGGCTGGTCGCCCCTCTTCTCGCTCGACGAGGCGCTGGGCGAGACCATCGCCTGGTACCGGAGCTTCTTCGAAGATGAACAGGGAAGCTGAGGAGCTCCGCGCGGCCATCCTGGAGCAGGTGCGCCGCTATCATACCGCGGCCTTTCCTCCGAGGGAATTCGTTCCGGGGAGATCACCGGTACCCTATGCCGGACGTGTCTTCAACGCGGAGGAGCTGGTCCTCCTGGTGGAGTCGGCCCTCGACTTCTGGCTCACGGCCGGGCCTTACGCCACCCGCTTCGAGAGCCGCTTCGCAGCGTTCATGGGCCGCCGCCACGCGCTCCTCGTGAACTCGGGCTCCTCCGCGAACCTGCTCGCCCTGGCGGCCCTCACCTCGCCCCAGCTCGGCGAGCGGAGGCTAAGGCCCGGCGACGAGGTGATCACCGTGGCGGCGGGCTTCCCGACGACGGTCAACCCCATCCTCCAGAACGGCCTCGTGCCGGTCTT
>JBMFSH010000111.1:0-1494 GCA_049967655.1 Acidobacteriota bacterium
GGCTATACCTTCAGCCCGACGAACCTGGCGGTGACCATCAGTGGGGCGAACCAGACGGGCAAGAACTTCACCGCCACGGCCAATCCGAGCGGCGACACGGCCCTGACCAGCGGCTTGGGCGTGAGCACGGGCTCCATCGCGAAGGGCGCCTGGAAGTATTACACCATCGCTGTCCCGAGCGGAGCGACCAACCTATCCATCACGCTGACGGGCCTCTCGGCGGACCTCGACCTCTACGTGAATAACAGCACCACGCACCCCACCACGAGCAGCTACTACGGGCGCTCCTGGAACAGCGGGACCACCAGCGAGTCGCTCTCCTACACCAGCCCCACGGTGGCCACATGGTGCATCGGGGTCTACGGTTACGCGGCGGGCAGCGGCACGGTGACGGCTACGGTGACCACTGGGACCGCCACCTACAGCATCTCGGGGACGGTGACGCTGAGCACGGGCGGCGGCCTTTCCGGGGTGACGGTGACCGCCGGCAGCGCCTCCGCGACCACCAGCTCCACCGGCGCCTACACAATCTCGGGCCTGGCCAACGGAACGTACACGGTGACGCCGGGCAAATCGGGCTACACCTTCTCGCCGGCGAGCACGTCGGTGACCATCAGCGGGGACAATAAGACGGGGATCGATTTCACCGGCACCGCCTCCGGCGGAGCCACGAGCAACCGCTTGAGCGACGGGGACTTCGAGGGCGGCCTCTACGGCTCCTCGACCACCGGCACCTCGGGCACCACCGGCCCCTGGAGCTGGACCTCCACCGGGAGCAACAACCCCATCTTGAGCGACAGCACCAAGTCCCACGCGGGTTCCTGGCTGGCCTGGCTCAACGGCTACGGTAGCACGGAGACGGATACGCTCACGCAGAGCGCGGCGATTCCCTCCAACGCCACCACCGCGACCCTGAGCTTCTACCTCATGGTATCCACTTCCGAGACGACCACCACCAGCGCCTACGACAAGCTCACGGTAATCCTCATCGACGGGGCGGGCACCAGCCACACGCTGGCCACCTACAGCAACCTGAACAAGAGCACTTCCTACAGCCAGAAAAGCTTCAACGTGCTGACCTACAAGGGCCAGACCGTGAAGATCCAGTTCAAGGGCGCGGAGGACAGCTCGCTGGCCACGAACTTCTACATCGACGACGCCGCCCTCATGGCGGATGGGAACTGACCGGGCAGGAGACCGGTGGCCCTTGACGGGCTTGCCCCTAAATCCACGAGGTTGACGTACGGCTCCCCGGGTTTCCGACCTGGGGAGCCTTTTTTTGCCTGGTGTCATTCCTACAAAGGCTTCGCCTTCTTGACTCCTGTGTGCTCTGTAGTCGAGTTTCAATGGGAACCCGAACTCAGCCTAGCCGGCCGTAGCTCCGGCCGCGCCAGAGGAGGCCGCGCCGGTAGTATCGCCAGGCTGACTTGATGAGGATCCAGGACCAGAGCAGCGGGCGGATCGGGAAGGTCAGCGCGGCCCAGAGGGGGTGGC
>JBMFSH010000112.1:0-1490 GCA_049967655.1 Acidobacteriota bacterium
GATCGCCTCAATTGCAGTCAGAATGTCCTTGACGCGTATGCGCCAATCCCTAGGCGGCATCGACTTTCTCGTTCAAGATCCGCTCTCGCATCTCTGGGCGGAGCGCCTCCACGGTGACGAGGTCCACCTTCATTCCGAGGACTCGAGAGAGATGACGCTGAAGCCTGGCGAATTGGAAGAGCCCGACGTGTGCTTCCGGCTCGAAGTCGACGAGGATGTCCACGTCCGACCCGGCGCGCATCTCCCCGCGGGCAACGGAACCGAACACCGCCAAGCGCTTTACGCCGAATTGGGACAGCGCGCTCTTCTCAGCTCTCAGAGTTTCGAGGATCATTTCGCGGGTCATGGTTTTTTTGGCCTCGGATCCAAGTATAGCCTCTTCGCGCACCTCAGGCCACGGCAGGGCGCTTTCTTGTCCGGCATCCCTTCGGGGGCAAGAAGGATTCCGGACTCCCTTCGGTCGCCGGAATGACGGGGAGGTGGAGCGGTCGCCGGAATGACGGCGGAGGGGTATCGCGTTCTTGAGCTACTTGAGGAGTTCGAGAAATTCATCCACCGTGAGGCCGGCGGCCCGAATCAGAGCGCGGAGGGTGCCAACGGAGAGTTCCTTGTGCTGAGGGATGGAGAGGTTTACGCGGACGCCCTCCTTCACCAGGACCAGGTGGCTTCCCACCTGCCCCATAGGGGACCAGCCCGCTCGCTCGAAGGCCTTGGCTGTCTCCTTCCCGGAGATGTTTCCTAACCGCCCCATGCCTAGACGGCCACCACGATGGGCTGTTCGCCGGGCTTGACGGACCGGGTGGAGAGCGCCTTTTGGTCTTCGGCCCAGAGCCAGGCGGTGATGGCTTCTTTAACGTTTTCAAGGGCCTCCCTTTCATCTCGCCCCTGCGAAACGCAGCCAGGGAGGGCCGGGACCTCAGCCACAACCCAGCCGTCCTCTGCCTTCTCCAGCGTCACGTGAAACAACATCTGCGGCCTCCCAAAGACCAAGCGTACTGTGCGGCCTGTGCGGATTTTACCACATGGGCTTCCTACTGTGATGGATTCGCGGAGAAGTGGGTTCGGCTCGGATGGGTGCGATTGCGGCTTGGGCGGCTTATGCAGAGGCAAGCGAGGGCGCCCGCCCCCCGGAGGTAGAGAACCGCCGCGCTCTAAAGAGCGCTCCTACAAGAGAAGGCCGAGGGGCGGAGGAGCGTGGGGGCGGAGGGGCAAAGACTCCACGACCGCGCTGCCTCTTTTTTCCCGGAGCGACAGGCGCCCCCGCCCAAGTTTTGCCCGGAGCCACAGGCGCCCTCGCCTGTCGGCCCTTTGGGGTCATCCTGGCAAGCGGAGCGCGTCCAGGATCGTTCCGCGTTTGATGAAAGAAGGATTCCGGACTTCCTTCGGTCGCCGGAATGACGGCGCGGGGGTGGTCGCCGGAATGACGGCGCGGGGAGGGCACGCCGGCATAACGGCGGAGTGCGGCGGCTTTCCGCCGCGGTTCTTTCGCG
>JBMFSH010000113.1:0-1453 GCA_049967655.1 Acidobacteriota bacterium
GGGATCGCGATACGCGCAAGCCGTGGCATGAAAATATTTTACCACTGACTCATCCGCACCGTGAATAATAGGTGGCTTCTCTGAAAGGCGGGTGTCAACTCCTGTGTGAGGTCGTCTTCTCTTCTCCCTAGCTCTTCGCCTGCCCTCTCGAGAGCGTATTGATCAGCCTTCTCTTCGCGGCCAACAACCGCACATCGTAACGTCGGATCCCCGGCTCCCTATCCTGTCCCAGAGCCCCAAAGGCTAGCCACTAATGAGGGCAGCCGGGGAAGTCCCGCGTGTTCCCATCTGGGCGTTCCGCACCTCGTAGGGACGGTCCTCGCTCAGGATGTGCCATACCACCTCCAGCAAGCGCCGGGCGGTGGCGATGATCGCCGTTTGAGCGCCCTTTCGGGCGTGCCTCCCGTATGTGGTCCTGAAGTAGGGATCGTTCCGCACCGCCACCCAGGCAGCCTCCACGAGCGCCCAGCGAAGCCACTTGTTGCTCTGCTTCATGAGCCGGCCGTGATGGACAGTGCCACCGGAAGCATGGACCGAAGGTACAAGTCCGGCATAGGCCGCCAGCTTGCGCGCGTCAGGGAATCGCTTCACCTCATCGATCTCCAGCGCGACCACCGCCGCCGTGATCGCGCCGATACCCGGCACC
Source organism: Acidobacteriota bacterium (assembly GCA_049967655.1). Taxonomy (GTDB): domain Bacteria; phylum Acidobacteriota; class UBA4820; order UBA4820; family DSQY01; genus DTPS01. Next base: position 647 of record JBMFSH010000113.1, read on the forward strand.
GTCTCCAGCAGTTCCACTCGGCGGTCGCCCTTCAGCGACCGCCGGAGTACGGCCTCGCTCTCCTTCACCTCCGCGTTGAGCATCTGGAGCAGGCGCAGATCCTGGTCAAGCTGCGCCTGCGCCCCTTCGGGTAGCTGCAACTTGGCAAGGTAGCCCAGGCCCCGCTTGCCGAAGAGGTCGCTCACCGCAGGTATCGCCACGTGGTGCCGGTCCAGCAGCGCGTGCAACCGGTTCTTCAGTACCGTGCGCAGGCGCACCAGAAACAGCCGCTGGCGGACGATCTCTTTCAAGCGCCGAGTCTCGGCGCAGGGGATATGCGCCTTCGGGATCAGGTCGGTTCGCAGCAGGTGCGCCAGCGTCGCCGCGTCCACCGAATCCGTCTTCACCTGCGCCGAAGCGATCGCCTTCACGCGGTACGGGTGCGCGAGCTGTACCTCTTCGACCGACTCCACCTGCTCCAGCCAGTCGAACATCGTCCCCCAGTTCCAGCCCGCCTCCAGGACCACCTTGCACGGCTCGCCCAGCCCGTCGAAGAAGTCCTTCACCGCCTCGAACTCGTTCGGCAGTCGGGCCCGCTCCCGCTTGTTCCCCTGTTCGTCCATCGCCTGAACCACCGAGTACCGCTTGTGGTAGTCTAGTCCTGCGTATAGCATGGGGGTCTCCTCCTCTTGAATGTTGGTCCTGAACCACCAACATCCTACCGGAGTGGGCCCCCGCCTTTACATGCTACCTGTCCCTATTTGTCCTTGACCCGCCGAAGGGCCCGATGCGACCATGGCCCGGCGGCTTTGCGCGCGGGGGGAAAAG
>JBMFSH010000114.1:0-1412 GCA_049967655.1 Acidobacteriota bacterium
GCCACCAGGACTGGTGCCCCGCCCCGATGCAAACCCCCTTGACGACGTCAAAAAGCCGGCTATACCTCGATCAAGAAGAAGTCATAGTTGAGGGGCAACCGTGGCTTCGACGGGGCGGGAGACAGCGAAGGGGAAATCGGCAATCCGTTCAAGAAACTCAGCCCGAGCTTTGGGCAGGCTGAGGGTGCTACGCGTGGTGCGCTTCCGATAGGGACAAGAGGGAGCGCGCCGTCCGCGCACTTCTTGCGGCCGGTTGGGTCCGGACTCGCTGCAGGTGCACGCGAGATAGGGACCGAAGTCCCCCTGAGACTGTCTCGAGGAAGCACCAAGACGCAGAGCGGGCCTGGAAGGGCCGGGGAGGTGGTAGCCGGGGAGGCATAGGTATGGCGGCCGCGGTAAGGGGCCGTCGTGGCGTGGCGCGGGCCCTCCAGGGGGGAGGGCGGCGCAGGGGACTGGACGGCGCGCGAACCGAGGGGCGGTTGCGAGCGAAGTCGTGGACCCATGACACGCCTGAACGGCCGAGAGGGGCGAACTTCTGGAAGGCAGGAGGGAGTGAATCATGCAATGCCGACACTGGATCTACGGTATGGCCTTGGGCACCGCCCTGACGCTGGGCGGCACCTTCGTGTGGGCGGCGGGGCCGCCTTCGGGATTCCCGGTGGTAAGGCCCCAGGCCACCTGCGATGAAGCCACGGACAGGGAAATCATTCGCATCCCCGCCGACTGGACGGCGGTCTACCCCTTCTCGGCCCGCTTCGCCGAGGGAGAGGCGCTAAAGCCGGGCGATCTGGTGCTCGACCTGAGGGCCGCCCGCTTCGCGACCAGCGGCCTCATTCAGCGGACGGAGGCCGGCCGCAGCCGGTTCCTCATGCCGGACCTGAGCACCTTCTCGCCGGAGCTGAGGCAGGGAAGGCCCGAGAAGGGGTTCCGTTACGTCATGGTTCAGGCCGCCACCCCCCAAGAGCAGAGCGAACTGCGCAAACAGCTCGCGCAGGCGGGCATGGCCACCCTGGACTACCTTCCCAACATGGCCTACCTGGTGCGCCTCCCCGCGGATCGGGCGGCTCTGCTCCAGACGATGCCGGCGGTCTTCTGGGCGGGCGATTTCGTGCCCGCCTACCGGATCGACCCCGAGTTGGACTACGTGATCGAAGCGAACCCCGAGCACTGGCTGCAGATCACCGCCCTCTTGGACAAGGCGCTCTACGCGAACAAGCATGAGGTCGAGCAGGCCGCGGCCAGCTCCGGCGCCGCGGTCCGGTCGGTGGAGGCCGGGGGTGATCAGTGGATCGTGAGGCTGGAGGGGCAGGCGCAGGCCGCCCGAAAGCTCGCCCAACTGCCCGGCTGCCTCTGGACCGAGCGCTACGTCCCCGTCGAATTGAACAACAACGTGGCCCGCACCTCTGCCTCCG
>JBMFSH010000115.1:0-1407 GCA_049967655.1 Acidobacteriota bacterium
GTGAAGGTCGCCTACCAGGGACAGTACGCCCCCCGGGTCCACTTCAATACCTTCTCCCTCCTGGCAAACTACCGCTGGTAGCAACGATGGCCCACCTCTCCCTTCGGGACGATCGGATCGGTCTGCAGTACTGGACCGACCTCCTCGCCCCGGAGGCCTGCCGGGAACTCATTGCCATCGGAGAAGGCCTCCTGCGCCCGGCAACCGTCACCGACGAACACTCCGGCATCGAAACCCCGCATCCCGAACGCGTATCGGAAATGGCCTGGCCCCGGCGGGAGGAGTATCCGCTGCTGCAACGCATGGCCGAGGGCATCGCCCAACTCACGGGCCTCCCCATCGCCCATCAGGAGCCCCTGCAGATCCTCCACTACCGACCCGGCGGAGAGTACAAGCCCCATTTCGATGGCTTCGCCGCCGATGCCCCCACCCTGGCTCAGGGCGGTAACCGACAACTCACCCTCATCCTCTACCTCAATCCCGTCGAAGCCGGAGGAGGCACCCACTTTCCCGAACTCCAGCTCACCGCCTTTCCGCGCGCCGGAGCCGGCGTCCTCTTCCACAACCTCAACGCCGAGGGCCTGCGCCACCCCCTCTCCCTGCACGCCGGACTTCCCGTCCTGCGCGGTGAGAAATGGATCGCCACCCAATGGATCCGCCAGGGACCCTACCGATGAACCCCACCGGAACCCCTCCGCGTCGGCAACCCCGGATCTTCGTCTCCGTCGCCGCGTTCGTCGATCCCGAACTCGAGTCCACCATTCGCTCCGCCGTCTCCCAGGCCGCCGAGCCCCACGACCTCGTCTTCGGCGTGCTCAATCAGACCTTGTCTCCCCTGGCCGATCGCCTCGCCCTGGCCGATCTTCCGGTCCGCCTCCTGCAGGTGCGCCCTCAGGACAGCTACGGCGTCTCCTGGGCCCGATCCGTCGTCCAGACCCTCTACGACAACGAACCCTACTTCCTGCAAATCGATTCGCACACCCTCTTCGCTCCCCAGTGGGATCGCCACCTGCGACACTCCCTCGAGGAACTCGGGAATCGGGCCATCCTGACCGCTTACCCCTACGGCTACACCCGCCAGGGCTCGGAAGTCCTCCTGGACCATACCGCACCGGTACAGACCACGCTCGTCACCCGACCCGTTCCCCACCAGACTCTCCAGCCCGACGCCCCCATCCTCCGCTTCCAGTCTCGCCACTTCCCGGAACCCCACACCGTCCTCGGCAGCCACATCTCCGCCGGCTTTCTGTTCACCCACGGCCGCTTCGTTCAGGACGTTCCCTACGACCCGCAGGGATACTTCTACGGCGAGGAACAGGGACTCACCCTGCGCGCCTTCACCCGCGGCTGGGACCTCTACCATATCCCCTACGTTCCCCTCTACCACCACTATCGGAAACCCGGGGA
>JBMFSH010000116.1:0-1334 GCA_049967655.1 Acidobacteriota bacterium
GTCCGGAACCCGTGGGCCCTGTGGCTGATCTGCTTGGCGTTGTTGTTCATGGCTTCGACGGCTCCATTGTCGATGCGGAGCTGGAAGTAAGCCAGGATTCCCTTCTCGTGGCGCCGGAGCATCCACGCGAAGTCCCTGAGGGGCTTGAGGCGGCTGTGGGTGGCCCACCAGAACCACTTCTTGAGGTAGCGGGCGGCCCAGGCCTTGCGCCGGTAATTCCAGAGTTCTCGGAAGAGCTCTTTGAGGAGGTAGGCCCGGTGAACCCTCAGATTGAGCCGCTCCAGGAAGCCGAGACGCTGCCGCTGCTTCGGGGAGAGATTCCAGGGGTTCTTGAGCCAGAGGTACTTCGTGCCCTTGAGAAGGCCGGGCTCCTCGGCCTTGAGGGCGCGTGCCTCCATCTTGCGCACGGTGTCCACCGCCTCCAGCAGGTGCCGGACGAGGTGGAACTTGTCGAAGACGACCACGGCGTCCGGGCAGCGTTCCCGGATCACCTTCACATAGGGCGCCCACATGTCGCAGCAGATCCCCTCGATCTTCTCCGTGCGCTCCGGGCCCCACTCGTCGAAGAATCGTTTCAGGGTCTCCTCCCCCCGCCCTTCTCCGCTCCAAAGGAGCCGCTTCTGGGCGAGGTCGTAGACCTGAGTCATGTACTGGTGTCCCTTCCGGCGGCTGATCTCGTCGATTCCGATGTGGCAAACCTCCGAGGTGTCCCGATGCTCCAGACCGTAGTGGACGGCCGCCTTCACGGCCGAGGCGACGCTGCCCCACGACAGGCCGAAGAGCGAGGCCACCACGTCCCAGGAAAGCAGCCTGGCCCATACGGCGAGAACGTGGACGAGGCCGCCCGTCAGCGGGCTCTTCCCCTCCGCCCAGGGGATCTTCTCCACATGGACGCCGCACCGGAGGCAACGCACCCGGGCGGGGCGGTACGCCAAGGTGACGGGGATCCCCCACAGGGGGACATGCTGCCACCTCCGCTCCGGGAGCCGGTCTCTCACCTTGGATCTCGCCCCACAGACCGAACAGGGGAGGCGTCGTCCTCTCCTGCGGTCCAGCCGGATGACCAGCGTTGCCCCTTCCTCCACCGCCTTCATCACGCGGTGGTCCTTGACCCCAAGCGTCTTCCGAGCCAGACTTTCTACGAGCATGGGCAACCCTCCATCCAAGGAGCCTTCGACAACTCCTTAAATGGCGGATTTCGCTCATGCTCTTCAAGTCTCTACCCCTTTAGTGTATGCACAGATTCTTGAGGGGAGCCTGGAATTGGTGGGTGGACATACGAAATGTCTAACTTTACAACAGGGAAGCCTCTCTGGCGTTACAATCCAGGTCTT
>JBMFSH010000117.1:0-1271 GCA_049967655.1 Acidobacteriota bacterium
TTCTCTCGCTCGCCGTTCAGGACCTGAAACCGGCCCGCGCGGGAGAGGACCTCCTCGCTCACTTCCTTCACGGCCCGCATCCGCGCGCCCAGGATGAAGCGCACGGGAGGCTTCATGGCCTGAAGCTCGCGCAGGGTCTTGTCCGAGATCATGCCCCGGTCGGACACGATGCAGACCTCGGTGATCCCGAAACGCTCCCTCAGCCGTTTCACGATGGGCAGAAGGCTCTGGACATCCGTGGTGTTGCCTGGCCACATCTCGCAACAGACCGGGCGGCCCTCGCCGTCGAGCACCGCGCCCACCACCATCTGCCTGAGGTCCGGCCGGTGGTCCTTGCTGTGCCCGTACTGCCCGATGCTCTCCCCGCCCTCGCCCTCGAAGTAGACCGAGGTCGTATCGAAGAAGCAGAGGCTGAGCGACGAGAAGAGGGAGCGCCGCCTCTCGAAGAGAGCCTCCTCGATGAGGTCCTTCGTGCACCTCGGCGAGAAGGGCGTGGCCCCCTCCTGGCCAGAATCGGGCAACGGATCGCCCAGCCACGCCATGGCCCGGTAGAAGTGCTGGAGATCCAGACCGTCCGCTCCGGGGATGGCGTAGTCCTGCATCCACCGCTCGCAGGCCCTGTCCGAACCGGGATCGCACAGCCGGTGGAGCACCGCCGTGAAGAGGGCCCGCTCGGCGTCAAAACCGAAGCGGCGGCCTTCCAGGGCCTGCTTTACCACCGTCTCGCACCCCGTCTGAGCCCACAGCCGCCCGAAGACCAGCCCAGGCCCCGTGTGCCGCTTTGCGGCGGCGTCAAGGCGGCCTTCCTTGAAGGCGGAGAGCAGGAGCATCTTCTCCGAGAAGCGCGAGCCCGAGGCAAGAAGCGCATCCAGGTGGCCGCTGGAGCGAAGCTCGTCTTCCCGGCCGAGGGTTAAGAGGACCCGCTGGCGGACCTTGCCGTCCTCCCAGCGGTTCTCCACGATCTGAAGGTAGGCATGGTCACCGGACTTCTTTCGCCGAATAAACATGGCGGGGACCTCCATCACCCACCATAAATATAGAGCATTGTATCTATTAAATCAAGCTAGTTATCCACAGCCTTGGCACTAGGTTTTCAGCCTCTCAAAAAACACAATCCAGCATTTCCAGGCAGTTACGCGAAAATTGCCTGTGGAAAACCCGCGCAACTGTAGAAGATGAGCCTGACCGCATCGTGCGGCGTCGCTTCCCCCTTTACATCCCTGATTTCTTTGTGTTATCATTTCTTGTGGTACCGTTGGGCCCTTAGCTCA
>JBMFSH010000118.1:0-1179 GCA_049967655.1 Acidobacteriota bacterium
GTGTCGAGCTGCTGGGTAGTCCCTGGCTGTTGGATGCAGTCTCCCGCATTGCCCCCGCACATGTAGAGGAAGGGCGCCACGTCGATGGCCTGGCTCGGCTCGTCGTTGACGCCGAAGGTGGTGTTGGCCGGGTTGTTCCAGTCCACGTGCATGGCCCAGAGGTTCAGGGTGCCGGGCGTGGGCGTGTTCTGCTTGAAATCGGGGTCGGTGGGCGAACCAGCGCCGCCGATTTCGAGGAAATATTCGGGTTCATTGGGCGGGGGAGGGTTCGATCCCTCGAACTCGGCCGGGAGAAGGGAGGCGTGGTTCAGGTCCACGGCCCCCAGGTTGATGTACTGCATGGCGGCATTGGGGTTCCCGGCCAGCATGGCGGCCCGGTCGAAGACGTAGACGCCCACGCCCTCCCACGTGTTGCTGAACTGGTTGACGGTCATATAGTAGCCGTCGGGCCACACGCCGAACTTGGGGTAGTCGCCGAAAGCGGTCGTCCCGACCTCGTAGGCGTAGCGGTACCAAGCCCCCGTCGGGTCGCCCGTCTGGGAGACGGCGATGTACTGGTAGTAGGGGCCGTTGCCCCCGTTGGCGCAGAGGGCGAACTGGCTGACGATCCACCGGTCCGCCAGGCGGTCGTACAGGACGATGGGGTCGCCGTCGTTGCACGAGTCGGCGGGGCCGCCGAAGCCGTTCCAGAGGGTGTTGCCGTCCACCGGCCCCCAGAGCAGGTTGCCGCTCTTATCCCAGATGGCCATGCTGACGTTGACCCACTGCATGTAGTTGTTGGGACCCACGTCGCCCTCGGTGTCCGGAGGCACGTAGCCGTAGATGTTGCCGATCCCGTCCCAGCTCTGAAGCGGGGCGGGCATGCTCTCCTTGCCCTGCCAGCTCTGAACCACCGGGTCCACCACCCCGCTCTCGCTGCGCAGCTTGGGCAGGGGCGGACGGACGAGGGGAACGACGCGCACTCCTCCGACCGTAGTTCCCTCGGGAGGCGGAATGGGTTTCATGTCCCGCAGCGGCGGCGAGAGGTCCATCCTCACCGGAAATCGGATGGCCACCGAGGGCGAGGCCTGAATGGCCGCGGGTGGTGCCGCCACGAGGGGGAGCCCCAGAAGCGCGGCCAGCAACACCCACATCCCCAACAGAAAACGCTTCGAACGGTTCATTCGGAGAACCCTCCTC
>JBMFSH010000119.1:0-1179 GCA_049967655.1 Acidobacteriota bacterium
CCGCGTACGGTAGCATATCACGAGCCCTGCCACTTCGTCGTCAGGGATGATCAGCTGCGTGCGCCGGCGAAACTGCTCGGCGACGCCGCCTCGGAGGTCGTCTACGCGAGGCGCTCGGGGAGGAGGAACCACTGCTGCGGGGGGCCCGCGGAGCTGCTGCGGGGGGACTTGGCCGAGGAGGTGTCGCTGAGGAGGCGTGAGGAGTTGAGGGAAGCGGGCGGCGAGGTCATAGTGACGGCATGCCCCATCTGCAACGCCAACTTGGCGAACGGCGGAGGCGATCGCGTGGTGGATCTGGCGGAACTGCTGGCGGAGGCCACGGGATGCGCGATCCGAACGCGACAGGGTAAGCTCGTGGTTGCGTGGGATCATGTAGCCACGGCCGTCAGCAGCTGCTTCACCACGGCCCTGGCGACGGATATCTTCCACTTGTTGTGCTCCATCGGCTTCGCATCGCTGACGGCCGCGTCCGCCGCCGCCTCCACCGTGGCCATGTCCAGCGGAAGAGGCTTCCCCGAGACGACCTCCTCCGCCTTCACGGCCCTGTAGGGCTTCCCGTAGACGGCGTTGAGGGCCACGCGCGCCGCGTTTGGGCCCACGAGTGCGGCCCCGTTCACTATCGGGAAATCTATGGACGACCTCAGGGCGAACTTGTGGAACGCGCTCCTAGAGCCCTCCGGGGGCCTCGGCACCCTTATCTCCGTGATTATCTCGTCGTAGTCCAGCACCGTGGAGCTGGGAGCCCGTACGTCCCAGAGATCCTCGGCCCTCAACGATCTCCTGTTAGTCATTATCCGCGCGTCGAGCGCTATCAGCGCCGGGGCCACGTCGCTCACGTTGACCGCGTAGCAGCCGTTTATGTCGCCGAATATGCTGTGGTACCTGTTGTCGCCGCTGCTAGCGAAGCACGTGTCGCTCGCGCCCTTCCTCTTACACGGGAACCTGTTATCGGGCTTCCTGAAGTACCAGCACTGGGGCAGCTGCGAGATGTTCCCGCCGATCGTGCCCATCTCCCTTATCTGGGGCGACGCCGCCCTCCCCGCGGCCTCGGCGAGCGCAGCGTACCTCTCACGCACGACGTCGCTGCGCGCCAGGTCGGCGAGCCTCGTGAGGGCCCCCACGCGGAGCACATTCCCGTCCTCCTCCACGTACTCAAGGCTCGGCCGTATGGTCTTGAGG
>JBMFSH010000120.1:0-1140 GCA_049967655.1 Acidobacteriota bacterium
TGAACCCATCTCTCGGTATCTTCGCCTCCCTGACTCTGGCCGAGCCATTTCAAGCCATCATCCAGGATTTCACCGCCTCTCGGCCCGGCGTCACCGTCCAGCCGACCTACGGATTTTGTGGCGCCCTCATGGAAAAGATGGCGGCGGGGGCGGCCGCGGACGTTTTCGCGCCTTCTTCCGAGGCCATGCTGGCCAAGGCCGTGGCCCAGGGCCTGGCCGTGTCCGCGGGAGCGGTGAACTACGCCCGCAACCAGCTCGTGCTCGTCAGCCCCAAGGGCCAGGGCGCCCCCGCCCGACTGGAGGACTTGGCCGACCCCGCCTTTGCCCGTATCGCCCTGGGTGAACCCGAGGCGGTGCCGCCGGGGCGCTATGGGCGCATGGCTTTGGAGAAAGTCGGCCTGTGGCAGATTCTGGAACCCCGCCTGCAAAAATATCCCGACGGCATTCAGCCCCTGAAGGCGGTGCTGGAAGGACGGGCCGACGCGGCCTTCGTCTTCGCCTCCACCGCCAGCGGCGCCGCAGGGGAACTCCACATTTTGGATATCACCGTGGCGGTGTCCATGCATTACCCCGCCGCCATCACCCGCGGCAGCGTGCAGACGGACCTGGCCAGGACCTTCATCGGCTATCTGCAGAGTCCGCCGGCGCAGGAGATCTTGGGCCAAGCCGGCTTCTCCGCCCCCCTGGCTGTTCAGCCGTCCCTCAACCCCCTGTGACACCCCGGAGATTCTCCATGCCCTCGTTCATCCGCCTCCAAAGCCGATCCCTGTCAGCGCGCGCATTGCAGCGCATGGCCTTCGTGACCGTCCTGCTGTTCGGGACCCTGTTCCCCGCTCCGTCCGGCTGGGCGGCCACCGCCCCCAGCGAACTCCCGTCCCACAGCGTCTATGGCACCGCGCCGCCGGTGACCCTGCTCCTCTATAGCCTCGACCCCCATCTCCTGGCGGGGTGGAATTTTCCCTTGGGGGGCAGGGCCGGCCTCGGCATGTCCGCCAGTCCCCAATATATCCTGCCTGCCGCCCGCTCGTTGCCGGTCCTGGGTGGCTGGGATCCTGGCGACAAACCGGAGCTGGGGCGCGTCCTCGCCCTCCATCCCCGCCTGGCCCTCCTGTGGGCTCCGTATCTGGACAACGCCCAACT
>JBMFSH010000121.1:0-1123 GCA_049967655.1 Acidobacteriota bacterium
CTGACGGGCCAGGTGCTCCCGCCGGACACGGGTCCCCTGCTGACGCCGCCGAGCCCCTCCTGGCGGCCCGCGAGCTTCACTCCCGCCCTCACGCTGAGGGCCATGGTGGCCCTGCTCTGCGCCCTGCTCCTGGTGCTCCTGCTGGAGCCGCTGGCGGCGGCGAACGGGGACGCCCTCCGGGGGCTCGGCCTCTGGGTGGGCCTGCTCGGGGTCGGCGTGGGGCTGGTGGCTCTGGCCCAGCACCACGAGACCCACATCAAGATCCTCGGCTTCCGGCAGAGCGCCCACGCGGCCGGCGCCTTCGGCCCCTTCGTGAACGAGAACAACGGCATGGGCTTCGTGAACCTCGCCCTCTGCATCCTCTACTACCTGCTCTGGCGGAAACTCTCCCGGACGCGCCGCACCTCCAACCGGCTGGGCATCGGCCTGCTGGGGCTCTGCCTCGTGGCCTTCCACCTCACCCTGCTCGGCATCCGCACCACGGGCGCGGGCTACTGGCCCCTGCTCCTCTTCCCCGGCGTGATCCTCCTGCACGCCCTGCGCCGCAGGCGCGGGCTGGTGCTCGGCCTGGGCATCGGCGCGGCCCTGGGCCTCGTCCTGCTCACGGCGGTGGCTCTCCTCTGGCACTTCACCGACCTGCACGGGCGGATCGGCGTCTGGAGCGACGCCCTCGCCCAGAGCCACTGGCTCGTGGGCAACGGCCTGCAGAGCTTCGGCCAGCGCTTCCAAGCCGTGCTGACCAACCTCCACTCGCGCGGGCCGGTCTGGTACGTCTATCCCGAGAACGAGTACCTCCAGCTCACCTTCGAGGCGGGACTGCCGGGGTTGGCCGCCGCGGCCTTCGCGGCCCTCTACGTCCTCCGTCTCGGCTGGCGGGCGCTCACGGCCGAGGGCCACGCCTTCCTGCTCGTGCCGGCCCTCTGGGGCGAGGCACTCCACGCCTGCACCGACTTCCACTTCCACCTCTGGCCCGTGGCGGGAGGCTATCTCGTCCTCGTGGCGCTGGTGCTGGGTTCCCTGCAGAAGAGCACAAATTCCGCGATGGAAACGCGGGTGCCTTCGGCTAACGCTCGGGTTCACGGGAGAAAGGCGTTTTCTCCTGGACGGGGAGGGCCATTCCCTC
>JBMFSH010000122.1:0-1009 GCA_049967655.1 Acidobacteriota bacterium
CTCGCGCTTATTTCCCTCCCCTCCGCCGCGTGCCCTATCCCCGCCTCCCAAAGCCTCTCCGCCAAGGGCGAGAAGTTGGCGGTCCCGCAAACCCCTCCCGAAATTCCTAAAGCCATCGACGGCAGCAAGAGGTCATCCGATCCCTGGTAAACCAGGGCGTTGCGGGGCAGCTCGCTCAGGTAAGCCTGCGTGACCCTGAGGTTGCCGGAGCTGTCCTTGACGCCGACAATCCCCGAGTACTCCTGCATGAGTAAGGAGGCCGTGCGCGGCTCCACGGAGTTTCCGGCCAGGCCGGGGTTGTTGTAGATGAGCACCGGGGTATCGACCTTCCCGGCTATCTGCGCGTAGTAGTCGTATATCGAGCGCTGGTCGACCCTGAAGTAGTAAGGCGGGAGGATGGCTAAGGCGTCCGCGCCGGCGTCCTCCGCGTACTTGGCGACCGAGGCGGTTTCCTCGAGGTCGTTCCTGCTTGCACCGGCTACCACGGGGAGCCCCTTAGCGGCGTCGATTGCCTCCCCTATAACTTTTTTCTGCCCCTCCACGCTGAGCAGGGCGAAGAGGCCGGTGGAGCCAGCCGGGAAAACGGCTGAAACGCCTATCTTCTTCTGGTACTCCATGAGCGAGGAGAGCGCATCGCGGTCCAGGGCCCCGCCCGAAAACGGGGTAACGAGCGGCGTGATTATCCCCTTGATTTCTTTCATAAGGTAAACCGGAAAAAACTAATAAGCCTCGCGTATGCCCCGCGTGAGCTTTCCCCAGCTTAGCCAGGTTAGGCCACGGGCCCAAGACCGCCCTTCGTAAGCTTTTTCTCTCTCAAGCGTAACCGGGCGCCCGTCGCGTCCTAGCTCGCCCTAGGCGTTTTTTTGGGCCCTTTCCCGCGGATTTCGGCCGCGATTATCAGGGCGACCGCCATGCCGATTATAGTGTAAACCGGGAGCGCGGGGAGGTGAACGCGCTCGTAGTAAGCCGCCGAGACAAGGGATATTATGAGGACAGCGGCGATGGCCCC
>JBMFSH010000123.1:0-993 GCA_049967655.1 Acidobacteriota bacterium
CCTGAGGCAAGTCAGCGCCCTCGGCGGCTCCGGCGGGCTCATCGCCGTGGACGCCGAGGGCGCCATCGCCATGCCCTTCACGACGCCGGGCATGTACCGCGGCTGGACCGGCCCGGGGGGGCGTATCCGGACCGCCATCTTCGGACGGCGCGCGGAGGGCAGGCCGTGACTCCCCTCCAAAGGAGCGGCCTGGCCATCGCCGCCGCGGGAGGGCTCCTGGCGGCCGGCGGGCTGCTCCTGGCCTCGGGGGCCCTGAAGTGGTTCGGACGTCTGCCGGGGGACATCCGCCTGGAGCGCGACCACGTCCGATTCTACCTGCCGCTCGCCAGCATGCTCCTCCTCTCCCTCGCCGTCAGCCTCCTGCTCCACCTCCTGCGCCGGTTCTGGTAGGACGCCGCGGACGCCGGATCACCCGCCTCCCGCTCCGCAGATTTCGCCTTCTTGTCCCCCTTGACCGAGCCATCCCGATCGGATATATTCATTACAGACTAGTCTGCATTGCAGACCCTGTTTCTGCGGAAAGGGCTCGGGGCATGGAAACGAGGGCGGGCGGACGCGGCATCGAACGGAGGGCCTTCTGGGCCTTTCACAGGGACGGGTTGCTGGACCTTTTCGTGGGGCTGCTTCTGGCCTTCAGCGCCCTCGTGAGGCCCGACCACCTGTGGTGGGTCTGGAATCCCGCCGGGCTGGCGTTCATCGTCGGGGGGCCCATCCTGAAGAGGCGGATCACCGAGCCGCGGGTGGGCTTCTTCACCCCCCGCGAAGCCACGCGGGACAGGGATACGCTGAGGATGGGATGCCTCGTCCCGGTAGGCTTGGTAGTGGAGGTGGCCTTGATAGGACTGCTCGTCGGCATGAAAGCTGGCCGCTTCCCAGCTCTGGCGCCCTGCTTCCCGCTCCTGGTGGGGGGCGCTCTGGCGGCTCTCCTGGCGGCCCTAGCCGGCCTGCTGCGCCTGAACCGATTCCTGGCCTACGCGGGGCTCGTCCTGGCGG
>JBMFSH010000124.1:0-984 GCA_049967655.1 Acidobacteriota bacterium
CCCGTGGCCGATCGCCTGGGCAATGAAGTCATCGAGTTCAAGAATGTGCGCAAGGCGCATGGCGACCGCCTGTTGATCGACGACCTGAGCTTCAAGCTGCCGCCCGGAGCCATTGTGGGAGTCATCGGCCCCAACGGCGCGGGCAAGTCCACACTGTTTCGCATGATCGCGGGCAAGGACAAGCCCGACGCGGGCGAGATCGTCATCGGCCCGACGGTCAAGCTGGTCTATGAGGACCAGAGCCGCGATGCACTGCCCGATGACAAGACGGTGTGGGAGGCGATCTCCGACGGGCTGGACATTCTCAACGTGGGCAAGTTCCAGGTGCCGTCACGCGCCTATTGCGGGCGGTTCAATTTCAAGGGCGGCGATCAGCAGAAGATCGTTGGCAACCTGTCCGGCGGTGAACGCGGACGGCTGCATCTGGCCAAGACCCTGATTTCCGGCGGCAATGTGCTGCTGCTCGACGAGCCTTCCAACGATCTCGACGTGGAAACCCTGCGGGCGCTCGAAGACGCGCTGCTCGAGTTCGCAGGCTGCATCATGGTGTCGAGCCACGACCGCTGGTTCCTCGACCGCATCGCCACCCACATCCTCGCGGCCGAAGGCGATTCGCAGTGGACCTTCTTCTCCGGCAACTATCAGGAATACGAGGCCGACAAAAAGCGCCGCCTGGGCGAGGAAGGCGCGCGGCCGCACCGCCTGCGTTTCAAGGCGCTGCGGTAACCGCCCGTCGGTGATGGAGCCGCTGCTCGTCGCCTGCCTGTGCGCGCAGTGGTGCGGCGTCTGCCGCGACTGGCGTGCAGGCTTCGACGCGCTGGCGTCACAACTGCCGCCCGATTTTGCGGTGCGCTGGGCCTGGATCGATGTCGAGGATCGCGCCGATGCGCTCGGCGACTACGAGCCGCCCGACTTTCCGGTCCTGGCGGTGCAGCGGGGCGGCGACCTGCTCTACTGCGCGCCGCTGCCGCAGCAGCCCGCGCT
>JBMFSH010000125.1:0-957 GCA_049967655.1 Acidobacteriota bacterium
CCACATTCACCCCTTTTCGTCCTGCTTGTTCACCATGCGGCTGACGGTGCTGTAGTACACTCCGAGGGCTTTCCCGATTTCCCACAGGCGGTAGCCGTGTTGCACGAAGGCCTCTCGGACGGCTTCTCTTCTTGCCGCGGGATCACGAAGCACCTGCTCGCTCAGTAGGCTTTCCAGCGCCGGCCGGTCCACTAGCCTCTGCCGCCGCGGATGCTCTTTCAAGGCGTCCTTCTCCCCGATCCGCTCGCGGACTTCCCGAAGGAACTCCCTCGAGCCCAGCACGAGTCCCCCGGCCGGCCGGCGGGCCGTCCCTCGCTCTTCCAGCCCTGCCTGCACGAAGCGCGCGTAGGCCTCACGCGCCCGAGAGCGCACCCGACCGAACTGTCCCAGCACCCAGTCGGTCGCGAGATAGGGGGGCGCCGGATCCAAGCCCACCGTGGCCCTGTAGCTCGACCCGCGCCATTCCTCCGGCCTCCCGATTCTCATCCCCCGCGCCCGGACCGGATTGAGGACCACGTAACGGCACAACTCTAGGAGATGGGATTGCTTCTCCAGCAACACCGCGTTGAACCGTCCTCGGAAGACATGCCCGCACCGCCGGTGCCGCCGGTTGAATGCCTGCGTGTACTCTCCGTTGAGCCCCCTCATGCCCAGCGACAGGTTCCCCTGCGGCGTCTCCAGCAGGAGGTGGTAGTGGTTCCCCATCAGACAATAGGCGTGGACTAGCCAGCCGCGAAGGCGGACCGCTCTGGCCAGAATCTCGAGGAAGCGCCCCCGGTCTCCGTCGTCGAGGAAGATGGGCTGCCTCCCGTTCCCTCGGCTGGTGACGTGATAGACCGCCCCCGGGTACTCCACACGCAGCGGACGGGACATGCCCCTCTCCCCATGCGGGGCCGCGACCGGAGCGACCGCCCCTTCACCCGCCCCCGCAAGAGGACCCTACCACCAGGAATGCGT
>JBMFSH010000126.1:0-926 GCA_049967655.1 Acidobacteriota bacterium
CCTCGCCTTGCCCTCGGGCAAGGCGCTACTGCACAGCGTCTTGCATCTCCGTTTCCGCGATATCGTTTCAATCCTCGCCTTGCCCTCGGGCAAGGCGCTACTCCCCGAAGCCAAGGCGGAGGGGCTGGGTATAGCCTGGACGGCCTCTCCCCCGCGGCCGGAGGTTATGAAGGCAAGGCGAGCGAAAAATCAGGGAGGGGTGTTTCCAGGCCGAAGGCCAGAGAGAGAACGGGCGAAGGACGTGACAGGAACCAGCCGAAGGCCCTGGCGCGGCCCTCGCTGAAACCTCGGTCCCTGCCCGCCCCAAGGGCGGAAACCCGAAGGGCAGAATGCTTTCAGGCGCAGGCCCGGCCTCGAACCCGGGAGGGACCCAGGGCGGAGCCCTCACGGGAGGGAACCCGGAGGGAGAGGCCGGTCCAAGCCCGCGCCGGGGCTCCTGAGCATCGAGCCCCGGTGCCCTCAGGGGCCTACAGAACAAGCAGGATGGGGCGGCGGCGTGCCGGGGAAGGAAGCCTCCCTTCCCCGCGCCCGAAGTAGGGCTATGGAAGGTGCCGCCCCATGGAAAAGCCTGCGGCTTTCCCACAGGGCTTGGAAAACGGCCGCCCCATGGAAAAGCCTGCGGCTTTCCCACAGGGCTAACCCCTGCCGGGGTTGCCGTTTCCCACACCTCCCACAGCCCCTGCTACTGCTCAGAGCTTTTTCTCTTTTATTTCTTTCCCTACCCAGAATCTTTTTATTTCTTTGCTGCCTTCTGTGCGTCCATTCTTCCTCCTGGCCCCTCCGGATCGCGCCCGCCGCGTCCGGGGCCTCTCTTCCGGGGTGCCGGGGCGAAGCCCTGGCGTCACCCCTTGCCGGATGGCAAGGGGCGGTAGAAGGCGAAGCCTCCTACCGGCAGACCGGAACCGGTCTGCACTGCTTGCCGTCCG
>JBMFSH010000127.1:0-887 GCA_049967655.1 Acidobacteriota bacterium
GGCCGAGCTTAAAGGCCACCGCAGTCTAATCAAGTGTCTCAGGGAGACTTCAGGTACGTGGTTACCAAGGCACCGCTCAGGATAACTTTCGCCGGAGGAGGGACCGACGTTCCCTCCTTCTACAGGGAGCACGGGCCCGGCGCGCTCTTGGCCGCCACCATCAACCGCTACATATACGTCACCGTCGCCCGCAACTTCTACCCAGACGAGTACAGGATAAGCTACTCCGTGACGGAGGACAAGGTGAGGGACATCGACCATATAAGGCACCCAACGGTCAGGGAGTCCCTCAAGCTCCTCGGCATAAACAAGGGAGTTCAGATAGTAAGCGTCACCGAGATACCCTCAAGGGGAACGGGCCTCGGCTCCTCCTCGGCCTTCCTCGTGGCCCTCCTCTTGGCCCTCCACACCTGGCTAGGCGAGAACGTCACCCCAGAGACCTTGGCGAGGGAGGCCTACCACGTGGAGAGGGAGGTCCTGAAGGAGCCGGGAGGGAAGCAGGACCAGTACACAGCCGCGTACGGAGGCATAAACCTCTTCCAGTTTAACTCTGACGACGCGGTCCTCGTGAGGCCCGTCATCATGAGCGCCGAGAGGAGGAAGGAGCTCGAGGGCTACCTCCTGCTCGTCTTCACGGGGGCGGAGAGGTCATCGGGCTCCATACACGAGGTTCAGGACTCAACCGTCCGCGATCACCTGGAGGGCTACTACAGGGTGAGGGAGCTCGCCTACAGGGCACACGACCTCCTCTCGCGGGGCGACCTCGAGGAGCTAGGGAGGCTTGTGGGCGAGAACTGGGGGATTAAGAAGACCTTCGCGCCCTCCATATCCAATCCGGACATCGACGCGATCTACGAGAAGGGGATAAGGGCGGGGGCGATAGGCGG
>JBMFSH010000128.1:0-838 GCA_049967655.1 Acidobacteriota bacterium
GGCTATACCTTCAGCCCGACGAACCTGGCGGTGACCATCAGTGGGGCGAACCAGACGGGCAAGAACTTCACCGCCACCTCCTCCGGCGGGGCTACGACGCTCTTCAGCAACGGCTTCGAATCGAGCACAGGCTGGTCACAGACCGATACCTCCGGAACGGCCGGGACCTGGAGCATCGTCACCTCGGGAACCTATCCCACGTGCTCGCCCCACGGTCCCACCCACATGGCCAAGTTCAACTCCTACAACGCCTCCAGCGGTTCGGCCACGCGCTACTACCGGACCTCGGGCTTCGCCATTGCGAGCAGCTACACCACCGTGACGTTGACCTTCTGGATGTACCACGACACGGGCTACTCGGCTTACGCCGACAAGATCCAGCCCCAGGTCTCCACGAACGGGTCGACTTGGACCAGCGTGGGCACGGCCATCAACCGGTACGACGGCTCCACGGGCTGGAAGCAGCACTCCATCAGCCTCACGACTTACAAGGGCTCGACGGTCTACCTGGGCTTCCTGGCCACGAGCGCCTACGGCAACAACATGTATATGGACGACGTGTCGGTCGTCGCACAGTAAAGACAGCGCAAATGCACCATCAAGGGGCGCCTTCGGGCGCCCCTCTTTTTTTGCCGGCCGATAGAGGGTCCACTTGGGTGAAGCACGCTGCCGCGTCTGGGCGACTCCGGCGTCGCGGCCCGGGTTCAGCCCAGGTGCCCGTAGCTCCGGCCCCGCCAAACCAGGCCCCGGTGGTAGTACCTCCAGGCTGACTTGATGAGGATCCAGGACCAGAGCAGCGGGCGGATCGGGAAGGTCAGCGCGGCCCAGAGGGGGTGGC
>JBMFSH010000129.1:0-774 GCA_049967655.1 Acidobacteriota bacterium
GTAAAAGTAGTAGCCTGCCAGGAACAGGAGCGGGAAGAAGGCCTGCATGTGCAGGTCGAAGGCGTTGGCGGGCGCAAGCGGGAAGTAGGCCAGGTAGGCGACCGAAAGGGCGACCGACGCCCCCTCCCCCACGTGGCGCCTCGCCACCCCGTAAAGGGGAAGGGCCCCTCCCCCTATGAAGAGGGTCTGAAGGACAAGCATGAGCGGGGCGCTCCTGAAAACGATGAGGGGCGAAAGGAGGAACAGGAAGGGCCTGTCAAGGGCGTAGACTAACAGGTTCTGGCCCTCCATCACCTGCCTCATGGAGGAGAGGAAGGCACCGAGGTCCCAGTACGTGGCGAAGAGGTCGTAATACCTTGTTATCGAGAACCACGACCAGTAAGCCATGTAGGCGGCGAAGGCAATCAGAACGACCACGAGCCCCGCGTGCCCTCTGATCCAGCCCTTCATCCCGCTCGCGCCTTTTTTTGCGGTCATCGATCGCCACGACTCGTAGAACTTCTCGTACTCCCTCTTAGCCCTTTCCCTTCTGTAGTAGCCCTGCAGGAACGACCAGTCGTCCCTCCTCGCCGCGGCCTTCTCCACCGCGTCGACCCACCCCTCGACGTCGTTTGGGTCCACAAGGCGCCCCCCTCCCCTCATTATCTCCCTGTGAACAGGTATGTCTGAGGCCACAACCGAGGTGCCAGAGTTTATCGCCTCCATCACGGGCGCGTCGAAGCCCTCCGCCAGGCTTGGCGCGACCAAGACGTCGGCAGCGTTGTAGTAGTAGGG
>JBMFSH010000130.1:0-766 GCA_049967655.1 Acidobacteriota bacterium
CAGTTTGACTGGGGTCAAACTGCCCGCCTGACACTGTCCTCTGCCACCTTTAGTGGCTCAAGTTAGCACTCCAACACATCAAGGGTGGTATCCCACCGCCGGCTCCCCGTCCCCTGACGAGAACGGTTCTCAGCCTCCCACCTATCCTGTACATGATGCGCTAAAGCACAATATCAGGGTACAGTCAAGCTTCATGGGGTCTTTCCGTCTAGCCGTAGGTACCGGGCATCTTCACCCGGATTGTAGTTTCACCGAGCCTCCCGCTAAGACAGTGCCCAGATCGTTACGCCATTCATGCACGTCGGAACTTGCCCGACAAGGAATTTCGCTACCTTAGGACCGTTATAGTTACGGCCGCCGTTTACCGGGGCTTCAGTTCACCGCTCATCACGGCTCCCCTTAACCTTCCGGTGCTGGGCAGGCGTCAGACCCTATACCTCCTCTTTCGGAGTTCGCAGAGTCATGTGTTTTTGGTAAACAGTCGCCTGGGCCTTTCCACTGCGGCTCGATTCTGCAGTTGCCCACAGATTCGAGCACCCCTTCTCCCTAAGTTACGAGGCCATTTTGCCTAGTTCCTTAGCGGAAGTTATCTCGTCCCCCTTAGCATTCTATGCCAGCCCACCTGTGTCGGTTTACAGAACGGTTTGAAAGCCTTCATCGCTTAGCGGTTTTTCTCGGCAGTGTGAATCCATACCGTCGCAACGCATCGCTGCGCCACTCCCCGTCACGGCTTACCTTCAGCGCGTGGATTTGCCTGCGCGCTATG
>JBMFSH010000131.1:0-740 GCA_049967655.1 Acidobacteriota bacterium
CACCTCGGGGCGCAGCACCTTGCCGTCGTCGTCCGCCTCGCCTTCGGCGATGAGCACGGGCGCAGCGCGGTAGAGCTTTTTGGTCAGCGCCGCGTCGCGCTCGCTGCGGAACACCGGGCAGGTGCGGGTGTTGGGGTTGATGAGGGCGAATTCGTCGGGCGTGAGCGTGAAGCGGCGGCGGGTGTCGGCAAGCTGCTCCACGCGGGTGGCAAAGCAGACGAACTCGGCCTCGCGCGCCGGGCCGAGGGTGAGCAGCGAGAACTTGTAGCTGCGGTGCACTGCTGGGAATACGGCTTCGCTGTTTTCAAAGTCGTACAGGCTGGCGAGCCGGCCTAGGCGCGCAATGTGGCCGAAATAGGCTTTGGTCGAGTCGTCGGTGGCGATGCCGGTGGGCACGATGAAGCCGGCGCGGCCCGTGGGCGCGGTTGCCTGCAAAAGGGTTTCGGCAAACAGTGCGTAGGTGTTGACGTCGCCCACGCCGGTGAGTGGATATCGCCCGCCGTCGTGCGCGAAGAGACTCGCCGCCTCGGCGGCACGCCGCGCCTCGATGAAGCTGGTGTACAGCGCCATCTCGGTCCGGTTGGGGGGTGTCAGCCCCTCGGCGCGCTCCAGGTCGGGGTTGACGCGGTGCAGCAGCACGCCCTCGCGCAACCATTCGATGCGCTGGGCACGCTCGGCCTTGTTGCGGGCCTGCGCCACCAGCGGGCTGCGGGTGGCGAAGAACTCCTCCTCCTGCAGCT
>JBMFSH010000132.1:0-738 GCA_049967655.1 Acidobacteriota bacterium
CGGCGGCCGAACGGCCCCGAAGAGTGCGAGGCTCTTCCGGGTCGGGGCATGAAGGACGACGGGGTCTTTCACCTCCGGCGGGACCCACATCGCGCACCTCGACCCATGCTGCTGGAAATGGCACTCGTCTTCAAACCACAGATCCACTTCATTGGCTTTCGCTATCCTCCGCAGGTTTTTTTAACGCCCGCTGGGCCAGAGGGTCGGCCTTCGCGATCAGCGGCCGCGGTTTCCGCCTGCGGAACCCGAGTTTCCGAAAGAGCCGCTGGCATTGGCGGACGCCCATCGTGACGCCGAACGCTTCTCTGATGTGGTGGCTGAGGAGCTTTCCGTCCCATAGGTTCTGGTGGTAGCCGAAGGATCTGGGGCTCTTCCTCAGGTGCTGGCCTAAAGATTCCATGGCCTTTTCGTCCAACGCGCAGGGCCGCCCGGGGCGTTCTTCCTCCCGCAGGCCGGCAAATCCACTCTCCTCGAACCTATGAACCCAACTCTCAATCGTCCTGGGGCTGTGCCCAAGCAGCCGCGATATTTCGTAACACCCTTTTCCCGAGCAGGCCAACAAAATCCCGTGAAGCCTGTGGTCGTAGCGGGCTTCTTCCGATCTGCCAATCTCGTCTCGAACCGCCATCCCGATCGTTTCTGCGTCCTTGATCTCCAACTTTCGCATCAGGCTAACCTCCTTAGTGGCAGTATAGGAGGTTGTCTTATGATGCGCAACTAATTAGGACGTCATGTATA
>JBMFSH010000133.1:0-676 GCA_049967655.1 Acidobacteriota bacterium
CATGCCTTCGGCTCATCCTGAAACTCCCTCATAACCTCCAGCGGTAAAGGCACGGGGTGGGCTTTGAGGTGTTCCCAGAGGGTCTGGCCTAGCTTGACGCCGTAGCGCATTCCAGGGAATAGAACAAGGCCCTTCTCCTCTTGCCGCCGGTCACCAAGAGTTGGGAGATCCCAGCTTTCGAGAATTGGAGCAACCCGCCCGGAATCGTGTCCGTCGTGAATAGTTTCAAGAACGAATGCCGCCTTTGCCAAACGCTTCCAGCTTTCCCAAAAGAGCCGGTAGCCTTTTCCGCCTTTATCAAGGTGAAAGAGGTCAAAAAATTCCGAGGCGGATTCCCACTCCACCACCGGCTCGCTCTTTTGCATCGCCTTGGTAGTGAGCCAGGCCAGGGTCACGCGGTCCTTACCGAAGGGCAACGGCGTTTCTGGATCCAGCGCGCTCACGGTTAGCCGGACAAGCCCTTGGGCCGTTTGGGCCTGCCTCTGGTAATGCGCCCCGGCAAGAGGCTTGTATGGCAAGCCACACAGTATGAGAGCTTGGGCGGTAATAAGCAGATCCTGTTTCTCGTCGTTGAGGCGCGCATCGAGGATTTTAAATCCGCGACGGATTGTTGCGGCCTCACGTTCCTGCGGTGTCTTTGCGAGCTTGCAAGGATTTGGAGCTTTGGTTGGGGAGT
>JBMFSH010000134.1:0-627 GCA_049967655.1 Acidobacteriota bacterium
GTACGATGAGTACATACGCTCCATATGGATCAACGAGGCCAAGAAGGCCAAGGGAGAGCGGGTAACCAGCGTGAAATTCAAGGCATTTGAGGTCGGCCCCGGGGGAAAGCTGACGCCGGTCGGGGAGGGCGAGGCCAAGCCACCGCTCGGCGGCGTGCTCGCCCCGGAGGAGGGAGCGGGTCAGCCGTCGGCGCAGGGGGGCAAGGGAAAGGGAGAGGAAGAGGGTGGAGTCAAGTCCCCGGGGTGTCCGTGTCCCTTCGACAGGCAGATAAGCAAGGACTGCCTGATAAAGTGCCTGAAGTACTACTTCCAGAAGTGGAACCCCGGCGTCCCGCTCGACATCGTGGACTGGGAGGCGATCGCCGACTCGTCGGCGACCCTTTCGGAGAACTTCGAGGTGTTCGAGCAGGAGTACCCGGAGTTCAACTGGAAGGAGCCGGAGAGCGAGGAGGAGGCCATGAAGGAGGCGGCGGAGGAGCTGCTCAGGGAGGCCAGGGAGGCGATAGCCGCGGCCAAGCGCGCCGGCAGGAGCACGACGGAGATCCTGATGGCGGTGCGCGAGGCGCTGAGGGAGGAGGGGCTGAGCGACGAGCAGATAAAGAGGGCGCTGGACGCGCTCGGGCTGAG
>JBMFSH010000135.1:0-301 GCA_049967655.1 Acidobacteriota bacterium
GGGAAAAGCCCAAATCACATACGTGTGATAGCCCACAGGCGTTGCGTATGGGAGGTTAAAGGGCCATCTGAGGTACTGCTGTGGAAGTATCGAGGCACAATCATGTTTAGTCGAATGAACTGGGAAGTTCAACCGAAGAAGGTGAAAGTCCTGTAGGCGAAAGGCATGAGGAGTCTTAAGGTGGAACCTGAGTAAGGCGGGGCTCGAGGAACCCCGTCTGAATTTGGGGAGACCATTCTCCAAGGCTAAATACTACCCGTTTACCGATAGTGAAGTAGTACCGTGAGGGAAAGGTGAAAAG
>JBMFSH010000135.1:311-622 GCA_049967655.1 Acidobacteriota bacterium
CGCGTGTCCACAAGAAGTCGAAGCACGGAAGTGCGACGGCATGCCTTTTGATTAATGCGCCTGCGAGTTGTGTTGTGTGGCGAGGTTAAGTCGGTAAAGACGAAGCCGAAGGGAAACCGAGTCCGAATAGGGCGTTAAGTAGCTTGGGGCAGACGCGAAGCGGAACGATCTACCCATGCCCAAGGTGAAGGACAGGTAATACTGTCTGGAGGCCTGAACCAGTCGGTGCTGCAAAACCGTTGGATGAGGTGTGGGTAGCGGTGAAAAGCCAATCGCGTTCCGGGATAGCTCGTTCTCTCCGAAATAGGTCG
>JBMFSH010000136.1:0-616 GCA_049967655.1 Acidobacteriota bacterium
TTGCCCGTGGTCCGTGGTAGGCCTTTCCCCTGACCCTTCGTCGTTTCTCCGTGCCTCTGTGCCTCTGTGGTTCGCCCGTCTTTTCAGTGTCGTGTTGTCTTGGTGGCGACTCTCCTATTCCCCTTCCAGGGCTCCCAGGGCGAGGGCGGCCCAGTCCCAGTCGGCGCGGCCCCTGGCCACGGCCTCTTCCAGGCGCCCCCGAACGAGTTCGCCCACGGGTAGGGAGGCCCCCGCGGCGCGGGCCGTCTCCAGGGCCAGCTTCAGGTCCTTGAGCCCGAGGGTCAGGCGGAAGCCCGCCGGCTGGAAGCGCTGCTCCGCGATGGCCCGGCCGTAGTTCTGGTAGACCGGGCAGGCGAAGAGGCTCTTGCCCAGCATCTCGGCCACGGCCCCCTTGTCCACGCCGTTCCGCTCCGCCATGGCGAAGGCCTCGGCCATGGACTCGATGGCGGCCGCCAGGAGGAAGTTGCCCGCGAGCTTGGCCACGTTCGCCGCCCCCGCGTCCTCTCCGAAGTCGAAGGAGCCCTGCCCCATGGCCTTCACCAGCGGCTGCACGCGCGCCTTGGCCTCGCTCGGACCCGACAGGCAGATCCAGAGCTTGGCCGCGGCCGCCGCGTCG
>JBMFSH010000138.1:0-281 GCA_049967655.1 Acidobacteriota bacterium
CCAGGCGCAGGTCCTGCCAGCGGGCCTCGCCGATGATCTCATCGGTCGCGGTCGCAGCCTTGGCCTGGAACGCCTGCAGGATGTCGGTGAACTCGCCATAGCGACGCCCCGGCACGGCCAGGATGAACTCCAGCGGCTGGCCGTCGGGCAGGGTGATGTGGTGCAGTTCCTCGATGTTGTCCAGCGAGAGCAGGCCGCGGTCGGCCACGACCACTAGGCGGCGGATATAACTGTAGCGCTCGAGAACCTTCTTGAGGGTTGGCAGCAGCGTCGGCGCCTCG
>JBMFSH010000138.1:291-572 GCA_049967655.1 Acidobacteriota bacterium
CCAGGCGCAGGTCCTGCCAGCGGGCCTCGTCGATGATCTCGCTGGCGGCCTCTTGGGTCTTGTCCTGGAACGCCTGCAAGATCTCGGTGAACTCGCCGTAGCGACGCCCCGGCACGGCCAGGATGAACTCCAGCGGCTGGCCGTCGGGCAAGGTGATGTGGCGCAGCTCCTCGATGTTGTCCAGAGACAGCAGGCCGCGGTCGGCCACGACCACTAGGCGGCGGATATAACTGTAGCGCTCGAGAACCTTCTTGAGGGTTGGCAGCAGCGTCGGCGCCTCG
>JBMFSH010000139.1:0-571 GCA_049967655.1 Acidobacteriota bacterium
GTTCGCGAAGGAAACCTTCATCGCTAAAAAGCAGTTGTTGGCATACTTGATCATCTCGGCGTTCTCTGGGGTCGTCCTCACCAGGGGCGGAAGGGGCTTGTCCTCCGTTCCTTTCCCCTCCTTGCCCGTCCCCGTCCCCGCGCCCTTCCCCTCTCCTTCTTTCCCTCCTTCTCCCGAAGCCCCGAAGAACGCCTCGTAGAGCGAGAGAAGCGCTTCCCCCGCTTCCTTGTCGGATTCCCCTATGACCAGCCTGTCCGGGTGAAAGGTGTCCTGAACGGCGCTCCCCTCCTTAAGGAACTCGGGGTTCGAGGCTAGCCCGAAGCTCGGGAACTTCCTCCCAGAACCTGCCTCCACCTCCTCCCTCACCGCCCCCATGGTCGTGCCGGGCACCACGGTGCTCTTCACCACTATGATTTCCCTCTTCCCCTCCGACAGGTTCTCCCCGGCGGTCCTAGCCGCAGACCTGACGTACCTCAGGTCGATGGAGCCGTCCTCCCTCGAAGGGGTGCCAACCGTTATGAAGGCGAAGTCCGATCCCCTGAGGAGGGATGGGTCGTCGGTGAACGTCAGG
>JBMFSH010000140.1:0-545 GCA_049967655.1 Acidobacteriota bacterium
GGGTGGGTTTCCCCATTCGGACATCGACGGGTCAACGCTCGCTCGCAGCTCACCGTCGCTTTTCGCAGCCTGCCACGTCCTTCTTCGCCTCCCGTTTCCTAGGCATCCACCGCGCGCCCTTCATACCTTAACCTTTGCTCTATTCAGTTTTCAATGACCGCTGGAGATGATCGGATTCGAACCGACGGCCCCCTGCTTGCAAAGCAGATGCTCTCCCTCTGAGCTACATCCCCGTGGGCTCAGGTGGATTCGAACCACCCACCTCACGCTTATCAGGCGTGCGCTCTAACCATCTGAGCTATGAGCCCTTAGTTCATTCAAAAACGGGCAGCTACCTTTTCTCCTTAGAAAGGAGGTGATCCAGCCGCACCTTCCGGTACAGCTACCTTGTTACGACTTAACCCCCCTCACTGAGTCTACCTTCGGCATCTTCTCCCTTGCGGTTAGACCAATGACTTCTGGTATCCTCAACTCGGGTGGTTTGACGGGCGGTGTGTACAAGGCCCGGGAACGTATTCACCGCGGCATGGCTGATCCGCGATTAC
>JBMFSH010000141.1:0-530 GCA_049967655.1 Acidobacteriota bacterium
CGGCGTGGGCGGCTGCGTGGCCAGCCAGGAGGGCGAGGCGATTGTCAAACGCGCGCCGTATGTCGATCTGGTGTTCGGCCCGCAAACGCTGCACCGCCTGCCCGAGTTGATTGCACAGCGCCGCGCGCAGGGCCGGGCGCAGGTGGACATCCGCTTTCCAGAAATCGAAAAGTTCGACAACCTGCCGCCGGCGCGGGTGGAGGGGCCGAGCGCCTTCGTCTCGATCATGGAAGGCTGCAGCAAGTACTGCAGCTACTGCGTGGTGCCCTACACCCGCGGCGAGGAAGTGTCGCGCCCGCTGGTCGATGTGCTGGCCGAGGTGGCCGAACTCGCCAGCCTGGGCGTGCGCGAGGTCACGCTGCTGGGGCAGAACGTCAACGCCTGGCGCGGCGGCGAGGGCGAGGATTTCGCCTTCCTGCTGGAATGCGTGGCCGAGATCGACGGCATTGCGCGCATCCGCTACACCACCAGCCATCCCAAGGAATTCACCCAGCGGCTGATCGACGCCTACGGCCGCATCCCCAAGCTCG
>JBMFSH010000142.1:0-524 GCA_049967655.1 Acidobacteriota bacterium
GCCACTGGATAGGCGACTTGAGTCGGATCGGGCACTTCGTAATACTTGTAGTACAGATTCCAGACTCCCGTAATGGCAGCCGTTCCAGGAGTAGAGAAAATGCTTGCCTCAGAACCGAGAGACAAATTGACGTTGACCTGAAGTTCGGTTGATTGCAGATTGATTGCGCCCTCGTCGAAATTGCTTCCGTCGTTAGGCGTTACATAAAGAGGAATGACAAAAGACAACGCCGGCGTAGTACTGGCCGCATACGTCGAGGGGACGGCGACGCTCTGCAATCCAACGGGAGCGGCCGGCGACGTGGCCGCAAATTCGGGGGATCGGCGATACGTCGAATCAATCAGTTTCGCCATCGGGCCGGAAACGGTGATAACGTCCGTGTTGCCTACGTTGGCGGAAACGTTGATTCGATTGGCAAGCGAAAAAGGATATCGCCAATCGGTGAAAGGCGTGGGAGCAGTGGCGCCCGTGTTAACGGTGCCGACAAACTGAAGGTACAGCTTGGTTAGGAATCCGACGTTCGG
>JBMFSH010000143.1:0-513 GCA_049967655.1 Acidobacteriota bacterium
GAATTCGAGGACGCTCCGCTCAAGGAAAAGCTCAAGAATCCTAGCGTCAAGGAGCTTGCCAAGGCATACTTCGACAACGAAACCAAGGCATACAGGTTCGCCAAGGCACTGCTCGCCGTGAAGAAGGCCAAGGAGCTGCGCCTCAAGGACTGCGGCTCAGAGCTGCCAATTGCAACGTGGAAAAGGTACTTGGACTTCGGGGTTACAGTGGGTATACTCAAGCATGAAAACAGCGCCTACTCATTTACTGACAGGTATTCAAAGCCGCTGCGCAATTTCGCCACATTCATAAAGGAGTGGATAGATTCTACTGCAGAGGAGGATCCTGCGCTGCTTTTTGCAAATGCGAGGTCTTCAAAGCAGCAGAAAAGGGGCGGAAGGTCACCTTCAACAAACGAAGAGCCAGCCAAAGCAGAAGAGCATAGCGAAGACTCTCCAAGTGCGGAAGATGCGGCTGTCAAAGACGACGCGCAGCCTGAAGGCTAGCGCGAAGCGCCCTGCGACGTAAACCAT
>JBMFSH010000144.1:0-510 GCA_049967655.1 Acidobacteriota bacterium
CGTCGCCCTCTCACACCACCGGACGTGCGGTTCCGCATCCGGCGGTTCATTGAACACACTGGAGTCGTCGCGTCGTATCGAGCAGCGACACCAGACCTAATCGATCAAAGAAAGACTTCGGGTAAGCCTGGTTCATGTGGCTTGCGCCACTGTTCCACCACGGCCCGCGTTGGTTGAACGCCGAGCGGAATGCCCGCTCCTGCCTCAGTCCCGCCTTCATCAAGTTCCTGGCGCGCGTATAGGGGCGTTTCCACTGTCGCCACAGGATGCAGCGCAGCTTGCGCCTGATCCAGCCATCGCGCTCTTCCAGCGCCCGCTTGGTCTCGGTCAGCTTGAAGTACGCCGCCCAGCCGCGCAGGATCGGGTTGAGTTCGTTGATGACCGTCGTCAGGCTGCGCCCTCAGCGCCTTGGAGCACTGCGCGGATTTTGTCGTCCAGCCGTTTCAGGCTGGCCGGCGCGATCCGCAGCTTCGGGGCTTTGTGCCACGTCAGGCTGTAGCCCAGAAACTG
>JBMFSH010000145.1:0-507 GCA_049967655.1 Acidobacteriota bacterium
CTGCGTGCAAGGCAGACGCTCTCCCAGCTGAGCTAAGCCCCCTTAACTGGTGGGCCTGAGTGGACTTGAACCACTGACCCCTGCGTTATCAGCACAGTGCTCTAACCAGCTGAGCTACAGGCCCGGCTGCTTCTTTGCTATGCACCTTTAACAATCATTCCAGATGAAGAGCTTGTGGGTTTATTAACACCTAAAAAATTAGAAAGGAGGTGATCCAGCCGCAGGTTCTCCTACGGCTACCTTGTTACGACTTCACCCCGGTCGCTGACCCTACCATGAACGGCTGCCTCCCTTAACGGGTTAGCCTACCGTCTTACAGTAGAATCAACTCCCATGGTGTGACGGGCGGTGTGTACAAGGCCCGGGAACGTATTCACCACCGTATAGCTGACCGGTGATTACTAGCGATTCCAGCTTCATGCACTCGAGTTGCAGAGTGCAATCCGAACTGTGGGATGCTTTAGGGATTAGCTCCACCTCGCGGTATTGCAACCCATTGTACATCCC
>JBMFSH010000146.1:0-506 GCA_049967655.1 Acidobacteriota bacterium
TGGTGGCCGAAGACCGCTTCACCTCGATCCACATCGAGGAACTGAACGTTCCGGCGCGCGACACCAAGCTGGGTTCCGAGGAAATCACCCGCGACATTCCCAACCTGTCCGAGCATCAGCTCGCGCGGCTGGACGAATCGGGCATCATCTACGTGGGCGCCGAGGTGGAAGCGGGTGATGTGCTCGTGGGCAAGGTCACCCCCAAGGGCGAAACCCAGCTCACTCCGGAAGAAAAGCTGCTGCGCGCCATCTTCGGCGAGAAGGCGTCCGACGTGAAGGACACCTCGCTGCGCGTGCCCTCGGGCATGTACGGCACCGTCATTGACGTGCAGGTGTTCACCCGCGAAGGCATTCCACGCGACAAGCGCGCCCAGCAGATCATCGATGACGAACTCAAGCGCTATCGCCTCGACCTGAACGACCAGATGCGCATTGTCGAAGGCGACACCTTCGACCGTCTGGCCAAGCTGCTCACCGGCAAGACCGCCAATGGCGGCCCCAACAAG
>JBMFSH010000147.1:0-500 GCA_049967655.1 Acidobacteriota bacterium
GCGTCCGTGCTGCCCGGAACGGTTGCCTGCGCCGAAGTGTCCGCCTGGGCCTGCGGAACGTCGCTCTGCATCAGTTGGGTGTAACTCGACTGCTGCTGGGTCTGTGCGGCCTGGGCAGCCGCGGTCTGGGCGGCGGCCTCGTCGGACTGCTGCGCCGAGACGGCCTGCGCCCCGTTTGTCGCGGCAATCCATGCCTGATAGGCGTCGTCGTCCTGCTGCGCCTTCCCAGTCCAATACTGAGCCTGCGCGGCGGCGTCTTGGGCCTGCTGCTGTTGCTGGTTGTAGTAGGCAATCTGCGAAAGATCGTACTGCCAAGCGGAATAAGCGGCCTGCGAAGATTGCTGATCCTGAGACGCGACCGCCCCCGCCGTGCTGGCCGCGCCGGTGTAGGCAGACGACAGCGTTTGTGCCGTGCCCGCCGTGCTCGCGGCAGACAGGTTGGTTGTGCTGTCTGCGGAAATGGCCGCCTGCCCGTCGGCAAGGGCGGGCAGACAGGCTAG